>NZ_FWFJ01000008.1 GCF_900172365.1 Roseovarius gaetbuli
CATAGGCTTTGAAATCGCCGAAGTATTTCGTGATCGCAGCCGTCAACGTCGTCTTGCCGTGGTCAACGTGACCAATGGTGCCGATGTTTACGTGCGGTTTTGAGCGGTCAAACTTTGCCTTAGCCATATTTCAGGGCGCCTTGTCAGTTGGGGGGCCCATCGGCCCGGTTATCTACTCCGCGCGCCGTTTATTGGGTTGCGCGGGGAAAATCAAGCCCGACTTCGCCACCGAAGGCCCGGCCGGTCATCGCCTGAATGCTACTCGGCGGCAGCCAGTGATTTGCCGTCACTTGTCTCGGCTCCAGGCACCTCTTGCGCCGCGGCCGCGTCGGCCTCGGCAGGGGCAACCGGCGCGGGGCGGCTCTTGCCCTTGGCCGGCTTGCCGTCATCCTCAAACCAGCCTTTGTCGTTGTTCTGATTCTGAAGCCAGTTCTGAATCTGCTTGGCGGCATTCCGGCTCAGGTTGAGCATCTGCCTTTCCTTGCTCTGGGTCAGGCCCGAGCCAAGAAAGGTATTGCCGGAAATGCTTTCGACAACGGTCACCGTATGGGGCTTGGTGTTGAGCTTTTTGCCCGCCGCGTCATCCCAGGCCGTGACATTCAGGATCAGCGCGGATTTCGGCGAGGCCACGATCGGCACCCCCGGAATCGCCAGGACATAGCCCTCGACACTGACCCCGATATGGTAAAGCTTGCCGCCGTCATAGCGCCCGAAGCGATCCGACATCGCGGTGGTCATTGCCTCGATCCATTCCTCTTTGCTGGCCTCACGCGACGCGGGCCCCTTGGTCAGGTTCGGCGCGACCACCACGTTATGGCCAAGATGGAAATTCCCCAGATAGGCCGGCGCCTCATCCAGGTCATTGGCATTGGTGCAGGCGGTGATCAGAACAAGCCCCAGAAGGGCAAAAAGACGAGTCATCGGGCAATCCCCTGAAAATGGTGTTGCCGGTGGATACAGCAGCCGCCCGCCCTTCGCAATCATTTGCCCCAACGCCCCCCTGCCCCTATATCATGGGGACAAGCAGAAAGGTGCCCGATGCAACCCGCAGCCCCCTCGCCCGCGACCAACGGCCACGCTCACGCACCGCCTGTTAAGGTGCCGCTGGTGACCGAACCGATGAACATTTTCGCCAGCCTCAAGGCGGCGCGCGCTAATGTCTTGTCGATCATTCCCGCCATCGCCACCCGTCAGCCGATGGTATCGGGGCGCACCGGCAAACGCTGGCACATGGTGATGGACCCGGATGCGATCCGCAGCATGCTGTTGGAAAACCTTGAAAATTACCCAAAGTCGCTGGTCACCAAGAACCTGCTGCGCCCGGCCATCGGCGAATCGCTTTTCATCGCCGAGGGCGCGCATTGGCGCTGGCAGAGGCGCACGGCGGCGCCGGTGTTTTCGCATCGCAACGTGATGGCGCTCGCCCCGACCATGACGGCGGCCGCCGAGCGATCCTGTGCGCGCATCACCGAGGCCGGGCCGCGCGCGGTGGACATGGCCGCCGACATGGTGCGCACCACATTCGACATCATTGCCGATGTCACCTTTTCCGACGATGGCACCTTTGACGCTGATGTCGTGCATCGCGGGATCGACGCCTATATCTCGGATGCCGGCAAAATATCGCTGTTCGATATTCTCGGCCTGCCCGATTGGGTGCCGCGCCCGGGGCGGATCATGTCGGGGGGCAGTGTGTCGGCGATGAAGCGTGTCGCCGATGAGGCCGTCGAGGCGCGCCGCGCCCGTGGGCCAGAGGGCGTGCCCGACCTGCTCGACTTGTTGATCGCCGGCGAAGACCCCGAGACCAACCGCAAGATGGACACGGCCGAGCTGCGCGACAACCTGTTGACCTTTATCGTCGCGGGCCATGAAACCACCGCTTTGACGCTGGCCTGGTCGCTTTATCTTTGCGCCTATGATCAAGGCGTTCAGGACCGCGCCCGCGCCGAAGCGCAAAGCGTTTTGCAGGGTCGCGCCGCCACCGGCGAGGATGTGAGCAAGCTGCCTTATATCCGCCAGATCATCGACGAGGCCCTGCGGCTTTATCCGCCGGCCGGGATGATTTCACGCACCGCGCAGGTCGCCGATACCCTTTGTGGGCGCGAGGTGCGCCCCGGTGATACGGTGATCATCCCGATCTATGCGCTGCACCGCAATCACCTGCTCTGGGAGGACCCGGACAGCTTTCGCCCGGACCGTTTTGCCGATCGCAAGGCGGTGCCGCGCTATGCCTACCTGCCGTTCGGCGACGGGCCACGGATTTGCATCGGGGCAAGTTTTGCCCTGCAGGAGGCGGTGATCATTCTGGCGACGCTGTTGTCGCGCTTTCGGTTCACGCCGGTGGCCGGGCGCGACCCGGAGCCGGTGATGATCCTGACGCTGCGTCCCGAAGGCGGTGTCTGGCTTGAGGCCGAGCCGGTTTGACGCGCTCCGCGCGGGGAGTATTTATGGAACGATGAAAGCCAGCGGGGGCGCTAGCGTGTCGGCACCGGGGTTTCGCCGCGATAGTCATAAAAGCCGCGCCCGGTCTTGCGCCCAAGCCAGCCGGCCTCGACATATTTGGTGAGCAAGGGACAGGGCCGGTATTTGGTATCGGCGAGCCCGTCGTGCAGCACGTTCATGATCGCAAGGCAGGTGTCCAGACCGATGAAATCGGCCAGCTCCAGCGGGCCCATCGGATGGTTGGCGCCAAGCTTGAGCGACTCGTCGATGGATTTGACGTTTCCGACGCCTTCATAGAGCGTATAGACCGCCTCGTTGATCATCGGCATCAGGATGCGGTTGACGATAAAGGCCGGGAAATCCTCGGCCGAGGCGGCGGTTTTGCCAAGCTTTTCAACCACCGCAAGGCAGGAATCGTAGGTTTCGCGATCGGTGGCAATGCCGCGAATAAGCTCGACCAGTTGCATCACCGGGACCGGGTTCATGAAGTGGAAGCCCATGAATTTCTCGGGGCGGTCGGTGCGGCTTGCCAGCCGGGTGATCGAGATCGACGAGGTGTTCGAGGTCAGGATGGTATGGGGTTGAAGGTGGGGCAGCAACTCATCGAAAATCGCCTGCTTGACCGGCTCGCGTTCGGTCGCGGCCTCGATCACAAGATCGGTTGCCCCAAGATCGGTCAGCGTCTGGGTGGTGGTGATCCGGGCCATGGCCGCTTCCATGTCGTCCTGGCTGATCTTTTCGCGGCTGACCTGGCGCTCGAGGTTCTTGCGAACCAGTGCGACGGCGCTTTGCAAAGCCTCGCCGCTGATGTCGTTGAGCAGCACATCATAGCCCGCAAGCGCCATCACATGGGCGATGCCATTGCCCATCTGCCCCGCGCCAACCACGCCGATTTTCGCAATATCCATCTGCCTGCCCCTGCCGTTGTTCGCCCCTAGCATAGGCCCCGTCCGGGGCAGGCTGCAAGAGCCGGAAACCGCTAAAAACAGGGGTTAATTTTAGCTTTAGGGATTTCTCAACGGAAATGCGCGAATCCTGTTCCCGGGTGAGTTAAAAATGGGGGGCGTTATGGCCTTTGAACGGATGGGGCGGCAGCCCCTTGACTATATGCCTGTGCGCTATGGGACATCAAAACTGCTGTTTCGTGGGCCGCAACAGGTCTTGAGCGCCGAATACGTGGCCTGTCTTGGCGGCACGGAAACCTACGGCAAATTCATTGATCGGCCCTATCCCGATCTGCTGGAACGGCAATTGGGCATGGCCTGTGTCAACTTCGGCTGGGCCAATGCCGGGGTCGATGCGTTTTTAAAGGATGACGGGCTTATCGACCTGGCGCGGGATGCAGAGGCCGTGGTGCTTCAAATCCCCTGCGCAATGAACCTGACCAATCCGTTTTACCGGGTACATCCGCGCCGCAATGACCGGTTTTTACAGGCAACGGATCGCATGCGGCGGCTTTATCCCGAGGTGGATTTTACCGAATTCCACTTTACCCGCCACATGATGGCGCGGCTGAACCAGATTGCGCCGGAACGCTTTGCGGTGCTGCGCGAAGCGCTGCAAGACACCTGGGTCGAGCGCATGGAGCAGTTGTTGGAACGCATTGAGCGACCCGCTGTGTTGCTCTGGTTCTCTGGTCACAAACCCGGGCGTGGCGATGGCCCCGCCGATATCGCCAATGATCCGGCCTTTGTCAGCCGTGCCATGCTCAACAAGGTTGCCAAGCACGCCGCGCGTCTGGTTGAGGTGGTCATAAGTCGCGCCGCCCGCGAACAGGGCACGCGTGGCATGCGCTTTGCCGCGATGGAAGAAACCGTCGCCGCAGAGCTACCGGGTCTGCTGGCCCATGCCCAGGTCTCCAAGGCGCTTTTGCCGGTGCTGACCGAGGTTTTGACCGCCTAGGCGCAGACAGAAAAAAGGCCCGCGCACGACATTTGCGCGGGCCGTTCCAATTCAAACGGCGAGACCTCGATCAGAGCTTTTCAACAAGCTCCGGGACGGCAGTGAAGAGATCGGCGACAAGCCCGAAATCGGCAACCTGAAAGATCGGCGCCTCTTCGTCCTTGTTGATCGCAACGATGATCTTGCTGTCTTTCATGCCCGCCAGGTGCTGGATCGCGCCGGAGATGCCGACCGCGACATAGAGGTTCGGCGCGACGACCTTGCCGGTCTGACCAACCTGCCAATCGTTCGGCGCATAGCCCGAATCGACCGCGGCGCGGCTTGCGCCGACAGCGGCACCAAGCTTGTCCGCGAGGCTTTCGATCAGCGCGAAGTCGTCCTTGGAGCCGACACCACGACCGCCCGAAACCACGACACCCGCCGAGGTAAGCTCGGGGCGATCGGAGGCCGCGACCTTGTCCTCGACCCATTCCGAGAGGCCCGGATTGGCAGCCGCCGAAATGGTCTCGATCGGGGCAGCGCCCTGTTCGCCGGCGGCGTCAAAGGTCGATGTGCGAAACGAGATGACCTTCTTGGCATCGCGCGACTTCACGGTCTGGATGGCGTTACCGGCGTAAATCGGCCGCTCGAAGGTGTCGGCATCGACAACGCCAGAGGCATCCGAAATCACCATCACATCCAAAAGCGCCGCCACGCGCGGCAGCACGTTCTTGGCGTCGGTCGTGGCCGGGGCAACGATGTGGCTGTAATCGCCAGCAAGGCTGACGATAAGCGCCGCGGTGGGTTCCGCCAAACGGTGCCCAAGCGAGGCATCCTCGGCAACCAAAACCTTGGAAACGCCCGCGATTTTCGCCGCGCCTTCACCAGCAGCCGCAGCGGATGCACCGCAGCACAACACGGTGACATCGCCCAATTTCGCGGCCGCCGTCACGGCCTTGGCGGTGGCGTCGATCGACAGTTCACCATCGGTGACTTCTGCGAGAAGTAGAACAGACATTACACAGCCCCCGCTTCTTTGAGTTTGGCAACAAGCTCGTCCACCGAGCCGACGATGATCCCCGCCGCGCGGCTTTCGGGCTCTGACGTGCCGGTGATTTCAAGGCGCGGCGTGACATCGACGCCGTAATCGGCGGCGGTTTTCTCGTCCAGCGGCTTTTTCTTGGCCTTCATGATGTTGGGAAGGCTCGCATAGCGCGGCTCGTTGAGGCGCAGATCGACCGACACGATGGTCGGCATGGTGACCTTGATGGTCTGAAGACCGCCGTCAACTTCGCGGGTCACAACGGCGCTGTCACCGTCGATATCAAGCTTGGAGGCAAAGGTTGCCTGGCTCCAGCCCAGAAGCGCCGAGAGCATCTGGCCGGTGGCGTTCATGTCGTTATCGATCGCCTGCTTGCCGCAGAGCACGACGCCGGGCTGTTCCTCGTCGATCACCGCCTTGAGGATCTTGGCCACGGCCAAAGGCTCGATATCGGTGTGAACGTCATCCGCCGCAATCACCAGAATGGCGCGATCCGCGCCCATCGCCAGGGCGGTGCGCAGCGTTTCCTGGGCCTGCTTGACACCGATCGAAACGGCGATCACCTCATCGGCCTTGCCGGCCTCTTTCAGGCGGATGGCCTCTTCAACGGCGATCTCGTCAAACGGGTTCATCGACATTTTGACATTGGCTAGATCGACACCGCTGCCGTCCGCCTTGACGCGGACCTTAACGTTATAATCGATCACGCGTTTGACAGGTACGAGCACCTTCATTGGCATGGTCTCCCTCAGAATGATGAAGAGCCGACGACTCTTCGGTAAAGCTATCTTGCGCGTTGATACCGAGTCTGGCGCAGGTGAAACAGGGCAAAATCGTCACGTTAGCGTCTCGCGACGTCGCGTTTCCGGTTTTGAGCGCAAGAATCTTGCGAGAGTGTTTCAGAGCGCTGCCTTGGCGTGTTTATCGGTTCGCGCCCGGAATCCACAAAACATCGTCTTTGCCGCCGTCATTGGCCATGCGCGAGGCGACAAAGAACCAGTCGCTCAGGCGGTTGAGGTATTTCACCGCCGCCTCATTCACCTGTTCGATTGTGGCCAATTCCACCGTCAGACGCTCGGCCCGGCGCGACACGGTGCGACAGAGATGCAAATGCGCCGCAAGCGCCGATCCGCCCGGCAGAATGAAGCTGCGCAGCGGTTCAAGATGCTTGTTCATCGCGTCGATTTCGGCCTCAAGCCGGTCCACCTGGCTCGCCGCCATGCGCAGCGGCGGGTATTCTGATTCTGCGTCCTTTTCCATATCCGGGCGGCACAGATCGGCGCCGAGATCGAAAAGGTCGTTCTGAATGCGCGCAAGCGCCTCATCGGTCTCGCCCTCGGCGGCAAGCCGGGCAAGGCCCACGGTCGCGTTGACCTCATCCACAGTGCCATAGGCGGTGACGCGCGCCGAATGCTTGGCCACCCGCGAGCCATTGCCAAGCGCGGTTTCCCCGGCATCGCCGGTGCGCGTGTAAATTTTATTCAATACGACCATTAGGTTAGCCCCCCTGCCTGCGGAAATAGACGAAAATCAGGATAAGTACGATGGCAACGGCCTGCGCGATAAGGCGCCATTGCATGAATTTATTCGACCGTTTGGCGTTCTCGACCCCCTCTTTGCCAAAGGTGCTTATACCGCGGATCAGGATCACCGCGACGGCAATACAGGCAACAGCCACGAGGATAAAAAGCGGGTCTTGCAGCATGAGATCGTCCTTTCCGAGTCGGCCCTAAGGGCCACATGTAGGCGGGCCGGGGCAAAAAGCGAAAGGGAAAACATGACGCAGCCCCAATGCGCGACCGGCACGCAAGAGCCGGACAAGCCCCTAGCCCTTGCTTGTGACCCAATCAAGCGTCCGCGCGGACAGGATGCGACGCAGCGTGCCCATCAAATACGTCGGGGTGGTCACATAATAGCGCGGCTTCGGGCGCCGGGCCTCAAGCGCACGCACAAGCACCTTGGTCACCGCCGAGGCGGGCCATTGCGGCCCCTTGCTGCTGCCCTTGTAAAGCTGGTCCAGAAGGGTGGCGCGATATTCCTCGACCCTCGCGGAATTCTCCCAATCCACCCATTTCTCGAATTGCTTGATCGCATTGGCGCGAAACGGCGTGTCGATCGGGCCGGGATCAATGATCGAGACATGAATGCCCGTCCCCTGAAGCTCCATGCGCATCGCATCGCTCATCCCCTCAAGGGCAAACTTGGTCGCCACATAGGCCCCGCGCCATTTCATCGCCACAAGCCCCAGAACCGACGAGCATTGCACAATCCGCCCCGCCCCTTGGGCGCGCATCACCGGGATCACCCGACGTGTCAGATCATGCCAGCCGATGAAATTGGCCTGAAAGATCGCGCGCATCGCCGCAGTCGGGATATCCTCAACCGGTCCGGCAATCGCATAGGCACCGTTGTTGAACAGCGCATCAAGCCGCCCGCCGGTCGCCTCAAGCACCTCTGCAAGGCCCGCCTCGATGCTCGCCTCGTCCTCATAGTCGATCCTCGGGCTGTCGAATCCCTCATCGCGCAGGCGTGCGCAATCGGCCTCTTTGCGGCAAGAGGCAAACACCCGCCAGCCAAGCGCCCGAAGCGCGTGGGCCGCGTCATATCCGATGCCCGTCGAGCAGCCAGTGATCAAAATGGTTTTTTCAGTCATGGCGCCGTTCTGACCTGCGCCGCCAGTCGATGCAAGCCTAGTTTGCCGCCGTCAAAAGCCGATCCGCCATCCAGCCGATCCGCCCGGTCTCCGGCACCTTGAGCTTGATCCAGCCATCGCCGGAATCGCGCAACACGATCACCTCGGTGCCGCGTGTCAACTGTCCGACCCGGCCATAATTGGTGCCGGGGCCAGTGCGCATGTTCACCTTGGTTCCGGCCACTTCGCGGATATCGCGGCTTTGCGCCAGGCTGTCCTGCGCGGTCTCGACCTGCTCTGCAGCAGCGTCAAGCTCGGGGGTTTCCGGCACTGCGGCAGGCGCGGCCTTGACCGTCGGCACGTTGATCACGGCGGCGACCTGCGCCGTCGGCATGGCCTCGGCAGAGGCCAGCGTGACGGCGACGCGTTTGCCGACCGTCAGGCCAAGATCACTCAATGAGGTGATGGTTCGCGTCACGGATGTATCGGGCGCAACGGCACCATCTTGCGCCAGCTCGATCACATTGACGCGCAACGGGCGCGGCTTGGGCCGCTGATTGTCAAGAACCGCGCGCGCCTGAATAGAATTGGCGCTCGGGCGGTAATCACTCCCGCCGCTCAGCACGTAAAAAGACCAGCCGAGAAAAGCAAAACTCACAACAATTAGGCGCCACATCGCGCATCCCCCACATAACCCACAAAATTTATCTAAATGCTTGGCAGCTACGGATCATAATATACGATTCGCGCCTGCCGTTCAGGGGGAAATCCGAAAACTTTCGCGCGCTGTGGTTTCTATGTGCTTTACGCGGATTTGCACGGCGGTTATCACCGCATCTATGAGTGATTTAGTCGATGACCCCAAGATGCTGCCCGAGGCCGTGCCAGAGACGCTGCGCCGCGCAATTGGCGAGCGCTATCTGACCTATGCGCTCTCGACGATCATGCACCGCGCCCTTCCCGACGCGCGCGACGGTCTCAAGCCGGTGCACCGGCGCATCCTTTTCGCGATGCGCGAGCTTCGGCTAAGCTCGACCGGGGGCTTTCGCAAATCCGCCAAGATCAGCGGCGACGTGATGGGCAACTATCACCCGCATGGCGACGCCGCGATCTATGATGCCATGGCCCGCCTCGCCCAGGATTTCGCGGTGCGCTATCCGCTGGTCGATGGTCAGGGCAATTTCGGCAATATCGACGGCGATAACCCCGCCGCCAGCCGCTATACCGAGGCCCGGATGACCGCCGTCGCCGAGGCGCTTCTGGACGGGCTGAACGAAAACGCGGTTGATTTTCGCGACAATTACGACGGCACCCTGGCCGAGCCGGTCGTGCTTCCGGCGAGTTTCCCGAACCTTCTGGCCAATGGCTCAAGCGGGATCGCGGTGGGCATGGCCACCAACATCCCGCCCCATAACATCGCCGAGCTGGTCGATGCCTGCCTGCATCTGATCAAGACGCCGGATGCGCGCGACGACACGCTTCTCAACTATATCCCCGGCCCCGATTTCCCCACCGGCGGGGTGATTGTCGAGCCGCCGGAAAACATCGCTCAGGCCTATCGCACCGGGCGCGGCTCGTTCCGGCTGCGCTGTAAATACGAGGTCGAGGATCTTGGCCGCGGCCAATGGCAGATCGTGGTTACCGAGATCCCCTATCAGGTCCAGAAATCCAAGCTGATCGAAAAGATCGCCGAGCTGATCCAGACCCGCAAGGTGCCGATCCTCGCCGATGTGCGCGACGAAAGCGCCGATGATATCCGCCTTGTGCTTGAACCGCGCTCCAAGAATGTCGAGCCCGAGGTTCTGATGGGGATGATGTATCGCAACTCTGATCTAGAGCTGCGGTTTTCGCTCAACATGAACGTGCTGATCGACGGGGTCACGCCCAAGGTCTGTAGCCTCAAGGAGGTGCTGCGCGCCTTCCTCGATTTCCGCCAAGAGGTTCTGATCCGGCGGTCGCATCACCGGATGGAAAAGATCGACCACCGGCTTGAGGTGCTTGAAGGGCTGATCGTCGCCTTTCTCAATCTCGACCGGGTGATCGACATCATCCGCTATGACGATGATCCCAAGGCCGCCCTCAAGCGCGAGGATTGGGGCCGGACGTTCGTGCGCGCCACGTCCGAGGCCGATTATGTCTCGCCTCCCATGGGCGGCGAAGACGGGCTCACTGAAATTCAGACCGAAGCGATCCTCAACATGCGCCTGCGCAGCCTGCGTCGGCTCGAAGAGATGGAACTCAAGCGCGAGCGTGACGCGCTGATGGCCGAGCGCGCCGGGCTTGAAGACCTGCTTGACGACGCGGCCCTGCAATGGGCGGCGATTTCAGACCAGCTTCGCGAGGCCAAGAAAACCTTTGGCAAGGATCACGTCTGGGGCGCGCGCCGCACCCGCTTTGCCGAGGTCGGCGAAGTCGAAGAGGTGCCGCTTGAGGCGATGATCGACCGCGAGCCGATCACCGTGGTCTGTAGCGAAATGGGCTGGATCCGCGCGCTGACCGGCCATATCGACCTCAACCGCGAGCTCAAGTTCAAGGATGGCGACGCGCCGCGTTTCATGTTCCACGCCGAAACCACCGACCGGCTTTTGGTGTTCGGCTCGAACGGGCGGTTTTACACGCTGAGCGCCTCTAACCTGCCCGGCGGGCGCGGCATGGGCGAACCGCTTCGCCTGATCGTCGACCTGCCCAACGAGGCGGCGATTGTCGATCTGTTCATCCATAAACCGGGGCGCAAGATGCTTGTCGCGTCAAGCGCCGGCGATGGGTTTATCGTGCCCGAAGACGATGTCCTGGCCCAGACCCGCAGCGGCAAACAGGTGCTCAACGTGCGCGGCGATATCCGCGCGCAGGTCTGTCATCCCGTGACAGGTGATCACGTGGCCTGTGTTGGCGAAAACCGCAAGGTGCTGGTCTTTGCGCTTGATGAATTGCCCGAACTTGGCCGCGGCAAGGGCGTGCGCTTGCAGAAATACAAGGATGGCGGGCTTAGCGATGCCACCACCTTTACGCTGGCCGATGGGCTAAGCTGGCTTGATCCGGCCGGGCGCACCCGCACCGAAACCGATCTGACCGAATGGATGGGCAAGCGCGCCGGGTCTGGCCGCATGGCGCCGCGTGGCTTTCCGCGCGACAACCGCTTTACCTAAATCGAACGGGGCGCGGGTTTAGTCGCCCAGCGACAGGGTATGCTCGCGCAGCCATTCCATGAAACCGCGCGGATCGCTTTCAAGCATCTTCATGCGCTCATCGCTGATCGGGGCGCCGACAACCGGCTTTTGCGGCCGGTTACAGCTATGCACCACCTCATGCAGCAACAGCCCCTGGCGCAGGGTTGACGAAATCTGGTTCGCCATCTGATACCAGCGCGAGTTCGAGCCGGGAAAGAAGATCGGCACCACGGTCGCCCCCGACCGGCGGATCATCTGCGCGGTGAAAACGTTCCATTCCCGCTCGACGGCAGGGCCGAACATCGTGTCGCTAGAGGCCACGACGCCCGAAGGAAAGACGCTGATCAGCCCGCCCTCTTTCAGGTGGGCCATGGAATTGGCACGCATCTCGACCGATTTGCGCTGTGCGTCGGGTTCATGCGGGAAGGGCACCGAGATCATGTAAGAGGCCGCAACCTCGTCAATCCCGGTCAAGAGCGCGCGCGTCAGGATCTTGTAATCGCTGCGCCGCCGCCCGATCAGATCGGCCAGGATCATCCCGTCGACAAGACCATGCGGATGGTTTGCCACCACCACGACCGGCCCCTCAAGCGGGATATGCGCAATCTCTTCATCGGGGGTCAAAAGCGGGATGCCCATGGTATCCAGCGCCGCGCGCCAGAATGCCTGGCCGGTGGGCGCACCGCGCTTTTCGAATTTGCGGATCATGCCGACAATCGCCAGCTTGCCCGTCACCCACTCCATCGTGCGGATGATGGCAGAGGTCACCTTGCTGTCAAAACTATTGGCATAGGTCAGACTACGACGGTCATATTTGGTGAATAGGACCGTTTCGCCGGACTGATCGCCGGGCTCGTTCTGCGCCTTGATGCTCAAATGCTCCGTCCCTGTTTCGCTTCTGTCACCGGCATGGGTGTCCGCGCCGTCACATATCCTCGCCAAAGCGGTCTGCCACCAGTGCCGCCACCGCATCCGCAAGCGGCTCGGCATCCGGGCCCGCGATTTCGACGTCAATAGTGCTTCCTTTGGCTGCTGCCAACATCAAAAGCCCCATGATGCTATCGCCAGAGGCGGATTGACCGTTGTTCGAGACCTCTGCAACCGCATCAAACCCTTCAACCACCTCAACCAGCTTGGCCGCCGCGCGGGCATGAAGCCCCTTCTCGTTCACGATCTTAAGCTGCCGGGTTACCTTGTCTGTCATAATATTACTTTCTCAGTCAGCCGACACATTGTGGCTATCTATATACTTGCGCCCCGCTTCAAGCGCCGCGCGCACCGCGTCGGGTACACTCATCTGACGGCTTTTGGCCAGCTTGATCAACATTGGAAGATTGGCCCCGTAAAGAATACGGCGATTGTCCGGCTGGCACGCCCGAAGCGACAAATTCGACGGCGAGCCGCCAAAGATGTCGGTCACGATGACCACCCCGTCACCGCTATCGACCGCATCCGCCGCCGCACAGATTTCATCCTGTTTCAGCGCGCGGTCATGATCCCCCTCGATCATGATGGCCACAATACCGGTTTGGGCGCCCACCACGTGTTCGACCGCCTTGAGATATTCACGGGCAAGCCCGCCATGTGCCACGATCACGATGCCGATCAAGACAGCCCTACTCCTTCGATTGCCCGCCGGACTCGCCGGGAAGACCGCGACGTTCAAGCTCGCGATGCCTTATTGACACTTGCCAGCCGTCCTCTGCAAGGCTTTGCGCAAAAGTTTCTGCCATGCACACGCTTCGATGCTGTCCGCCGGTACAGCCAAACCCGATCGACAGATAGGCCTTGCCCTCGGCCTCATAGGCCGGAAGCAAGAGGTGCACCAGATCCCCTGTCCGGGCGCAAAACGCTTCAAACCGCTCGTCCTTGCGCACATATTCGGCCACCTTGTTCGAGCGGCCGTCAAGCCCGCGCAAGGTCGGCTCCCAATACGGGTTTTGCAAAAACCGGCAGTCAAGCACCATGTCAAGACCGCGCGGCAGGCCGCGTTTATAGGAAAACGAATGCACCGAAACCGCAAGCCGCGCCGCGCCCTTCGGGGCAAACCAGCGTTCAAGGTCGGCGCGCAGATCATGCGGTGACATCTCGGATGTATCGATCAGAATATCCGCCCGCGCCCGCACCGGCCCCAACAGGTCGAACTCGCGCGCGATTCCCATTCCGGGGCTCTCGGCTGGCGCAAGCGGATGGCGGCGCCGGGTCTCTGAAAACCTCCGGAACAGAACATCCGCGCTGCAATCAAGGTAGAGCACCCGCAAGGGCACGCCCGCGCGCCAGTCGCTTCGGTCAATCACCTCGATCAGGGCCGCCGTCGAGAAATCGCGATTGCGCACATCGACTCCAAGCGCCATCGGCTTTTCGGGCGCGCGCCCGTCAAGCAAGCGTGGCAAAAGCGACAGCGGCAGGTTATCAATCGCCTCATATCCCATATCTTCCAGCACACGGATCGCCGTCGTGCGCCCCGCGCCCGACGGGCCGGTGACCAGCACAAGCCGGTTGGCCGACATATCGGGAGTCGCAAGATCGGGCTCAATTGCGCCGCCGGGCATTCGCGTCTCCTTCAGGCCAAGTTACCGTGTTTCAGATAGAGAAGTAGTGCTGCGGGAAAGTGAGGAAAAGCGGATTTTCGCACAATGGGAATATCCAGACCCAAAATCACCTCCTGCCGCAGGGGCGGCAGTCGCTCGGCCTCATCGTGGTCCATGTCAACGATCACCGCCAGCGGCTGCGCCGTGACCGACGGCAGATGCAAGATACCCATGCCACGCGCCTCGATCTGGCCGACTATGGTTTCTGGTGAGGCGGCCAGAACCTGCGCGCCCTCGCGCCAAAGGCGGGTTTGGTCATCCGCGACAAGATCTGCGCCAAGCGCCAGAAGCTGCAGCGCAAGCCCGGATTTACCCCGTCCCGCCGCCCCCCGGATAAGGACCGCGCGGCCTGAATGGACCACGCAGGTGGCATGCACGATGATCTCGGAGGGGTCTGTCGTGTCGCTCACCGGATCAGACCGGCAAACCCACGACGAAACGTGCGCCAAGCGGCTCGGATGTGGCATCGGCATGGGTCGGGCGGATATTCTCGGCCCAGATCACACCATCATGCGCCTCGACGATCTGCTTGGAAATCGCAAGGCCGAGGCCGGAATTATTGCCGAAATCACCCTCGGGGCGTTCCGAATAGAACCTCTGAAACACCTTCTCAAGCGCCTGATCGGGGATGCCGGGGCCGGTGTCTTCAACCACCACAAGCACCCGGTTGGCCCGGCGCCGCGCCCAAAGCCGGATCGCATCGCCCTCTTCACAAAAGCTGATCGCGTTGGTGATCAGGTTGACAAAGACCTGTGCCAGACGCGCCTCAAGCCCGGTGATGACGATTGGCTGATTTGGGAAATCCGCTATGAACTCGATGCCCTTCTTGTCGGCCTCTTCGCCAAGATACTGGCCAAGATTTCGCAGCATATGCAGCAGATCGAAGGATTCCTGCTCTTCTTTCACCAGTTCGCTATCAAGCCGCGAGGCGTTGGAAATGTCGCTGACAAGGCGGTCAAGGCGGCGCACGTCATGTTCGATCACCTCCAAAAGGCGCTCGCGCTGATCGTCACGCTTGGCGATCCGCATCGTGCCCACGGCCGAGCGCAGGCTGGCCAGCGGGTTCTTGATCTCATGCGCCACATCGGCTGCGAATTGCTCGTTCCCGTCAATCCGGTGATAGAGCGCAGACACCATGCCGCGCAAAGCCCCGGACAGCCGCCCGATTTCATCCGGGCGGGCGGTCAGATCGGGGATGCGAATGCGCCCTTTGGGGCCATTGCCGCGGTTACGTTCGCGCCCGATTTCCGCCGCCATCGCCAGGTCGGCAAGCGGATTGGAAATGGTAGAGGCAAGGATAAGGCTAAGCCCGACCGACACCAGCGTCGCGATCAGGAACATCTGCAGCACGCGCTCGCGCTCGGCGCGCGCCAGTTTGTCAATCTCTCCGGTGGCATTGGCAAGCGCCACAACCGCAACCGGCTCCCCCAACTGCATCACGGGGGCCGCAACCGACAAGACCGTGCCAAGCACCGTCTCACCAGTTTGCACCTGCACGCCGCCATTCACCGCCAGATCGACCATGTCGCGCGCCAAATCTTCAACCGAGCGCTGACGACCGTCGCGCTCTGCGCCGGAAAACGGCGCCGAAAGACGATCCCAGACCCGGCTCAGAAAGTCGGTCATCGGCGTCGCGGGCAGATCGCGCGCCGCCCCGAGCCGCGCCGATGTACCAACCTTGTGACCCGCCAAAACGCCCGTGCGGTCAAAAATGTACACCTCGGTACCCGCATGAATGCTGAGCCGCGACAGCGTGTCTTCGATATCAAGACCGTCACCGCTCATCAGGCTCACAGGCGCACCGGCAGGCAGGCGCGCCTCGACCACATCGGCGATAAGGGCGGTCTGCCCGATCAGGCTATCGGCGCGTTGCAGCGCCAGATTGTCATGCGAAGAATTGAGATAGAGAATCCCGACCACCAGCACATTGAGGGCGATCAGGTTGAATGTGATAATCTTGCGCGTCAGCGAAGATTCACGAAACGAGAACCACCCCCGCTGCGCACGGCGCGCAGTGAGTTCGGTTTCGTCCACCCGATCGGGTGCAACGAAATCATCCCCAAGGACAACGTCGTTATCCTGACGCCGCGCCATATTGCGCATCTCTATCCCTTCGGCGAGAGCCATTATTCTTCGTTGTACCTGTACCCGATACCATAAAGCGTTTCGATCGCAGAGAATTCAGGATCGGCCATCCGCAATTTCTTGCGCAGACGCTTGATGTGGCTGTCGATGGTGCGGTCATCCACGTAGACCTGATCGTCATAGGCCACATCCATCAGCTGATCGCGGCTTTTGACAAAACCGGGGCGCTGCGCGAGCGCCTGCAACAGCAAGAATTCGGTCACGGTCAGCGACACGTCCTGGCCTTTCCAGCTGACCGAGTGGCGCAGCGGATCCATCCGCAGCTCGCCACGCTCGATCACCTTGGTTTCTTCGGTATCGGCAACCACGTCGCCATTGTTGGCATCCTGACGACGCAACAGCGCGCGAATGCGCTCGACCAAAAGACGCTGCGAGAACGGCTTTTTGACATAATCGTCCGCCCCCATGCGCAGTCCGAGCACCTCGTCGATTTCATCGTCTTTCGAGGTGAGAAAGATCACCGGCATCTGCGATTTCTGGCGCAGACGCTGCAACAGGTCCATGCCATCCATGCGCGGCATCTTGATGTCCAGCACCGCCATATCCGGCAATTTCTTGCTGAAGGCATCAAACGCCTGCTGGCCATCGTTATAGGTTTCAACCTCAAAGCCTTCGGCCTCGAGCGTCATTGATACGGATGTCAGAATATTCCTGTCATCGTCCACAAGGGCGATTTTCGACATAGATTTGTTCCTTATACTGCTCAGATTACCTGCTTTTTTCGGCTACTATGCTCTGGTTTGGCGCATCCAATCAATCCAAATCTGCGAATCAGCCCCTAAGCGACGCCCCATTGACGCAAATAAATCTTAGGAATGGCTAAATTGACTCACTTTTCCCGCTCACCGCGATTACCGTTTTCGCTAACAGCCGCTTGGTTGCGCTAACTTGCGCTTGGTTGCGCTAACTGCGCCAAAGCGTCCTGTTATTTTACAGAAGCGTCATGTTAAGAGGCGCTTAGCCGGGCACAGTGCCCGACCGGCGCCGCCAGCCGGCGCCCCAAAAGAGCCCGCATCGCGCGGACATGGCTAAACAGGAGCTTGGCAACATGACATTCGGACGGGTAAACCCGCAATTCCAGCTTGAAGATCAAGGGATCACAGGCTTGGGAAATGTCTACTACAACCTGATTGAACCCGCGCTGATCGAGGCCGCCCTGAAAAAGGGTGAGGGCACTTTGGGCAAGGGTGGCGCATTTTTGGTCACAACCGGAAAATTCACCGGCCGCTCGCCGAAAGACAAACACATCGTCAAAACCGATAGCGTTGCCGACACCATCTGGTGGGAAAACAACGCCGAAATGTCGCCCGAGGGCTTTGACGCCCTCTATACCGACATGCTGGCCTATATGAAGGGTGGCGATTACTACGTTCAGGATCTGGTTGGTGGCGCCGATCCGGCCCATGCGATCAACGTGCGCATGATCAGCGAGCTGGCCTGGCACAGCCTGTTCAACCGCACCATGCTGCGCCGCCCCGAGCGCGACATGCTGGATCATTTCACCGCTGATTTCACCCTGATCAACTGCCCCGGCTTCAAGGCAGAACCGGCCAAGCATGGCTGTCGGTCGGACACCGTGATCGCGATGAACTTCGATCGCAAGCTGATCCTGGTCGGCAATACTGAATATGCCGGTGAGAACAAGAAATCGATCTTCTCGCTGCTCAACTACCTGCTGCCGGAAAAAGGCATCATGCCGATGCATTGCTCGGCCAACCACGCCGAGGGCAACCCGGTCGACACGGCCGTATTCTTTGGCCTCTCGGGCACCGGCAAGACCACGCTTTCGGCCGATCCGGCGCGCACGCTTATCGGCGATGACGAGCATGGCTGGTCCGATCGCGGCACCTTCAACTTCGAGGGCGGGTGCTATGCCAAGACCATCAACCTCAACCCCGATGCAGAGCCGGAAATCTACGCGACGACCACCAAGTTCGGCACCGTCATCGAGAACATGGTGTTTGATCCGCAAACGCTTGATCTCGATTTCGAAGACGATTCCCTGACGGCGAACATGCGCTGCGCCTATCCGCTGCACTATATCTCGAACGCCTCCGAGACCGCGCTTGGCGGCCATCCCAAGAACATCATCATGCTGACCTGTGACGCCTTTGGCGTGCTGCCGCCGATCTCGCGGCTGACACCGGCGCAGGCGATGTATCACTTCCTGTCGGGCTTTACCTCGAAGGTGGCCGGAACCGAGCGCGGCGTGACCGAGCCGGAGCCGACCTTTTCGACCTGCTTTGGTGCGCCCTTCATGCCGCGCCGCCCCGAGGCCTATGGCAACCTGCTGAAAGCCAAGATCGCCAAGCATGGCGCGACCTGCTGGCTGGTCAACACCGGCTGGACCGGCGGCGCCTATGGCACCGGATCGCGGATGCCGATCAAGGCAACCCGCGCGCTTTTGACCGCCGCCCTCGATGGCTCGCTGAACGAGGTTGAATTCCGCAAGGATGAGAACTTTGGCTTTGACGTGCCCGTGGCCGTGCCAGGCGTCGCCGAGGTCCTGCTTGATCCGCGCCGCACCTGGTGCGACCCCGAGGCCTACGATGCGCAGGCGGCCAAGCTTGTCGAGATGTTCGCCGACAATTTCGCGCAGTACCTGCCCTACATCGACGACGACGTCAAAGCCGCCGCAATCGGCTAACCCGCGTCACGGGCGTGGGTTTCACCCACCCTACGCACCCAACAAGCGCCCCGGCCCGACGGCTGGGGCGTTTTGCGTTCTCGCGCCGCTAGAGGATCATGATGCCGCGCCGGATCAGGTTGAGTCCGGCGATCAAGAGCACCCAAAGCGTCATCCGGCGAAACGCCACCTGATCGAACCGATCCTGAAGCCGAAAGCCGATCCAGATCCCCAAAAGCGCCGGCGGCATCATCCCAAGCGACAGCGGCAGTGTCTCGGCCCGAAGCACACCCGAGCCGATATGTGCCCCCACAAGCGCCAGGGCGCCAAGGCCATAGATCACCCCCTGCACGCGCATCTGTTCGGTCTTTTCCGTGCCCCGCGCTGTCAGCATCGCAACCGTCGGCGGCCCCCACATGCCGGAAATGCCGCCAAACACCCCGGCGAGTGCGCCCATCGCCGCCTCGCCCTTTGGCCCCTGATCAGGCGAGACCCGCAATCCCCTGCCAAACAGCGTCGAGAGCGCATAAAGCGTGATCAGCGGTCCGATGAACAACAGCATGCCCGCCGGTGGCAAGACCGGCACCAGCTGCGCCGCCAGCACCATCACCACGCCGCCCACCATTAGGAACACCCGGAACCGGCGCACCGAGGCCAGGGCGGCGCGCGCGCCCTGGCGCAGGGCCTGCCAGAGATTGGTGGCCAGCGTCGGCAGGATCAGCGCCGCCAGCGCCAGATCAGGCGCCATGACCGAGCTAAGCCCGGCCATCATCACCGTCGGCATGGCAAAGCCGACCACGCCCTTGACCATGCCCGCACAGATCACCACGCCAAAGGCAAAGGCCCAGACCCAAAGCGGCCCGATATCAAAGAATGCTTCCATGACCCCCTCTTAACATGCCCGTTAGTGCGGCACTGCAGAAAATCAATGCGCAACTTTCAATCAAAAACATCATCCTTTTCGTAAAATAGTTGCGCTGCACCTGCGAAGTAGATAAAACAAGCCGCAACCACGAAAGGACGCGTTAAATGGCACATGACGGACAGGATATTGCAATGGCGAAACCAATCATTTTGGGCGACCTTCTGGCCCTGACAGGCGCGTCGATTGCCCCGGTTGAAACCCTCTTCGAGGCGGCAAAAGCCAATATTCGCCAAATGGTTAGCGTTGATGGCCGCGTGTCTGGCGCCGCGATCGAGGCGAACCAGAGCGCGGCCCATGGTCTGGCCTGGCTCGCGACCTATACGGAATCTTTGCGGCAGATGCAGCATTGGGCGACCCGGCTGAACGATTCCGGCACTTTTGGCGAGGTCGAACAGCTTTTGCTGCAGATCGGCTTTGGCGAATATCTTGGCCAGATTCAAGGCGGCATCCTGATGAATCAGGGCGAGATCATCCGCCCGCATGACATGGGCCTAAACGCCGCCGATATCGGCGCGCTTGTCACGCCTGCGGTCGCCACCCTGATCGCCGAAGGCAACAGTCAAGCCGCGCGCACCCGTCTTGTCGAGCTGATGCAGGAACGCTCTGCCGAGATCACCGTCGGGCGCACCGGGCTTGATGACGAACTTGAAATGATCCGCGAGCAATTCCGCCGCTTCTCGGTCGACAAGGTCGAACCCCACGCCCACGAATGGCACCTCAAGGACGAGCTTATCCCGATGGAGATCATCGAGGAACTCGCCGAAATGGGTGTCTTTGGCTTGACCATCCCCGAAGAATTCGGCGGCTTTGGCCTGTCCAAGGCCTCGATGGTGGTGGTCTCCGAGGAACTCAGCCGTGGCTATATCGGCGTCGGCAGCCTCGGCACCCGCTCCGAGATCGCCGCAGAGCTGATCCTGTGCGGCGGCACCGAGGCGCAAAAGGCGCAGTGGTTGCCGAAACTGGCCAGCGCCGAAATCCTGCCGACGGCGGTGTTTACCGAACCCAATACCGGCTCTGATCTTGGGTCGTTGCGCACCCGCGCCGTCAAGGACGAGAACGGCGACTGGAAGGTGACCGGCAACAAGACCTGGATCACCCACGCCGCGCGCACCCATGTGATGACCCTTTTGGCGCGCACCAAGCCCGACACCACCGATCACCGCGGCTTGTCGATGTTCCTGGCCGAGAAAACGCCCGGTACCGACGAGGCCCCCTTCCCCACGACAGGCATGAGTGGCGGCGAGATCGAGGTGCTCGGCTATCGCGGCATGAAGGAATACGAGCTTGGCTTTGACAACTTCCATGTGAAGGGTGAAAACCTTTTGGGGGGCGAAGAGGGCAAAGGCTTTAAACAGCTGATGGAAACCTTTGAATCGGCCCGCATCCAAACCGCCGCCCGCGCCATCGGCGTGGCGCAGTCGGCGCTTGATGTGGCGATGAAATACGCCATCGACCGCAAGCAGTTCGGCAAGAGCCTGATCGACTTTCCGCGCGTCTCGGGCAAGCTTGCGATGATGGCGGTCGAGATCATGATCGCCCGCCAGCTGACCTATTTCAGCGCCTGGGAAAAAGACAACGACCGGCGCTGTGATCTTGAGGCGGGCATGGCCAAACTGCTTGGCGCGCGCGTCGCCTGGGCGGCGGCCGACAACGGGCTTCAGATCCACGGCGGCAACGGCTTTGCCCTTGAATACACCATTAGCCGTATCCTCTGTGACGCGCGTATTCTCAACATCTTCGAAGGGGCCGCGGAAATTCAGGCCCAGGTCATCACCCGCCGCCTGCTCGATTAATCAGGCACGAAAACCTCGTTGTTTCGCATCGCTTTTGCGGTGCGGAACAGCAACCCCAGTATGATCACACAAAGCACCGCCAACAGGCCAAGCCCGATGATGCGATGCCCCGCCGATCCGGTGGCCTCTGCGTAGGTAAAGCTTGCGATCGTCACCCCCGCCATCGGAAAGCTGAGCGCCCAGAACGCCAGCGAAAACGACAGCCTCAGCAGCCTTGGCAATTGCACCGCCACGATCAGCGTGAACAAGTAAGCCACGTTCAAGAGCACATGGGCAAAGGGATCAATCCCGCCCACAAGCGCAACCCAGGCCAGAAACCCAACCGAGGGCGGCGCGATCAGGATGACCAGCGTCGGCTGAAGCCGCTGCGGCAAGGGATCGTGAAAAATAAGCCGGTTCATCACCAGAACCAGGAAAACGATCCAGAAAACAAGCCCGACCGAAGTGAAAAACCAACTGATCTCAAGATAGCCCAAAGGCACACCGGCAATCGCCACGATCACATTGCCCACCGCCGGAATGAACCAGGCCGGCGTCAGATGGCCATGCTGAAACGACCGCGCACTGATCCAGCCGCTGACCACCGAGATCGTCAGAACAAGCTGCATCGGCACCGCCACAAGCCACATGGCCCGCGCCAATCCCGGCGCCGGATCGAGCATCACCACCGACATCAGCACAAGCGCGATCGAGATCGCGGGAAAGAACGCAAGCTTGACCGGGTGCTGCCATTCGCCCACCACCGCGCCCGGATGGCGCAGGCCCTTGGCGATATACAAAACCGACACCGCCGCAAACACCAGCATGCTCAGAACATGCGCCGCGCCGGATGCGAAATGCCCTAGCCCAAGCGCCGCCTCGCCCGCCCGAAGCGCGAGCGTAAAGCCGCAAAGCCCCATCACGACGGTGAAAAGCGTGACCGGCACATGCGCAAGCCAGCCGCCCGGCTCAGGTTGCTTTCCATCTGACATGCCGCGCGCCTACTCGGGTGCGCCGATGTTCAGAAAAAGGTCGCTCAGCCCTTCGATCTGACCGTGCAGATCGCTGCCGGGTTTGACCGGCCCGACACCCGCCGGGGTGCCGGTATAAATAAGGTCGCCCGGCATCAGGTGATAGAATTGCGACAGATGCGCGATCACTTCGGGCACCGACCAGACCATATCGCTTAGCTGCGCCTCTTGCGCGACGACGCCGTCGAGCGTGAGGCGGATCGCTTGATCGGCGATCTCGCCAAACTCTGCTGCCGGGGTCAGCGGCGCGATGATCGCCGAGTCCTCAAAGTCCTTGCCCAAATCCCATGGCCGACGCTTGTCCTTGGCCTGCGTCTGTAGATCGCGGCGCGTCAGGTCGATGCCGCAGGCATAGCCGTAAACCGCCTGCATCGCATTAGCCTTGGTCGCCCGAAAGGCGGGCGCGCCGATCCCGACGACAAACTCCATCTCGTAATGACAATCCTGCGTGCCAAGCGGATAGGCGATGCTTGCCCCGCTGTAACAGATCGCATGCGCGGATTTGGTGAAATAGAACGGCGCCTCGCGATCAACCTCATTGCCCATCTCGGCGGCATGGGCGGCATAATTGCGCCCGACGCAGAAAATCCGGCGGACAGGAAAGGTGCCGCTCTGCCCCAGAACAGGAACTTGCGGCGCGGCGGGCACGTCAAAAAGCGGTGGTGTCATAAGGGGCTCCGAGGCTGACGGGTGTCTTTGTCGTCTGTTATGCGCCCGCCCCCCGGCCTTGTCAAAGCCTCGCGGCGCGTCCGGCATTGGCGCGGACCATGCCCTGTGTCATGAAGGTGCGACCCGATCCTGACAGATCATGACACGACCAAAAGGCCCAGGCATGGTTTTCAAAAGATACGCCGTTTACGTCACCCCAGAGCCCGGGCCGCTTGCCGATTTCGGCGCGGCCTGGCTTGGCTGGAATTGCTTGGCAGGCCGCAACGTCGATCACCCAGAGGTGCCGGGCCTACCGATGCCCTTGGCCGAGATCACCGAAACCCCGCGCAAATACGGCCTGCATGCGACGATGAAGCCGCCCTTTCGTCTGTGCGACGGCGCAAGCGAAGCCACATTGCTCGCCGCCTTTGAAGGCTTCTGCCGCACCGCAACGCCGGTATCGCTCGACGGGCTGACCCTCGCCCGCCTCGGCCGGTTTTTGGCACTTGTGCCGGAGGGCGATGACACCGCTCTTCGCGTCCTTGCCGCCAACACCCTACGCGCCTTCGAACCTTTTCGCGCGCCGCTCACCGAGGTCGAACTTGCCCGTCGCCGCGCCGGGGGGCTCAGCCCCGAACAAGACGCGCTTTTGTTGCAATGGGGCTACCCTCACGTGATGCAAGCGTTTCGCTTTCACATGACCCTGACTGGCAAACTTCCCCGAAAGCAGGCGATTGCGACGCAAACGGCACTCGCCCCGATAATAGACCCGCTCGTGCCACGCCCGTTTTTCATCACCTCGCTGTCCTTGATGGGTGAGGACGCCCTTGGCCGATTTCACCTGATTGAGCAGCGCGCCCTGTCCGGATAGACGAATCGCGAGGCGCTGAATGGCAGCCTGGGAAAAGAGTTTTTATGCCTTCGGCGAGGATATTTAGAGCAAGAAGAAACAGAAAGCGCCTGCTTTCACCGTTCCAGAAATACTCATAAATGCCGCCCACTCAACGGGTTCTACCCCATTCGTGCTGCGACGAAGCGTGACAGAAGGGCATCTTGCGGCACTGCAGCATGAAGCGTATGCCTGAGGGATGAACACACAACGCCGCCCTCGACTGACTCGTACCGACTGGCTTGTGGCCGGTCTCTCTGCGCTTTGCGAACAGGGGCCGGGGGCGCTTGGGGCCGAACCTCTGGCACGCCGTGTCGGAGCGACCAAGGGATCGTTCTATTGGCATTTCACCGACGTTCCGGCCTATAATCTTGCCCTTTTAGGCCTTTGGGAAAGCGCGGCGCGCCAGGCACTTGCGGCCTCCGCAGAGGCGGATGCGACCAATGCCACACGCCTGCGCACAACGGCCCAGATGATTGCCGCGACATCAACCAGCGACACCCCCGCCTTGCGCGCCGAGCCCGCGATCCGCGCATGGGCGCGCGACGACAGCAATTGCGCCAGCGTGGTGGCCGAGGTTGACGAGGCTCGGTTGCAACAGTTGCGCGGGCTTTTGTCGGCCTGTGGCATCGACAACGGGGAAATGGCGCGCATTCTTTACGCCAGTGCCATCGGCATGGAAGATTTGCACGACCGTGACGCGGCGCAAAATTCAGACGCGATCGGCTCTCTGGTCGATCTGGTTCTGGCGCTCCGGTAACCCGGATGCGGCTTGCTGTTCTCCTCTCGGTGCTCTCGCTGTTTGGCGCCTGCAAGGACGAAACCGTAACGGGCTATGGTGGGGATGCCGCAACCTGGACCTTGCAAAGTATCGACGGGCGACCTTTTGGCGCCCGTGCCACGCTGATCCTACCCGAAGAAGGCCAGATCGCCGGGCAAGCGCCCTGCAATAGCTATTCGGGCCAACAGACCGCGCCCTATCCGTGGTTTGCCCCCACCGCCATCGTGGCCACCAAACGCGCCTGTGGCGAACTTGACGCCGAAACCCGCTTTTTTCGCGCCTTGGCGGACATGACATTGGTGGAAGTGGTCGGGGATATCCTGATCCTGAGCAATGACGCCGGGCGCGAGATGATCTTTTCCGCCGCAAGGTAAACGCCGCCCACCCGCGAGGCAGCCTGTCAGGGCCGATGAGTGCGCTGCGCAAACCGATCAATAAACCTTTGACGCGCATCGGGCAGTGGCTTGTTGCCAAGCTCGGGGGCGAGATGATTGCGCAGGAAATGCCCCGTCAGATCGAACCCCTGCAAGATCTCGGCATCGGGCGCGGGCCCCTGACCGAGCATGCAGGGCGGCAGGGGCAACAACCGATCGGCCCATTCCCCCGCCCCCGCGCGCGACACGGCACGCCCGCTGCGCGGCGAGACGAACGACAGGTCGTTGGCCTCCGGCCCCATCACCGCACAGGCGCGCAGATCAAGGCCAAAGCCCATCTCTTCCAGCAAGGCCAATTCCCAGTTGAGATAGGCCAGCGGCCAAATTTCCGGCTGATCCAGCAGGTCAAGCAATGTCTCGGTGCGCCGGTAAAGCGACAGGCAGGCTTCGCGTTCAGGCAGGCAAAAGAGCAAGAGCGACGTCACCGCGTTCAGCCCCGCCAGCGCCAGCCTGTCGCCCATGGCCGTGCCAGCGCGTGAGCGCATCGGCTCGACCCGAAAGGTGCCGATGTGATCCTCAAGCCGCGCGCGCCATTCAAGATCAAGCTGAGCGCCAGGTTGCAGGATCGGGGAAAGCTTGCGCGATGCGCCACCGCGCACCACACCGGCATGACGCCCGCGCTCGGGCGTCAGAACCTCGATGATCGCGGCATTTTCGCCGTGCCTGCGGCTTGCCAGCAATATCCCCTGATCGCGCCAGTCCATCAGTTGTTCCCTAACCCTGTCCGCGCCATTGCACACCAGACGGCGCGCCCTGCCAAGCCCCTTGGCGTTTCAGTCGGACAGACCCGGCTCATCAAGCAGGTGGCGCCCGGCGCGATCTTCGACCTCGATCACCCAGACATCCGGGTCAAACCCGCGCTGGCGGGTGATAGCCGCGTCAACCTCGGCCTCGGCCCCCTCGGCCAGAACCACCCAGGCCCGCGCGCCAGTCATCAAATCAAACGACCGCTGATAGGCGTGCGCCTGACCGTCGAGCGTGTTGAGTTTGACCAGAACCGCGCCGCCGGTGTCATCGCCATGGGCCACGACAAAGGCGGGAATATCCGCAAGCCGAAGCCGCGCAAGATAGGCCTGCACCCAGAACGAGGCGGTCAGGCGCGCCATCAGGCGGGGGTGCCTGTCGCGCGCGCGGGCACCTCCGGCGGGAGTATTTTTGCCAAGAAGAAGCCCAAGAGCATGACCCTAGTTGCCGTCCTTGAAATTAAGCCCCATTTCTGAATAGCGCTCGGATTCCTCAAGCCAGTTGGGGCGCACCTTGACCTGAAGGAACAGGTGAATGCGCCGGTCGAGGAATTCCTCAAGCTCTTCGCGGGCCGCCTTGGAGACGGATTTGATCGTCTCGCCACGATTGCCGAGGATGATGCCCTTATGGCCATCGCGCATGACATAGACGACCTGATCAATCTTGGCGGAGCCGTCCTTGCGCTCTTCCCAGTTCTCGGTCTCGACCGTGAGTTGGTAGGGCAGTTCCTGATGCAGGCGCAGCGTCAGCTTTTCGCGGGTGATCTCGGAGGCGATCATCCGCATCGGCAAATCGGCGATCTGATCTTCGGGATAAAGCCAGGGGCCTTCGGGCATTTGTTCGGCCAGCCAGGCGCGCAGATGATCGACGCCGTGGCCTTTTTCAGCCGAGATCATGAAGGTCTCGACGAAGGGAAAGCGGGCGTTCATCTTTTGGGTCAGCGCCAGAAGAACCGGCGAATGCACCCGGTCGATCTTGTTGATGGCAAGCGCCACCTTGCGGCCCTTGGCAATATCGCCGAGGCCCTCAAGAATGCGCTCGACGCCTTCTGTGACGCCGCGATGCGCCTCGACCAAAAGAACTACCACATCGGCATCCGCCGCCCCGCCCCAGGCCGCCGCGACCATCGCGCGATCAAGGCGGCGGCGGGGTTTGAACAGGCCTGGCGTGTCGACAAAGACCAGCTGGCTTTCGCCCTCCATCGCCACGCCGCGAATGCGCGCCCGCGTGGTTTGCACCTTGTGGGTGACGATGCTGACCTTGGCCCCGACCATGCGGTTCAAGAGCGTGGATTTGCCTGCATTGGGTTCGCCAATCAAGGCGATGAATCCGGCGCGGGTCATGTGTTTTTATCCAATCTGTCCAAAAGGGCGCGGGCCGCCGCCTGTTCGGCGTGGCGCTTTGATCCGGCGGTCGCATCGGCGGTTTCGCCGGTTTTAAGCGTGGCTTTGATCGTGAATTGCGGGGCGTGATCGGGACCCGAGCGGTCCGTTTCGATATATTCGGGCGGTGGGAGGCCACGTGCCTGCGCCCATTCCTGAAGCGACGTCTTGGCATCACGCGCATCTTCCTTGACCGCGCCAACCCGCGCGCCCCAGAGCCGCAGCACCAGATCGCGCGCGCCCTCAAAGCCCGCATCGAGGTAAACGGCGGCAATCACCGCCTCCATCGCGTCGCCAAGCAGCGCCTCTTTGCGCCGCCCGCCCGACATCATCTCGGAGCGACCCAATTTCAAGACCACCCCAAGATCGACCTCGCGCGCCACATCGGCGCAGGCCTCTTTGCGCACCAGAGCGTTGAAGCGCGGCGCAAGCTGGCCCTCAGTCGCCCCAGGATCATGCGCCAAAAGTGCCTCGGCCATCACCAGCCCCAAGACCCGGTCTCCGAGAAATTCAAGCCGTTGGTTGTCGTCGCGCGTCGGTGATGACATCGAGGAATGCGTCAAAGCCCGCACCAGAAGTGCGGGCTTGGAAAACTGATAGCCCAGTCGCGCCTCTAGCGCTTTCATGTCGCTTGAAAGCTTCAATCGAGCCTCGTGAAAAAGCGGTCGCTGCGCCATGTCCAGAAGGCCAGCATCGACGAGCCCGCCGAGGAAAAGATCACCCGGTTGGCGCGGCCGATCAGGTTCTCGAAGGGCACATAGCCAACCCCGCCCACCGCCGCCGGAAACCGCGAGTCGGTCGAGTTGTCGCGATTGTCGCCCATGAAAAAGTAATGCCCCTCGGGCACGGTAAAGACGCCGGTGTGATCGGCGCGCTGATCACCGATATTTATAATGCTGTGCGACCGGCCATTCGGCAGGGTCTCGATCTGGCGCGACTTGATGCAAGCGCCGCCCTCACCGACAACGCCATTTTCACAGCGCGGGCGAATGCCCATCGGGCCCTGGCGGCTGAATTCCTCGACGAAATCCGGCGCGGGCTCAAGCTTGACGGCGACATCATTGATGTGCAGCACACCATCCTTCATCTGGATGCGATCGCCCGGCAGGCCGATCACCCGCTTGATGAAATCGGTGCCATCGGTGGGCTGGCGGAACACGATGATATCCCCGCGCTCAGGCTCGGAGCCGAAAATGCGGGTGTTGTCGCCATCCAGAAAGCCACAGATATCCTTGGCATCAATATCAAGCCCGGCAAAGCGGATCGACGGGCAGGACGCATAGGAATAGCCATAGGCCATCTTGTTGACGAAGAGGAAATCGCCGATCAGAAGCGTGTCTTTCATCGAGCCGGACGGGATCCAGAACGGTTGAAACAGCAGGGTGCGAAACAGCCCCGCGATCACAAGCGCCCAGAACACCGTCTTGATCGTCTCGACGATCGAATTTCCTTCTTTGGCCTCAGATGCCATAGGGCGTCTCCGGAATTAGCTGCAAAAAGTGGTCCCCGGCTACATGCGGCGCGCGCGGCGGGGTGTCAAGCCGGGGGGGTGGGCAATCGGGCGGGCCTCGATCACCACAAAGGCCTGTGCCCAGGGGTGATCATCGGTCAATGTCACATGAATGATCGCGGTATGATCCGGCGGTGTCATCTCGGCCAGACGTTCGGCGGCCCAACCGGTGACCTCCATCACGGGCTGGCCGGTTTCGAGGTTGCTGACGGCCATATCGCGCCAAGCGATGCCCATCCGCAACCCGGTGCCAAGCGCCTTGGAGCAGGCCTCTTTCGCGGCCCAGCGTTTGGCATAGGTGCCGACAACATCGCGGCGCCGCTCGGCCTTGGCCTGTTCGACGTCTGTAAAAACGCGGTTGCGAAACCGGTCGCCAAAACGCTCAAGCGTGCGCGCAATCCGCTCGATATTGGCAAGATCGGTGCCGATGCCAAGGATCATCGCGACGCCGCAATCACGGCTAAGGCGAGAGCGGCAGAGAAAAAGCCGATCCCGTCAACCATCGCGCGCTTCGTCCATCAACCGGCGCATTTCGCCGATCGCCGGGCCGAGGCCGCGAAAGATTGCCTCGCCAATGATGAAATGCCCGATATTAAGCTCGGCCACCTCGGGAAAGGCCGCGATCGGCTTGACCGTTTCATAGTTGAGACCGTGCCCGGCATGCACCTCAAGGCCTAGCGAATGGGCATAGGCTGACATCTCGCGCAGCGCGTCAAGCTCGGTATCGCGCTCTTTGAAGCGGCCCTCGGCATGGGCATCGCAATACGCCCCCGTATGCAGCTCGATCACCTGCGCGCCGATGCGCGCGGCGGCCTCGATCTGACGGCTGTCGGCGGCGATGAAGATCGACACCCGGCTGCCGGCCTCGATCAGCGGAGCGATGAAATGGGCAAGGCGGTTTTCCTCGCGCGCCACTTCAAGACCGCCCTCGGTGGTGCGCTCTTCGCGCTTTTCGGGCACGATGCAGACCGCATGCGGCTTGTGGCGCAGGGCAATCGCCTGCATCTCGGCGGTGGCCGCCATCTCAAAGTTGAGCGGCACGCCGAGGCCCGCCATCAGCCCGTCGATATCGGCATCCGAAATATGGCGGCGATCCTCGCGCAGATGCGCAGTGATGCCATCAGCGCCGGCCGCTTCGGCCACCTTGGCCGCGCGCAGCGGATCGGGATAGGCCCCGCCGCGGGCATTTCGCACCGTGGCAACATGGTCGATATTCACGCCAAGGCGCAGTTTGCCCTCAAACGACATCGGCTTTTCCTTTGTTGTAACGCGACTCGAGACGAACCTAGTCCTGTTTTGGCTTGGCGTCAGCCTTGAGCGCCTTCTTTTCCTTCAGCGCCGCCCATTTTGCCTTGAGCGCGCCCTTGCGGCGGTTCTGATAGGCCTGAATGACCGGCAGGCTGAGGTAATAGCAAATCAGCGCCGTGATGATGCCCGGAATGATCCCGCCGATCATGTAGGGGAAAAACACCTCATCATAAAACACATGCAGGCTGTGCCAGTCGGCCTCGCGCTCGGAAAACATTGCAATAAAATTGTTGCGCAGATCGTCACCCGCATCAATGAATTTACCGCCCAGCGAGCGGCGCACTTCGTCCTCGCCCGGGCCGGTGCCCCCCAAGAGAAAATGCCCGGTCTGCAACGAGACCACGCCAATCGGCACATAGGTGAGCGGATTGCCAAAGAACGTGCCCAAAAGCGCCGCCGGGATACTGCCGCGCAGCACCCATGCCAGAAACGCCGCCACCACGAAATGCAGCCCGTAAAATGGGGTGAAGGTGGTGAAAACACCGGCAAAAATCCCCCGCGCAATCCGATGCGGCGGATCCGGCAGGCGATGCAGACGGTGCTTGATATAGGTAAACGCCCGCGCCCAGCCACCACGGGGCCACAGAAAGTCAGAGATGACTTTCCAGAAGGGGCGTTTGTCTCGGCGTTTGAAAACCAACAGTCGGGCTCCTAGGGTTCATGGCTCTGCATAGCCCCGGACCGGGACGGATCACGATAGCGTTCAACAGCGGCAACGTCGGTTTCGGCATCAAGCGCGGACAACACACCATGCAGGTGTTCGGCGTCGCGCAATTCAACATCTATAAGCAATCTGTAAAAATCTGGTTTCCGGTCTACAAAGGTCAAGTCCGAGATATTGGCCTTCTGCTCTCCGATCAAGGTGCAAATCCGCCCCATCACGCCCGCGTCATTGCCAATCGTGACATCAAGCGTCACCGCATAAGCCGCAGGGTGTGTTCCGTTGTGCCAATGCAAGTCAAGCCAGCGCTGCGGCTGATCGTCATAGGCCGACAGGGCTTCGCAATCAATCGCGTGAATGACCACCCCACGCCCGCGATAGGTGATGCCGACGATGCGCTCGCCCGGCAGCGGCTGGCAACAGCGCGCGCGCTCAAAGCTCTGATCCGCCTCAAGGCCGATCACCGCAAGATCACGCGCTACCTCGTTGCCCGCATCGGGCACCAGATCGGGGTAAACCGCGTTCAGAACCTGATGCGCAGTCAACTCGGCACTGCCAAGGCGCGCGCGCACTTCCTCTGCGTTCTTGAGCCGCAGCGTACGCGCCGCCGCCTCAAGCGCCTTGTCGGTAGCCTTTTTGCCAACATGCTCGAACGCCGAGCGCGCCAATTCACGCCCCAGCTTGATAAAGCGGTCGCGATCAAGCTCGCGCAGGGCACGGCGAATGGCGGCGCGGGCCTTGCCGGTGGTGGCAATATCAAGCCATGTCGCCTGCGGCGTCTGGCCCTCGGCGGTGATCACCTCGACCGATTGTCCGTTCTTGATCCGGGTCCAGAGCGGCACCCGCATGCCGTCAATCTTGGCGCCGACGCACACATGCCCGATCCGGGTGTGAATGGCGTAGGCGAAATCAATCGGCGTCGCGCCGCGCGGAAGCTTGATCACATCGCCCTTGGGCGTGAAACAGAACACCTGGTCAGCGTACATCTCGAGCTTGACCGCTTCCATGAATTCGGTGTGGTCTTCTTCGGCGTCAAACTGTTCGGTGACCGACGAAATCCAGCGCGCGGGATCGACCGCAAAAGGGTTTTCGCTGCGCACCCCGTCACGATACGACCAATGCGCCGCAACCCCGGTTTCGGCGACGTCATGCATCTGGCGGGTTCTGATCTGAACCTCGACGCGCTTGCCATCGCGGCCCGACACGGTGGTGTGGATCGAGCGATAGCCGTTCGATTTCGGCTGGCTGATGTAATCCTTGAACCGCCCCGGCACCGCGCGCCAGCGTTGGTGGATCGCTCCGAGTGCCGCGTAGCAGTCATTCTCGCTCTGGGTCACGACGCGAAACCCGTAGATGTCAGAGAGGCGGGAAAAGCCCATCTCCTTTTCCTGCATCTTGCGCCAGATCGAATAGGGCTTTTTCGCGCGGCCGAACACCTCGGCGGTGATCCCGGCCTTGTCAAGCTCGTGACACATGTCATTTGTGATCCGCTCGATCACATCGCCAGTTTCTTTTTGCAGGGTGATAAAGCGGCGGATGATGCTGGCGCGGGCCTCTGGATTGAGCACGCGAAACGCCAGATCCTCAAGCTCTTCGCGCATCCACTGCATGCCCATGCGACCGGCCAGCGGCGCAAAGATGTCCATGGTCTCGCGCGCCTTTTGGGCCTGCTTGTCGGGGCGCATCGCCTTGATCGTGCGCATGTTGTGCAACCGGTCCGCCAGCTTGACCAGAATAACCCGCAGATCCTTGGACATCGCCATGAACAGCTTGCGAAAGTTTTCCGCCTGTTTGGTCTCGGAGCTGCTGAGTTGCAGATTGGTCAGCTTGGTGACCCCATCCACAAGATCGGCGACCTCGCGCCCGAACAGCTCTTCGACGGTCTGATACGAGGCTTTGGTATCCTCGATCGTGTCATGCAAAAGCGCGGTGATGATCGTGGCATCATCCAGCCGCTGTTCGGTCAGAATGGCGGCAACGGCAACGGGATGCGTGAAATACGGCTCGCCGGAATGGCGAAACTGGCCTTCGTGCATCGCACGGCCATAATCATAGGCCGTGCGAATCAACGCTTCGTTGGTTTTTGGATTATAGTGCCGAACAAGCGTGATCAGGTCGTCAACGGCGATCATCTGATCTGCGCCCCTGGCTTTGGGTGGGGCTAAGACCTAGCCCTGACCCTGTGCTTCCATAAGTGCCCGCAGAAGCTTTTCTTCGGACATGTCATCGGCCTCGGGCTTGTCTGCCTCGCCACCCATCAACAGAGCCATCGAATCTTCTTCGGGCTCGTCAACTTCGATCTGGCTCTGATTCGATTCGATCAGACGCTCGCGCAGATCATCCGCCGACTGGGTTTCTTCGGCGATCTCACGCAGGGCCACGACCGGGTTCTTGTCGTTGTCACGATCCACGGTCAGCGATGCGCCAGCGGCAATTTCACGCGCGCGATGCGCGGCAAGCATCACCAGATCAAACCGGTTCGGGACCTTATCAACGCAATCTTCTGTGGTAACGCGGGCCATTTGACCTCCGGATATTAGGGGCAGGTTTGCAAGAAGCCCTGTATTTAGGCTGTCAATACAGGATTTACAAGCAGAGAATCAGAGCGCGACAACGGCATTTCTATCGGCCTGCGGCAGGGCCTCAAGCATCTCCTGCACGGATTTGCCCAGCACCGGATGCACCCAGCCCGGCGCCACCTCTGCCAGAGGCACCAGCACAAAGGCGCGGTCCTGCATTCTGGGGTGCGGCAGGATAAGCTGATCGGGCGCGCGCAAGGTCTGCGCATCAGGCGCCAGATCACGCCAGGCCTCAAAACCGGCAACATCGGGCAAGACCTGAGCGCCGAGTGCAATCAGGTCAAGATCAAGCGTGCGTTGCCCCCAGCGGCGCACCCTTTCCCGCCCAAAGGCCGCCTCGACCCGGTGCAAAAGTGCCAAAATCTCTTGCGCGCCCCCGTCAAAGCGAAGCACCGCCGCGCCATTGACGTAATCCGGCCCCGCCCCGGCCGGAAAACAGGGCGTGCTGTAAAGCCCGCTTGACGCGACGAGATCTGCGCCCTCGTGACGCAGCATGTCCATCGCCGCGCGCAGCGTTTCAGCAGGCCCGCCAAGGCCGGACGGCATATTTCCACCCATAGCGATCAAGCATTGTTGATTGAATGTCATGAACGTCCTATCCTTTTGGGATGCATGATGCTCTTGTGTGTCGCGTACAAGACCTCTAATTTATTTATCTACGTCTGTCCTGCCTCACCACTCACACACGAACACCCCGGGCAAGACACTATACTTCGGAAGGACATTTGAAATGTTTTATAAGGATGAACGACTGGCTTTGTTCATCGATGGATCAAACCTCTATGCCGCCGGCAAGGCGCTTGGGTTTGATATCGACTACAAGCTATTGCGTACCGAGTTCATGCGTCGCGGCAAGTTGCTGCGTGCATTCTATTACACCGCCCTGCTTGAAAATGACGAGTATTCGCCAATCCGGCCTCTGGTCGATTGGCTGCATTACAACGGGTATTCGATGGTCACCAAACCGGCAAAAGAATACACCGACAGCCAGGGCCGTCGCAAGGTCAAGGGCAACATGGATATCGAGTTGACTGTGGATGCAATGGAACTTGCGCCGCATGTCGATCATATCGTTCTGTTCTCGGGCGACGGCGATTTCCGCCCTCTGGTGGAAAGCCTGCAACGTCAGGGCGTGCGTGTCTCGGTGGTTTCGACCATCCGAAGCCAGCCGCCGATGATCTCGGACGAGCTGCGCCGTCAGGCCGACAACTTTATCGAGTTGCAGGACCTCAAGGACGTGATCGGCCGCCCTCCGCGCGAGGTCAGCCCAGAGCGTGAAGAGGCCTACGCAGATCACGAGTGATCCGACCCTGCGCCGCACCAAAGTCAACGCCCGGACCCGTCGCCAATGATTGGCGCGGATCTGGGCGTTTTCGCGCAATTGGGCGGATTGTTTCTGGCGGCCTTCGGGGCCGCCACGATTTTCCCGTTTCAATCAGAGATCGTCTTTGTCGGCCTGCAACTGGGCGGCGCGGCGCCGCTTATGTGGCTGATCATCTTTGCCAGCATCGGCAACACCCTCGGGGCGGTGGTCAACTATGTGCTCGGCGTCTGGATCGAGAAGTTTCGCGACCGCCGCTGGTTTCCGTTCAATGCCGGGCAAATGGCGCGCGCCGAGGGCTGGTATTCCAAGTGGGGAGTCTGGACGCTGCTGCTAAGCTGGGCACCACTTGGCGACGCCTTTACGGTGATCGCGGGCGTGATGCGCACCCCGCCCTGGCTTTTCCTTGTGCTGGTCACCATCGCCAAGACCGGGCGTTATATCGTGCTGGCCTGGCTGACGGCGCAAACAACGGCCTGAGACGACCGTCAAGACTGGACGGCGCGCATCGCAGGCCTTACCTCTAGCCCTGACAGGAGGCGCGCATGACAAAACCACCCCTTACTCTTTACCTCGCGGCCCCGCGCGGGTTTTGCGCCGGCGTGGACCGCGCCATCAAGATCGTCGAAATGGCGCTCGGGAAATGGGGCGCGCCGGTCTATGTGCGCCACGAGATCGTGCACAACAAATACGTGGTCGATGATCTGCGCGCCAAGGGGGCGGTGTTTGTCGAGGAACTTGACGATTGCCCCGATGACCGCCCCGTGATCTTTTCCGCCCATGGCGTGCCTAAATCCGTGCCCGCAGAGGCGAGCGCGCGCCAGATGCTATACGTCGATGCCACCTGCCCGCTTGTCAGCAAGGTCCATATCGAGGCCGAACGCCACGCCGAGGCCGGATTGCAGATCATCATGATCGGCCACGCGGGCCACCCCGAAACCGTCGGCACCATGGGTCAGCTGCCCGAGGGCGAGGTTCTGCTTGTGGAAACCCCCGCCGATGTGCCCGGTCTTGTGGTGCGTGATGCGCAAAAGCTTGCCTTCGTGACCCAGACCACTCTCTCGGTCGATGACACCGCCGATATCGTCGCCGCCCTTCAGGCACAATTCCCCGCCATCAAGGGCCCGCACAAGGAAGACATCTGTTACGCCACCACCAACCGCCAGGAGGCGGTCAAGGCGATGGCGCAAAAGGCCGAGGCGATGCTTGTCGTCGGCGCGCCGAACTCGTCCAACTCGCGCCGTTTGGTCGAGGTGGGCGCGCGTGCGGGCTGTGGCTATGCCCAGCTTGTGCAACGTGCGACAGACATCGACTGGCGCGCGATCGAGGGCATCAAGAGCATCGGCATCACCGCCGGCGCCTCGGCCCCCGAGGTGCTTGTGAACGAGGTGATCACGGCGCTTGAGGCGCGCTATGATGTGACAATCGAAGAGGTGGAAACCGCCACCGAGAACGTCGAATTCAAAGTGCCCCGCGTGCTGCGCACCCCGGCCTAAGGTCGCGCGCGGGCGTCAATCCCCGCTTTGAGGTTTCGCCGGGCCATGCGACACTCCCTGTACCAAAGGGGAAAACCGCACCATGGCCACAACCCAGCAAGACTATTTCGGCACCGAGGCCCAGATCTCCGTTCTGCGGCGCGGTCGCGCGCTTTTCGATCTCACCGATACCGATCCGCGGATGACCTATTATGGCCGCAGCGTCGGATTGGCCGACGCCGATGCGCAGGCGATGGACCGGTTGGCGGCGCTGATTGCCCTGCAAGGCAATAGCGCGCTCGGTGCCGTCGAGGATGGCGATATCAGCCACTGGCAAGCCGAGGCCCAGCGCCGCAACCTCACGATAACGCATTACGCCCGCTGGCTTGGAACGCAGGAGGCCACCCAAACCGCCCGGACCCTGCTTGATCTCCATCCATTGCCGCAGGACCTGACGGTTATCCGGGTCGACAGGGACGCCCCCGCCGAGGCCATGGCGCAACTCGCAGATGTCTCGCTGGCCTGCGGCGTTCTCCCGCCGTCCGGCGCCGTCCTGCGCGGTGTCCGTAAACCCGGCATTGGCCTTGTGGCCCTTGATCAGACCGGCAAGGGCGTCGCCTGTGCCGGGGCGGCCAGCTATTGGCACCCGGACCACCCCAAGGGACAACGGCAATGTTGGTGGGGCATGCTTGCCACCCTGCCCGAGCGGCGCGGCCAGCGCCTTGCCCTGATCCTTGGCGCCATGGCCGTGATCGAGATGCAGGAGCGCTATGGTTTCACCGAAGTCTTTACCGGCGTCACACCGGGAAATGCCGCCTCCGAGGCGGTCTGCGCCCGGCTTGGCCTGCGCGCCGAAGGCACCAACGTGCTGGCCTTTACCGATCCGCACCAACTGCCCGGCGGACGGATGACAAAGTAGGCTTTCGCGCGCCTCGCGCTCTTGCCAAGTACGGATCACAAACTATGGTGCCGCCCATGCAAACGATCCCCCGCGCCCCGCTTCTCCTTGGCCTTGCCGGCCTTTTGCCCTTTCTCTGGGGGGCGGTGACCGTGGTCTTGCCCGATCTCGGGTTATGGACGGCCCAGACCATCGGCCCGCGCTTTGCCGGGCCCTACGTCATGCTGTTTTACGGCGCGGTGATCCTGTCGTTCATGTCCGGTGTCCTTTGGGGCTTTGCCGCGCAACTCAGCGGCGCGCGCGCCACCAGCGGTTATGTCCTCTCGGTGCTACCGGCGCTTTGGGCGTTCTTCATGACCGGCGGCGGGCCGACCAGCGCGGGCATCTCCCTGATCACCGGATTTGTCGGATTGCTTGGTCTCGACTGGCTTTTTTGGCATCACGGTGCCACCCCGCCATGGTGGATGCGCCTGCGCCTTCTGCTCACCACCGTGGTGGTGACCTGCCTTGCGATCGGAGTATTTGCGTGACCCCCGACAGCGAAACCCTGCGCGTTTATGATGCGATGGCGGATCAATATGCCACAGTTACCGCCGACGCGGCGTCGGACCCATTGCTTGCGGGTTTCATCGGCGCCCTGCCGCGCGGCGCGCAGGTGCTTGATCTCGGATGTGGCCCCGGCATCATCGCGGCGCACATGGCGCGCGCCGGCCTATCGGTGACCGCAACCGACGCCTCACGTGAAATGGTGGCGCTTACGGGCGGCTTTTCGGGCGTGACCGCCCGCCTCGCCACATTCGACGAGATCGCAGGCGAGGATATCTATGACGGCATCTGGGCCAACTTCTCGCTTTTGCACGCCGCGCGCGCCGACATGCCGCGCCACCTCAACGCACTTCATGTGGCCCTCAAACCCGGTGGGATCTTGCACATCGCGCTCAAATCCGGCACCGGTGCGAGTCGTGACAGCCTCGGTCGCCTTTACACTTATTACACCGCCGTCGAGCTTGAGACGCTCCTGATCGCCGCCGGTTTCACCCCGTTTTCCTCTGCCACCGGTCGCGACACCGGGCTGAGCGGGGAAATGGCCGATTGGATTGCGATTTCCGCCCATGGCTAAGCTTTATGCCTATACCGACGGCGCCTGTTCGGGCAATCCCGGCCCCGGCGGCTGGGGCGCATTGTTGCGCGCGACCGAGGGCGACAAGATCGTCAAGGAACGCGAATTGTCCGGCGGCGAGGCCCTGACCACCAACAACCGGATGGAACTTTTGGCCGCGATCCACGCGCTTGAAACGCTCGCCAAGCCGAGCCAGATCACCATCATAACCGATAGCGCCTATGTCAAAAACGGTGTCACCGGCTGGATCCATGGCTGGAAGCGCAACGGCTGGAAAACCGCCGCCCGCAAACCGGTCAAGAATGTCGAACTCTGGCAGCGCCTGGACGAGGCCCAGGCCCGCCACGACGTCACCTGGGAATGGGTCAAAGGCCACGCCGGGCACCCCGAGAACGAGCGCGCCGATGAATTGGCCCGCGCCGGAATGGAGCCGTTCAAACCCGGCAAACCCCGCGCATGAGCCCGATGATCCTGCTCGATTATGCCTCGGTGCTGATCTTTGCGCTGACCGGGGCCTTGATGGCCAGCCGCCAGCAACTCGATATCGTCGGCTTTGCCTTTATCGCCTGTCTGACGGCAGTGGGTGGCGGCACGCTGCGCGATGTGCTGCTGGATCGCAACCCGGTGTTCTGGCTTGGCAATCCCAACTATATCCTGATCGCCTGCGGCGCGGCGCTTGTGGTGTTTTTCACCGCCCATCTGGTCGAAAGCCGCTATCGTCTGCTGCTCTGGCTCGACAGCTTTGCGCTTGCGGTCGCCGTGCCCGCCGGGGTGGCGGCCGCGATGAGCATGCTGCAACCCGGCGCGATCGTGGTGATCATGGGCGTGGTCACCGGCTGTATGGGCGGGCTGTTGCGCGATGTGGTCTGCAACGAGGTGCCGCTCGTGCTCAAGCAAGGCGAGCTTTACGTGAGCGCCGCCTTCGGGGGGGCCCTTACCGCCGTCACGCTAAGCCAGTTTAGCGGCGAGGTGCTCGTTATCCTTGGCGGCTGCGCCCTTGTCACATGGGCCCTGCGTGCAGGCTCTCTTACCTTTGGCTGGCGCCTGCCCGTCTATCGCAGCCGTCCGCCGCGCGTGTGAAGCTGCCGTCGACATCTGCTCGCGGTTCTCAGGGCCATTAACTTGTCAATCTTGAGCGTCATGTCGCAAGATCACTGACAAGTCGAAAACCCACGGAAGGGCCGATCCGCACCAGACCTGAACTTTTGGCTTCAATTGGGCCCGTTGTCGTATCGTGCCCACACGCAAACCAAAAAATGCTGTGGGGTCGCCTTTTGTGCGGGCATGGATTCTGGTACCGCAGTCCGGGCAGAAGCTCAGGTGACGTATACGCCCGCTCTCTGCCATTTTCTCGTATTCTTTGAGCGTCCCGGTCATAAGTCGAAACTGCCCGTCAGTTACGCTCGCGACCACCCCATAGGCAGAGCCCGAATTAACCTGGCAGTCGGCACAATGACAGAGTGCCACTCTATCGGGGTCGATTTCCGCCTCGTATGTGACCTGCCCACAAAGACAAGCGCCATCAACCTTCATTCTGAACCTCGCAGGACCACGCATTGGGCGAAGAGTTTTCACTCTTACACCGATGCAAAAAACCAGGCAATCCAATGGGCCAATCCGGGCTCAGTCACACCGCCCAGCCAGAGCCCCAAAACCCTCAGATGAGCCCCTACTTCCGCCCCAGATAGGTCTGATAAAGCCAGATCAGCAACATCGCGCCAAGCACCGCCCCGATCAAACCGCCCAGCAAGCCTGTCACCGTCAGCAGCACCCGGATCACAAGCCCGCCGATAAGCGCGCCCGCGATCCCAATCAGAACGGTCGGCACGATGCCGGCCTCGACCTTCATCATCCTTGTCGCCAGAAACCCCGCCGCGGCCCCGATGATAATGAGATAGATAACCCCCATGTCGCCCTACTTTCTGCCACGCCAATGCGTCGGCACGATGATCAGCGCGCCGATCGAGGAAATGATCGCATCAACCCCCGGCGCGCCAAAACGGAACCCGAACATGATCCGCATGAAATAGAACAAGAACGCCCCGCCGACGCAAATGATGATCGACGGCAAATACCCATTGCGCGTAAAGCCGCTTTTCTCGGACACATAGCCAACGATGCCCGCGATCACCACCGTGCCGAAAAGTTGCAGAAACATCTATGCCCCCTAGCCCAGCACCGTGCCGACAGGCAGGGCCATTCCACGCAAAAACTCGCCCCTATCCTGCGCGCCCTTGCCCGCCCGTTGCAAGCGCAAAAGCCGCACTGCACCCGTGCCACAGGCCACCGTAAGCTCGCTATCCAGCACTTCACCGGGCGCGCCCTGTCCCGTCGCCAGCACCGAGCCGAGCAGTTTCACCCGCACGCCGTTCACCTCGATCCAGGCGCCGGGAAAGGGCGAAAGCCCCCGGATAAGCCGGTCAACCTCCGGCGCGGGGCGGCTCCAATCGACCTGCGCCTCGGCCTTGTCGATCTTGGCGGCATAGGTAACGCCCGTCTCGGGTTGCGGCTCGGGCACCAGCGCATCAAGCCGCTTTAGCGCCTCGACAATCAGCCGCGCGCTCATGGCGGAAAGACGATCGTGCAATGCGCCGGTGGTCTCCTGCGTGCCGATCCCTGTCGCCTCGCACAGCAGCACCGGCCCGGTATCAAGCCCGGCCTCCATCTGCATGATGCAGACACCGGTCTGCGCATCACCAGCCATGATCGCGCGATGAATGGGCGCCGCCCCGCGCCAGCGTGGCAAAAGGCTGGCGTGAATGTTGAGACATCCGCGCGCGGGCGCAGCCAAAATCGCTTGCGGCAAGATAAGACCATAGGCCACAACCACCGCCACATCGGCATTGAGCGCCGCAAACGCCTCTGCCTCGCTCTTGAGGCTCACAGGATGGCGCACCTCAAGCCCAAGCGCCTCCGCGCGCGCCTGCACCGGCGAGGGGCGCTCTTTCTTGCCGCGACCGGCAGGGCGGGGCGGCTGGCAATAAACCGCGACAACCTCATGCCCCGCCGCCACCAATGCCTCTAGCACCGGCACCGAAAACTCGGGCGTTCCCATGAAGATCACACGCATTCCCGCCCCTTTCATCGTTCAAAAAGTACTCAAACACCAAGAAAATTCGCCGAATTTTCTTGGTCCGCCCCAGCTGCACGCGGCGTGGCTAGCCCTGCTTCCGCGCCTTGCGCAAAAGCATGTCACGTTTGACCTTGCTCAGCCGATCGAAATACATCCGCCCCGCCAGATGGTCGATCTGATGCTGCACGCTGGTCGCCCAAAGCCCGACAAAATCGCGCTCTTCAATCTCGCCTGCCTCGTTAAGAAACTCCACGGTCACCGCACGGGGCCGCGCGATCAGGGCCGATTGCCCCGGCAGGTTCGGGCTTGCCTCAGCATGCGGGCGCAACTGCACGCTGGCGTGAAGCGCCTTGGGGTTGGCCATGCGCACCGCCTTGCCGCGGCTTTCGCTGGCATCGACAACGGCAAGGGCACGCATTACGCCGATCTGCACCGCCGCAAGACCGACGCCTGGCATCGCCTCCATCGTGTCGATCATATCGGCCCAAATCGCGCGCACCTCGTCGTCGATCACCTCGACCGGCGTCGCGACACTGCGCAAGCGCTTGTCGGGCCAAGGCAGACAGGGGCGCACCGCCACCGCGCTAGCCCCGCGCCATTTCGCGTTTCAACTTTTGCATCCGGCGGGTGATCATCTGACGCTTCATCGCGCCGAGGTAATCAATGAACAACTTGCCATCGAGGTGGTCGATCTCATGCTGCACGCAGGTCGCCCAGAGCCCGTCAAAGCCCTCTTTGTGTTCTTTGCCGTTAATATCCACCCAGCGCACCTCGACCTCTTTGGGCCGTGTCACCTCGGCATATTGATCCGGAATCGACAAACAGCCCTCTTCATAGACATTGGTCTCGTCCGACACGGCGACAACCTCGGGGTTGATCATCACCATCGGGCGCGGGGTTTCATTCTCGCCCTTGACACAATCCAGCACGATCACCCGCTCAAGCACGCCAACCTGCGGCGCGGCCAGACCGATGCCCGGCGCGTCATACATCGTCTCAAGCATGTCTCGTGACAGCTCACGCAACGCGTCCGTCACATTGGCAACGGGCGTGCATACCTTTTTAAGGCGCGGGTCGGGGTGGATCAGGATCGGCCGTTTCATATGGGTCATTTAGGATATGAAGACCGGTTCTGCAACGCCTCTTGCGCCCAACGCCATTTCGGCTAGCTTGCCGTCGCAGCCTATAGGAGAGCACCAATGAATTTCGACGAGATCATCGACCGGCGCGGCCACCTGTCCAGCAAATGGGACATGATGGAGAACATTTATGGCGTTCCGGCCGATGACGGGCTGGCGATGTGGGTGGCCGACATGGACTTTCGCTCGCCCGATTGCGTGCAAGACGCGGTGCGCGCCAAGCTTGAGCATGGCATTTACGGCTATCTCGGCGACTACACCCCTTACACCTCGGCCATTCAATGGTGGATGAAGACCCGCCACGGCTGGGAGATCGAGCACGACTGGATCATGACCACCACCGGGCTTTGCAACGGCGTCGGCATTGCTGTCGACACGCTGACCAATCCGGGCGACGCGGTGGTGCTGTTCACGCCGGTCTATCACGCCTTTGCGCGGGTCATCCGGTCGGCCAACCGCACTGTGCTCGAATGCCCGCTGGTCAACACTGCCGGGCGCTACGAGATGGATTTCGACAGGTACGAAACCATGATGACCGGCAAGGAAACGATGCTGATCCTCTGCTCGCCGCACAATCCCGGCGGTCGGGTCTGGAGCAAGGACGAATTGCGCGCCGTCGCTGATTTCGCCCGCCGCCACGATCTGTTGATCATTTCGGACGAAGTGCATCACGATCTGGTCTTTCCCGGTCATAAACACACGGCCATGCCGCTGGCCGATCCGGGCATCGCCGACCGGCTGATCATGCTCACTGCGCCGTCGAAAACCTTCAACATTGCAGGTACGCATTGCGGCCAGATGATCGTGCCGAGCGATACGCTGCGCGGCCAGCTCAAGGCGCGCATGTCGGCCCTGTCCTTGGCCAGCCACGATTTCGGCGTGGCGATGACCACCGGCGCCTATAGCCCCGAGGGCGCCGCCTGGGTGGACGAGCTCGTCACCTATCTCGACGGCAATCGCAAAATCTTTGACGACGGCCTTAACGCCATTCCCGGCATTTCCTCGATGGCGCTTGAATCCACCTACCTGTCGTGGGTCGATTTCTCGGGCACCGGCATGACCCGCGAGGAATACAAGAAGCGCGTCAACAAGGATGCCCGCATCGCGGTCAACTATGGCTCGACCTTCGGCACCGGCGGCGAAACCTTCCTGCGCTTCAACATCGGCATGCCCCGCTCCCAGATTGTCGAGGCCGTCGAACGTCTGCAAGCCGCCTTCGGCGATCTGCAATAGGGCCGCGAATGACACCTCCCGGCGTGTTCACCGGGCTCTCGGCCTTTCCGCTGACCCCGGCGACTGCTTCGGGCGAGGTTGAGACCGATGCGCTTCGCGCGCTCGTCGCGCGCGGCGTTGCGGCGGGGGTTGATGCGATCTGTGTGCTGGGCAGCACCGGCATCTATGCCTATCTGAGCCGTGCCGAGCGCCGCCGTGCGATTGACGCGCCGTTTCCGTGGCGGGTTCAACCCCCATTCTGGCCGGTATCGGCGCTCTGCGCACAGATGAGGCCATCGCCCTTGCCCGCGACGCACAAGAGGCCGGGGCCGATGGGCTGTTGCTGGCGGCGATGTCCTATACGCCCCTCACCCAGGATGAGGCCTTTGAACATTTCCAGAGCGTCGCGGCGGCCACCAACCTGCCGCTTTGCATCTACAACAACCCCTCTACGACGCATTTCCAATTTTCCCTGCCCTTGCTGGCGCGCTTGGCGGATATCCCCATGATCGTCGCGCTGAAGAACCCCGAACCGGCGCAAGGCACCCTCGCCGAGGAACTGACCGTGCTGCGTGCAAACCTCGCGGCGCCTTTCACGCTTGGTTATAGCGGCGACTGGTGTGCGGCACGCGCGCTTTTGGCCGGGGCCGATAGCTGGTTCAGCGTTGTCGCGGGTCTGTTTCCGGTTCCGGCACTGGCTATGGCCCGCGCGGCGCAAGCCGGTGAGACCGAAAAGGCGATGCAGATCGACGCCGCCTTCGCGCCGCTTTGGGCGCTGTTCAAGGAGTTCGGAAGCATCCGGGTGACCTATGCCGCCGCCAACCTTCTGGCGCTCACAGACGCGCAGCCACCGCGCCCGATCCTGCCCCTGCCCGAGGCCGATATCGCGCGCCTCAAGGCCGCGATTGCGCCGCTTGCCGACTGGCCAAGCACCTAAAAAACCGCGTGATCGCCGCGCTCGACCTCGGCCCTGCCGCCGATCACCTCGGCGTAATAGTCAAACAGCCGGTCCTGCCCGGTTTCGGGCGTCGCCTCGGCATCGTACTGGCCGCTTGAGGCATCCAGCACCAACATCGACTCGGTCGCGTAATACCGCCCGATCCGCGCCAGCTCTGCTTTGTCGCGCAAGCCCGGCGACAGCCGCCCCAAGGTGCCAAGCACCGCGATGATCGCATCCATCATACCCGCCGGAACCCTGCGGAATTTCGGCGCCCGCCCCAACAGGCGAAAGACCTCTTCGCCCTGCTCGCGCGGGGTGATCGCCGGGCTCGGCCCGCCAATCGGCAAAATCCGGTTGTGGGGGCTTGCATCGCTTGGACAACCGGCAAAATAGGCCCCGAGAACGGCGTCACTTATCGGCTTGCAGGCGGTCAGGCGACCATCGCCAAACAAGAGATAAGGCTTGCCCTGCTGCACACGCGCGATCTGGCTCGAGAGGGATTTGAAAAACGCCGTGGGGCGCAGGATGGAGTAGGTCATGCCCGAGGCCTGCAACGCCGCCTCGAAGGCAAGCCTGGCGTGCTGAAACCCCAAACGCGGCTTTTGAACACAGATCGCGGACAAGAGCACGAATTGCCCCACGCCCGCCACCTTTGCCGCCGCGAGCACGCCCATATGCGCGCCGTGATCCACTGCCCAGGCATCCTTGGGCGTGCCGGTGCGCGAGGCCATGCAAGACACCCCCGCATCAAACCGACCGGCGCCAAAAATCCGGGCAAGCGCGCCCGGATCGCTGACATCAGCGATTTCAGACGTCGCCTCGGAAGGAAGGTCCCCGATCACCGCCCTTGCGCAACAGGCACACCACCGCGTGCCCGTGCGCCAACAGCGCCGCCAGCGTGGCGCGGCCAATCGTGGCGGTTGCTCCTAAAAGCAGAACGCGTTTGGGGGCCGAGAGATTGCTTGGGCTGGGGCCAACATCTTGCATGCCCCCAACCCTAGAGCGCGAACCCGCGCCTTAGAAGCCGAATAATCCTGCGCGCGTTACGCCGATACCTTGGCGCTCGCCTTGGGGCGCAGAACATGCGGCACCGCCGGGTCATAAAGCGCGCTTTCGGTGAAATCGCTGATCTCGCCCAACACCTTGCCGACCATGATCAAGGCCGTGCGGGTGATCTTTTCGGCCCGCACCTTGGCATGGATATCCGCCAGCGTGCCGCGAATGAACATCTGATCCGGCCAGCCGACGCGATAGGCGACAACCACCGGGCAATCCTCGCCATAGTACGGCGCCAGAACCCGGTGAATTTCGCGCAGGTTGCGCACCCCAAGATGGATCGCCAGCGTCGCGCCGGTGCGTGCGAAATTCTCAAGCGTTTCACCCTCGGGCATCGAGGTGGATTTCATCGACACCCGCGTCAGCACGATGGATTGCGCCACTTCCGGCACAGTGAGTTCCTGGCCCAAAGCCGCCGCCGCCGCCGCATAGGCGGGCACGCCGGGAATGATCTGATAGTCGATGCCGTCGGCGCGCAAGCGGCGGATCTGTTCGGCAATCGCGCCGTAAAGCGAGGGATCACCCGAATGCACCCGCGCCACATCCTGCCCCTTGGCATGGGCCTCCTTGATCACGCCGTGGGTGTCATCAAGCGTCATTGGCGCCGTGTCCATCACCAGCGCGCCCTCGGGCGCACACTCAACCACCTGCGGCGGCACCAGGCTTCCGGCATAAAGACAGACCGGGCACGCGCCGATCACCCGCGCGGCCTTGAGGGTCAGAAGTTCCGGATCACCCGGCCCTGCGCCAATAAAATAAACCGTCATCTTTATGCGTTCCCTGTGTTTTCGACCGCGCGTGCCTGCGCCAGATCGCCGTCAATCTTGCGGGCATAGCCGCGCGGCGTGAACATGCGCGGGCCCTCGCCCAACTGTGCCAGACGCGAATTGCTCGACCCGATCAGAACCACGGTCAGCATGTCAACCTCGTCAACCTCAAGCTCGTCAAGGCGGCGATAGCGGATGTATTCCTCGGGCCGCCCGAGCGAACTTGCCAGCATCACCGGCGTATCCGCCGGGCGATGCTCAAGCAGGATATCGCGCGCTTCGGCCAGAAGGGTGCGGCGGGTTTTCGACACCGGGTTGTAAAAGGCGATCACGAAATCGCCCTCGGCAGCGGCATGAAGACGGCGGATGATATCGTCCCGCGGCGTCAGAAGGTCACTGAGGCTAATGGTGCAGAAATCATGCCCCAAAGGCGCCCCGGCCCGCGCCGCCGCACCCTGAAGCGCCGAGACACCGGGCGAACAGACCACCTCGATACGCCGCGCCGCGTCGCTGACGCCATGCTCGTCCGGGCCACGATCCAACAGCTCGAACACAAGCGCGCCCATGGCGTAAATCCCGGCATCCCCGGAACAGACGAGCGCCACGTTCTTGCCAAGCGCCGCCTGCTCAAGCGCATAGCGACAGCGCGCCTCTTCCCCGCCAAGCGGAAAATCCGAGCGCGCCTTGCCGGCCGCAAGCGGGCCCAGCAGGTCGATATAAAGGCCATAGCCCACAAGCTCTTCGGCCTCGGCCACAAGGCGGCTAACCTCGGGCGTGCGCCAGGTCGCCTGACCGGGGCCGATGCCCACAACCGAAAGCCGCCCGCGCGCCCGCCCGGGCATCTCGGTGATCGGTTCCGCGCTTCGGGTCAGGGCGCAGGTGGCATTGGCGGTCTTGCGCTTGGGCACGATCAAATCGCCGCCAACGGCCAGGGCCGCACCTTCACAAACCCCGTGACAGCCGACCTCGGCAAAGACCACCTCGGACGGGTTAGCCAACTGCGCCGCCTGTTCTTCAAGCTCGGCAGCGGTGAACAGGCGAAACGGCACACCGAGGCGGCGCGCCACCTCGTTCATCGCGCCTTCATCGGCCTTGAGGTCAATCGAAGCGACGCAGGCGACAGCACCGGGCGCGATACCGGCCTCTGCGAGCGTGTCAGAGACAAGCGCCCACATTTCCTCGATGTCACAGCCCCGCGCACAGCCAAGCCCAAGCGCAAAGCGCTGCGGATGATAAACCAGCCGCTCTTCGCCCCCTTGCTGGGGCGCCTCGCTTACGATTACCTCGACCGCGCCGCCGGTATTCTCGACGTCAAAAATCGCCTCGCCCGTCAGGCGAAGCCCCTTGCCCGCCAGCATCAGCGCCATCGCCGGTTTGGCATCCTCAGGATTGGCCAGCCGATACCCCAAGGGCGGCGCATCAAGCGCCACGCCCATGGCCACATCGCCCGCCGTCGTGACCGCCGCCACCGCGCCAAGACCTGTCGCGATCTCGGCCGCAAGGCGGTTGGCCCCGCGGTGCCCGCCCAGAAGCGGCACCACGACCGAGCCATCGTCAGAGACCGACAGCACCGGCGGCTCGGCCCGTTTATCCGACAACATCGGCGCCACCGCACGGATGAGGATGCCACTGGCGCAAACCCCCACAACCGGCACCCCGGCGGCAAAGAGATCGCGCGCATGGTCAAGAGCATTGGCAAAGAACGCATCGGCCCGCGCCACGCGCCCCTCGCGGCCATGCACCTGCGCGCCGATCATTTCGGCCACGCGATGCGCGGTGTCCTCGCCCGACCGGCTCAGCGCCAAGACAACAGGTTTCACAGCCATGGATCGGCCCCTTTCGTGAGCAGTATCATTGAAAAATAAGGTGCCGTTTCCGGCGCCTCCGCGAGTGGGCAGACCACCTCCTGAGGCAGACTTGCGCGTTCCACGTAAACCGCCCGCGACGTCAGGCCAAGACCGTCAATCACGCCGCGGATCTTGGCCATATGCCGCCCCACCTTCATGATGACAACGCTTTCCGCGCCCTCAATCCGGGCGCGCAATTCATCCTCGGGCAAGGGCCCCGGCAGCACGGTCAGACGCTCATTTCGCGCCGCCAACGGCAGGCCCGCACGCGCCGCACAGGTGGTGATCGAGGTGACACCGGGCACGACCTCGACCTCGAACCTCGTGCTGAGACGCGCGAAAAGATACATGAACGAGCCATAAAAGAACGGATCGCCCTCACAGAGACACACCACGTCCTCACCCGCTTCAAGCGCCGCCGCGATCTCGGCGGCCCCTTTGTCATAGGCCGCCTGCGCCGGTTCTCGCGCGGTGCTCATCGGCACATCCATCACGATTTCCCGCGCCCTGTCCGCAATCACATCCGCCGCAATCGCGCGCGCAAAACTATCGCCGCCCGCAAGCGTCGGATAGGCCACGACCTTCGCCTCTGAAATCAGACGATGCGCCCGCAGCGTCATCAACTCCGGGTCGCCCGGCCCAAGGCCCACGCCATATAGCTTACCGACCATGCTCAGACCCGTCTTTCACCATTCCAAAAATACTCAAATCCGACCCCTGCCAAGATGGACCAGTCATCGCTTGATCAGGCTCCATTGCGTGACCGGCATAAGCGGGCGCCAGCCGGTCAGCCCTCCCACCGGCTCGGCGCGATGCACCTGAAGCTTGACCAATTGCCCGCCATGGCGCTTGTGCAACTCCAAGAGCAAAGCCTCGCTTTCAAGCGTCACTGCATTGCACACCAGTCGCCCAAGCGGGCGCAAAGCGGCCCAGGCGGCCTCAAAGACTGCGCCGGACAGGCCACCGCCGATAAACACGGCATCGGGTGCTTCAAGCCCCGCAAGCGCCTCGGGCACACGGCCCTCGATCAGCTCAAGCTTGGGCACCCCAAGCGCCAGCGCATTCGCCGCCGCCATCGCACGCCGATCTGCGCGCGGCTCAATGCCGATGGCCCGCGCATAGCGCGCACCGCGCATCCATTCGACCGCGACCGAGCCGCAACCCGTGCCGACATCCCACAAAAGTGCGCCCCGCATCGGCATCAGCTTGGCCAGGGTTGCGGCACGCACCTCTTGCTTGGTCATCGTGCCGTCATGCTGAAACAGGTCATCCGCCAGCCCCGGCACACGCGGCAAGAGAGCCGCATCCGGCGCGGCCAGACATTCGACCGCCAGCGTGTTGAACGGCGGCACCACGTGATCCCAGCTTTCGGCCACCCCGTCAAAGCGCGCCTCATTCTTGCCACCCATATTGGCCAGCACGCTCATCCGCGACTGACCAAAACCGCGCTCGCTCAGAAACCGCGCGATCTGCGCCGGGGTATCGGCGCCAGTGGTCAGGATCAAGAGCCGCACATCGGGCTGGATAAAGGCGATCATCTGCTCGACAGGGCGACCATGCACCGTCAGCGTCTCGACATCCGGCAAGCTCCAGCCCATGCGCGCGGCGGCCAGCTGGAACGCGGACAATTGCGGATGATAGACGATTTCGCCGGGCTCCATCGCCCGGCCAATCCGGGCCCCAACCGAAAACCACAAGGGATCGCCGGTGGCCAGAACCACCACCCGACGCCCCTTGTGGGCAAGCAAAAGGTCAATGAGCGCGTCAAACGGCGATGGCCAGGAGACGCGCTCGGCGCTGATCCCCTCAGCGAGCTGATGATGCCGTTCGCCACCGACAATCACTTCGGCCGCCTCGACAATGGCGCGGGTGGCCGGCAAAAGGCCGTCCATTCCGTCTTCGCCGATCCCAACGATATGCAACCATGGATTAGACATGCCCAACCTCTCCACACAGAGATTTTTCGACGAAAAATCTCATGCCCGCACCTCCGGCAATCCCGCCGCGAGGGCATTGACGGCCGCCGAGGCTATCGCAGAGCCGCCGCGCCGCCCGCGCAGGGCCACGTAATCACAGCCGCGCGGGTTGGCGGCCAGTTCGGCCTTGCTCTCGGCCGCGCCGACAAACCCAACAGGGAAGCCAAGGATCACGGCCGGCTTTGGCGCGCCCTCATCCAGCAGTTCCAGCAGGTGAAACAGGGCCGTCGGCGCATTGCCGATGGCAACGACCGCGCCTTCAAGCCGCTCGGCCCAAAGCTCGACCGCCGCAGCGGAGCGGGTGTTACCAATGCCGCCTGCAATGCCCGGAACGCGCGCGTCGTTCAGCGTGACGATCACCTCGTTCTCGCAGGGCAGATAGCGGCGAATGATCCCGGCCCCGACCATTTCACAATCGCACAGCACCGGCGCCCCGGCGCGCAGCGCCGCCTGTCCGGCCGCGAAAGCGGGTGCCGAAAAATCAAGCCGGTCCGCCACCTCGACCATGCCGCAGGCATGAATAAGCCGGATCGCCAAGTCTTCCATGCCCGGCCCGAACCGGTCAAGCCGCGCTTCGCGGCGCACGGTGGCAAAGCTCATTTCATAGATCGCCGAAGGGCTTTTCTCATAGGGGCGCACAGCTCAGACCTTGCGTTTCGCGGCGGCGGCGGATGCCTCCGGCGGGAGTAATTATGGAACGATGAAAGCCCGGGTCAGGCTTTGGTTTTACGCGCGCTTTCCGGGCCATGCGGGTGATCGGCATGGGGATAGGGCGCATGATGGTGGTCATGGTCGTGATGATGATCGTGGTGATGGTCATGATCGTGACCGTGGTGGTGGTGATGATCGTGATCATGGTGGTGGTGCGCGTGGGAGGCCTCAAGACGGCAGAGACCGGTGCAGAAGGTGTCACAAAGCGCGCAATCGGCAACGTTTGAGCCCGGAGCCGAGGCGCCCTGACCTTCGACGTGGTGGTGATGGCTTTCCTGCACGGCGCCCACTTCGGATTCAAACCCCAGAACTTGTGTGCGGTACTTGCACATCACGCAGGTCGGCGGCGGCACATCGCTGAAGGCCGGGTGACCAGCGCCCTTTTCGGCGGCAAGTGCGGCTCGCTCGGCCGGGGTAATCTCGCGCACCTCTTCGCCCTCGATTGCCAGGACCTGGGTGCGGTACTGGCAGGTGCCGCAATTGGGCGGCGGCGTTGCGCCAACCTGTTCCATGATCCGCTCGGCGAAGGTTTCAAGCACCTTGGGGTGATCGCCAAGATAGCCCGCCTTGACGAATTCGATCTGCGGATGCTCGGCGGCCACCTGATCGGTGAAACCATAAATCCGGTCGATCAGAATACCCGAAAACAGGAAATACGGGAACACGACGACCCGCTTGTAGCCAAGCCGCGTCACATGTTGCAGGCAAGGCTCGACCAGCGGGAAAGTCACCCCGGAATAGCCCACCTCGCACCAGCCAAAGCCCATGCCCTCCTGAAGCATCCGGGCGATCTTGGCCACGTTGCCATTGGCATCCGGATCAGACGCCCCGCGCCCGATCACCACAAGACAGGTGTCATGCAACGAGACCTCGCCCAAATCGGCATTGGCGCGATCAAGCGCCTCGCGGATACGCGCACCGGCGGCGGCGATCATCTTGGGGTCAACCCCAAGCTCGCGGCCGTAATGAACGTCGATGTCATGTTTGGCCGCATAGGTATTGAGAACCGTGGGGATGTCATTCTTGGAATGCATCGCCGCAAAGAGCATCCCCGGCACCGCCAGAATACGCGCGCAACCGGCCTCGCGCAGCCGGTCAAGACCGTCGCGGATCACCGGGTTGGCGAATTCAAGATAGCCATATTCGGTCATCCAGTCGGCGGGCAGATAGGCAGGCAGTTTTTCCGCCAACACGCTGAATTCGTCCACCGCCGCCTGGCTGCGAGAGCCATGGCCACAGATCATCACACCGGTTTTCGTCATGGGCATTACGCCTCCTGCAATTCGTCGTCTGCGGTCTCGTCTTCGGCCTCGTCGCGCGAAGACGCCGCATCTTTGCGCGCCTTGAGCCCGGCCCAGAGACCAATCGCAATCGCCGCCCCAAGGGCCGCCGCGCCAAGCCAATGCCCATGACCCGCAACCTCGGCCATATGACCGGGATGAGCCTGGGCAGCTGTGGCCGCCAGTAGGGTGATCAGAATCGTGGCAAACTTCATGCGGGGGTCCCCTTTTTGGTCAGGCGCGCGATGCCGAAAAAGGGTGAGCCGGGCCTTTGCCCCAGACGATGCGACAGCGGCCCCCGACATGGGTCAGCCAATGATCGCACACCTTTCCGGCCCATCGACGGGCTTCGTCTTGCCCCGCTTATAGGCGGGCGGGCCGAGGCGTGCAAACGAAGAAACGCCGCGCCTGCCCTTGATTGCGACATGTGCAGCCCTGCACGTCCTCTGCGCGGAACAGGGCCTTATCGGGGGGGCGCCCCCGGCATAGGTTGCGATCAAACAAGGAGATCGAAAAATGGGCCAACTGGTAAACGGCGTCTGGAAAGACGAATGGTACGACACCGAATCGACGGGCGGCAAATTTGTCCGCTCGACGGCCGGCTTTCGCAACTGGATCACCGCCGATGGCGGCCCCGGCCCATCGGGTACGGGCGGGTTCAAGGCGGAATCCGGGCGCTATCATCTTTACGTATCGCTGGCCTGCCCCTGGGCGCATCGCACCCTGATCTTTCGCGCCCTCAAAGACCTTACTGACCATATCGGCGTCTCGGTGGTGCATCCCGACATGATGTCCGAAGGCTGGGAGTTTCGCGCCGATTTCGAGGGCGCGACCGGCGACACGCTCTATGATCTGCCATTTGCGCGCGACATCTACCTCAAGGCCGACCCAGAGATTTCGGGGCGCGTGACGGTGCCGATCCTCTGGGACAAGGAGCGCCAAACCATCGTCTCGAACGAATCGTCCGAGATCATCCGCATGTTCAACAGCGCCTTTGACGGGCTGACCGGCAATCGCGACGATTACTGGCCCGAGGACCTGCGCGAGGCGATCGAGCCTGTGAACGCGCGGGTTTATGACACCGTCAACAACGGCGTCTACAAATCCGGCTTTGCCACCAGCCAAGAGGCCTATGACGCCGCCGTTCATCCGCTGTTTGACAGCCTTGAGTGGCTTGAAGAGCGCCTTGGCGCGCATCGCTACCTGATGGGGGATCGCGTGACCGAGGCCGACTGGCGGCTGTTCACCACGCTGATCCGCTTCGATCTGGTCTATCACCTGCACTTCAAATGCAATCGCAAGCGGATCGTCGATTATCCCAATCTATGGGGCTATCTTCGCGAGCTTTACCAATGGCCCGGCGTGGCCGAGACGGTGAATTTCGAGCATATCGTGCGCCACTATCACTATAGCCACGACACGATTAACCCGAGCCGGATCATCCCGATCAATCCGCAGCCCGATTTTCACGCGCCGCACGGGCGGGGCTAGCGCTGCGCGGCCCCCATAGCATGTTGCTCAAAAGTGGGACCCGGTTTTGAGCTTCTCTAACATGCGACACGCTAGACGGGGGGGCGCGCGAAGTCTTCGTCGCTGACGTGCTCAAGCCACTCGGCCACCGAACCATCAAGCGATTCCTGAATCGCCAGATGGCACATCATGGTGTCGGCCGTGGCGCCATGCCAATGCTCTTCGCCGGGCGGGATCCAGACCGTATACCCGGCGCGGAGCACCCGTGGCGCGGCCCCGCGCAGCCCGACAAGCCCGACCCCCGACAGCACATGAAGCGTTTGACCCAGCGGATGGGTGTGCCATGCGGTGCGTGCGCCCGGCTCAAACGTGACGCGCAGCGCGCGCACCCGCGCAGGCTCGGGCGCCTCGATGACCACGTCCTGCCAGACCCGCCCGGTAAACCAGTCGGACGACGCCAGGCGGCTGGGTTTGTCGCTAGTGAAAATATCCATGATCGGGTCTCCTCGATGGTATCTTTGCATGTTAGCGTTATATCCGGCTGCTGCAACGTCGCCCTGCCCGCGCCCCTTGGGTAAAATCGGTGCAAAGGCCCGACCAATTTACGCGTCGAATCCCTTGACGCCCCTCTGCTTTGGGCCTAAAGACCCCAAACGGAATTCGGGCGCTGCCGTTGGCGGTGCCCTAGTATATTGTAGAAGGGCCACGACGCGCCCTGGACCCAAGACGAGGATGAACCCATGTCGCGCCGCTGCGAACTGACCGGAATAGGCCCCATGTCTGGCAATAACAACAGCCATGCAAACAACAAAACACGTCGTCGGTTTCTGCCGAACCTGAATGACGTGACCCTGCAGTCCGAAGCTCTGGACCGTGGCATCAAGCTCCGGATCACAGCTGCGGCTCTGCGCAGTGTTGATCACCGGGGTGGTCTTGACGCTTTTCTTGCCAAGGCCAAGGACGACGAGCTGTCGACCTCTGCGCTGAAGGTCAAGAAAGAGATCGCCAAAGCAAAGGCCGCCGCCGCCGCTTGAGCCAAGGCGCCTTGACTGAACATTCAGAAACAGCCCTGCCCCTATGTGGCGGGGCTGTTTCCTTTTGTCGCTTGGCCTTGTCCCCTGGCACCCCCTATATCACCCCATGATGACGCCGTTTCGCCCCATATTGGCCCTTTGCCTTTGCGCTCTGCTGGCGCTGACCAGCCAGACGATGGCGGTGGCGCGCGGCGCACCGGCCCCTGCGGGCACGATGGTACTTTGCACCGGCACCGGGCCGGTGACGGTTCTCGTCGACTCCGAGGGCACGCCGACCGGCGCGGTGCATATCTGCCCTGATTGCGCGCTTGGCCTGTTTCACGCCATCGCGACCGCCGCGCCTGACGCGCCGCGAACGGCAACCGCCACGGCGCTTGATCCTTTAGATACCACGCCGGAAATCGTGATCGCCGCGCGTTCGGCCTTTAGGGCGCGTGCGCCGCCGACCCGCGCCTGAGCGATCCCATTTCCAACCTGAATTCAACCTACAAAAGGAGAGGCGCAATGTCCCTCAAATCCACCCTGCTTGCGGCACTTGCCGTCACCGCCCTTGGCCTTCCGGCCCTTGCCCAGGACATCGACGTCATGGATGCCTATGCCCGCAGCGCAAGCCCGATGGCCAAGACCGGCGCGGCCTTCATGCTGATCAACAACACTGGCGATGCCGATGATCGCCTGATCGAGGCTCGCTCGCCGATGGGCAAGCTTGTTCAGCTTCACACCCATATCCAGAACGCCGAGGGCGTGATGAAGATGACCCACGTCGAAGAGGGCTTTGTCGTGCCTGCGGGCGAAACGCTTGTCCTGCAACGCGGCGGCAATCACGTGATGTTCATGGGCCTCGATAAGGGCTTTGAGATCGGCGATACGGTGCCGCTGACGCTGGTCTTTGAAAAATCCGGCGAGATCACCCTTGATGTGCCCGTCGATCCGACCCGCAAACCCAAAGAGGGTCACGGCAAAATGCAGGGTTCCGGCAACTAGGCCGCGCGCGGTGCGGGCCTAGTTGCCAAGCACCGCGTCAACCCACTCTGGCACGATAACCGAGGCGCGGCCCAACCGCGTCTCGGCAAAATCGCGGGTGTTCTGCGATGCTTCAAGGTTAAGCTCGATGGTCTGCGCCCCTGCCCGCCCCGCATGCTGGGCAAAGGCCGCCGCCGGATAGACATTGCCCGAGGTGCCAATCGCGGCAAACACATCCGCCTCCTCCAGATGCTGCCAGATCGCCTCCATCCCGTAGGGCATTTCGCCAAACCAGACGATATCGGGCCGGGTGGCCGCTGCGCCACAGATCGGACAGGCATCGCGCGTCGCCATCACCATCGGCGCCGGCCAACGCGCCTCGCACCGCGCACAGAGCGCCCCGGCAAGCGCGCCATGCATATGCAACACCGCGCGGCTGCCCGCCGCCTCGTGCAGGGCATCGACATTCTGGGTGACAAGCACCACCTCGCCGCGATGCCGCTCTTGCAGGCGAGCCAGGGCGAGATGCGCCGCATTCGGCGCGACCTCTGCCGCCTGCGCGCGGCGCGCATTGTAGAACCGATGCACAAGGTCGGGATCGCGCCGAAAGGCCTCGGGCGTGGCGACATCCTCGATCGCGTGCTGCGCCCAAAGCCCGCCTTCGTCGCGAAACGTCGAGATACCGCTTTCTGCCGAAATTCCGGCGCCTGTCAGAATGACGATCTTTTCCATTGCGTCCCTCTTGCCTATCCTGCCTATCCTGCGCCGTGAAACCTGCCGGAAAGGGCCCGTGATGACCAGTGCAATCCTCTTTGTCTGCCTTGGCAATATTTGCCGGTCGCCCGCCGCCGAGGGCGTCTTTCGCGCGCTAGCCCCAAATGTGCGCACCGACAGCGCCGGCACCGGCGGCTGGCATGTGGGCGAGCCGCCCTATGGCGCAATGCAGGGCGCGGCGCAGGCACGCGGGGTTGACCTCTCGGATCTGCGCGCGCGCCAGTTTCGCACCGATGATTTCACCCGCTTTGATCTTATCATCGCGATGGATGGCCAGAACCTTCGCGACATCGAGGCGCTGCGCCCGAAGGGCAATGCCACGCCGCTGCGCCTGTTCACCGATTACGCGCCCGATGCGGGCATGGATCATGTGCCCGACCCCTATTACACCCGCGATTTCGACGGCACGCTGGATTTGATTGAACGGGCCGCGCGCGGCCTCTGCGCAACGCTTTAGAGCATGTCGCATCTTCGAGAAGCTCAAAACCGGGTCCCACTTTTGAGCAACATGCTTTAGCGGGCCGCCTTCGGGATTTCCGAAAGCCGCTTTCAGCCCATGAAAAAACCCGGTGCTGCGCGCGCCAATCCGCTTGCCCGATGCCCCCGCAACGCGCCATGCATAGGGCAAGGAGATCGCCCCATGCCCATGACCTATCTGAAAACCGCCCCCGGACAGCCGCCCCAAACCGCCGCGGATGTGGCCGATACCGTTCAGCTGATGCTGGCGCGGTTGCGCACGGGCGGCGCGCAGGTTGCGCTTGAATACGCCCGCACGCTTGATGGCTGGAAGGGCGAGATCACCGTGACCCGCGATCAGATCGCCGCCGCAACCGCGCGGGTGCCACAGGCCCTCAAGGACGATATCGACTGGGCGCATGACAACATCTCGCGCTTTGCCGAGGCACAGCGCGCCACCGCACAGGACATGCAGATCGAGTTGCGCCCGGGCCTCATCGCCGGTCAGCGCCAGATCCCGCTTGGCGCGGCGGGCTGTTACGTGCCCGGCGGGCGCTATAGCCATATCGCCAGCGCCCTGATGAGCATCGCCACCGCGCGGGTCGCGGGCGTGGCCGATATCACCGCCTGCTCGCCGCCCTGCGCGGGCGCGGGCATCCCCGATGCGATGCTTTATGCGATGGATCAGGCCGGCGCGACGCGCATTCTGACCATCGGCGGGGTACAGGGCATCGCCGCCCTCGCCTTTGGCCTGTTTGGCGCCCCGCCCGCCGATATTCTTGTCGGCCCCGGCAATGCCTATGTCGCCGAGGCCAAGCGACAGCTATTCGGCCCCATCGGCATCGACATGTTCGCAGGCCCGACCGATAGCCTGATCCTCGCCGATGACACGGCTGACGCCGAAACCGTCGCCGCCGATCTTGTGGGACAGGCCGAACATGGCGCCAATTCGCCGGTCTGGCTGGCGACCACCGACCCTGCCCTCGCAGAGGCCGTTCTCGACCGCATCCCCGCGCTGATCGCCGATCTGCCAGAGCCGAACCGCTCTGCCGCCGCCACCGCCTGGGCCGATCTTGGCGAGGTCGCGCTCTGTGACACACCCGAGGATATGGCGGATTTTGCGGACCAAAAGGCCCCCGAACACCTGCATGTGCAGGCCCGCGATCTTGACTGGTGGCGCACCCGGCTGCGCGCCTATGGCTCGCTGTTTCTCGGTGAAAAAACCACCGTGGCCTTTGGCGACAAGGCGGCCGGGCCGAACCACGTTCTGCCGACCTCGGGGGCGGCGCGCTATACCGGGGGGCTGTCGGTGCACAAGTTCCTCAAGACCGTCACCTGGCAAGAGGTCGATGACCGCGCCCTGCCCGATCTGGCGCGCGTCACTGCCAGCCTGAGCCGCGCCGAACGGATGGAGGGCCACGCCCGCACCGCCGATATAAGGCTGGCGCAGGCCACGCCCGAAGCGCAGGCCATTCCATCGGCCGGCTAGACAGCTGATCCTGGATCAGGCAGGACAGGACCGGCGGCATTGCACAGGACGACAGACATGAAAACCGTAGGCATTCTTGGCGGCATGGGCCCCGAGGCAACAATCCTCCTGATGCAGAAACTGCTGGCCGCCGTGCCTGCGCGCGATGACGCGGATCATTTGCCGCTGATCGTGCATCAAAATCCTCAGGTCCCAAGCCGGATCGCCGCCATTATCGACGGCACCGGCACCGATCCCGGCCCGGTCCTGGCGCAAATGGCGCGCGATCTGCAAAACGCCGGGGCTGCGGCCCTGGCGATGCCCTGCAACACCGCGCATCACTATGCCCCCGCCGTTGTCGCGGCAACGCCCCTGCCTTTCCTCAACATGCTCGATCTGACAGCGGCCACGCTCGCCGCCAAAGGCGGCAGGCGCATCGGCATGCTGGCCTCGCCCGCCACCCGCCTCGCGCGCGTCTTTGACGCGCCCTTTGCCGCCCATAGGCTAACGCCAGTCACCCTGCCCGACGATAGCGAGCTGCTCGCGATCATCCGCGCCATCAAGGCGGGCGAGGCCACCGCCGCCCTCGGCCCGCGCCTGCACGCCGAGGCGCAACTGCTGGTGGCAGAGGGCGCCGATCACCTGCTGGTGGCTTGCACCGAACTCTCGCTGATGACCGATGATCTGCCAGCCAATACCCCCTGGACCGACAGCCTTGATTGCCTCTGCGCGGCCATCGCGGACTTCGCCCAAAGCTGAAACGCGAAAAAGGGGCACAGCGGCCCCTCGTTCTTCTTGGCAAAAATACTCGAAATCCGGCGCTTATCCCGCCGCGCGGCCGCTGACCTTTTCAAGATGCGCCCGCATCTGTTCGGCCTCGTAACGCGCCTCGCGCAAGCCGTCCATCGTGGCGGCAAGCTCGGCTTCGGTCTGGCTGAGCTGATTGGTCAGCTCGGCCTCGCGCTGCTGCAGATAGGTGATCGCCTGATCGCGGGTTTCCTCGGCCTCATGAAGCTCTTGCGCCATGCGCTCCAACTCGCCCACGTCCGACCCGGCAACCCGGATGAACCGATGGATCAGCCAATTCGCGAACCAGCCCATGCAAAACGCCACAAACAAGACAATGGCGGTGGCAATGATAAACTCAGTTCTGTTCATCGGTCGTGTCTTCCTGATCCTGCACTTCGCTTCCTTCTTCCACCGGTTCTTCTAGGCTTTCAAGGGCTGTTTGCTCTTCCGGCACCGGCTCGGGGCGGATCAGGCGGAATTCGATCCGCCGGTTGGTCTCGCGACCCTCCTCGGTGGCATTATCGGCAATCGGTTTGCTTTCGCCGTACCCTTTGGCGTCAATCGAGGATGTCAGTACCCGGCGCAGACGCAATTCATTGAGAACGGCGCGCGCGCGCTGTTCGCTAAGCTGTTCGTTCATTTCTTCGCGGCCCTGGCTGTCGGTATGACCGCCAATTTCCATGCGAATCTCGCCACAGCGCTTCAGGATTTCCGCGATATCATCCATGATCGCCGCCCCCGCGCTGTCGATATTGGCCGAGCCTGGCTCGAAGTTGATCTTCCGGCCGGTCTGCACCTCGGCAATTTCGGCCTCGCATTCATCGGCGGCGGGCAGGCCCGCCACCGGGTCAAGCGCCGCCTTATAGGTCACATTGATCGAAAACTGCTCCGATCCGCCAAGCTTCTCCGACAGGAATTGCGAAATCTGCGCGCTTGCGGTCTTGCGCCCGGTATTGCCCTGCACCGCAAGGGTATCCGGCGTCACCGTGACCGCCCCGTTCGACAGGTAAGACAGCGCCTCAAGCGCCGTCAGAACCCGCAACGGCCAGCTCTTCGGCAGCCCCTCGGCCACCCGCGCGGTAACATGCACCGCATCGGATGAAAACCGCGCCTTGGCAAAGCTGTCCACGGTGTCGCGGGTGGTCTCGCTGTTGACGCGCCCGCGGATCAGAACCTGCCCCTCGGGCGACAGCGTGGCGATGAATTCGGGCACCACCGGCGCATCGGAATTCGGCGGCGGCGGCAATGTCGCCTGCAAGGCAAAGACCTCGGGCAAATCGGCCTCAAGTTGGCCGACAACGTCGTCAAACTCTCCCTGCGGCGTGCCTTGAGGTGCCCAAAGCGCGATATCGGCATCCGAGAAGGTCACGCTTCCGCCCTCAAGCTTGCCAACGGCGGCAATCGCCAATTCGGCCGCACGCGCCCATTGCGGCGAGGGCACACCCATGCCGACCACGCAATCGGCCTTGGTCTGAAGACCGGCCTGCCCTGCGGCGCGCAAGATCCGCTCGCGCGCCTCTTCGGTATCAGCCGAGCAGGCATCGAACCGCGCGCGCCCGTCCTCGATCAGAAACCGAAGCGTGAACGGCGTGATCACCGGGCGCGGCGCCGAGATATCGAGCGCAAGGCGCACATCATCGGGCGCGCTGCGCACCAGATCGGTTTCCACCCGGCGTTGTTCCTCGGGGCTGTCAACCATGGCGGTGACTTCAACCCGCTCGGCGCTGACCGAAATCTTGGTGCGCGGCAGCTTGCCAAGCGAGCGCACCGCATAGTCAAGCGCCGCGGGCCATGTCTCGGGATAGGGATAATCCGCCGCGTCCAGCAGATCGGCCACCGGGGTGCCATCCGTCGCCTTGGCAATATCGGCCAAAAGCTCATCACGATCCGTGGCGCTTGGCACCAGCCCGATCAGAGAAATGCCCCGGTCGTTGCGCAAAATCTCGATCAAGAACTGCGGCGGCGCGATATCGGCGGCATCCTGAACCAGCATCTGGTCAATCACCCGCGCGGCATCGACAACCGTACCCGCCACCGACAGCGCCTTGAACCGCGTGGCTTCGGTCGGGGCCGTGCCCGCCAGAAACACCTGAAGCCCGTCGGTATCGACCTCGGCCCAGACCATGTCTTGCAGATCAAGCGTATCACGCACCGCGCGCCGCGATCCGTCTTCGATGGCGCTGACCGCGAACCCGGCGGCGACCACACATAAAACGGCAGCTCCGCAAAACGCTGCGGCAATCGTGAAAACTGAGGATAAACGCATGAGGTTCTGGCCGGTCCTTATTCCCTAGGCTTTGTCTTTAGGCCGCTGCCCGCACAAGATCAATCACAGCAACAGGGCGACGGCGAAAAACGGCACAGGCAAAAGCCCGGCATCGCGGTTCGAGCGAAACAGCATCAAAAGCCGCGATGTATCATCAAGCTTGAGCTGGCGCATCTGCCATTGCATGTGCCAGCCCATCGACCAGGGCCCGCAGAGCGCCACCAAAAGCGCAAGTGGTCGCCCATCTGGCACCGCCAAGATGACCGCAACCGCCATGATCGACACCGAGATAACAAGGAACCACCGCAACCAGCGCGGCGAGTTTTCCCCAAACAGCCGCGCAGTCGATTTCACCCCGATCAGAGCGTCATCCTCGGCGTCCTGATGGGCATAGATCGTGTCATAAAACAACGTCCAGGCGATCCCGGCGAGGTACAGCAACACGGCGGGCGCCTCTAGCCGACCGGTGTGGGCGGTCCAGGCCAGCAAGGCGCCCCAGTTGAACGCCAGCCCCAAAAAGACCTGTGGCCACCAGGTAAACCGCTTGGCAAAGGGATAGACGGCAACCGGCAGAAGCGACAGAACGCCAAGGCCGATAGCTGCGATATTGAAGGTCAAAAGGATACCAAAGGCCACCAGCGCCTGCGCGGCAAGCCAGACCAAAGCGCCCCTGACGCTGACCTGCCCCGACGGAATCGGCCGCGATGCGGTGCGCGCCACCGAGCCGTCGATATGACGGTCGGTGATGTCGTTCCACGTACATCCCGCCCCGCGCATCAAAAAGGCCCCGAGGGCGCAGCCCGCGAAAATCCACAGATCATGCCAGCCCGCGCGCCCGTCGCTCAGCATCGCAAGCAGGAGCCCCCACCAGCACGGCAAGAGCAAAAGCCAGGTCCCGATTGGCCGGTCCGCCCGCGCAAGCCGCAGGTAGGGGCGCGTCGCGGCGGGGGCCAGACGGTCCACCCAATTGCCGCGATAGGCATCGGCCACCTGTCCGGCATTCTCGCCCGTGGCCTCTGGCGTCTGGTTGTTTCCGGTCATATGTTGGCCTCATGAAAACGGCAAAGATCAGACTTTATGTAGAGCAACCGCTGGGGCAAGGGCAAACGGTTCCTCTGGACCGCGACCAGGCGCACTACCTTTTCGGGGTGATGCGACAGGGCGCGGGGGATCCGGTTTTGCTGTTCAACGGCACCGATGGCGAATGGCGCGCCACAGTGGCCGAGGCCGGTAAGCGCGGCGGCCTGCTCAGGGCCGAAGAGCAGACCCGCGAACAACGCGATCCCCCCGATCTGTGGCTGCTGTTCGCGCCGATCAAAAAGGCGCGCACCGATTTCATCGTGGAAAAAGCCGCCGAGATGGGGGCCGCGCGCATCCTGCCGGTGCAAACCGATTTCACCAATTCCGAACGCATCCGACAGGATCGCCTGCAGGCCCATGCGATCGAGGCCGCCGAGCAATGCGGCGGCACCTTTGTGCCCGAGGTGTGCGCGTTGCAAAAACTCGACCGGCTGATCGCGGGTTGGCCCGCCGGGCGCCAGCTGATGTTTTGCGACGAGGCGCTTGCGGGCGGCTCATCCGCCCTTACAGGCGGCCTGGCAAAGGGCGCGCCCTGGGCTATCCTGATCGGCCCCGAGGGCGGGTTTTCCGAGGCCGAGCGCACCCGCCTTCATGCGCTGCCCTTTGCCCATGCCATTGCCCTTGGCCCCCGCATCCTGCGCGCTGACACCGCCGCCGTCGCCGCGATGACCCTCTGGCAACAGGCGTTGGGGGATTGGGCATGAGCTTTATGCGCCCCGAAGCGCGCGCCGCCCTCTGGCGGTGGCGCGAGGTTCTGGTGGGTGTCGCATTCCTCGCCATCGGCCTGTGGTGGGCGTTCACCACCATCGGCCTGTTGCACTGGCTGGGCTATGTCGTTCTTGTCCTCGCCACCGCCATCCTTGTCGCGGGTCTTCAGCGCGCCCGCTTTCGGGCCGGGTCTGGCGGGCCGGGCGTGGTGCGCGTTGACGAGGGTCAGGTGGCCTATTTCGGCCCGCTGACCGGCGGCGTCGTGGCGATGGGCGATCTGAGCACCCTCAAGCTTGATCCGCGTGCGCGCCCCGCCCATTGGCTCCTGAGCCAGCAGGGCCAGCCCGAGCTTGCCATCCCGCTGACCGCCGAAGGCGCAGAGATGCTGTTTGACGCCTTTGCCACCCTGCCGGGCATTCGCACCGAACATATGCTGACCCAGATGCGGCGCCCTTCCGATCAAGTGGTCGTGATCTGGCAAAAGCCGCAAACCGCCGCCTCACACCTAAGGCTGCATTGACACTCTGCGCGCAAAAGGCCACTTGTGTTTCCCAACCCTAGGTGACCCGATCAGGAGGCCCGATCATGTCCATTCCACAATCCGGCGGCGGGCCGATTGAACATCACGACCAACTTGCCGAGTACATGGCGAGCGGCTGCAAGCCCAAAGACGACTGGCGCATCGGCACCGAGCACGAGAAATTCGGCTATTGCAAGGATACTCTCAAACCGATCCCCTACGAGGGAGAGCGCAGCATTCTCGCGGTGCTTGAAGGCCTGCGCGATGGCCATGGCTGGGCCCCGGTTGAAGAGGGCGGCAAGCTGATCGGCCTTGAAAAAGACGGCGCCAATGTCTCGCTTGAACCGGGCGGTCAGCTTGAGCTGTCCGGCGCGCCGGTCGAAACCATCCACGAGACCTGCGACGAGGTGAATGCCCATTTGCGCGACGTCAAGGATATCGCCGACAAGGTTGGCGTCGGCTTTATCGGCCTTGGCGCCGCGCCGATCTGGACGCATGATCAGATGCCGCTGATGCCCAAGGGCCGCTACAAGCTGATGGACAGCTATATGCAGACCGTCGGCACCATGGGCCAGACGATGATGCGCCGCACCTGCACCGTGCAGGTCAACCTCGACTTCAGCTCCGAGGCCGACATGGTCAAGAAATTCCGCGTTGCCCTCGCTTTGCAACCGGTCGCCACCGCGCTCTTCGCCAATTCGCCGTTCTTCGAGGGCAAGCCAAACGGCCATAAATCCTGGCGTGCACGGGTCTGGCGCGATCTTGATCCGGCACGCACCGGCATGTTGCCCTTCGTCTTTGACGAGGGCTTCGGGTTTGAGCAATACGCCGATTATGCGCTCGATGTGCCGATGTATTTCGTCTATCGCGACGGCAAATACATCAACGCCCTCGGCCAATCCTTCCGCGATTTCCTGCGCGGCGAATTGCCCGCCCTGCCCGGTGAAAAACCCACGCTCTCGGATTGGGCCGATCATCTGACCACGATCTTCCCCGAGGCGCGGATCAAGAAATTCATGGAAATGCGCGGCGCCGATGGTGGCCCGTGGCGTCGGCTTTGCGCCCTGCCGGCCTTTTGGGTCGGGCTGATGTATGACCAACCCTCGCTCGACGCGGCCTGGGATCTTTGCAAATCATGGGATGCAGAAACCCGCGAGGCCCTGCGCGTCGCCGCAAGCATCGACGGGCTTCAGACCAAGGTGAACGGCATCAACCTGCATGACATCGCCCGCCAGGCCGTGGCCATCTCCGAGGCGGGCCTCAAGGCGCGTGCCCGCTCGGGCGGCGGCGGTATGATCCCGGACGAGACCCACTTCCTGAACGCCCTGAATGAGAGCATCGAGACCGGCAAAACACCGGCCGACGAACTGCTTGAGCATTTCAATGGCGACTGGAACGGCAACCTTGACCGGATCTACGCCGAATACAGCTACTGATCGCACCTTCTTCTTGCCGAAAATATCCCGGGGAGTGTGAGGGGCAGCGCCCCTCACGCCGCAGTTACCCCTTTTGGCCTATTCTGTTGAAAAACTCCGCTACGCCAAAATCGCCTCGGAAACTTGGAACACTGTTCTCGTCACAGGCCAATTGACAAACGGTACTTCCAGAATGGCGTTTTAGCGGGACAATATTCTGCTGATCTTGCCCTTTCGAGCGATCAGGCGAGTTTTTCAACGGAATAGGCCAATCTTCGGCTCTGTGCCGACCTTGATCCGCGCCATGTTGCTGCGATGACGCCAGAACACCAGCAAGGTCAGCACAAACGCCAGGATGATGATTGCCCCATTGCCAAGCACAATCGCCCAGCCTGTCGAAAGCGCCGCCGCCATGATTGCGGCCATCGACGACATCCGGCTGATCAGCGCCGCAACCAGCCAGGTCAGACAGCAGGCAACCCCCACCGGCCAGGCCAGTGCCAGCAGAATGCCGAGAAAGGTCGCAACCCCCTTGCCGCCGCGAAACCCAAGCCAGACCGGATAGCAATGGCCGACAAAGGCCATCAGCGCCGCAAGCTGCACCGCGTCCTCTCCGGCGAATACCCGCGCCAAAAGCACGGCAACCGAGCCCTTGCCCCCGTCCAGCAAAAGCGTCAGCGCCGCCGCCTTCTTGTTGCCGGTGCGCAGCACATTGGTCGCGCCGATATTGCCCGATCCGATCTCGCGCAGATTACCAAGCCCCATGACCCGCGCCAGCACCATGCCAAAGGGGATCGAGCCAAGCCCATAGCCAATCACGGCCCAGAGGATCAGCCCGGCGGTCGTCGTTTCAATAAGTGGCATCAATCGGCCTCATAAACAGGGGTTCCGGCAACATAAGTCGCCAGCACCTTACCCTGCAGGCGCGCGCCGTCAAAGGGCGTGTTCTTGGATTTCGATTTCAGCGCGAAGCGGTCCAGCACAAACGGCTTATGCGGATCAAACAGCACAAGATCCGCCGGTGCGCCAACCGCCAGCCGCCCCGATGCCAGCCCGAGCCGGCGCGCCGGATTGAGCGACATCGCCCGAAACAGCGTCGGCAGATCAAGCGCTTCGGCGTGATAAAGCCGCAAGGCGGCGGGCAACAGCGTTTCAAGCGCCACCGCCCCGCTGGCCGCCTCTTCAAACGGCAGGCGCTTGCTTTCCTCGTCCTGCGGCGTGTGCATCGAGCTGATGATATCAATCAACCCCGAGCGCAGCGCCTCGATCACCGCCTGCCGGTCTTCCTCAGAGCGCAGCGGCGGCTTGACCTTGAAAAAGGTGCGATAGTCGGACACGTCAAGCTCGTTGAGCGTCAGGTGATGAATGCTTGTGCCCGCAGTGATATCAAGCCCGTTGCGCTTGGCCCGCTCAAGGGCCGGCAAGGCGCGCGCGGTTGTGATCTGATCGGCGTGATACTTGGCGCCGGTCATTTCGAGCAGAGCGATATCGCGGTCCAGCCCCATCCGCTCGGCCATTGGCGAGACGGCTGGCAAGCCGCGCAGGCTGGCAAACTTGCCGCTGGTGGCGGCGGCCCCCGCACTCAGACCGGGGTCTTGCGGGTGGCAGATGACAAGCGCACCAAGACTGCGCGCATAGGTGAAGGCCCGGCTCAGCACCTTGTTGTCGCTCACCACGTGGTCGCAATCGGTAAAGGCGACCGCGCCGGCATCCATCAAAAAGCCGATCTCGGTCATCTCGCGGCCTTCGCGCCCCTTGGTCAGGGCCGCCATCGGCAAGACATTGACCGGCGCCGCCTCATTGGCGCGCCGCGCGACGAATTCAAGCACCTCGGGGCTGTCGATCGCGGGTAAGGTATCGGGGCGCGTGGCCATGGTCGTCACCCCGCCCGCCGCTGCGGCAAGGCCGGCCGAGCGATAGCTTTCCTTATGCCGCTCACCAGGTTCGCAGACCTTGACGCCGATATCGACGATGCCCGGCGCAAGGCACTGCCCCGCGCAATCGACCCGCTCGTCCGCCTCTGGCGTGTCGGCCTCGCCTCCCATCGCGCTGATCCTGCCGCCCTCGACCAAGAGCCAGCCAAGCGTATCAGTGCCCGCCTCGGGATTGATCAGCCGGGCATTTGTGAAAAGGGTTTTGCTCATTGGCCAGTCTTTCTGTCTGAAGTCCACCGTTCGCGCAGCTCGCTCATCCCGCCACCCAGATCATCAGCCCGGTAAGGGCGAAGATCACCAGCAGGGCGATCATCGCGATCCGGCCCGACATCTTTGGATCTTTCGGTTCCTGCATCGCGTTCTCCCTATTCTTCGGCCATCACGGCCCTGATCCGGGCAATCGTGTCGGCGCGCTCAGACTGATATTTCAACAGGTGCTTGTCGCCGCTTTTTGTCACCACCTGCACCGCGCTTCCCAGGCTGCGCAGGGTCGCGATCTGGGCCAGCGGCACGGCGCGGGTCTGGGGGCCCAAAAGGCGCCGGTCAGTCAAATCCCACCGCGCCTGCATCTCGTCCGAGGCCACGTAAAACGCCCGCACCGCAACCGCCGCAAGCCCGCCAACCGCCCCGGTCCAGACATGCGGATTGCCGACAATCCAAAGCGCCAGCATGCCAAGCGCCATCGCCGCCGCCGCAATCCAGGCGTGATCACGCCAATAGGTCGCGCGGTCGGGAGTAAAGCTGTGCAGCACCCGCTCGCCCGCCAAAAGTGACGTCGTCGGCACCATCGAATAGATCAGCCCCTCGCCGTTCATGGCAGCACCGCAAGACTGATCACAAGCGCCAGAACCAGTGCTAGAACCGCAAAAAAGCCAAGCGCCAGCCAGCGTGCCGCCCGCTGTCGACCCGGCGTTTTACGCGCCTTCAGCGGGATCGCGCCCTGCGCCACACCGGCGGGCAGCGGCGCGAAGCTGACCGGGGCCACCTCTTCGCTAAAGCGCCCGATCATCCGAAGCGGCGCGCGCGGCCGCATTTCTTGGGCACGCCCGTCAAAGGCCCGCGAGGGCAACAACAACACCCGTCCGCGCAGACCGTTGAGCTGCGCGCGCATCGGCGCCAACTGATCGGCCGCAATGCCATGCCCCTCGGCCAGATAATCCGACAGCGTCATGTCCTGCAAATCGCTCACGTCGAAAAGCTCGATCTCGGCGGTCTTGATCTCTTCGGCGCCAAGCGCTTCCAGAACGGCCTGATCCTCAACCGGCGCATCGGGCGCCTCGTCGACGGCAAAGACCCGCAACACATGCGCCTCATGCGCCGGAATGCGCAACAGCGTAGTCATGCGCCCTCAACCGCCTCGGCGCGCCGTGCCCGCAGGTTGCGCGCCAAAAGATCCATCGCGGCCATCCGCACCGCCACGCCCATCTCGACCTGATCCTGAATGACCGAGCGGTTGATATCATCGGCGATCTCGCCATCAATCTCGACGCCCCGGTTCATCGGCCCCGGATGCATCACAATCGCGTCTTCCTTGGCATAGGCCAGCTTTTCGCCATCAAGCCCGTAGCGGTGGTAATATTCGCGCTCCGACGGGATAAACCCGCCATCCATCCGCTCTTTCTGAAGGCGCAGCATCATCACCACATCGACATCCTTGAGCCCCTCTCGCATGTCGTCATAAACCTCGACGCCAAAGTCCTGCATCTGCGCAGGCATAAGCGTCGGCGGCCCGATAAGACGCACACGGTTTTCCATCTTGCCCAGCAACAGAAGATTCGACCGCGCCACCCGGCTATGGGCGATATCGCCGCAAATCGCGATGTTGAGGCGATGAAGCCGCCCCTTGGCGCGCCGGATCGTGAGCGCATCCAAAAGCGCCTGCGTCGGATGCTCGTGGCGCCCGTCGCCGGCGTTCAAGACCGCACAGCGCACCTTTTGCGCCAGCAAATCCACCGCGCCCGAATGCGGATGGCGCACCACAAGCAAATCCGGGTGCATCGCGTTAAGCGTCATCGCCGTATCAATCAGCGTCTCGCCCTTCTTGATGCTGCTGGCCTGCATCGCCATGTTCATCACATCCGCCCCAAGCCGCTTGCCCGCCAGCTCGAAACTGGCCTGCGTGCGGGTTGAATTCTCGAAGAACATGTTGATCTGCGTGAGCCCCTTGAGAGCGTCGGCATGCTTAACATCACGCCGGTTGAGCGCCACGTAATCATCCGCCAGATCAAGAATGGCGGTAATATCGGCAGGCGCCAGTGGCTCGATCCCCAAAAGATGGGAGTGTGAAAAGGTCATGCCGCCTCCATTCCGATTTGCCCTGCTTATAAAAACCGCATGCCTCAGGGGCAAGCCGGGGCTTTCATCTTTCCATAAATACTCAAAACCCGCCGGTTTCCAGCCCAGAGCTTTCGCGGCTTTCACGTGACGCCCGCCCGAGGTAGCTTACGGCCATGGAATCGGTCATCGGATATCACGACGCAAAGGCGCTTCTGGCCTGGCAAATCGAACTCGGCGCGACCGAGGCGATTGGCGATGTGCCGGTCAACCGCTATGAGCTGCCGGAAAAATCCGCCAAACCTGCCTCTGCCGCACCGCCAAAACCCGCCGTGGCCCCCGGCCCCGCCGCGCCCGAACCGACGGTCGATCCGGTGGCGGCCGCCAAATCCGCCGCCGCCAACGCAGGCTCGCTTGAGGGGCTGAAAGAGGCCCTCGCGGCCTTTCCGCATTGCGATCTTAAACGCGGGGCGCGCAATCTGGTGTTCAGCGACGGCACGCCGGGTGCGCGCGTGATGATCATCGGCGAGGCGCCGGGGCGCGACGAGGATCGCGAAGGCCGCCCCTTCGTGGGCCGCGCCGGTCAGCTTCTGGACCGGATGTTCGCCGCCATCGGCCTTGGCCGCACCCCGGATCGCCCCGAGGACGGGATTTACATCACCAATGTCCTGCCTTGGCGCCCGCCACAAAACCGCGATCCCACCGCCGAGGAAATCGCCATGATGCGCCCCTTCGTGGCGCGCCACGTGGAGCTAGCAAATCCCGATTTCGTGGTGCTGATGGGCAACATAAGCTGTGACGCCGGCCTTGAAAAACGCGGCATCACCCGGCTGCGCGGCGCTTGGACGACCGCCTATGGCAAACCGGCGCTGCCGATGGTGCATCCGGCCTATCTCTTGCGCACCCCCTCGGCCAAGCGCGAGGCATGGGCCGATCTTCTGTCGCTTCAGGCGCGGCTTCGGGGCGGGGCATGAAGATTCTCGCCTTTTCCGACCTGCATCTTGCGCGCGCCCGTGCCGCCGATCTTGTCAGGGCCAGCGCCGAGGCCGATCTTGTCATCGGCGCTGGCGATTTTTGCACCATGCGTCAGGGGCTAGCCGAGGCAATGGATCTTTTGCGCGCGATCGCCGCGCCGATGGTCGTCGTGCCCGGCAACGCCGAAAGCGCGCCGGAACTCAACGCCGCCGCCCTGCCCAACATGACCGTCCTGCATGGTAGCGCCACCAAGATCGGTGATTTGCGCCTTTTCGGGCTGGGCTATGGCGTGCCGGAGACGCCGTTTGGCGCCTGGTCCTGTGACCTCTCCGAGGCGCAGGCCGCTGAAATGCTCGCCCCCTGCACCGCCGCCGACATCCTGATCCTGCATTCGCCGCCCAAGGGTGTGGCCGATGTCACATCCACCGGCCAGTCGGTCGGCTCGACCGCGATCCGCGACGCAATCGTGCGCATTCAGCCCAGCCATGCCTTTTGCGGCCATATCCATGACAGCTGGGGGATCAACGGTCACATCGGCGCGACCCGCGTCGTCAACCTTGGCCCAACCGTAAACTGGTTCGAGATCACCGCATGATTATCGACCCGCTTGTGCTTTTGGCCTTCATTCCGGCGGGGCTTGCGCTCAACCTGACGCCGGGGGCGGATATGATGTTCTGCCTCGGGCTTGGCCTGCGCTCGGGGCCGCGCGCGGCGATGGCGGCAAGTGCGGGTATTTCGGCGGGTGGCATGGTGCATATCACGCTGGCCGGACTTGGCCTTGGCGCCATGGTGGCGGCGCTGCCTTGGATTTTCGACGTGATCCGCTGGGTCGGCGTGGCCTATCTTTTGTGGCTGGCGGTGGGAGCCTTGCGCACGCGCGCCTTGCGCCCCGATGCCCCCGCCCTTGGCGCGGCGCGTGCCTTTCGGGCGGGCATGCTGGTCAATCTCACCAACCCCAAGGTGATCCTTTTCGTGCTGGCCTTCGTGCCGCAATTCGTCGACCCGTCGCGTGGTGCGATCCTGCCGCAATTCCTGATCTTCGGGCTGGTGCTGGCGATTGGCGGGTTCTTCATCAACGGCGCGGTGGGTGTCTTTGCCGGCTCGCTTGGCCGCCGCATGGCCACCTCTGCGCGCTTTTCGCGCGGGCTTGGCGCGATTTCGGCGGTGATCTTTACCGCCCTTGCCGCCCGCCTTGCCCTTTTGGAACGGAGCTAACCCAAATGTCCCGCATTGACGACACCAAAGAGTTCATCCCCGTGCGCATCGCCGTTCTTACGGTGAGCGACACCCGCGACATCACCGGCGATAAATCCGGCGCGACCCTTGTCGAGCGGATCGAGACCGCCGGCCACATCCTTGCCGACCGCATGATTGTGCGCGACGAGCGTGACCAGATCGCCTCCCAATTGCGCACCTGGATCGCGCGCGACGACATTGACGTGGTGATCTCGACCGGGGGCACCGGCCTTACCGGGCGAGATGTCACCGTCGAGGCGCATCGCGATGTCTATGAAAAGGAAATCGACGCCTTCGGCACGGTGTTCACCATGGTCAGCATGGCCAAGATCGGCACCAGCGCCGTGCAAAGCCGCGCCACCGGGGGCGTTGCGGGGGGCACATACCTCTTTGCCCTGCCCGGCAGCCCCGGTGCCTGTCGCGATGCCTGGGATGAGATCCTCAAACTTCAGCTTGATTACCGCCACCGCCCCTGCAATTTCGTCGAGATCATGCCGCGCCTAGACGAGCACCAGCGACGGAAATAGCGCCGGGCCGCGTATAATACTCAATACTCTTGGCATTTTGCCTGTCCGGGTTACATTCTCAAGGGGTCCACACGCGTTCCGGGCCATATCAAAGGGTTGCGTTTCATGCGGTTTTTGCGCCAGTGCCTGACGGGGCTGTTCCTTTTATCGCTCACCTTGGGGCTTTTGGCCTATGCCGGGCAAACCGTGGTCAGCGCGGTGTCAGAGCGCATGGCAAAAGAACCCCGCCAGCCGGATCGCCGCGAGCGTGTCTTTGCGGTGCGTACAACCCTTGCCCAAGAGGCAGACATAACCCCGGTCCTGACCGCCTTTGGTCAGATTCAGAGCCGCCGCACGCTTGAGCTGCGCACCCAGGCCAGCGGTGTCATCACCGAACTGTCGCCAGATTTCGTCGAGGGCGGACAGGTCCGCGCCGGGCAGTTTCTGGCGCGGATCGACCCCGCCGATGCGCAAACCGCGCGCGATCGTGCCCGCGCTGATCGGATGGACGCCGAGGCCGAAACCCGCGAAGCCGCCCGCGCGCTTGATCTGGCCCGCGACGAGCTTGAGGCGGCGCGCGATCAATATGCCCTGCAAGAGCGTGCCCTGACCCGCCAGCGCGACCTGCAATCGCGCGGCGTCGGCACCACCGCCACTGTCGAGGCGGCCGAACTTGCCGGCGCCCAGGCCCGCCAATCCGTGCTCGGCAGCCGTCAGGCGCTTGCCCTGGCCGAAGCCCGGATTGACCGCGCCGCGACCGATCTGGCGCGCGCCGAACTGTTGCTCTCCGAGGCCGAGCGCCGCCTTGACGAGACCCGCATCACCGCCGATTTCAGCGGCACGCTCAGCGACGTGAGCGTCGTCGCAGGGCGGCTTGTGTCGGCCAATGAACAACTTGCGCAGCTGGTCGATGCCACATCGCTTGAGGTGGCGTTTCGCGTTTCGACCCCGCAATATGCCCGGCTTCTGGATGATCAGGGCGCCCTGATCGGCGCCCCGGTGAAGGTAAGCCTTGATGTCTTCGGTCTCGAACTCTCCGCGACGGGGGAAATCTCTCGCGATAGCGCCGCCGTCGGCGAGGGGCGCACCGGGCGGCTGATCTTTGCGACGCTTGATATGGCCCCGGCGATGAAGCCCGGCGATTTCGTCACCGTGCAGATCGACGAGCCGCCGCTGGAGCGCGTCATTGCCCTGCCCGCCTCGGCGCTTGGGCCGGATGGGGCTGTACTGGTGCTCGGCGAGGATGACCGCCTTGAGGCGCGCGGCGTGACGCTCCTGCGCCGTCAGGGCAACGACATCCTGGTGCGCGCGCCGGGGCTTGCCGGGCGCGCGGTGGTTGATCAACGCACCCCGGTGCTTGGCCCCGGCATCAAGGTGCGCACGCTTTCCCCCGAGGCGGCCATGCAAGGGGGCGATGAGGCCGCCGCCAAACCCGCCGATCTGGTTGAATTGACCCCGGACCGGCGCGCGCGGCTGGTGTCCTTCGTGCAGTCAAACAATGACATGCCCGCCGCCGTGAAAGAGCGTCTCCTGGGTCAGCTCGACAAACCCCGCGTGCCCACCGCCATGGTCGAACGCCTCGAACGCCGGATCGGAGGCTAAGCCATGCAGGGCGCGCCCACCGGGCCATTGCAGGGCATCCTGTCCTATTTCACCCGCCATCGCACGGCGGCTAACCTCTTGCTTGTGGTGATGATCGCGCTTGGCCTGATGGCCCTGCCGCGCATGCGCGCGCAGTTCTTTCCCGATGTGGTGATCGACAACGTAAGCGTCTCGGTCACCTGGGAGGGCGCCAGCGCCGAGGATGTCGACAACGCCATTGTCCAGCTTCTCGAACCCGCCCTCCTGGCCGTCGAAGGCGTCGAAAGCTCAAGCGCCAGCAGCCGCGAGAACAGTGCCACGCTCAGCCTCGAATTCGAACCCGGCTGGGATATGGGGCGCGCCGCTGACGAGGTACAGGCGGCGCTTGATATCATCACTACCCTGCCCGAAGAGGCCGACGAGCCGGTCGTGCGGCGTGGGGTCTGGCGCGACCGCGTGACCGATGTGGTGATCACCGGCCCCGTGGGCACCCAGCAACTTGCGCTTCTGGCCGATGAATTCGTGATCCGCCTGTTTGACGCGGGCGTCACCCGCACCACGATTCAGGGCGTCGCCGCGCCGGAAACCCTCATCGAGGTGCCCTCGACGAGCCTGATCGCCAATGACATCACGATGGCCGAGATCGCCGCCGCCCTTGCCGCCGAGATCACCGCCGATCCGGCGGGCGACATGAGTGGCGCCAATACCCGCATTCGCACCGGCGTCGAAAAGCGAAGCCCCGATCAGCTTGCCGATGTGGTGCTGCGCTCAAATCCCGACGGCTCGTCGCTGACCGTGGGCGATGTGGCGCGCGTGCGCGTCAAGGGCGTGACCCGCGATGTCGCCTATTTCGTCGGCGACAAACCCGCCATCACCGTGCGTGTCGACCGCTCGGCGCGCGGCGATGCGCTTGATATTCAAGCCAAGGTTCAGACCCTTGCCGATCAGATGACCGAGACCCTGCCCGAGGGCGTCGACATCACCCTTATCCGCACCCGCGCCGAGGCCATTTCGGGCCGCATCAGCATGCTGCTCGACAATGCGCTGACCGGGCTGGCGATGGTGGTGGGGCTGTTATTTCTGTTCCTCAACGCGCGCACCGCATTCTGGGTGGCGGCCGGCATTCCCGTGGCCCTTTTGGCGGCGATGGCGTTTATGTTTGCAGCCGGTCTTACGATCAACATGATCTCGCTGTTCGCATTGATCATCACGCTTGGCATCGTGGTCGATGACGCCATCGTGGTGGGCGAACATGCCGATGCGCGCCTGCGCAAGCTGGGCGAACCGCCGATGGTCGCCGCCGAACGCGCCGCGGCACGCATGGCGCTTCCGGTGTTCTCCGCCACGCTGACCACGCTGATCGCGTTTTTCGGGCTGGCGGTGATTGGCGGGCGGTTTGGCGATCTGATCTATGACATCCCCTTCACGGTGATCGCCGTGCTGATCGCAAGCCTGATCGAGTGCTTCCTGATCCTGCCCAACCACATGGCGCATGCCCTGGCCCATTCGGGGCGGCTGCATTGGTACGACTGGCCAAGCCGGGTGGTCAATCGCGGCTTTGGCTGGTTTCGCGAGCGCGCCTTTCGCCCGCTGATCGCGCTGGTGATCCGGGGCCGTTACGTGGTGCTAGCCGCCACCATCCTGTTGCTCGCGGTTCAGGCGGCGGCCTTCATTCGCGGCGATGTCACATGGCGCTTTTTCAACGCCCCCGAACGCGGCAGCGTCAGCGGCAATTTCGCCATGAGCCCCGGCGCCACCCGCGACGACACCCTTGCCATGATGCGCGAAATGCAGCGCGCCACCGAAGCCCTTGGCGCCGAATACGAGGCCGAACACGGCACCAATCCGCTTGATTACGTGATCGCCCAGATCGGCGGCACGGCGGGGCGCGGCCTTGCCGGGGCCGACAGCAAGGACGCCGATTTGCTCGGCGGCATCACCATCGAGTTGATCGACGCCGACCTGCGCCCCTATTCAAGCTTTGCTTTTGTCGCCGACCTTCAGGACCGGGTCGAGCGTCATCCGCTTGTCGAAACCCTGAGCTTTCGTGGCGGGCGCTCTGGCCCCGGCGGCGACGCGCTTGATGTGCAATTCTACGGCGCCAGCGCCGATATCCTCAAATCCGCCGCCGAGGCGCTCAAGACCGCCCTCTCGCGCTATCCAGAGGTGTCGGCGGTCGAGGACAACCTTGCCTATGACAAAGAGGAATTGATCCTTGAACTGACCCCGCAGGGGCAGGCGCTTGGCTTTGCGATTGACGATCTGGGGCGCGTGCTGCGCCACCGGGTCGGCGGGATCGAAGCCGCGACCTATCCTGACGGGCCGCGCTCTGCCGAGGTGCGTGTCGAGCTGCCTGAGGGCGAGCTGACGGCAGATTTCATCGAGCGGATGCAACTTCGCACGCCGGGCGGTGAATATGTTCTGTTGGCCGATATCGTCAGTGTCACGCAGCGCACCGGCTTTTCCACCGTGCGGCGTGAAAACGGTCTGCGGCTGATCAATGTGACCGGCGATATATCCGAGGATGACCCGGCCCGCGCCAGCGAGATAAGCGCGCTGCTGAAAACCGAGATCCTGCCCAAGGTGGCCAGCGAATATCAGGTTGAGTGGCGCCTTGCCGGTCTTTCCGAGCAAGAAGATGAATTCATGGCCGATGCCCGGCTTGGGCTGATCCTGACATTGCTGGGCATCTACCTTGTGCTGTCGCTGGTCTTTGCAAGCTGGACCCGGCCCTTGGTGGTCATGGCGATCATCCCTTTCGGTCTTGTCGGCACAATTTATGGCCATGCGCAATGGGATGTGCCGCTGAGCATGTTCACGGTGGTCGGCCTTTTGGGCATGACCGGGATCATCATCAACGATTCCATCGTGTTGGTGACGGCGATTGACGAATACGCCAGCGAACGCGGCATTATTCCGGCGATCATCGACGGGGTTGCCGACCGGCTTCGACCGGTGCTTTTGACCACACTCACCACGGTTCTGGGCCTGACGCCGCTGCTGTTTGAACGCTCGACGCAGGCGCAGTTTCTCAAGCCCACGGTGATCACGCTGGTCTATGGGCTTGGCTTTGGCATGCTTCTGGTGCTTTTGGTCGTGCCCGCTTTGATCGCCATGCAACAGGATATTGCCCGCCAGATCGCGGCCCTGCGGCGCGGTCTCAAGGTGCGGCGCGGCCCGCTTGGGGCCATGCTCTGGCTCGGACTTGGGACGATGCTGGCCTGGCTTGGGGCAACCCTTGGTGCCACCCTTGCGACCGGCGCCTTGCCCGGCGCACTCGCGCAGGCGCTACCGATGCTCGCCGCCCTGTCGCCGATGCTAGCCGCGCTGCTGCTGTTTGTCGCCGGGACATTCGCCCTTTTGATGGTGATCTATATCGCCATGGCCATCGCGCATCGCCGCGCGCGCACCACGGCACATTAAGGGCGTGTTCTGGCTTGCACGCGCGGCCCGGCGGCGCTAGGCCTAGCGCCATGCGTATCATCCGGGATTTCCACTATGTCACCGAGGCCGATCGCGGTGCCAGCGCCGCCATCGGTAATTTCGATGGCGTTCATCTTGGCCACCGTTCGGTGATCGACATCGCCCGCAAGGCCGGTGACGCGATCAACGCCCCGCTTGGCATTCTGACATTCGAGCCGCACCCGCGCGAATATTTCGCGCCCGACGCCCCGCCCTTTCGCCTGATGGGGCCAGAGGCGCGCGCACACCGGCTTGAGAAGCTCGGAGTAGAGCGGCTCTATGAGTTGAACTTCAACGCCGCCCTCAGCGCGCTGACGCCAGAGGGGTTTGCCCGCACGGTGCTAAGCGACGGGCTTGGCCTGCGTCATGTGGTGGTCGGGGCCGATTTCTGCTTTGGCAAGGGGCGCGCGGGCACCGCCGCCGATCTTGAGGCATTCGGCGCCGAGATGGGCTTTGGCGTGACGATCGCCAGGCTTCTGGAAGGCGATGCCGGCCAGGTGTCATCAACCGCGATCCGCCGCGCCCTTAGCGAAGGCGAGCCAAAGAGCGCCGCCAATATGCTGGGCCATTGGCACCGTATCGAAGGCCCGGTCATAGGCGGCGAACAACGCGGTCGCGAGCTTGGATACCCCACCGCGAACATGTCGATTGCCGGGCTGCACCCACCGAAATTCGGGGTGTATGCCGTCTTGGTTGATGTGCTTGATGGGCCGCACAAGGGCACCTATCACGGCGCCGCCTCGCTTGGGGTGCGCCCGATGTTCAACGGCGAGGTTGCCAATCTGGAGACCTTCATTTTCGACTTTTCCGGCGATCTTTACGGCACTGATCTGTCGGTCGGGCTTGTCGAGTACCTTCGCCCCGAAGAGACCTTTGACAGCCTGGAACTCTTCATCGCCCAGATGGATGCCGATTGTCTGCGCGCCCGCCAGATTCTGGCCGCCCTATGAGCGATCCGATTGAGCGCAGCGGCCTGCGCCCCGAGTTCTGGAAAACCACCCCGCTTGAGCGGATGACCCAAAACGAGTGGGAGGCGCTCTGCGACGGCTGTGGCAAATGCTGCATGAACAAGCTTGAGGACGAAGACAGCGGCGAAGTGGTCCTGACCCGGATCGCCTGTCGGCTGTTTGACGACACCACCTGTCGCTGTTCGCAATATCCGATCCGCCATCAGTTCGTGCCGGAATGCATCTCGCTCAGCCCCAAGAACCTTGACAGTCACCTCTACTGGATGCCCGAAACCTGCGCCTATAAACTGTTGCGTCAGGGCAAGCCGCTTTACGACTGGCATCCGCTCATTTCGGGCGATCCGCAGAGTGTGCATGACGCGCGCGTGTCGATGCAATCGCGCACCCTGCCCGAGTTCGAGATTTCCGAGGACGACTGGGAAGATCATATCATCGAGGAACCAACCTGATGTTCTTTGGCTCTGACAATACCGGCCCCGCGCACCCCTCTGTAATGGCCGCCATGGCCGAGGCCAACACCGGGTTTCAGCCCTCTTACGGCGATGACGCGCTGATGGACAGGGTGCGCGACCAGATCCGCACCCTGTTCGAGGCCCCGCACGCCAGCGTTTACCTTGTGGCAACCGGCACGGCGGCGAATGCCCTTGCGCTGGCCACGCTGTCGCAGCCCTGGCAGACAGTGTTCTGCACGCCGCTGGCGCATATCCACACCGATGAATGCAACGCGCCCGAGTTCTTTACCGGCGGCGCCAAACTCAGCCTGACAGGCGCGGCCGACAAGATGACGCCCGCCGATCTAAGGGCCGCGATTGCCGAGTGGCCCAAGGGCGACGTGCATGTGGCGCAGCATGGGCCGCTTGCCCTGACGCAGGCCACCGAACGGGGCCGGATTTATAGCTGCGAGGAGCTGGCGGCGCTGACACAGGTGGCGCGCGATCACGGCTTGCCGACCTACCTTGACGGCGCGCGCTTTGCCAATGCGGTGGCGGCCCTTGGCTGCACCCCGGCGGAAATGACCTGGAAGGCCGGGATTGACGCGGTCAGCATGGGCGGCACCAAGAACGGCTGTCTCGGGGTCGAGGCGGTGATCTTTTTCAACCCCGAAAACGCCTGGGAATTCGAGCTGCGGCGCAAACGCTCGGCGCATCTGTTCTCCAAGCATCGGTTTTTGTCGGCGCAGATGCTGGGGTACCTCAAGGACGATCTGTGGCTTGATCTGGCGCGCACCGCCAATGCCCGCGCCGCGACGCTGGTGGCGGGGCTGCGCGATCTGCCAGAGGCCGGGATCGTGGTCGAGCCAGAGGTCAACATGATCTTCGCCACCCTGCCGCGCGCCACCCATCAGCGGCTCAAGGCGGCGGGGGCGGCCTATGGCCTTTATGACGGTCCGCTTGACAATGGCCCCGATGACGAACCGCTGATGATGCGGCTGGTCTGCGACTGGTCGATCACCGAAGAGCAGATCGCGACCTTCCTCGGCATCGCGCGCGGCTAACGCGTCGCTCAGGTCCAGGCCAGAAAGCGCAACACCTCAGAGCTGACCTGCTTGGGATGGGTGATCGGCCCCATATGCCCGGCGCCGATGACCACCGACCTCTCGACGCGCCCAAGGCGCGCCGCGAGCCCTTCGTTGATCGCCGCGATGATCGCCGGTGACTGGCTGCCTTCGAGCAAAAGCGCCGGGGCGGTGATCCGCCCGAGCGCACCGCTGGCAAGCATCCCGCCCGCGTCGTCATAAAGCGCAGGCGCTGCTGCCTCGATGAGCGGCATTTGCGCGGCCATCGCGGCGCGCGCCTCGGCAGGTATATCCGACCAGGCACGCCCATCGCCCCAGACCCGGATGAACCCCTCTGCCGCAAGGTGATAATCTCCGGTGGCCATGCCCTGCGCATACATCGCCAGCTCCACCTCATGCGGCGCGCGCATTTCGGGGTGATCGGCAAGAGCCACGCCGAAAAACACCGGCTCATAGAGGATCAGAGAGCGCACGAGATCGGGGTACTCGACCGCCAGCCGGAGGGCCACCGTCGCCCCAAAGGAATGGCCGATGATATCCGTCGGCCCCTCCAGAAAGCTGGCCGCGATCCGGGTCGTCACCTCCTGAATTTCGCCGCGCCCATCCCAATCGGCGCTGCGCCCATGGCCCGGCGCGTCAAAGGTAACCATACCAAGAGCACCGGACAGGCCCCGCGCCAGGCCGCCCCAGCTTGCGCCATGGGCCAGCGAGCAATGCAGCATCAGCGCCGCGCGCGGCCCTTGTCCGAATGTCGTCCAGTAGGTCTCGACCCCGGCCTTTTCGGCGCGTGGCATGGCGTTAGAGCTTGCCCGCCAGATGAAGATCAAGCTCGTCTAGGCGGTCCTGCCCCCAAAAGCTTTGCCCGCTGTCCACCACGTAAAACGGCGCTCCGAAAACCCCGGCATTCACCGCCTCTTCAAGATTGCGGGCATAGGTCTCTGCCCCGCTCAGCAAACCGCTATCGGCAAGTTTGGGATCAAAGCCGGCCTTTTGCAGGCACGCGCGCACCACGTCATCGCCCGCGATATCGCGGTCCTCGACCCAACAGGCCCGCATGATGGCATGCGCAAGCGCCCCAAGATCACCGCCCCCCGCATTTTGCGCGGCAATGATCGCATAGGACGACGGCGCCGGGTTGGTTGGCCAATGCGCGGGCTTGAGGTTAAGCACCATACCGCGCCTTTTCGCCTGTCGCGGCAGTTCCTGCGCGCGGTAGGCATTGCGCGAGGGGTGGCGCTCGGCGGGCGGGGTGCCGCCCGTGCGCGCGAACAGCGCCATGATATCGAGCGGCTTGTAGGTCACCGTCGCGCCATGCTTGGCGGCAATTTCCTCCAACCCGGTACCCGCCAGATAGGCATAGGGTGACAAAGTTGAGAAATAATAGTCGATATGGGCCATTTTGGCGTGCTCCCCCGTTGCATAGCTTTGCCTGACCCTAGGCACATGCTAAGCGGTGTCAACATCACGAATCTGTCACATTGCACAGCCGGGGACCTCACCATGCCAACCACATCGCAACCCAAGCTCATTTCGGGCAACGCCAACATGCCACTTGCCACCGCCATTGCGCGGCGCATGTCGATGCATCGCGGCGTCAACGTGGGTCTTGTCGACGCACGGGTGGAACGTTTCAACGATGGCGAGATTTTCGTCGAGGTCTATGAGAACGTGCGCGGCGAGGATATGTTCATCATTCAGCCGACCTCGAACCCGGCCAATGACAACCTGATGGAACTGCTGATCATGGCGGACGCTCTGCGCCGGTCCTCGGCGGCGCGCATCACCGCCGTGATCCCCTATTTCGGCTATGCCCGCCAGGATCGCCGCTCCAAGGCGCGCACGCCGATCTCGGCCAAGCTTGTGGCCAACATGATCGTCGAGGCGGGGATTGAACGGGTTCTCACGATGGATCTGCATGCGGCACAGATCCAGGGCTTTTTCGACATTCCTGTCGACAACCTTTATGCCTCGCCGATCTTTGCGCTTGACATCATGATGCAGTTCAAAGGCGGGATGGAGGACCTTATGGTCGTCTCGCCAGACGTCGGCGGCGTGGCGCGCGCGCGCGAATTGGCCAAACGGATCGAGGCGCCCCTGTCGATCGTTGACAAACGCCGCGAGAAAGCCGGCGAAGTGGCGGAAATGACGGTGATCGGCGACGTGACCGGCAAGAAATGCCTGATCGTCGACGACATGTGCGACACTGCGGGCACGCTCTGCAAGGCGGCCGAGCTTTTGATGGAAAACGGCGCCTCAGAGGTGCACGCCTATATCAGCCACGGCGTCATGTCCGGCCCGGCGGTCGAACGGATAGAGAAATCGGTGATGAAATCGCTGGTGCTGACCGACACCATCGCCCCCACCGCCGCAGTGCGCGCTGCCCATAATATCCGCATTCTGCCCACGGCGCCGGTCTTTGCACAGGCAATCCTGAACATCTGGAATGGCACAAGCGTGTCGTCGCTGTTCGAAACCCCGACGCTTGAACCGGTCTATGAGGGCCAGTTCGGCATCTGATTTCAGAACAACGGCAAGGCCACTCGTAGGGTGGGTGAAACCCACGCCCGCGCGGGTGGCCTAATAGACGTCCTGCCAGTCGTCTTCGTGAAACACCTCGCCAATCGCCATCCAGCGCACCCGCACCCGCGCGACGCGGGTGTCGGCCCAGGTGCGAAACACCACGTCAAAACCCGTCCGGGTGATCTTTTCCGCGGTCACATCGGCGCGCGCATTGGTGGCGCTGTCCATATCCCAAAGCGACATGGCAAGATGCACGACCGGCTCTGATTTGAAGGGCGTCTTGAACATGACCTTAGTGCGCCGGTCACGTTCGCCATGGCCGGTCCACATGGTGCCGCCATCTTCGTAATCCGAAAACAGCACATCATCGCCCTGATCAATGCCAATGGCCTGATTGATGAAAACTTTCATGGCGTAGCCTCTTGGGTCCAGCCTTTTGGTAATAAGGGTTTCTGTCAGAATTGAGAACTGAAAAAGAAAAAAGGGCCGCAAGACGGCCCCTTTAGATGTTAATCTCTCGCGGCCTTAATTGGCCGAAAGACCGATGTGATCGCCAATCGCGACCATATCCGCCAAAAGTTTGGCGGCATCGTCAACCGGGCCAGGCTCGTTGACAAAGGTTTCCTGCGCATGCGCAAGCTTGTCTGTCGCCTCGGATACCATGGCCTTGAACTCTTGCGCGGTCATGTCTTCGCGCGGCACGGCGCGCTCCGCCAGAACCGAAACGCTGTCTCCGCTGATTTCGGCGAAACCGCCGGTGACGACGTATTCACGGGCGCCATCGGGGCCTGAAACCTTCAGGACACCGGGGCGCAGCGTGGTGATCAGCGGCGCATGGTTGGCCATGGCCGTAAGATCACCCTCGGCACCGGGGATCTGCACCTCATTGGCGGCGACCGATGCCAGAAGCCGCTCAGGGCTCACCAGATCGAATTGCACTGTATCAGCCATTTGGGCCTCCTTGATGATGCAGCGCCCGAGCGGCCCACGTGATGTGGTCCGCCCGGGGGGCTACACGCGTTTCTTAGGCCGCGTCGGCAGCCATGCGTTCGGCTTTGGCGATAACGTCGCTGATGCCGCCAACCATGTAGAAGGCACCTTCGGGAAGGTGATCGTATTCACCCGCCACAACCGCCTTGAACGACGAAATGGTTTCTTCCAGCGGCACCTGAATGCCGTCAGACCCGGTAAACACCTTCGCCACGTCGAACGGCTGCGACAGGAAGCGCTGAATTTTGCGCGCGCGCGAAACAGTCAGCTTATCTTCTTCCGACAGTTCGTCCATGCCGAGAATGGCGATGATGTCTTGCAGCGACTTGTAGCGTTGCAGGATGCCCTGAACGTCACGTGCAACCTGATAGTGCTCTTCACCAACAACCGCAGGGTCCATCAGACGCGATGTCGAATCGAGCGGGTCAACGGCCGGGTAGATGCCCAGCTCGGAGATCGCGCGCGACAGAACGGTCGTGGCGTCAAGGTGGGCAAAGGATGTGGCCGGCGCAGGGTCGGTAAGGTCGTCCGCAGGCACGTAAATCGCCTGAACCGAGGTGATCGAGCCGGCCTTTGTCGAGGTGATCCGCTCTTGCAGGGCACCCATGTCGGTCGCCAGCGTCGGCTGATAACCCACGGCCGAAGGAATACGACCCAGAAGCGCCGACACCTCGGAACCCGCTTGCGTAAAGCGGAAGATGTTGTCGACGAAGAACAGAACGTCTGTGCCCGACTGGTCACGGAACTGTTCGGCAAGGGTCAGACCCGACAGGGCAACCCGCATACGCGCGCCCGGGGGCTCGTTCATCTGGCCATAGACCAGCGCCACTTTGGATTCGGTCAGATTGTCGGGAACGATAACGCCCGATTCAATCATCTCGTGGTAAAGGTCGTTACCTTCACGAGTCCGCTCGCCAACACCCGCGAACACCGAGAAACCCGAGTGCACTTTGGCGATGTTGTTGATCAGTTCCATGATCAGAACGGTCTTGCCCACGCCGGCACCGCCGAAGAGACCGATTTTACCACCCTTGGCATAAGGCGCCAGAAGGTCGACGACCTTGATGCCGGTTTCCAGAACCACGGATTCTGTCGACTGCTCGGCGAATTCCGGGGCGGGCTGGTGGATCGCGCGACGCTCGTCTGCGTTCACGGGGCCCTGTTCGTCAACCGGCTCGCCGATGACGTTCAGGATGCGGCCCAGTGTGGCGCTGCCGACGGGAACCGAGATCGGCTCGCCGGTGTCTGTCACGGCCTGACCGCGCACCAGACCTTCGGTGGCGTCCATCGCGATGGTGCGAACAGTGCTCTCACCAAGGTGCTGGGCCACTTCGAGGACCAGCTTCTTGCCATTGTTATCGGTTTCCAGCGCGTTCAAGATCGCTGGCAGGTGGCCGTCAAAGTGAACGTCCACCACGGCGCCGATGACCTGGGTCACTTTGCCATTTGCTTTTGCCATGTTTACGTCTCCGGTTTTCTTAAAGCGCTTCCGCGCCCGAAATGATTTCAATAAGCTCGTTCGTGATCACGGCCTGACGCGAGCGGTTATACTCGATTGTCAGCTTGTCGATCATCTCACCCGCGTTGCGTGTCGCGTTATCCATGGCGGACATCCGCGCGCCCTGCTCCGACGCGCCGTTTTCCAGCATCGCGCTGAAGATGGCCGTCGCAACACCGCGCGGCAGAAGGTCCGCAAGGATCGCCTGCTCGTCGGGCTCGTAATCATAGAACGTGCCGGTATCGGCCGCCTCTGCCGCATCGCTCACATCAGCAGGAATGATCTGCTGCATGGTCGGGATTTGGCTGACCACATTCTCAAAGCGCGAGAAGAAGATTTTCGCGACGTCGAATTCGCCGGCGTCAAAACTCTTCAGCACACTCGCCGCCACACCCTGCGCGTCTGCATAGGCAACGCGCTTCATGGCGGACTGATCGACATGATCCACGAAATACTGGCCATATTCCCGTTTCATCGCGTCGCGGCCTTTTTTGCCCACGGTCACGATCTTGACGGTTTTTCCTTCGGCCAGCAGATCCGTGGCATGTGCCTTGGCAAGCTTTGCGATATTGGAGTTGAAGCCCCCACAAAGCCCGCGTTCGGCGGTCATGACAACCAGCAGATGCACCTTGTCTTCGCCCGTGCCGCGCAACAGGACCGGCGCGTTTTCCGCGTCGCCCACTGATGCCGCCAGCTTACCCATCACGGCATTGAACCGCTCTGTATAAGGACGTGCTTGTTCGGCAGCCTCCTGCGCGCGGCGAAGTTTCGCCGCGGCAACCATTTGCATGGCCTTTGTGATCTTGCGGGTCGATTTGACCGACGCGATCCTGTTTTTAAGGTCCTTGAGGTTCGGCATTGCCTTATCTCCCCTTAAGCGAAGTCAGCGGCGAATTCGTCCAGCGCGGCCTTGATCTTATCCTCGGCCTCACCCTTGATCTTGGGATCTTCCTTGGTGAGGTACGCCAGCAGATCGGCATGCTTGCCGCGCAGGTGGCCAAGCAGACCAGCCTCGAAACGACCCACCTGATCGACACCGATCTTGTCCAGATACCCTTTGGTACCGGCATAGATCACGCAGACGATTTCAGCATTGGTCAGCGGCGAATACTGGGCCTGCTTCATCAGCTCGGTCAGACGCGCACCACGGTTCAGCAACTGCTGTGTCGAGGCATCAAGGTCAGAGCCGAACTGAGCAAAGGCGGCCATCTCGCGATACTGCGCCAGCTCAAGTTTCACCGGACCGGCGACGGATTTCATCGCGTTGGTTTGCGCCGAAGAGCCAACCCGCGAGACCGACAGACCGGTGTTCACAGCCGGGCGAACGCCCTGATAGAACAGTTCGGTTTCAAGGAAAATCTGACCGTCGGTGATCGAGATCACGTTGGTCGGAATAAACGCAGACACGTCACCGCCCTGGGTTTCGATGATCGGCAGAGCCGTCAGCGAGCCCGAACCGTTTTCTTCGTTCAGCTTGGCCGAACGCTCGAGCAGGCGGGAGTGAAGATAGAAAACGTCACCAGGATAGGCTTCGCGGCCGGGCGGACGACGCAGAAGAAGCGACATCTGACGATAGGCAACGGCCTGTTTGGAAAGGTCATCATAAACGATAAGCGCGTGACGGCCGTTGTCGCGGAAATGCTCGGCCATCGCGGTCGCCGAATAGGGCGCGAGGAACTGCATCGGCGCGGGATCAGAGGCGGTTGCCGCAACAACGATCGAATATTTGATCGCGCCGCTTTCTTCCAGCTTCTTCACCAGCTGTGCCACGGTCGACCGCTTCTGGCCGATCGCAACATAGACGCAGTACAGCTTTTTGCTTTCGTCGTCGCCAGCGGCCTCGTTATAGACCTTCTGGTTCAGGATGGTATCGAGCGCCACAGCGGTTTTGCCGGTCTGACGGTCACCAATGATAAGTTCGCGCTGGCCACGGCCAATCGGGATCATCGCGTCAACCGACTTGATGCCGGTCGCCATCGGCTCGTGAACTGATTTACGCGGGATGATGCCCGGCGCTTTCACGTCGGCCAGGCCGCGCGTATCGCTTTTGATCGGGCCCTTGCCGTCAAGCGGGTTGCCAAGGCCGTCAACAACGCGACCCAGAAGACCGTCACCGATCGGAACGTCGACGATCGACTTGGTGCGCTTGACGGTGTCGCCTTCCTTGATCTCGCGGTCGGACCCGAAGATCACGACGCCGACGTTGTCGGCCTCAAGGTTAAGCGCCATCCCCATGATGCCACCGGGGAATTCGACCAGCTCGCCGGCCTGCACATTGTCCAGACCGTGAACGCGCGCAATACCGTCACCGACCGAAAGAACCCGGCCGATTTCGGCCACTTCGGCCTCTTGACCGAAATTCTTGATCTGGTCCTTAAGGATCGCAGAAATCTCTGCTGCTTGGATACCCATTTATCCGACCTCTTTCATTGAATTCTGGAGGGAATCGAGCTTGGAGCGGATCGACGTGTCGATCATCTTCGAGCCCACTTTAACGACAAGACCGCCAATGAGGCTTTCATCGACGGTCGCATTGATCTTGACGTCCTTGCCCACACGCTCTTTCAGCGTCTTGGCCAGTTTGTCCGCTTGTGCCTTGGTCAGCGCCTTGGCGCTGGTCACTTCGGCACTCACCTCACCCTTGTCCTCGGCGATCATCGCGCGCAGCTGGGCGACCAGCTGGGGAAGAACGAACAGGCGACGCTTTTCAGCCATCAGCCCAAGGCCGTTCTGCATCTCGGGAACAAGTTTCATTTTCTTGCCAATGGCGGCCATTGCGGCGCCCTGCTCGTCACGTGTCACAACCGGAGAGCTGATCAACGCGCGCAAATCGGCACTGTCATCCAGCGCCTGCGCCAGATCGTTAAGGTTGGTTTCAAGTTTCGCCAGAGATTTACTCTCTTTCGAAATCCCGAAAATAGCGGTGGCATAGCGCTCGGCGATGCCGGAGGAGATCGAAGCTGGTTCGGACACGTCCACCCTTCCGATTGTCTGGCCCCGGTTTGGCAAGCCTCACTTGGCCGCTTCCGGGGACGTTTGCGTGCGATGATATTTAAGAAACACCGAAATTCGGCTGCGGTATAGCAGTGCCTTGCCAACCTAGCAAGCCGCGCGGAAATCATTGTATACGAATGAATACCGCATGATTTCATATACTTAAGGGGGGTGCGACCTATTGCGCGCATTTTGCCCGTCTAAAAAGATCACTTTTTCGCAACATTTAGCGATTCCCCACTCCAAACCCCCACTGAATCGCGCGTCTTTCGTTACCGCTATCAGTTGAAATCGCCCTTCGAAATGGCACTCCGGACGCAACAAGCCCGACCTGTCCCCCTGTGTAGGGTGGGTGAAACCCACGCGCCTGCCCGCGTCTAAACCGGCTTGGCCTTGGGTTGCGGCGCCAGAACCCCGAGGGGTTTGCGTACCTTGTCGCGCAGGCCCGGCCCACTTGGCGCCTGCACGCGCTTCGTCGCCTCGACCATCAAGACGCCGCCCGCCGCCACCACCGAAAGCTTTGCACCCATGCTCTCCCACATGCCGGCCGTCTTGCGCCAGAACGGCTTGGTCGACGGCGGCTGATAAAGGGCGGTTGCGTGGCGCTCGGGCAGGAAGTTGTGCGACTTAAGCTCGGTCTCAAGCTGTGTCTGGCTATAGGGTCGGCCAAAGCCGAACGGCGTGCGGTCACTGCGCGACCAGAGCCCGGCCCGGTTCGGCACGATAAACAACGCCGATCCCCCCGGCCCAAGCACCCGCCAGCATTCTTCCAGCACCGCGCCCGGCTGTTCCGAGGTCTCAAGCCCATGCACCACCAAGAGCTTGTCCACATGCCCGGTTTCAATCGGCCACATGGTTTCTTCGCACAGCACCGAGATATTCGGCATGCCCTGCGGCCAACCGATCACCCCCTGCGGCGCGGGCATAAACCCGACCACCCGGCGCGCATCGGCAAGATAAGGGCGCAGGAACGGCACCGCAAATCCATAGCCCAAAACCGTCTGGCCCTTTGCCTCGGGCCAGAATTCGGCGACTTCGGCACGCACAGCCTTTTGAACCGCGCGCCCAAGGGTGCTTCGGTAATAAAAATTTCGTAGGTCCTGCACGTCCAGATGCATTGCGGCCCCGGCAAAGATCGGTCACTCTCAAATCTAACAGTAACCGGCATTTGGGAAAAGACCATGACTTTGCAAATCCTGACCATTCCCTGCCTCTCGGACAACTATGCCTTTCTTGCGCATGAACCGGGCACGGGTGAAACAATGGCCATCGACGTGCCCGAGGCGGCCCCGATCCTTGCGGCGCTTGCCGACACGGGCTGGGTGCTGAGCCATGTTCTCTTGACCCACCACCACGCCGACCACACCCAGGGCCTTGGCGAATTGCTGGCCGCCGCGTCGGCACAGGTGATCGGCGCCGCCGCCGACGCGCATCGCCTGCCGCCGCTTGATCTGGCCGTGAGCGAAGGCGACACGATCACGCTTGGCGGCGAAACCGGTCATGTGATGGATGTCTCGGGCCATACCGTCGGCCATATCGCGGTGCATTTCCCCGAGAGTGCCGTGGTGTTCACCGCCGATAGCCTCATGGCGCTTGGCTGTGGCCGGGTCTTCGAGGGCACGATGGCGCAAATGTATGCAAGCCTGTGCAAGCTGGCCGCGCTCCCGCCTGAAACAACCGTCTGCTCGGGGCATGAATATACCCAGGCCAACGCAAAATTCGCCCTAAGCGTTGATCCGGACAATCCGGCACTTATATCAAGAGCCAAGGCGATCGACGCCGCGCGCGCCGCAGGCCAACCAACTGTCCCCTCAACCCTGGCCGAAGAACTGGCCACCAACCCCTTTTTACGCGCCACCGATCCGGGCGTTCAGGCCAATCTTGGCATGACCGGGCAGGACCCTGCCCTTGTCTTCGCCGAGATCCGAACCCGAAAAGACCGCTTTTGAACGGTATCGTGATCAAAAAACCAGCCGGTATAACGAAAAGTGAGCCGGTTTTACAAAAAAAGCCTTGAAGGATGGCCGCTATCGACCAAACTTTAAGACTATGAGGCCAAGGATGGGGTGATACCGCCCCACCCCAGATCAGAAGGAGCACTCATCGTGCCTTCATTCTCGACCACACTGGAACAAGCAATCCATGCCGCTTTGGCGCTGGCCAATGCGCGGCAGCATGAATTTGCCACATTGGAACACCTGTTGCTCGCCCTTGTGGACGAGCCTGACGCGTCGCGCGTGATGAAGGCCTGTAGCGTCGACACCGAAGAATTGCGCACCACCCTGGTGGAATTCATCGACGACGACCTTGCCAATCTGGTCACCGATATCGACGGATCAGAGGCGGTGCCGACCGCCGCCTTCCAGCGCGTCATCCAGCGCGCCGCGATCCACGTGCAATCTTCGGGCCGCACCGAGGTGACCGGGGCCAATGTTCTGGTCGCGATCTTTGCCGAGCGTGAATCAAACGCCGCCTATTTCCTGCAGGAGCAGGATATGACGCGCTATGATGCGGTGAACTTCATCGCCCACGGTGTTGCCAAGGACCCGGCATACGGCGAATCCCGCCCGCTGAGCGGGGCCAGCAACCTTGATGACGAGGGCGCCAAGACCCACGGCGAATCCGACGCGGTCGAGGCCGGTGAATCCGCGCTTGCGAAATACTGTGTCGATCTCAACGAAAAGGCGCGTTCGGGCGATATTGACCCGCTGATCGGTCGCGATTCAGAGGTTGAGCGCTGCATTCAGGTGTTGTGTCGCCGCCGCAAGAACAACCCGCTTCTGGTGGGCGATCCCGGCGTCGGCAAAACCGCCATCGCCGAGGGCCTCGCGCATAAGATCATCATGGGCGAAACCCCCGAAGTTCTCTCGAAAACCACCATCTTTTCGCTCGATATGGGCGCGCTTCTGGCCGGAACCCGCTATCGCGGCGACTTTGAAGAGCGGCTCAAGGCGGTGGTGACCGAGTTGGAAAAACACCCCGACGCGGTTTTGTTCATCGACGAAATCCACACCGTGATCGGTGCCGGCGCCACATCTGGCGGCGCGATGGATGCCTCGAACCTGCTCAAGCCGGCCTTGCAGGGCGGCAAGCTTCGCTGCATGGGCTCGACCACCTTCAAGGAATTCCGCCAGCATTTCGAAAAGGACCGCGCCCTTGCGCGCCGGTTCCAGAAAATCGACGTGGCAGAGCCGACGGTCGAGGATGCGGTGAAAATTCTCAAAGGCCTCAAGCCCTATTTTGAGGATCATCACAGCGTCAAATACACCAATGACGCCATCCGCTCTGCGGTTGATCTTTCGGCGCGCTATATCAATGACCGCAAGTTGCCCGATAAGGCGATTGACGTCATCGACGAAGCCGGTGCCGCGCAACATCTTCTGGCCGCCTCGAAACGCCGAAAGAGCATCGGTGTGAAAGAGATCGAGGATGTGGTTGCGAAAATCGCCCGCATCCCACCCAAGAATGTCAGCAAGAACGACGCCGAGGTTCTCAAGGATCTCGAAGCCGGGCTCAAGCGCGTGGTGTTTGGTCAGGATACCGCGATCGAGGCGCTGTCTTCGGCAATCAAGCTGTCGCGTGCAGGTCTACGCGAGCCGGAAAAACCGATTGGCAACTATCTCTTTGCCGGTCCCACCGGTGTCGGCAAAACCGAGGTCGCCAAACAGCTTGCGGATTCGCTTGGTGTGGAATTGCTCCGCTTTGACATGTCGGAATACATGGAAAAGCACGCCGTTTCGCGTCTGATTGGTGCGCCTCCGGGCTATGTCGGCTTTGATCAGGGCGGGCTTTTGACCGATGGCGTCGATCAGCATCCCCACTGCGTGCTGCTGCTTGACGAGATCGAAAAAGCGCATCCCGATGTGTTCAACATCCTGCTTCAGGTCATGGACCACGGCACGCTGACCGATCACAACGGCCGCACCGTCGACTTCCGCAACGTGGTCCTGATCATGACCTCGAACGCCGGGGCCTCTGAACAGGCGAAATCGGCTGTCGGCTTTGGTCGCGACCGCCGCGAGGGTGAAGACACCGCCGCGATCGAGCGTACCTTCACGCCGGAATTCCGCAACCGTCTTGATGCGGTCATCTCGTTCGGCGCCCTGCCAAAGGAGGTGATCCTTAAAGTGGTCGAGAAGTTCGTGCTTCAGCTTGAGGCACAGCTTATGGATCGCGACGTGACCATCGAGTTGACCGAACCGGCGGCCGCCTGGCTTGCGGATCGCGGCTATGACGACAAGATGGGCGCCCGCCCGCTTGGCCGTGTCATTCAGGAGCATATCAAAAAGCCGCTGGCCGAGGAGCTTTTGTTCGGCAAGCTTGCCAAGGGCGGCGTCGTCAAAGTTGGCGTCAAGGACGGCAAGATCGACCTCACAGTCGAAGGCCCCGTCGCGCGCCGCCTGTCGGGCAAGAAAAAGCCGCCGCTGCTCACCGCTGAGTGATGCGCCGGTCGGCCTTTGCACTGGCGACACTGATACTTGCGGCGGCCCCCGTGGCCGCCGCAGACGCGCCACGGCTTGGCCTTCCGATTGACTGTGAGCCCGGCAAAACCTGTTATATCGAAGATTATGTCGATGCCGATCCCGGCCCCGGACAACACGACTTCATGTGTGGCCTCAAAAGCCGCGATGCCCACCGCGGCACCGACATTGTGCTGTTGTCCTTTGACGCGATGACCGCTGGTGTTGACGTTCTTGCCGCCGCCCCCGGCGTGGTGGCCGCAACCCGTGACGGTGTTCCCGACCAACCCGTTACCCCCAACACCCGAGACAGCATCAAGGGCCGCGAATGCGGCAATGCCGTGCGCATTGATCACGGGGACGGCTGGCAAACCCTTTACTGTCACATGAAGAGCGGCTCGGTTCAGGTGCGCAAAGGCGATCAGCTTGAGCGCGGCGCGGTTCTTGGTGAGGTCGGGTTAAGCGGTCTGACCAATGTGCCCCATGTCCATATCGGCGTGCTCAAGGATGGCAAGGTTGTCGACCCGTTCAACCCCGAGGATCGCAACACCTGTGGCACGGCGAGCGGCACCGGCCTTTGGGACAGCGCGCCTACCTATCATCGCGCGGGGCTGTTTACGGCCGGGTTTTCAACCACCGTCCCGGGCTTTGGCGCCGTGAAATCCGGCGCAGCGCGCGCCGCCACGGCCAAGCCTGATCAACCGCTGGTGCTTTATGGTCATGCGTTTTACGCCGAGCCCGGCGACCTGCTTATCTTTACGGCCCAAGGCCCAGATGGTGAGATTTTTCGCCAGGACATCACGCTTGATGATCCCAAGGCCCAGATTTTCCGTGCCTTTGGCCGCAAGGCCCCTCCCGGGGGCTGGCCCGCCGGGGCCTATCGCGGCTATGTCCGCCTGCAACGCGGGCAAGAGGTTTTGGCGCTGCGCCACGCGGAGATCATCGTCGCTCCCTGACCCCCCCGCCTGCCTATTTCCCGGTCAGCTTGAGTTCGATCCGCCGGTTCTGGGCGCGGGCTTCTGGGGTGTCGGCGGGATTGATCGGCTGATATTCCCCAAAGCCATTGGCCGACAAGCGATCCGGCGGAAAGCCGAGCGCGCCCACCAGATAGCGCACCACCGAAAGCGCTCGCGCCTGGCTCAACTCCCAGTTATCCGCAAAAGCCGCGCCGCCGATCAGCGGCACATTATCCGTATGCCCATCGACCTGCAGCACCCAGTCGATGCCCTCGGGGATGTCATCGGTGACATTGCGCAGGATGCCCGCCACCTTGGCAATCTCTCCCGCCCCGGCAGGCGACAACCGCGCTTCGCCCGGCGCAAACAGCACCTCTGACGAGAACACGAACCGATCCCCGACGATGCGCACGCCCTCTTGTTGGCCCAGAAGATCGCGCAGGCGCCCGAAAAACTCGGAGCGATACTTTTCAAGGTTCTCTTTTTCGGCCTCGGCAAGGCGAAGTTTTTCTTCTTCCAGCAGGCGACGGCGGCGCTCCTCTGCTGCAACACGGGCCAATGCGGTATTCAACTCGTTGCCAAGCGATTGAAGCTGCACCTCGCTGGCGGCCTCGCGCACCTTGGCATCATCAAGCAAGGCTTGAATCCCCGAAAGTTGTTGGCGCAGGGCGGCGACCTGTTGATTGAGAAGGGCCTGTTGCTTTTGCGCCTCGCTGGCCAGCTCTTGCTGATCCGCCAGGCGACGGCGCGCCTCGGCCAAAAGGGTGGCGCGCTCCTCTGCTGTGCTCATCTGGGCCTCGGCCTGATTTTGCGCCGCAAGCTTGGCCGCAAGCGCCGCCGTCAACTGTCGGCGCACCTCTTCGGCATCCATCGCCTCGCCTTTGGCGGCCTCAACCTCCGCCTGGGCGCGGGCCAATGCCTGTCCAAGCTCGCTCACCCTCGCCTCTGCGCGCGCAAGGTCGTCCTGCGTTGCTCCGAGGGTATCGCTAACCTCGGCCTGCCCGCTTCGGGCCTCGGCCAGTTCGGTTTTCAAACCGCCGATCTCTGCATCTTTCTCGGCAAGCGTGGTCTCGCGGTCCTCAAGGCGCGTGGCCACCTCGTCTTGCGCTAAAAGCGCCGCGACCAACTGATTATCAAGGTCCGCGCGCGCATCCTCGGCGGCGGCCAACAGGGTCAGCGTTTCCTCGGCGCGCTTGCGTTGCTCTTCAAGCGCCAGCGTCATCGAGGTCAGCTCGGCCTGCGCCCCGGCAAGTCGCGCGCGCAGGGCCTCTGCGGCGGCGGCCTCGGCCAGGCGGGTCTGTTCCTGCTCACTTAACTCTGCCTCTAGCGCGGCCACCTCTTGGCCAAGCGTCGCCTCGGTTTCGGCATTCTGGCGGCGTAAATCCTCTGCGAGGGCCTCAAGCGCCTCGCGGCGCGCGGCGGCAAGGCGCGCGGCCTCGGCCTGAGCATCAACCTCGTTGCGCAAGCCCGCCAGCGCCAGTTGCAGGGTCTCTTGTTCGGACAAAAGCGTGTCGCGCGCTCCCTCAAGATCGGCAATCTGGCCCTCGGCGCGCTCGCGCTCTGACAACAGGCCCGCGACCTGTTCTTCAAAGCTGGCGATCCGGGTCTGCGCCTCACCAAGCGCTGCGGTCTGGGCCGCCGTTTGCGCGCGCAGCGTGTCGATCAGCGTGGCTTGTTCCTGTTGCTCTGCGCGCGCCTCGCCCAAGGTCGCTGTCAATGTGCCAACACGGTCCTGCAAATCGGTGCTGCGATCCCGTTCAAGCCCAAGCGCGCGCGACAGCGCCGCAACCTCGGCGCCAAGCGCGTCAAGCTTGGTGGCCTGACCGCTGATCTCTTCACGCAGGACAAATTGCACCACCATAAAGATCGTCAGCACGAACATCAGGACCAGCAAAAGCCCGGTCATTGCATCGACAAAACCCGGCCAGATCGAGCCCTGAAACCGTGCTCCGGTGCGCCGTGACAGGCCCATGCTCAGATCTCCCCGGTCTTGTCCGGATCAAAAGGCGACACGAACGGCCGCGAGCGGCGCTCGGGCACCGGGCGCCCCTGATTGAGCACCCGCGTCAGGGCGGCAAGATCGGTGCGCAGCTCGGTCATGGTTTCCTGGCGTCCGGCACTTATCTCTTCGAGAATGCGCAACATCTGCACGTCGATCGAGCGCAGCCGCATCCGGCTTTCGGCGTCAAGGCCTTCGCTGGGCCCAGTCTCGCGATTTTCCAGCGCCTGGATCAGGCGCTCTTGCCCCTCGGCCATCCGCATGAGCGCGCTTTGCACCGGGTTGCTGTCGCTCATCCGATGGGTCAGCCGCTCGATTGAATCCGCCAGAACGCCAAGTTTTTGATCGACCATCGCCCGGCTCACGTCCGATTGGGTGATCACCGCCTGCAAGCTGTCCATCTGATCGGCCATATGGTCAAGCACATGGGTCATGGCGTCGGTTTCGCCGCCGCCCTCGCCCTCGCCACTGGCAAAGCCAACGCGGGTGATCGTCGACATCCATTCCTCAAGCTCGCGGTAAAACCGGTTCTGACCGTGGCCTGCGAACAGCTCCAACAGCCCCACGACAAGCGATCCCGCAAGCCCCAGAAGCGACGAGGAAAACGCCACGCCCATGCCGCCCAACTGGGCCTCAAGCCCGGTCATCAGGCGGTTGAACACCTCGACCCCGCCTTCGCCATTTTGCGGTGCGAGGCTTCGGATGGTATCGACAACGGCGGGAACGGTCGTTGCCAGACCATAGAACGTCCCCAAAAGCCCAAGGAAAATCAGCATGTTGACGATATAGCGCGTGATATCACGCACCTCGTCGATCCGCTGTGCAACCGAGTCAAGGATCGAGCGCGCCGAGGTCGAGGCGATCTGCATCCGCTTGCCACGCGAGCGCAGCATCGTCGCCAGCGGCGCCAGCAATTGCGGCGGTTTGGTTAGCTCATGCCCCGGTGTCCGGGCAACAAAGCCCTCGATCCAGCGCGCCGAGCCGATCAGCTGAAACACCTGCCAGAAACAGGCCACGACCCCGATCAGAAAGACGAATACGATAAAGCCGTTCAGCCAGGGATTGGCCTGAAACACAGGCAAAACCCGCGGCAAGGCGACAAACGCGCCAAGCCCCGTCAGCCCCAGAACGAGCACCATAAGCACGATCTGGCGGACGGGATGTGAAAACTGTGGCTCGACCTCGCGGTCCGGCTGGTCCATCTGGACGCTCCCGACACTTGAATTATTGGCCCAACCCTACGCGTTAAGGCTTAACAAGCCAAGGATTTATCCAGCCAAGTGACGCACCCGCCGCACCAGCCAGTCAAGGTCGCGATCCATGATCCCGAGCTGATCCAGATGGTCGGCGGTATTATAGAGATATTCGGTGTTTGGCCCGCGTCCGCCAACCGCGCGGGCGATGATGCCGGCCTGTTCCTCAAGGTCCAGACCACCGCAATATTGCACGTGATCGGCGTCGATCACATAGGTCACCGCCTCGACACGCCGCCCATCGGCAAGCTCGATCTCAAGCACCTTCTCAAGATAGGCCGACGAGATCAGCTCGCGTTCGCGCAGGTATTCAAGCACCTCATCCGCCTTGTCCGGCGCCACCGACAGGGCGACCCCATGACAGACCGCATCCGGCGCCTCGTCCAGCGCGAGAACAAGGCCGGGATTTTCATCGGTGCCCCGGTGGTGGATGCTGCGCATGCAAAAGCTCCGGTGATAGCCGGGAAGGCTTGCGATCACCCGGTCCTGCGCCTCGAAACCGGGGTTCCAGACCAGCGATCCATAGCCAAACACCCACATTGTCATTTTGCTGTTCCTCGTGCTTTTGCCCCTATAAACACCATCCCAACAGGGCATGAAAGGGGCGCTTGCGCATGAGAGCATTGCTGACGTTGATCGTGATCGCCACACTGGGTTGGTCGGGCTACTGGTTTGTCGGCCAACAGGGCTTGCAACAGGCATTCGGCCAATGGTTTGACGCCCGCCGCGCCGAGGGCTGGGTGGCCGAAACCTCTGATCTCTCGGTTCAGGGCTTTCCCAATCGCTTTGACACAAGCTTTAGCGATCTCACCCTGGCCGACCCCGATACCGGCCTGGCCTGGGAGGCCCCGTTTTTTCAGATCCTGACGCTGAGCTATCGCCCCAATCACGTTATCGCCGTCTGGCCCGACGATCAGCTGATCGCGACGCCCCAGGAAAAGTTCCGCGTTCAGAGCACCGATATGCGCGCCAGTCTTGTGCTGGCCCCAAACACAGCCCTTGCCCCCGAGCGCGCGACCCTGACCACCGAATTCCTGCGCGTGGCGCCGCAAATGCGCCCGGATGAGACAACCGCGCTCACCACGCTGACCCTCGCCGCCGAACGCAACGGCGAGGCCACCTATCGGCTTGGCCTTGCCGCCGAGGGCCTGAGCCCCTCAACCCCGTGGCGCGCCCGGCTTGATCCGAAAAACACCCTGCCGACACAGCTTGCCGGGGTGCGCGCCGATCTGACCGTGAGCTTCGACAAACCCTGGGATCGCAGCGCCATCGAGGACGCGCGCCCCCAGCCGACCCATATCAAGCTCGACCTCGCCGATGCCACTTGGGGCCAGCTTCATCTTCAGGCGGCGGGCGAAGTCTCGGTCGATGCCACCGGCCAACCCACCGGCGAGATTACCATCAAGGCCCGCAACTGGCGCGACATCCTTGATCTTGCTGTCGCCTCGGGCGCCCTGCCAGAGTCGATGCTCAAGACCCTCGAATCCGGCCTCTCGATGATGGCGCAAATGGCGGGCAATCCGCAAACCCTCGATATCCCGCTCAACCTGCGCAACGGTCGCGTCATGCTCGGCCCGATCCCACTCGGCCCCGCCCCGCTTTTGCGCCTGCGCTGATATCCCGGCTTCTTCTTGCCTTAAATATCCCGGGGGGTTCGGGGGGCAGCGCCCCCCGCCGCCTGCCCCTCAGACCGACAGCCCGACCAATCCACCGCCTGGAAGGTGTCGCATATTCGAGACGCTCAAAACCGGTCCCCACTTTTGAGCAGCATGCTCTAGCGGCAGTAGGGCCCGCCACGATGCGATGCGGTGTCAAAATGGAAATGATCCTGGTGATGGCGGTCCGATTTGGGGCCAAGCACGGTGCCGAACGGCCCGCAGGCGCCCCTGTGCGTCTGGCGCAGAACCCGGCCACGCGGCCCCTGCCCCCAATCGCTCAGCACCGAAATTTCCGAGCCGTCGCGCAATTGCAGCGCGGCGATATCAATCGCCTTGCCCCGGCCATGCTCGGAAATCCGCGCGCCGGGCCGGTTGTTGCGCGTCCGGCAGGCGTAATGCGCCACGACGCGCAGGCCGCTCAACCCGCCGCCCATACGCCCGACCTCTGTAACGGCACTTTTGGTCACCCATGTTTCAAGCGCGCGCGCCGTCGGGCAATCCATCGTCGCCGACTGGCTCAGCCGGATCGCGCCCACCGCCTCAAGCCGGATCGCATGAGAAGAGCCACAGCCCGCAACCGGATTGCTGACCGGGCCGATGACCTGACCGGCAAGGCCCGGTCGGCCACACAATCCGCCGCCGCTGTTGCTGCTCACCGTTTGATCGTCGCCGCGCCCGCATCCCGTCGCCAGGGCGCTTAGCCCGATCGCAAGGCTCAGGGCCAGCCGCCTCATGCTTTGCGCGCCCGGCCAAAATCGGGCGCATCGGTGTCCTGCCCGGCCTCGATGATGCCGCGCCGGATCGCCCGCGTGCGGGTGAAATAGGCATGCAGGTGATCACCATCGCCAATCCGGATCGCCCTTTGCAAGGCAAACAATTCCTCGGTAAAGCGCCCCAGAATTTCAAGCGTCGCGTCCTTGTTGTTCAGGAACACATCGCGCCACATGGTCGGGTCACTGGCCGCGATCCGGGTAAAATCGCGAAAGCCGGCGGCGGAGTACTTGATCACCTCACTGTCGGTCACCCGACGCAGATCATCGGCCACGCCGACCATCGTATAGGCAATCAGATGCGGCGCGTGGCTTGTCACGGCCAGCACAAGGTCGTGATGATCCGCGTCCATTTCATCGGTGAGCGCGCCAAGCGCCTGCCAGAAACTCTCAAGCCGGGTCACGGCCGCGCGATCACTGCCCTCCTGCGGCACGATCAGGCACCAGCGGTTGTCAAACAGCTCTGCAAAACCCGAGCTCGGCCCCGAATGCTCGGTGCCCGCAAGCGGATGGGCGGGCACAAAATGCACGCCCTCTGGCAGGTGCGGCGCCACCGCGTCGATCACCGCGCGTTTGACCGATCCGACATCGCTTAGCGTTGCGCCGGGCTTCAGGGCTGACGCGATCTCGGCGGCCACCGCCCCCATCGCGCCGACGGGCACACACAGCACCACAAGATCGGCCCCTGCGACGGCCTCAGCGGCACTGTCGCAGACGCGGTCGCAAAACCCGATGTCGCGCGCCACATCACGTGTCTCGGCCGAGCGGGCAAAGCCGGTGATCTCGTCCGCCACACCCGCGCGTCGCATCGCATGCGCCATCGACGAGGCAATAAGCCCAAGCCCGATCAGCGCCACGCGCTCATAGATCACGCTCATCGTGCCCGGCCCATGAACTGGCCAATCGCATGCGCCACCCGGCGACAGCTTGGCTCGTCACCGACCGTGATGCGCAGACAATGCGGCAGGTTATACCCCGCCACCCGGCGCACAATAAGGCCCTCGGATTGCAGATGCGCGTCACAGGCCTCGGCCTCGGCGCGATCGGCAAACCGCGCCAGGATGAAATTCCCGGTCGAGGTATCCGACGCCACGCCATAGCCCGCCAGGGCCTCGGCAAGCCAGGCGCGCATGCGGGTATTGTCATCGCGGCATTTCGCGGCCCAGTCGGTATCGCGCACCGCGGCCTCGGCGGTGACAAGCGCCGCATGGCTAAGGTTGAACGGCCCGCGCACCCGGTTGAGCACATCCACCACATGCTGCGGCCCATAGCCCCAACCGACGCGCAACCCGCCAAGCCCGTAAAGCTTTGAAAAGGTGCGCGTCATCACCACGTTCTCGCGCGCCTCGACAAGCGATGCGCCACTGTCATAGCCCTCGACATATTCGCCGTAAGCGCCATCAATCACCAAGAGCGCCCGCTCTGGCAGGTTCGCGGCCAGCCGCGCAAGATCGGCCTCGCCGACCATCGTGCCGGTCGGGTTGTTGGGGTTGGCGATGAACACCAGCCGGGTATTTTCGTTACAGGCCGCGAGGATCGCATCCACATCGGTCACCCGCTCGCGCTCGCGCACCTCGACGGGGGTCGCGCCATTGGCCAGCGTGCTGATCCGGTACATGGCAAAGCCGTGCTCGGTGTGGATCACCTCATCGCCCGGCCCGGCGTAGGACTGGCACAGAAACGAGATGATCTCATCGCTGCCGACACCACAAACGATCCGCTCTGGGTCAAGCCCATGCACCTCGCCAATCGCGGCGCGCAGGTCGGCGTGATCGGTCGAGGGATAGCGATGCAATTCATAGGCCGCCTTGCGAAACGCCTCCTTGGCCGCCTCAGAAGGGCCAAACGGATTCTCGTTCGAGCTGAGCTTGACCACATTGGTCATGCCCTCAACATGCGATGCGCCCCCCTGGTAAGGCGCGATCTCCATAATGCCCGGCTGCGGTATAATCTTGGTCATATCAAAAATCTCCCAAGCGACGTTCTAGCTTTGGCACTCACAGTTGACCAGTACGAAACGAAAAAGGCCGCGGCGGTTTCCCGTCGCGGCCTCTGACACATATGCAGAAAACTTAGTTCTGCGCGTAGAATTCGATAACGAGGTTCGGTTCCATCAGGACCGGATACGGCACATCCGACAGGCCCGGCTGGCGCACGAAGGTGGCAACCATCTTCGAGTGATCCGCATCGACGTAATCAGGAACGTCGCGCTCGGCCAGCTGAACGGCTTCCAGCAGGACAGTCATCTGCTTGGAACGGTCACGTACTTCGATCACGTCACCCTCTTTTACACGGTACGAGGGGATGTTCACGCGCTGACCGTTCACCTTCACATGGCCGTGGTTCACGAACTGGCGTGCCGCAAACATGGTGGAAACGAATTTGGCACGGTACACAACCGCGTCAAGACGGCGCTCAAGCAGACCAATCAGGTTCTCGCCGGTATCGCCCTTAAGACGCTCGGCCTCGGCAAAGATGCGACGGAACTGTTTTTCGGTCAGATCGCCGTAATAGCCTTTAAGCTTCTGCTTGGCGCGCAGCTGAAGACCAAAGTCAGAGACTTTGCCCTTGCGGCGCTGACCGTGCTGGCCGGGGCCATATTCACGGCGATTGACGGGCGACTTGGGGCGGCCCCAAATGTTTTCGCCCATGCGGCGGTCAATTTTGTACTTGGCAGACGTGCGTTTTGTCACGGCTGATCTCCTTCGATTTAAGAGCTTCCACACCTGATCCGAAAACCGGTTCCCACTTTTCGGGGCATGGACAGCGATGAAGGGCGTTGTCCTTTGGCCTTATCTTTCGACAGGGTCCCGACAGGCATCCCCTTGCAGGGGCCACCAACACCAATGAAGTCGCGCTTATACAGGGCCAAACCCTGCTGTCAACCACTCAGACAGGGGCTTCTTCTTGGCATAAATACTCAAAAATAACGCCCCAGACCCGGCAGAGGGCAAGGCCCCCGTTCAGCGCCTGGCCTCAAGCCGCCTCATAGGCAAGAATCGCCGCCTCAGAGCCGTTCAGACAGCGCCGTGCAAAGCCGCCATAAAGGTGGGGTTCGAATTCAAGGTTGGGATTGAGCGCAAGCAAGCGCTCGCGGTCCGCCTCCGACAGGGTCGAAAGCGCGGCACTGGCGGGATGGAAGCTTTCGGTTTCCACGCCATTGGCCCAGAGGATCTGATGACAGGGCAACAAGAGGTGAACATAGGTCACCTCGCGCGATGAAAGATCGACCGTCACCGTGTCATTGTTGACAAGATCACGCGCCATTACCAGAACTTCGGTCGTGTTGAACAAGGCCCGCGCCACATCGCCCTGCACCAAAAGCCGGTGTTCGGGCGAGACCAGCAATTCCGCATCCGGACGGTCAATGCCAAGCGCCCCGGCCCGGAGCCGGATCGGCCGCAGCTTGGGCATCGCAAAGAGGCGTGCGCCGGTCATGCGGCGGCTGCCGATCCATTGGATTTCCTCGGCGCCGTTATCCTTGGTCTGCACCCGGTCGCCTTCGCGCAGCTCTTCCACAAGGCGCGGCCCATCGGGGGTTTCGATCCGTGTCCCGGGGGTGAAACAGATCACCCCGCCGCTACCCGCCCCGGTCGAGGCCCCGCGCATCCCTTCCAAAGAGTGATGCACCACCCACATTTCGCGCCCGACCGGCGGAATATCATTGTGGAACATCAACAACGGCGCGCCGCCGCCGACTTCGATGAGCGTCACCGTATAGCTGCGCGTGCCGTCGGTTACGACGAACCCGATATCCATAAGGGGGTCTGCCACCTCGACCCGATCCAGGTCGCGTGTGTTGTTCATTGCCGCGCCCACAAGGCGCCGCACCATCCGTGCCGCACGTTTGCGGTTCACGGCTTCGCCATCCGACATCTCGAGTCGCAGCAATTCATTTGGCCCATCTACCCGCACGGTATCGCCCTGCCAGGACCACGTGACCCCGACCGAAAGCGACTGCACGGGTGCAGATCTCAGACCATCTAACTTCGTTTGCGACCAGGAGATGACGAACGTGCCACGAAAGCCCGTCCCCATAACCCTACTGCCTGCCTCATCGTTTTTTTATTAACAAAAGCTTAACAAAGACGAATCAGTCTGAAAACCCCCCGATTGGCGAATTTGTCAGAATTGGAGCCTTAGACGCACGGAACCAACGAATTGACCCCTGCGTTGTGTCTCAAACTCCTCACTCAACCATGTCAGACCGTAAAACGCATTCGTTCCCGTGGCGTTTTCCCAATGCAGACCGGCGCGCACGCGGGCGCGCTCTTCGGTCAGGACGATGCCGCTGCTGGCAGGCAGGTATTCACTACGGTCGACATAGGCGATGTCACCGCCAACCACGAACGCATAACCCTTGAACGGATTTTGCACCACGCGATAGCGTTGTCCGGTGGTCGGTTCGCGGATCATCAACTCGCCCTGGCCAACCCGGCCAAAGCTGATATCGGCCCCGGCGCGGATCATATCCTCTACGCCAAGGCGGGCCTCTCCAAAGGGGCGAATGTGGGCGCGCCCGACCTCGAACTCGCGACCGGCCTCGACAACGAGGCGCGGAAAGACGTTGTTGCCAAGCTGTTGGCGGCGCACCTGCGGGGAAATTTTCCGCCCGCCCAGCACATCATGCACAAAGTCCTGAAAATCATCTAGCCCGGTTTGCGGCCCGGTGACCACAAGATCGGCGCCGACGGCATAGTCGATCTGTTGCGGCTGAAAATGCGTGTGCAGACCAAATGACAGCGCGCCCACATAGGGGCGATCAACCGGTGACGGTCCGGCAAGATTTTCCGGCGCGATGATCTCGCCATTAAAGCGGAATTCGAGCAGTTGCCCAAAGCCATCCGGTGCCTGCCCCTGCCATTCAGGGCCCCAAACCCGACTTGAGGCATAAGTCCCTGTGCGCCAGCGGTCATAGGTGTCGCCGATAAGGTCGTTGGTGATCAGCCGCCCATAGCCAAGCCGCTGACGGCCCTCAGCATGCGCAGTTGTTGTCAAAGCCATGATCGCGCCAAGGGCGAAGGCAAAAAGGCGTGTCATCTTTCACGTTCCCTGAATTTGCCCCCCGGCCAACCCTGAGTAGCAAAGGCATATGTCCATTTGCCAGCTAAACTTCGTCAATTTTACGAAAAGTGGCACAATTAGCATAAGTCTCAGAGCGCGCGCATCCAGAATTGCAGCGCATGCTCGCTCTCTTCGCCCCGGTCAATGTCCTTCCAGCGAAACGTTGCGACCGTCCCCGCAAGCGGCGCATACCCCCGTTTGCGCCAGAACCCGTCAAGCGGGCGGTATCCCTCGGGGCGAAGCGGGTGATCGGCAGGGCGCACAACCCCGCAAAAGGCAGAGTGGCTGCGCCCGAGCGCGCGGGCATGATCCTCGCGCGCGTCAAAGAAGCGATGCCCAATCCCCTGCCCGCGATATTCGGGCAACAGAACGCTTTCGGCACAATAAAAGATCTCGTTCAACGCAATGCCCCGCCCTTCAAAGGCGGCGGCGAAATCGCTGGCGTGATCCTCCATCGGGGTGCCGGTCGACGCGCCGACAAGGCGCGCGCCATCATAGGCGCCGACGAGAATGGCGTCGTCGCTCTCGCGATAGGTCTGAAGATAGTGCTCCTCATAGGCAAGGTCGCCGTCATAGAGATAGGGAAAGTCGCGAAACACCGCGATCCGAAGCGCCGCCACATCCGGCAGCGCCGCGCCAAGCGCCGCCCCGGTCAGCCGCGCAACCCGGATCAAGACACCTGTGCCGTCCAATCGGCAAGATTGTAATAGGTCACCACCCGCGTGATCAGCCCATCCTTGAGCGTGAAAAACGATCCCGCCGGCAAGCAATAGGTCTGGCCCTTCGCCTCGGGCAGGCCCTCGTCGGTTTCAAGGTAAGTGCCGTTGACGATATATTCCGCCGCCGCGCGGGTGCCGCCCTCGGCGTCAAAGATCACCATATCGGTCAGCTCTTCGCGATAGCAGCGGTTCATATGTTTGCAAAAGTCGCGGAACATGTCCTTGCCGGTGCGCACCTTGCCCTCGTTGACGTGATGGGCCACGTCATCGGACAAACAGGCCAGCATGGCCGGCACATCACCGCGGTTGAAAGCATCGAAATAGGCTTTGATGGTGCTGTTCATAACTCTTCTCCGGGCGGTCCCCACCGCTCTTGCAGGTGACCGATGATCTGATCGCGGGTTTTTCGATAGGCCTCTAGCCGGGCCTCGCGGGTCTGAGCAAGTCCGGTCGGGTCCATGATCGGCCAATAAACGACATCAAGATGGAAAAACCGCGTCAGCTCGAGCGCGCGCCGCTGGCTTGCCGGGCTCAGGGCGACGATGACATCAAACGACGACAGATCGTCGCCCCATTGTTCCATCTCGTCAAAGCTCCGGGTGCGGTGGCGGTCAAGCTCGACCCCGATTTCGCGACAGACCGCGATGCTGAACCCGTCGATTTCCATGTCACTTTTGACACCCGCCGATTGCACATAAGTGCCGGTGCCATAGAATTTCTTCATGATCCCCTCGGCCATGGGCGAGCGGACGGCATTGTGATCGCAGCAAAACAGAACCGATTGCGGCAGCGGGTCGGGCATGCCCTCAGCTCCCGAAATGCAGCACGCAGATCAGCGTGAACAAGCGGCGCGCGGTGTCATTGTCGATCTCGGCCTTGCCTTCAAGCCGCTCGGCCAGAACCCGGGCCCCCTCGTTGTGAATGCCGCGACGGGCCATGTCGATGGTCTCGATCTGGCTTGGGGGCATGTTCTTGACCGCATCGAAATAGCTTTCGCAGATCGACCAGTAATCCTTGACCACCTGGCGGAACGGGCTCAGCGAAAGATGAAATTCGGCGGCTATTTCCTCGGCCTCGGTGCGGATATCGAACACCAGCCGCTTGTCACGGATCGAAAGCGCAACACGATAGGGGCCACCCGGCACCGCGCGATCATCGCGCGCAGGCAGATCAAAGGTATTCTCCTCGATCAGGTCATACATTGCCACCTTGCGCTCCTGCTCGATCTCGGGCGTGGGCGGCGGCAGGTTGGCATCATCCAGTTCGATATGGCTAATATGGCTCATGGGACTTCTCTGGCACGTGACAATGCATCGTCCCTAGCCCAGCCCGGCCCTCGGGGCAATCATACCCTTGCCGATTGGGTCGGCAAATCACCCCGGCGTCACCCGGGCGCAACGATCACAGCCGCGCCTTGCATTTTTTTTCGCCTGCGGCATAAAATCGCCGCGTTTCATTGGCATGATCCGGCAAGATCGGCCATAATGCGTACAAAACGTGACTAAGCCGTCGTTAATAAAACCCCGCTAGAACGGGGGAGCAGTGTGAAACCGGGGCGAATTAATGCTCGAGTTCGAAAATGTAAGCAAGTCCTTCTGGACAGGCACCCAGCACAAGGTAATCCTTGACCGGGTGTCGTTTCGCGTCGAACTTGGCCGCAGCCTTGGCATTCTTGCCCCCAACGGCACCGGCAAGACCACGTTGATCAACATGATGGCGGGCCTGGAAAAGCCCGATGAGGGCGAAATTCGGCGCGGCTGTCGCATTTCCTTTCCTCTGGGGTTCATGGGCGGTGTGATCAGCCGACTGTCGGCGCTTGAAAATTCGCGCTATATTGCCCGGCTCTACGGGCTTGATCCCGATTACATCGAGTCGTTCTGCCGCTGGATGTGCAATCTTGGCGAATATTTCGACCAGCCGCTTGGCACCTATTCTTCTGGAATGCGGGCGCGATTCACTTTTTCGCTGCTGCTGGCGCTTGATTTCGATATGTACCTGATCGACGAGGGCATGCCCGGCTCGACCGATGTTGAATTCAACCGCAAGGCCGGCGAAATCCTGAAAGAGCGTTTGCGCACCACGACCGTGATCATCGTATCACACCAACCCGAGACTCTCGAAAAATTCGCCCGCTCTGCTGCGGTTTTGATGGGCGGGCAGCTTTATATGTTTGATACCTTGGAAGAGGCGAAGCACCTTTATGACTACGAAACCCAAGGCTAGAAAATTCCGCATCCGTCGCAGCACCCCCGCGCCGCAGGCCAGAACCGGCGCCCCCACGGGCGCGCCGACGCAGAGAGCTATGGCACCTGAACATCCTGCCACCGACGTTCCGACCCCGGATGCCCAAACCGATACCGCCGCGTCGGAATCACGCAGGGGTCAGGTTTCATCCGCACGCGAAATGGGCAGCGCCCAGACGATTGACGAAATTCGCAAAGAGGGTCTGACTGGTCGTCAACTGCGCATGGCGCGTCGCATGGCGCAAAAGCACGGGCTTGCCCCAACCTCGGATTTCGATGCGGTGCGCCTGTTGCGGGTGCGCGGCATTGATCCGTTCCAGCGCGCCAATATTCTTGAACTTGTGGCCACCGACGGGCGCCCTCAGGCCACGCCAGAGGACACGTCCGATGCCGCAGCGGGCGGCGCGGCGCCAAATCAACGCGTTCAGCTGCCCCAGACCATGCCGATGGCGCGCCAGACCCTGCCCAGCACCGACCTGAGCCCGGCCGACCGCCGCGCCGAAGAGATCATGGCGATCCAACGCGATATCGGGCGGCGCCGCCGTCGCAAGCTTATGCTTTTGATGTCGCGGCTGATGGCCTTCGTGATGCTGCCGACCATCGTCGTGGGGTATTATTTCTATGCCATCGCCACGCCGATGTATTCGACCAAATCCGCCTTTTTGATCCTGTCTGCCGACGGCGGCGGCAGTGGCGGCGGCCTTGGCGGCCTGCTGCCAAGCCAGTTCGCCACCGGCCAGGATGCGATTGCCACGCAGGAGTACCTGCAATCCAAGGATGCGATGCTCCGGCTTGACGGCGACGTCGGCTTTCGCTCGCATTTCAGCCAGCCCTGGATCGATCCGCTGCAACGCCTCGAAGCGGACGCAAGCAACGAAGACGCCTACGGTCTTTACAAGAAATACGTCAAACTTGGCTATGACCCCACCGAAGGCGTGATCCGCATGGAGGTCTCTACTGCGGACCCGGCGGTCAGCGCCGAGTTTTCCGAGCATCTGATCACCTATGCCGAAGAGCGCGTTGACGAACTTAGCCAGGAAAAACGCCAGGATGCGGTCAAAACCGCCATCGAAAGCCTGGAGCAGGCCAAGGCCGACCGTCGCGCCGCCCAACAGATGCTTGTCTCCCTGCAAGAAGGCAGCATTCTTGACCCCGAAGGCGAGATTGCCGGCATCCGCAGCCTGATCGGCACGGTCGAGCTGCAAATGCAGGAAAAGCAGCTGGCCCTCAGCGTCCAACTCAACAACGCGCGGCCGAACCGCGCGAAGGTCGCGGCGCTTGAGAGCGAGATTCAGATCCTTCAGGACGAGCTTACCAGGCAAAAGGCCCGCCTCACCGAGGCTGCCGAAGGCGGCAGCTCTCTGGCATCCAAAACCGCCGCGATCCAGATGGCGCAGGCCGACCTTGCGACCTCTGACCTGGTGCTGCAATCCGCGCTTGAGGCCAAGCGACAGTCCGAAGTCGAGGCCAACAAGCAGGTCCGCTATCTGACTGTGAGCGTGCGCCCCCTTGCCTCGCAGGATGCTTCCTATCCGCGCTCCTTTGAAAACACGATACTGGCCTTCCTGATCTTTTCTGGTATCTACCTGATGATCTCACTCACCGCCTCTGTGTTGCGCGAACAGGTATCGTCCTAAAGATGAAAACAATCGAACTGAACGGGCTTGCAATAGCCAATGATCGGCCCCTGACGCTGATTGCCGGGCCTTGCCAGCTTGAATCTGCGGATCACGCCCAGATGATCGCGGGCACCCTGCAAGAGGCCTGCGCCGCCTTCGGCGCGCAGCTCATTTTCAAGGGCAGCTTTGACAAGGCCAACCGCACCTCTCTCTCGGGCAAACGCGGGCTTGGCGTTGACGAGGGCCTGAAGGTGCTGCAATCGGTCAAGGAGGCGTTTGGCATACCCGTGCTGACCGACATTCACCTGCCCGATCAATGCGCCCCTGTGGCCGAGGTGGTTGATGTCCTGCAAATTCCGGCGTTTCTGTGCCGCCAAACCGATCTTTTGATCGCGGCGGGCGAAACCGGCGCGGTGATCAACGTCAAGAAGGGTCAGTTTCTCGCGCCCTGGGATATGCCCAATGTTATCTCCAAGATCGAAAGCACCGGCAACACCCGGATCATGCTGACCGAACGCGGCACATCTTTTGGCTACAACACCCTTGTGACCGATATGCGCGGGTTGCCGCAAATGGCCGCCACCGGCTATCCGGTGGTGATGGATGCGACCCATTCGGTGCAACAACCCGGCGGCATGGGAGGCAGTAGCGGCGGACAACGCGAATTTGCCCCCGTGATGGCGCGCGCCGCCGTATCGCTTGGCATCTCTGCGGTCTTTATCGAAACCCACGAAGCGCCCGATACCGCGCCGTCCGATGGGCCCAACATGATCCCGCTGGCGCAGATGCCCGCCCTGATCAGCACGCTGATGCAATTTGACCGTCTGGCCAAGGCCAACCCCATTCACCTTTGACAGACAGAGAGATTGCCGTGACCAAACCCAGTTCCGCCGTCACCCCCAACACTTGGGGCTTCCTTCGTGATGCGATGATCATGCCCACGGGGTTTCGCGAATATGACGCCCGCTGGCAGTATCCCGAGCAAATCAACCTGCCGGGAATCACCGCGCTTGGCCTTGGCCTTGGCACCCAGATGCACGCACGCGGCATTGCGCCCGTTATCGCCGTTGCCAACGACTATCGCGACTATTCACTGTCGATCAAGAACGCGCTGATGCTCGGCCTGATGCAGGCCGGGATTACCGTCAAGGATATCGGCCCGGCGGTAAGCCCGATGGCCTATTTTGCACAGTTCCACCTTGATGTGCCCGCCGTCGCCATGGTCACCGCAAGCCATAATCCCAACGGCTGGACCGGGGTAAAGATGGGCTTTGAGCGCCCACTCACCCATGGCCCCGACGAGATGTCAGAGCTGCGCGACATCGTGCTTGAAGGCCGCGGCCTGCCTCGGCCGGGCGGCGCCTATGAATTTGTTGATGGGGTGCGCGAGGCCTATCTTGACGACCTCGTTGGCGATTTCCGCATGACACGCAAACTGCGTGTGGTCTGCGCCACCGGCAATGGCACGGCCTCGGCCTTTGCGCCGGAATTGTTTGAACGCATCGGCGTCGAGGTAATCCCAAGCCATAACACCCTTGATTACACCTTTCCCCATTACAACCCGAACCCCGAAGCGATGGAAATGCTGCATGACATGGCCGCAAGCGTGCGCGCCACAGGGGCCGATTTCGCGCTTGGCTTTGACGGTGACGGTGATCGCTGCGGCGTTGTCGATAACGAGGGAGAAGAGATTTTCGCCGATAAGGTGGGCGTGATCATGGCCCGTGACCTCAGCAAGATTTACCCCGGTGCCACCTTCGTGGCCGATGTCAAATCCACCGGCCTGTTCGCCTCTGACCCCGAGCTGATCAAGAACGGCGTCAAGGCGGATTACTGGAAAACCGGCCACAGCCATATGAAACGCCGGGTCAAGGAACTTGGCGCTCTGGCAGGGTTCGAGAAATCCGGTCACTACTTCTTGGCCGAACCGATTGGCCGCGGCTATGACTGCGGCATGCGCGTCGCGGTGGAAATCTGCAAGCTGATGGATCGCAATCCGGGGCTGTCGATGTCCGACCTGCGCCGCGCCCTGCCGCAAACCTGGGCCACACCCACCATGTCGCCCTATTGCGCCGATACCGAAAAATACGCGGTGCTTGACCGCCTGGTCGCCAAACTGGTTGCCAAGCACGAGGCCGGTGAACCGCTCGGCGGGCGCCCGATCAAAGAGGTGGTCACCGTTAATGGCGCCCGCGTGATCCTTGACAACGGAAGCTGGGGATTGGTGCGCGCCTCGTCCAACACCCCCAACCTCGTGGTCGTCTGCGAAAGCGCGCAATCCGAGGCCGAAATGCGCGCCATCTTCGCCGACATCGACGCGGTCATCCGCACCGAACCGCTCGTCGGAGACTACGATCAGACGATCTGACCTTCTTCTTGGTCCAAATACTCTGGGAGGTGTGGGGGGCAGCGCCCCCCACACGGTCGGATCGCCAAAGGCGATCCGAAACAAAACCAAAAAACTCTAGAGCATGTCGCATGTTCGAAAAGCTCTAGGCCGCCAGCCCGCGCCCCTTCAAGAGCGCCGCGACCCCCGGAAGCCGCCCACGAAACGCACGGTAAAGCGCCTCTGCATCCTCTGAGCCGCCGCGCGACAGAATATGCGCCTCAAGTGCCTGGGCGCGCTCGGGATCGAAGGGCCCACCGGCCTCTTCAAAGGCTTCAAAGGCATCCGCATCCATCACCTCTGACCACATATAGCTGTAATACCCGCTGGAATATCCATCGCCTGAAAACACATGCGCGAAATGCGGGCTGGCGTGGCGCATGGTGATCGCCTGCGGCATACCAAGCTCCTCCAGAACCTCGGCCTGTCGCGCCATGAGATCTTCGGGCGGCGTACCCTCGTGAAACGCCAGGTCGACCAGCGCCGATGCAACATATTCCACCGTCTGAAACCCCATATCAAAGGTCGCCGCCTTAAGCATCTTGTCCAGCAGATCACGCGGCATCGCCGCGCCGGTCTCCACATGGGTGGCGTATTGCTCAAGCACCTCGGGCACCTCAAGCCAGTGTTCATAAAGCTGGCTTGGCAGTTCAACAAAATCACGCGCCACCGACGTGCCCGACACGCTTTCATAGGTCACATCCGACAGCATCTGATGCAGCGCATGCCCAAATTCATGAAACAAGGTGCGCGCATCGTCATAGGACAAAAGCGCCGGATCGCCCTTGGCGAAATTGCACACATTGATCACCACCGGCCCCTGAACCTTGGGCCATTTCGCCTGCCCGCGCATCGCCGAACACCACGCCCCTGACCGCTTTGAGCCGCGCGCGAAGTAATCGCCGATAAACACCGCCACATGTTCGCCGCCGCGCGTCACCTCCCAGGCCCGGCAATCGGGGTGGTAAAGCGGCACGTCCAATGCCTTGAACTCAAGCCCGAACAACCGGTTGGCGCAACCAAACGCCGCCTCGATCATCCGCTCAAGCGAGAGGTACGGCTTAAGCGCGGCTTCCTGCAAATCATGCTCGGCCTGACGCCGCTTTTCCGCATAATAGCGCCAATCCCACGGCTCCAGCGTGCCGTTGATCCCGTCGCTGCGAAGCATTGCGGTCAACACCTCTGCATCCGCCTCGGCCTGCGCCTTGGCCGGCGCCCAGACCGCCATCAACAACTCGCGCACCGCCTCCGGCGTCTTGGCCATCTCGGTTTCAAGCTTGAAGCCGGCAAAGCTATCATAGCCAAGCAGGTTTGCGCGCTCGGCCCGCAGGGCAAGGGTTTCCTCGGCCACCGCGCGGTTGTCGGCCTCGCCGCCATTGGCGCCGCGCGCGGCCCAGGCCTGAAACGCCCGTTTGCGCAGATCGCGGCGCGGCGAGAATTGCAAGAACGGCGTGATCAGCGAGCGCGACAAGGTCACAACCGGCCCCTCAACGCCCTTTTCCCGCCCCGCCGCGCGCGCCGTGTCGACCACGAAGTCCGGCAGCCCCTCAAGATCGGCCTCGGACAATTCCATGTGCCACCCGGCCTCATCGGCCAAAAGGTTTTGGGTAAACGCCGTCCCGAGCACCGAAAGCCGCGACATGATCTCGCGCATGCGCGTGTCCTCTGCCCCGCTAAGCCCCGCGCCCGCACGGCGAAAGCCACGGTGGCTCAGCATCAGAACCCGCGCCTGCTCTGGCGTCAGATCAAGTGTGTCGCGTGCCTGCCAAAGCGCCTCGATCCGGGCAAACAGCGCCTTGTTGCCATAAACCGCCGAAGAATGCGCCGCCAGTTTGGGGCCAAATTCGCGCTGCAATTCCTGGCGCTTGGGGTTGCTATCGGCACCGGCCAGCGTGAAAAACACCGACAGAACCCGGTCAAGATCCTTGCCCGAGGCCTCAAGCGCCTCGAGCGTATTGGCAAAACTCGGGGCCTCGGGAGTGTCGGCAATCGCCTCGATCTCGGCACGCGCCGCCTCTAGCGCGGCTTCAAACGCAGGCGCAAAATCCTCGTCGTCAATCGCCGCGAAGGGCGCAAGGTCAAACGGTGTCTTCCACTCGGCCAGCAACGGGTTTGTCATCGCTTTCTCCTTTCGTGCCACAAATCGGGCAGGTTTCTCTTGCGCTTAGCCCGATCTTGCGGCTCTCGCCATAAAGCGCGTCATAGATCAGCATTTCACCGCGCAGGGGCTGCCCCGCGCCGGTGATGATCTTGATCGCCTCGCCCGCCATCATCGCGCCGACTGCCCCGGGCAAGGGGCCCAAAACGCCCGCTTCGGAACAAGACGGCGCAAGGCCGGGTGCGGGGGCCTCGGGGAAGATGCATTGGTAACAGGGCGCACCGCGCGCCGGGTCAAACACGCTAAGCTGGCCTTCCCATTGTGACAAAGCGCCTGAAATCAACGGGATGCCCTGCTTCACCGCAGCAGCATTCGCAAGATAGCGGGTCGCGAAATTATCGGTGCCGTCAAGGATCAGATCATACTCGGCAAATAGCTCGGCGGCGATCTCGGGCGTCAGGCGTCGCTGGTACGGGCGCACCGTCACATGTGGATTTTGCGCGATCATGGCCGCTTTGGCGGATTGCACCTTGGGCAGGCCGATATCTGCGTCGCGGTGGATCACCTGTCGTTGCAGGTTGGAATTATCAACCTCATCGTCATCAATCACGCCGATCACACCAACCCCCGCCGCCGCCAGATAGAGCAGAACCGGCGAGCCAAGCCCGCCTGCGCCGATCACCAGAACCCGCGCCTGCTTGAGCGCCTTCTGCCCCGGCCCGCCAATCTCTCGCAGCACGATATGGCGGGCATAACGGTCAAGCTCGGCCTCGCTGAACAGCGGCTTTCGCCCGGTCTCACCTGCGCTCGCATCCGCGCGGTCCTTGATCTGTGCGCGCGCCCGCAACCGGCCCAGTCCAGCCCGGTAAACCCAGACAATCGCCGCCGCCCCGCCAAGCATGAGCCAAAGCGCGACACTTTCCCCCGTGGCAAGCCGCAAGGGATGCCCATCCGGCAAACCAAGATGCACCGCAACCACCGCCAGCCACAGGATACCGAGCATCCCCCACCGCAATCGCCGGGGCGTGCCAAGCGCCGCCCCGATGCCCCAAAGCACCGCCGCCATGATCAAAACCAGCATCATCAGGAGACCCCGGTCGATCCAAAACCGCCCTGTCCGCGCGCGGTCTCATCCAGCGTTTCAACCAATTCAAATCGCGCCTGCACCACAGGCGCAATCACCATCTGCGCAATCCTCGCACCGTGCTCAATGTGAAAGGCCTCTTGCCCGGCATTCATCACGATCACCCCCAAAGGCCCGCGATAATCGGCATCAATCGTGCCGGGGCTGTTGGGCAGGGTAATCCCATGCTTGAGCGCAAGACCGGAACGCGGCCGGATTTGCACTTCAAACCCCATCGGAATCGCCAGCCGAAGCCCGGTCGGCACAAGCGCCCTCTCGCCCGGCGCCAGCCTCACGCCGCTGCGCCGCTCTGCGGGGAAATTCGCGCGCAGATCGGCACCCGCCGCCCCCGCAGTCTCGTAAGACGGCAGACCAAGCGCGCAATCCGCCCACTCTTCCCAAGCCATTGATACAGTTAGCAAAAACCCAACTTTCATCATTCCATAAATACTCAATGCCCGTCCAGAAGCGCCTTGGCGATCCGCTCGGCCAGCTTTTGGGCGACCTCGACCTTTGGCATCCTTGGCCAGGTCTCGGCATCCTCGGCGCGGATCAGGGTGACTGCGTTTTCCGTGCCGCCCATGATACCGGTGCCATGCCCGACGTCATTCGCCACGATCCAGTCGCAGCCCTTGCGCGCGCGCTTGGCCGTGGCGTTCTCAACCACGTCATCGGTTTCGGCGGCAAAGCCGATCACAAGCCCCGGGCGCCCGGCGGTCATCTGGCTCACGCGGGCCAAAATATCGGGGTTTTCGGCGAACTCCAGCTTGGGCAAGCCGCCCTTGGTTTTCTTGAGCTTGGACTGGCTGGCCCCGGCCACATGCCAGTCGGCCACCGCTGCGGCAAACACCGCCGCCTCGACCGGAAGCGCCGCCTCGACCGCCGCAAGCATCTCTTGCGCGGTCTCGACACGCACCACCTTGACGCCCTCGGGCGGTGGCACGCTGGCGGGACCGGTGACAAAGACAACCTCTGCCCCAAGTGCGCTGAGGGCATGGGCAATCGCCGTGCCCTGCGCGCCCGACGAGCGGTTGGCGATATAGCGCACCGGGTCAATCGGCTCGTGGGTCGGGCCAGAGGTGACCAGCACGCGTCGGCCCCTGAGGGGGCCATCGGCCAGCGCCGCCTGCACTGCGGCGACAATTTCCGGCACCTCGGCCATCCGCCCCGGTCCATGCTCGCCACAGGCCATATCACCCTCATTCGGGCCGACAAAACCGATACCATCGCCACGCAAGGTGGCAAGATTGCGCTGCGTGGCCGCATGCTCCCACATCCGCACATTCATCGAGGGCGCGATAAGAACCGGCGTATCGGTCGCCAGCAAAAGCGTCGAGGCGAGATCATTTGCCTGTCCGCCCGCCATTTTCGCCATAAGATCGGCGGTGGCCGGGGCGACCACGATCAAATCGGCGCTGCGGCTTAGTTCGATATGGCCCATCTCGGCCTCATCGGTGAGGTCAAACAGATCCTGAAACACCTTGCGCCCGGCCAGGGCCGAGACTGACAGCGGCGTGACAAACTCCGATCCCGCGCGGGTCAGCACCGGCGTCACCTCTGCGCCCGGCTCTCGCAACCGACGGATCAGGTCGAGCGATTTGAACGCTGCGATACCGCCCCCAATGATCAGAAGAATGCGTTTCGATGCCAGCATGGGCGCGTTCCTTGTTCAGCCGCTGCGACAGTAGGGCGTGGCCCTCTGGGTGACAAGGGGGGTGACACGGGGCAGTGCGTCAGGCCTAATCGCCCGCCTCGCGAGGCGCACACGCAAGGGCGCGACAAGCTATTTGAAGGCCGCGCAGGGGTCGGGGCGATCAACCGCTTCGGCCGATATCACCTCGTCAAATCCACCCTCAAGCGGGGCGCCGTCTTCGGTCTGTCCAAGCACCGCAATCCCAAGCCCGTCGCGCGCAGCAGAGAGCACCGCCGGCACGCCCCAATCGCGCCGGGCGTGGCCATTGCCGGTGATCACGGCAACCGGGCCACCCGTCTCGTCCAGAGCGTTTAGGACGGCGCGCGCAAGCGCCGTGTCACGCAGACGTTGAATGTCGACCATGCCGGGCAGGATATCCACCGGCAGAGCATCACAATGCGCCGCCATCTGAAGCGCCTCACGCTCGGTCTGCTCAGTCGCAGGCAAGGGTCGGTCCAGCCCATAGCGCACCGCATCCGCGCCGAAACTGGCCGCAAGCCCCTCTTCAAACACCGCGCGCGCCTCCTCGCGAGGCACCTGCGCACCATAGATGGCCGCCTCTGGCGCCGCCGCAAAAATCGGGTAATACAGCGCAAAATCGGGCCAACCGCTCTCGCCCCACTCAAGCGCCTCGGCCAGCGCCGCTTGGTCACCGCGCAGCTCGGGCACGACTTTTCGCGCCTGCGCAGCCGTCAGCATTTCAAACACGATGGCGCTTGGTCTTATCTCCGCCACCCGCTCGGCCTGAACCGCATGATGGGCGGGGTTGTCATGAACCTCGCCCAACACATACACATCCTGCGCCGCCAACGGCAGCGCAAAACTCAGGCCAAAAACAAGGGCGACATAACGCGCGATCATGCCAACAGGTTGTGAACCTCGGACCCGTGCTTTTCAAGATGTTTGCGCATCTTTTGAAAGGCCGCCGCTTCTAGCTGGCGCACCCGCTCCTTGGAGAGGTTCAATTCCGTGCCAAGGCTCTCAAGCGTGCGCGGCGCATCGCGAAGTTTGCGTTCGCGCACAATGAACCGCTCGCGCTCATTGAGGTTCTGCATCGCATCGGTCAGCCAGTTGCGCAGAGCGCCAAGATCGTGATCCTGTTCAACAAGCTGATCACCGCGCGGCCCATCATCCTCAAGCGTGTCGATCCATTCGCGCCCCTCATCCTCAGACGATTGCGTCGCATTGAGCGAAAAGTCAGAGCCGGAAAGACGCCCCTGCATCATTTCGACATCGCGCAGTGGGACGCCAACCTCATGCGCGATCATCTCGCGCAGTTGGTACCCGTCAAGCTCTTCGCCATTTGCCATCGCCTCGCGCTCAAGACGGGCCTGCACCCGGCGCATGTTGAAAAACAGCGACTTTTGGCTGCTGGTAGACCCGGTGCGCACCATCGACCAATTGCGCATGACATAATCCTGAATGCTGGCCTTGATCCACCAGACCGCATAGGTCGAAAATCGCACGCCGCGGTCAGGATCAAACTTGTCCGCCGCCTTCATGAGACCAAGCCCGGCCTCTTGAATCAGGTCATTCATCGGCGCGCCATAACGGCGAAATTTCGACGCCATCGAGATCGCCAGCCGCATGTAGGCCGTGATCAAACGGTGAAGCGCCTCTTCGTCGCGCTGGTCGCGCCAGGCATAGGCCAGCGCCAGTTCGGTTTCTGCATCCAGCATTTCCGCCTTCATCGCGGTGCGGGACATGGAACTTGTTTGTGGTGCATCAAGTGGCATTGTCTTCCCCCTGTCTGGCGGCTCAGGCATTTGCGCCCTTTATCGGTCCTTTGATGAGTGCTACGCATCGCCCGATAAATCGGATCAAAAAAATTGGGGGCGCGGGTGTTGGATCTGCCAGAGTTAACCTTGATCCTAGGCGGGGCCGCCTCGGGGAAATCGGTCTTTGCAGAGGGGCTTGTCGTGCAATCCGGCCGGGCGCGGGTCTATCTGGCGACGGCGCAAAGTTTTGACGACGAGATGCGCGCCAAGGTGAGCCGCCATCAAACCATGCGTGGCGAGGGCTGGCGCACCATCGAGGCGCCGCTTGATCTTGTTCCCGCCCTTGCCGAGGCGCACCGCGATGAGGTCGTGCTTTTGGATTGCGCGACCATGTGGCTGAGCAATCACATGCTGGCCGATGGGGATCTTGCAAAGGCCGAAGCCGCCCTGATCCGCGCCCTCACCGATTGCGTCGCCCCGGTGGTCGTGGTCAGCAATGAAGTCGGCCTGTCGGTCGTTCCCGAAAACGCACTCGCCCGCCGATTTCGCGAGGCTCAGGGACGGCTGAACCAAAGGCTCGCGGCCGAGGCCTCGCTTGTGGTTAACGTGATCGCAGGCCTGCCGCAGGTTCTCAAGGGCACCCTCTCATGAGCCGGTTCTACTGGGTCCGTCACGGGCCAACCCATGCCAAATCCATGGTTGGCTGGTCCGATCTGCCTGCTGATCTGAGTGACACCGCACAGATTGCCCGCCTCTCGGCGCATCTGCCAGAGGATGCCCTTGTGATTTCCTCCGACCTGATCCGCGCCCGCGCCACCGCCGATGCACTCAACGGGCCGCGCACCCGCCTGCCCGATGATCCCGACCTGCGCGAAATTCATTTTGGCGATTGGGAATTGCAGGTCTTCGACAAGATTTCCGACCAGGCGCATTTGCGTGCCTTCTGGGAAAATCCCGGCGATGTCCGCCCGCCGGGCGGCGAAAGCTGGCACGAGGTGTCAAGCCGTGTCTCTGCGGGTGCCGCCCGCCTGCTTGCCGCCCATCCGGGGCGCGATATCATCGCCGTCGCCCATTTCGGCGCGATCCTGACCCAAGTGCAACAGGCCCTTGAGGTGACCGCCTATGAGGCCTTCGCGCACCGGATCGACAACCTGTCGGTGACCGAGTTGCACTGGCAGGGCAACCGCTGGCACGCACAGGCAATCAATCACCTGCCGTGATGGGCCGCCGCACAATTATTCGTTTTGCCCGCGCCATCCTCGCGTCTAGGATTCCACAATGACATACCAACTTATCCTTGGCGATTTCGCCTATTCCTCATGGTCACTGCGCGGCTGGCTTTTGCTCAACCGCTTTGACCTGCCGTATAAAACCCGGCTGCTTGATTTCAACGACGCCGCAAGCGTCGCCGAGCAACTGCGCGATGTCGCCCCGGCGCGCACAGTTCCAACGCTCGTGACACCCGAAGGCGCGATCATATCTGAATCGCTCGCCATGGCCGAAGAGCTGGCAAGCCGCCACCCCGAGGCGGGTGTTTGGCCAAGCGATCCGCTGGCGCGGGCCACCGCGCGCACCCTCGCGGCCGAAATGCACGCCGGATTTACCACGCTGCGTGGTGATTGCCCGATGAACATGCGGCTGGCCTATCAAGGCGTTGAGCCCTCAGAAGCGCTTTTGGCCGATCTGGCCCGGCTTGAAGTGATCTGGGATCACGCCCGCGCCGCGACGACCCCCGATGGCCCATGGCTTTGCGGCGACTATAGCGCGGTTGATGCGTTCTTTGCCCCCGTGGCGGCCCGGATCGCGGGCTATGGCCTGCCAGTATCCGAGAGCGCACACAGCTATGTCGCGGCGCACCTCAATGATCACGCCTTTCGCCGCTGGCGTGCCATGAGCCTTGTGCATGGCGACACTCTGGAGCGTTATGCGCGCGACTACGCCACCACCGACTGGCCCGGCCCTATCCCGCGCCAAGCAAAAGCGGTGGACAGGGGCGCGCCGCAAAACACCACCTGTCCTTATTCCGGCGATCCTGTTACTCACCTGATGGAAACAGAGGGACGCATTTTCGGATTTTGCAACGCATTCTGCCGCGATAAGACCGTTGCTGACCCGGATGCCTGGCCCGCCTTCACCGCCCTTCGCGACGCAAGCTGAGACCCAACTTTCATCTTTCCAGAAATACTCCGGGGGACTGGTGTTTGATCCGATGGTTTGATGGTGCGATCCTTTCTCAGGAATGGAAGGAAGCATTATGGGCCAAGTTCGTCACGGGAGCGCCACGACCACGCACGCTGTCAGAGCAGCTATACAGCGATCGCAAGC
>NZ_FWFJ01000015.1 GCF_900172365.1 Roseovarius gaetbuli
CAGAAAAATGAGCCTCCGACCCGGCTGCGGCTCATTTTTCTGAGGGTACGATCATAAAGCGATTCTTTCACGCTGAAGCGGGTCCGACTGGAAGTCGGAGGGTTTGCTCCACGGCGTGGATACTGAATTGACCCCGGATAACCACGGTTTGGGCCGAATTTCGCCCCATTAACCATGAATATCCGGGGTTTATCTTTGCGCGCTCCGGTTGTGCCTGTCTCAGCTCATTTTTAGCGCCCTCACTGTACAGGGAATTTGCCCCATGAGCCTTAAGCCCGGGTTTTCCATTGATCAGGCTGGTCTGAATCTGATCCGCATCGTGATCGGGTCTTATTTCATGGCGCTCTCGATCGGCCTTGTGGCGGGCCTTGATCCGGCGGCGATTTTCACGCCGCTGATGCCGACGTTGTTGGCGGATATTCTGGGCGGGACGGTGATGTTCATGCTCAGCGCCTGTTTCATGGCCGGGATTCAGCTCCGGCTTGTGGCGCTAAGCCTTGCGATTTTCGTCTTTTCCAACAGCCTGACGCAGAACATGCTGCATGTCGTACCGGGGTCGGTATCGGCGTTCTGGCGTGATTTGACGCTTACCTGCGCCGTGCTTTTGACCTATTCCAGCCTGAGCCGCACTGCCCTGCGCCGGGCGTCGGTTCTGGCGCATCGGGCCAGGCTGCGGCACGCGCGCGAGACCGCGTCCAACCCGCGCCGCATCACCCTGCCCGCGCGCGGCAAACGCCCGATCCAACAGGAAATCCGCCGCGCCCTCATCGCGGCCAACCTGATGCGGCGGCCGCGAAAACCCGAGGACGAGCCGGACATCCTCAATATTTTCGCGAATTTGTGAAATCTGCGGCGGTTAACCGGCTGTCAAACCTTCTGGGGCAGGATGCGAGCGACCTTATAAGCCGCGGGATAGTGCCAGATGAACCTTTATTGCTGCATGATCGACCTGAAACAGGATGCCAAGGCGCTCGCCTTTGCCGCCGCGCTGGATGCCTGGATGAGCCATCTGCAAACCCATGGGGCGATTGGCGAGTGGCGGCTATATCGCAGCAAACTTAACCTTGCCGCCGACGCCTATCGCGACTTTCTGCTGGAAATCGAGGTCGAGGACCTATCGCAACTGGATCGCGCCTTTCGCCTGACCGGCGAACATGACGACGAAACCGCGCAACTGCACGACCGCGTGCATTCGCAGATATTGCATGTGGATTTCGCCCTCTATCGGCCCTATCCCGACCCCGAGCGCGCCGAACGGATGGCGCTGGTCTAGGTGGCACGGTGCGCGCCATCGCCGTGGCGCGCGCTTACTGGGTTAGGTTGTTCGCGGTTGCGCCAACCCCGATAACCGTTCCAAAGAGGCCAAGGATTGTCTGTACGCGGGTGACCGGCGATTCAGTGGCAAGGACTGTATCGTCGGGATTGATATTGAACTGACGCGCGGCGAAAAGCCCGTCTGCACTGGTCAGATCAAGCGCAAAGATAACCTGCTGCATGTCGGGGGTCTCGGGACCGAACTTTACATCACCCGGCTTATATTCGCGCAGCACCAGCAAACCTTTGGGGTTGGCCCGAAACGCCCTCAGGCCGCCCATCGCTGATACGGCCTCCATGGCGGACATCTCTTCCTTTTCGAAATTGAGAACCTTCTGGCTGCCGACGGCACCCACAACGTTAAAGGTTCGGTCATCCTCGATCACGACGATCTGATCGCCGCCGCGCACCAGGGTGTTGCGTGCGGGGTCTGACAAGAGCGCCTCGGCACGTGTTTCATAGCTTTTGCCACCGCGTTGCAGCACAACAAGCGGATGGCGCAGGCTTGGGCTAATCCCGCCAGCCTGGGCAAGCACGCTTAGGATGCGGGTGTTGCGGGTCTTGAGCGGAATCGTTCCCGGTGCGCCAACGCCACCGACAAGATCAACCGAGTTGTTGCCACCTTGGTGGATCGACAGCTGCACCTGGGCGGTGGGCGCGATATCTTCAAGCTGCTCTTGCAGCTTTCTGCGGGCCGCCGCTTCGGTCATCCCGCGCACTGCCACCTCGCCCACATAGGGCATGAACACGGTCCCGCTTGAAGAGACCGTCGTGGTCGGCACGGATGTTGATTTCGTCGCGTCCGCCGCAAGAAGCGAGTTTTCCTGGCTGTCCCAGATCACGATATCAAGGCTGTCCCCGCTTTGAATCAGCGACGAATCGGGGGCGCGCCCGGCTGCAAGCCAGTTATAGTGGCCTTGCCACCCGGTCGCAGGCCATTTGGCCAGATCGGGCGTGGCATCACGGGTCACTTTAACAACCTGGAATGTCGGGGTTTCAGCGTCCTTCTCAGCCAGAACTTCGGATTGCAGCGCAGCGCCACTGGGCAGGCTGCAGCCCGCAAGCGCAAGCATGAGAACAAGGCAAAGATGTACTCTGAAAGTATGATGCACGCGTTGCTCCTGCCCTCTATCGTATTTTGGTTTATTTCCTAACCTGCGCGAGACGTGATACACAAACGAAAATTGCCTTTTTGCGATAGTGAACCTTTATCAGTGACCAAAACACTTCACCCCGCCCGATGTCTTTTTCTTGGCAGCAATGGCAAACTTGGCCTGCTCTTGCAGCGGGCATGGCATGCCATGCCGGGGCCCGCACCGGTCTGGCTGGCGCGTCGCGGAGCGCCAGATTTCCGCTGGGCGCCGGGCGAGCCTTTGCCGCCCTTACCCGAAGTTGACAGCGTGATTGCGCTTTGGGGCTGTACCGGCGGAACCTCGGCAGAGCTTGCCGTGAACGTCGATCTCGTGCCGCAAGCGGTGGCGGTGGCCGAGGCCTGTGGCGCGAAATCCATCCTGCATTTTTCGTCGGCAGCGGTCTATGGGCCGGGCGTTAACCTTGATGAAACGGCCCCCCCGGCACCGGCAAACCCTTATGGCGCCTCAAAACTTGCCATGGAAAGCGCCATTCGTGCCCTGCCGCAAACCGGCGTGCGCCACTGCGCGCTGCGGCTTGCCAATGTTGTCGGCGCAGATAGCCTTGCCCCCGCCCTTGCCCCGCAGGCCGCCCCGGTGACGCTTGATCGGTTCGCTGATGGCCGCGGCCCGCTGCGCAGTTATATCGCGCCAGGTGATCTTGCCCGCGTGCTGGCCGCACTGGCCGCTCTTCCCCCTGACGCACTGCCCGCGCTTGTAAATGTCGCCGCCCCCGATCCGGTCCGCATGGAAGATCTGGCCCATGCGGCGGGGCGCCCGGTTGCCTGGCGGGATGCGCCGAATTCCGCCCATCAGTGCGTCACAATGGACGCATCACAACTAGAACACTTGTTCCCAGAGATGAAATTTCATAGAAGCGCCGAACGTTTCATCGCCGACTGGCGCAACCCGGAAAGCCTCCAATGACCCCAGTCAAGCGTTTGATGGACCTTTCTCTGGCGCTCTTTCTGGCGGTTTTATTGTCTCCTCTGATCCTCGGGGTGGCCCTGGCTATCCTGATCGTGGATGGGCGCCCGGTCTTTTACCTGTCGGGCCGGATGAAAACCCCCGAGACATCCTTTTGCCTTTGGAAATTCCGGACCATGCGCAACACAGGCGATGATGGTGGCGTGTCGGCCGGGTACAAGCGCAACCGCATTACCCCGCTCGGGGCCTGGCTGCGCCGCCAGCGTCTGGACGAGCTGCCGCAGCTGATCAACATCCTGCGCGGCGACATGAGCTTTGTCGGCCCCCGCCCGCCGCTGCGTCGCTATGTTGAAAAGTGCCCGGACATCTACGCAAAGGTCTTGCTAAACCGGCCCGGCGTCACCGGTCTTGCCACGCTTGTATACCACCGCACCGAAGAGCGGCTTTTGCGGGCCTGTGATACGCGCGAAGCAACCGAAGACGCCTATTTGCGGCGCTGCATCCCGGTCAAGGCGCGGCTTGATCTGATCTGGGCCCGCCACCGAAGCGTTTGCTATGATCTGCGCCTGATCGGACGGACCTTGATTCGGGCTTTCACCCAGTTGAACCGGCATAGTTGATCGCCAGAGCCGCCCTGAATTGTTCGGGTGGATTTTCGCAACCCAAGAAATTGCACCCTGTTCGATCAAGCCTAATCACGCTATGGTGTTAAGGGTGCGCGGCACTTTACCTGCAGTCAAAGTGCCGGTAAGTTCCTCGAAAATTGTTTGTTGGGTAACTTTTGAATGCGCGGGAAAGGCTTTCACTCGGCCATGTTCTACAAGTTCGTGAATTCACTGCGCCCGGCGCAAAAACATTCCATCTTCCTTGGCATTGATCTTGTTCTGGCGGTCACGGCTTATGCTGTGGCCTCTGCCATGCTGTTTGGCGACAGGTGGCTGAGCGCGCTGAACCTAGGCAATTTGGTCGATATTGCCGTGATTCTTGCGGTTGTCGGCGGGTTGAGCGCTAAACTTGGCCTCAACAAGGTCAAGCTCAATGCCTATGAAATGCATGGCATGATGGATTCGGCGTTTATCGCCGTGACACTGGTCGGCGTTAGCGTCATCGCCTCTTTCCTGCTGCAGACCAAGCCGACGCATCCGACGGTTTTCGTAGTCGCCGGGATGCTGTTCCTGATCCTGTCGGTTCTGGTGCGTCTGGTGATGCGCGTCGCCTTGTTGCGGATTTATCGAAGCGGAAACCGGCGGTTGCGCGTGCTGATTTACGGCGCCGGGCAAACCGGCCAGCAACTTGCGACTGCTCTTGCAACCGATGATGCGGTGATGCCGGTCGTCTTTGTCGATGACGAACCGCGCCTTCAATCCCTGACCATCGCCGGGCTCAAGGTGCACCGGCCGTCCGACATTCGCAGACTTGTGGACCGCCACAACATTCAGCGAATCGTGCTTGCGATGCCAAGCGCGCCCCGCAACGTGCGCGCACAGCTGACCCGCGAGCTGGCCGATACCGGCTGCGAGGTGCATGCCCTGCCGTCTTTTGCCGACCTGATTTCCAACAATGCCAGCACGCTTTATGAAAGCCGCCCCGTCAATCTTAGCGATCTGCTGGGGCGCGACGGGCTAGAGGATCAGCTTCCTGGCGTCAGCGACACCTATGCCGGGCGCAACATTCTTATCACCGGCGCGGGCGGGTCGATCGGATCAGAGCTTTGCCGTCAGATTTGCGGCTGCCGTCCGGCCAACCTGATCCTGCTGGACCATGGCGAGCATGCGCTGTTCCAGATCGACCGTGAATTGACCAGACTTGCGCCCGAAATCAAGATCACCCCGATCCTCGGCTCGGTCTGTGACAAGTCGCTGGTGAATGTCCTCATTCAGTCCAAGAAAGTCGATATCGTCCTGCACGCGGCCGCCTATAAGCACGTGCCCCTTGTCGAGGAAAACGCGATCGAGGGCATGCGCAACAACGTTCTTGGCACACGCGTCGTGGCCAATGCGGCGCGCGATGCGGGGGTCGAGCGGTTTATCCTTGTGTCCACCGACAAGGCCGTGCGCCCCACAAGCGTGATGGGTGCCTCCAAGCGCATTGCCGAGATGATCGTGCAGGATTTCGCCACCCGAAGCGACACGACCCGGTTTTCGATGGTGCGTTTTGGCAATGTCATGGGCTCGTCCGGCTCGGTCATCCCGCTCTTTGGCGAACAGATCGCCAAGGGCGGGCCGGTGACCCTGACCCATGCGGATGTGACGCGCTACTTCATGACCATCCCCGAGGCCGCGCGCCTTGTGCTTCTGGCCGGCTCTTTCGCGCGTGGCGGCGATGTTTTTGTGCTGGATATGGGCAAACCGATTGCGGTGCGCGACATGGCCCGCAAGATGATCGAGGGCAGCGGGCTCACCGTGCGCAGCCCCGCGAATCCCAATGGCGACATCGAAATCGCGATCACCGGCCTGCGCCCCGGCGAAAAGCTGCATGAAGAGCTGTTGATCGGGTCGGACATGCTCACGACGCCGCACCCCAAGATCTTGCGCGCGCAAGAGGGGCACCTGTCGGAAATCGAGCTTGCCAAGGCGCTCAAATCGCTGTCAGAGGCGATTGAAACCCGCGATGTCGCCCTGCTCAGATCCATCCTGTCGCGTTGGATTGAACAGACCGCCCCCGAAGACGAGGCAAGCGTTAGCGAATAACGCAGGCCTAACCGGGGTAGAGCGCCCCGAACTTCTGTTCCAGATAGGCCAGCAGTGGCTCGGCATCGGGCTCGGCGCCACAAGCGCGGGTGATGGTCTCGCGCGGCTCGTACAATCCGCCATGGCGCTGCACGTTCTCGCGCAGCCAAGCGGTTGGCGCACTCAACTCACCGCGCGCCAAATCCGTATCCAACTCCGGCACAGCGGCGCGCATCGCGCGGTTGAGACAACCGGCATAGACATTGCCAAGGCTATAGGTCGGGAAGTACCCGAACAGGCCCACCGACCAATGCACATCCTGCAAACACCCGTTTGACGCACGATCCACCTTATATCCGAAATCGGCCTCAAAGCGGTCATTCCAGGCGGCTTCAAGATCGCCCGCCGTCAGGTCACCGCTGATCAAAGCGCGCTCAAGATCATAACGCAGCATGATATGCAGGTTATATTGCACCTCGTCGGACTCGGTGCGGATATAGCCGCGATGCACCCGGTTCACGATCCGGTAAAAGGCATCCGCATCGGCCACGCCGATATCGCCGAACACCGATTGCATCCGCCCCAAAAGCCAGCCACAAAACGACGCGCTGCGGCCAAGCTGATTTTCGTAAATCCGGCTCTGGCTTTCATGCACCCCCATCGACACCCCCTGCCCCAATGGTCCAAGCGCATACTCCGGGTTGATCGCCTGTTCGTAACAGGCATGACCGACCTCGTGGATGGTGGAATAGATACAGTTGAACGGGTCATCCGTACTCGTGCGTGTGGTGATGCGCACATCGTCGCCCGACCCAGAGCTGAAGGGATGCACCGCCTTGTCAAGCCGCCCGCGCGTCATGTCATAGCCAAAGACCTTCGCCAGATCACGCGAGAGGCGCATTTGCGCATCCGCGTCATACGCGCCGCCAAGCGCCGGGGCGGCAGCACCGGCAAGGGCCTGCGCACGCAGGGCCACCAGACGGGGGCGCATGGCGGCAAACATGTCGTCCAGCAGGGCCGATGTCATGCCCGGCTCGTAATCCTCAAGCAAGGCGTCATAGAGATCACCACCCTCGGCCAGGGCCGCGGCCTCTTGGCGTTTAAGGGCGATCACCTCGGCCAGAACCGGCACGAAGGCCGCCACATCATCATTTGCGCGCGCCTCGGCCCAGGCCCCCTGAGCGCGGCTTGTCAGGCGCGCCAAAGCCACCGCAAGATCGCCTGGCACCCGGCAGAGCCGCTCGTAATCGCGCCGGATATGGCGCAGGTTGGCGCGCGCCACATCGTCGTTCGCCTGCGCCCCGGCAAGCCACTCACCCCGGCGCGGATCGGTGCGCCGCGCATGGATCACCGCCTGCATCGCACCACTTTCCTCGGCCCGCTGATGCGCCGCGCCGCGCGGCATCATGGTTTCCTGATCCCAGCCAAGCCGCCCGGCCACCTGCGACAGGGCCTGCGTTTCGCGCTCATGCGCGATCAGATCGTCATAGGCTGACATCTCAGGCCCTCCGAATGGATTGCGCCAGCGGATACTGGCTCAGGAAGCGGGCGCGCAGGATCAGAACCCAGACCACGACCGCGAGAAACTGATGCGCGATGGCAAGGTGCCAGGGCGCGATGTAAAGCACCGTCGCGATGCCAAGCACGACCTGCCCCACAAGCGCGCCAAAGGCCATCGTAAACGCCTGCGCCGTCGCCTCATTGGCGCTGCGCCGTCCCTTGAGCCAGACGACGATCCCGAAGGCAAACAGCAGATAGCCGCTGAGGCGGTGAATGAATTGTACCGTGCCGGGGTTCTCGAACAGATTGCGCCAGGCGGGCTCGATCCCCCACATGTCGGGCGGCAATATCCCCCCCGCCATCAACGGCCAGTCGGTAAATGTGCGCCCGGCATCAATCCCCGCCACAAGCGCGCCAAGAATGATCTGGAGAAAGGCAAAATGCATCCAGCCGGTGGCAAGCCCATAAAGCCGCGCCTCGCGCCCGCGCCGCGCCTGCATCAGATCACGCTCTTCGCGCCCGATCAGGAACACATACCAGGCGATCACGCCGAGAATGACAAAGGCCAGGCCAAGATGCGTCGCCAGCCGGTAAGAGGCCACCGCGATCATCTCGCCCTTGAGGCCAGAGGCAACCATCCACCAGCCGATCGCCCCCTGCGCCCCGCCAAGCGCGCCCAGCACAAGCAATCGCCCGGTCCAGCCAACCGGAATTTGACGCGCCAGCAGAAAGCCAAAGAACCCTAGCGCCCAGACCAGCCCGATGAACCGACCAAGCTGGCGATGGCCCCATTCCCACCAATAGATCGCCTTGAACTCGGCAAGGCTCATGCCCTTGTTCAAAAGCTCATACTGCGGGATGGTCTTGTATTTCTCGAATTCCTCGACCCAGGCCGCCTCGGACATCGGCGGCAGCGCGCCTGTGACCGGCTTCCATTCGGTGATGCTCAGACCGCTATCGGTCAGCCGGGTAAGGCCGCCCACCGCGATCATCAAAACGACCAGCGTGAACAGCACCATAAGCCAGAGCCGGATACCCCGGCGCGCGCCGCGCTTGCCGGCATCAATCATGCCACCGCGCGGGGCCTCGGGGACCGGTTTATCCGCGCTGCCGACCTCTTCGAAAATGCTGCGTTTTCCGCTCATCGTGAACCTCGTTGTGTTTGCCTGAGAGCCTAGTGCGCGACATGTCCGCCTTCAAGCGCGCTCAACCGTCGCGCTGCTTCCAGCGGACCATCTGCCGCAGCACCCCGTGCAGCATCTGCACATCCGCGCCGGTCAGGGGCATCCTGCTCCACATGTTGCGCAGGTTAAGCTTCATGCTCTCGGCCTTGTGGTCGGGAAAGAAGAACCCGGCCTCGCCAAGCTGTGCCTCGTAATGATCGCCGAGCTTTTCAATCTCGATCTGCTCGGCCCAACGGGCCTTGGCCATGTCCACCCGCTCGGGGGTGATCTCGCTTGCGGCGCGTTGCCACTCATAGGCGGTCAACAGCACACATTGCGCAAGGTTCAGGCTGGCAAACTCGGGATTGACCGGCACGTTGATGATCGCATTCGCGCGCGCGATATCGTCATTCTCAAGGCCCGCGCGCTCGGGGCCAAAGAGCACCGCCACCTTTTCACCTGCCGCGATCCGCTCGGCGGCAATCTGCATGGCGCGCTCGGGGCTGACCACCGGCTTGGTCAAGCCGCGCGCCCGCGCGGTGGTGGCAAAGACGTAATGACAATCCTCAAGCGCCGCGCCCGTGGTATCGACAAGCTGTGCCTCGTCAAGCAACCGCCCGGCTCCGCTTGCCATGGCCACGGATTTCGGATTGGGCCAGCCATCACGCGGCGCAACAATCCGCATCCGGTCAAGCCCGAAATTCCACATCGCCCGCGCCGCCGCTCCGATGTTTTCGCCCATCTGCGGGCGCACAAGCACAAAGGCGGGCTGTGGTCTGTCTGTGGGCATGGCGGGATCTTTCTATGGCATCTCAAGCAAGGCGGTCAGCCGCGTCTTAGGCCAGGCGGGTCCGGCTGAAAAGACCCGATACTTTCATCGTTCCCCAAATACTCGCGCCGCAGGCATCCCGGCGCCAGAAAAAAGGCGCGAGGCCTGATCGGTCCCGCGCCTTTTTCACATGCTTTATCCGATGGGCCTACTCGGCCGCTTCGGCCGGACCAGAGGGCCCAGGCCCGCCCGATCCATCACCCTGCGGCCCCTGGTCAGTCTGACCTTCGGCCTTTGGTGGCTTTTTCACGCGCGGCTTGCGCGGGCGCTTGGGCGGCATCGGCGCGCTCTGGCTTTCGGGGGTGTCGACAAGACCGCTTTCTTTATCGGCAGTGCTGTCGATGATATCTGGCTGGGCCGCCTCGGCGGGATCATGGCTGTGATTATCGCAGCTTTGCGGCTGAGGCTGGTCGCGCTCACCCTGACTGTGATTTTGACGCTCGCCATTGTTCTGGCCACGTTCGCCTTGCGGGCGCTCGCGGTCACGTTCGGCCTGACGCTCGCGGTTCTGACGCTCCTGCTCTTCGCGGCGAGCCTCCTGCTCTTTCTGGGCCTCGCCCAAAAGACGCAGGTAATGCTCTGCATGCTGCTGAAAGTTCTCGGTCGCAACCCGGTCGCCCGAAAGCTGGGCATCGCGCGCCAGCTGGTTGTACTTTTCAATGATTTGTTGCGGCGTGCCGCGCACCTTGCCTTCGGGGCCGGAACTGTCAAAGGTCCGGTTGACGACATTGCCCGTGCTGGGGCGATTACGGCTCGGCTTATTACGCGAACGTGACTTAGATGATCTCATATTGATGCTGTCCAGCCTTATGCTCAAATGTTCACTCGACCCGACTGGCGCCCCTTGCGCCGAAAATTAAACCGGATCGGACATGTTTTGGCTTGGTGTCAAGCGGGACCGCCCAAAAGGCATCCTCCGTCTTAACTGCCCCATGACTAACCATGCAGAGGCGGTTCATACAAGCCAAAAACTAAACTTTCTTGCCATTAATGCGGATTATGGCCGGTTTTCTCCGGTTTAGATGGGCCAAATCCCGCCAACCACCCGGTCACGACCGTCAAGATCGGGCAGAATTTCCACCCCATCGAATCCCGCATCGCTCAGCAATTGCGCCACCTCCGGGCCCTGTGTCGGGCCGATTTCCAGCAGGATGCGCCCGCCGGGGCGCAGGTATTGCCCCGCTTGCGCGGTGATCGCGCGATAGGCCGCAAGCCCGTCGCCCTCATCGGTCAGCGCCATGCGCGGGTCGTGCTCGCGCACCTCGCGCGCAAGGCCGGGCATTTCGGCCAGGGCGATATAGGGCGGGTTTGACAGGACAAGATCGAAGCTGCCTGTAACAGTCGCGAACCAGTCAGAGATCGCAAAGCTGGCCCGCGCAAGCACGCCCAAAGCCCCGGCATTCTGTCGCGCCACACGCAGCGCCGCCTCCGATATATCCGTGCCCATACCGCTGGCCTGTGGCCGCTCGGCCAGAAGGCTCAGCAGGATACAGCCAGAGCCCGTGCCAAGATCAAGCACCCGCTCGAAAGGGCGCGCCAAGGCGGCCTCGACCAGCGCTTCGGTATCGGGGCGCGGGTCAAGCACATCCTCGGTCACGGCAAAGCGGTGGTTCCAGAAGTCGCGGTAGCCAAGGATTTTCGACACCGGCCGCCCCGCCGCGCGCTGATCAATCAGCGCAAGATAGGCGGTCATCATCTCGGGCGTGAAATCCTCGACCTCAAGGCAGTTCAGATCGGCGCGCTCACGCCCGGCGGCATAGGCCAAAAGCAGGCGCGCATCGCGCATCGGGTCATCGACATCGCCAAGCCGGTCGCGCCCAAGGCCAAGCGCCAGGGCCAGGGCCTGACCCGCCGAGGCCGCCTCATGCGGGGCTGTCACGCGCCCATCTCGGCCAGCATGCTGGCCTGCGCATCCGCCGTAAGGGCGTCAATTACCTCGTCAAGATCGCCGTTCATCACCTGATCAAGCTTGTAAAGCGTCAGGTTGATGCGGTGGTCGGTCATCCGGCCCTGCGGGAAATTATAGGTGCGAATCCGCTCGGAGCGATCGCCCGAGCCGACCTGCGCGGCGCGGCTGGCCGAGCGTTCGCTATCGACGCGCTGACGCTCCATGTCAAACAGCCGCGATTTCAGCACCTGCATCGCGATCTCACGGTTGCGGTGCTGGGATTTCTCGGAGCTGGTGACCACAAGGCCAGTCGGCAGGTGGGTGATGCGCACGGCGGAATCGGTGGTGTTGACGTGCTGACCGCCCGCGCCCGAGCTTCGCATCGTGTCGATCCGCAGATCGCCCGCGTCGATCTTGACGTCAACATCCTCGGCCTCGGGCAAAACCGCCACGGTCGCCGCCGAGGTGTGGATGCGCCCGCCGCTTTCGGTCTCGGGCACGCGCTGAACGCGGTGCACGCCGGATTCGAACTTGAGCCGGGCAAAAACATTCTCGCCCTTGATATGCACGACCAACTCGCGGATGCCGCCAAGCTCGCTTTGCTGTTCCTCAAGAACGTCGAACTTCCAGCCCCGCGCCTCGGCATAGCGCTGATACATGCGCATCAGGTCGGCGGCAAAAAGCGCGGCCTCGTCGCCGCCGGTGCCGGGGCGGATCTCAAGGATCGCCGGGCGCGCGTCAGCGGCGTCTTTCGGCAAAAGCGCCAGTTGCAGCGCCGCCTCAAACTCGGGCTGGCGGGCCTCCAACGCCTCGATCTCGTCGCGGGCCAGATCGCGCATCTCGGGGTCGTCAAGCATCGCACGGGCGCTGTCGAGATCGCTCAGAAGCTCGCGATAGGCGCGGATTTCCTCGACCACCGGGCGAAGCTCGGCATATTCGCGGCCAAGGCGCGCGATATCCCCGCCGCCCTGCGCCATCTGCGCCTCGATATATTCGAAGCGCTGTGTGATTTGTTCTAGTCTGTCCAAGGGCACCATGATGCGAGGCTGTGTCCTATCCTTTGGCTTTGGTCAAGGGGGATGACTGTGCTATAATATTTGTCATGCGATGGATCATGCCCTTTATTCTTGCGGCGACGCCCGCATTTGGCGATGCCACGATCGGCGGCAAAACGGTTGAGTGTTATTGCACCGACCGGACCGGCGCGCGGATTGAAATGGGCGAGACGATCTGCCTTCAGGTCGATGGCAAGATGTTCATGGCGCAATGCCAGATGTCGCTTAACGTGCCGATGTGGCGCAAGGTCAGCGATGGCTGCTTGTCATCCGCCCTGCCCCAATCGCATCAGCCAGCCGTCGATACGGGCGGCGTTGACGCCCAGATCTGATTTCCCGAACCGCAGGCGTCCGTAAATCTCAAGCTGATCACCGGCGCGACGCAGGGTCGTGTAATCGGGAAAGCCGACCACCGCAGAGCGGGTGACATAGGTGATCATCCCCTCGCTAGGCGCGCCCGCAATCACATGCGTGCGCGGCGTGGCGCGGATGATGGCATCCAACCGCTCGAAGGTGATGGCATCCGCCGCGATGACGCGCATCGCACCGTTAGCGAGATCCTGATCGGTGACCATCTCGGGCATTTGATGCCACCGGGCGACGTCACTCGGCGCAAGGCGCACATAACCCGCACCCGCAATAACACCCAAAACGATCAGACCGAAGATCAGCTTCATACCCTTGCTTTATCCCAGCGGCGGGGCTCATCCGGCCTGACAGCCGACCTCGCGAGCCGCGCGATGGCGTCGCTATCCCGCGCGGCTTCCGTCGACGGTTTCCGCAAGCGCCTCGGCACGCGCGGCAATCTCGGCCAGCGTGTCGGTCACCTCTTGCGGCACAACCGGCACCTCGATGCGCTGTGCCTCAGGCGTCGGCGCATTGCGCATCTGGTCAAGCTCGGCGTCTTTTTCGGCAAGTTTGTCCTGCGCCTCGCGCAGCTTGTCCTGAAGTCCGGCGGTCTTGTCGGCCAGCATCAGACCCGCCATCAAAAGCATCCGCGGCTCGGGGATACGCCCGATCTGTGCCGCCAGAACCGAGGCTTCTTCATCCAGCATCTTGGCGGCCGATTTCAGGTAATGCTCTTCACCCGCCTGACAGGCCACCTCGAATGTGCGGCCTCCGATTTCGATCTGCACTTCGGGCATCAGGCCTCCTCCGTCTTGCTGTTCTGGGTCTCGGGGTCTGCGGCGCCGTTGATCACCTGGCCAAGCTCTGCAAGCACCGCCTCGACCTCGCCGCGGTCCGCCGTGCGCGTGGCGCGCAGGCCTTCAAGCTCGGCGAGCATGGATTTGTTGATCAGATGCGGCTCGGCAACACCGGATTGATTCGCCTCGCGCAGGGCCTGGTTGTTATCGCGAAGCTGCTGGTTGGCCTTGCGCAACGATTGCAGGTCGCTGTCGAGCTTGCGCATCGCCTGCGACTGCTCTGACTGCCCGGCCTCATTTGCGGCCTCGACGGCGGCGAGTTTATCGCGCAACGCCTTGACCCGCTCTTCCAGCTGAGCATTGGCAAGCTTTTCGTCCTCAAGCTGCTGCTTCAGGGCCGCCACGTCATCGCCTGCGGCCTCGGGTCCGGTATCCTTCCGCGCCTCAAGACCCTGCGCTATGCGGTCGAGCGCTGCGGTGATCCGCGCCTCCAGCTGGTTTATCTGGCTCATCGCCTTAGTCCCTCACTTGTCTTTGCCCATATCCTTGCCCTGCCCCATCGAATCGCACATCGGGCGGGTTTTGTGCAAGTCTAGCGAACCGCCAGACAAAATGCGCCCCCTTTACCGCCAATCACCGGGTAAACACCGGGTAAACACTGGGAATTCAACCGGGCGATGCTTGATCTTTGGGGCCGGGCTGTTATGCAACCCCCATCTGTTGCCACTTCAAAGGATGTCATCCCGTGGATATCGCCGCCCTGCGCACCGCCAATCCCGATCACTGGAACAAAGCCACCGCCATCCGCGCCCTGACGCTGGATGCCGTGGCCGCCGCCAATTCCGGCCATTCCGGCATGCCCATGGGCATGGCCGATGTGGCGACGGTGCTTTATGAAAAGCACCTCAAGTTTGATGCCGCCAACCCCGACTGGCCGGATCGTGACCGCTTTATCCTGTCGGCGGGCCATGGTTCGATGCTGCTCTATTCGCTGCTGCATCTGACCGGCTATGACGACATGACCCTTGAGCAGGTCAAAAACTTTCGCCAATGGGGCGCGATCACCGCAGGTCACCCGGAATATGGCCACGCGAAGGGCATCGAAACCACCACCGGCCCGCTTGGTCAGGGGATTGCCAACTCGGTCGGCTTTGCCATGGCCGAGGAAATGCTGCGCGCGCGCTTCGGGCGCAAGCTTGTCGATCACTACACCTATGTGATCGCCGGTGACGGCTGCCTTATGGAAGGCATCAGCCAAGAGGCGATCGGCCTTGCCGGGCGGCACTCGCTTGGTCGGCTGATCGTGCTTTGGGACAACAACAACATCACCATCGACGGCACCGTCGATCTTGCCGATCGCACGGATCAGGTAAAACGCTTCCGCGCCAGCGGCTGGCAGGTGATTGAAATCGACGGCCACGACCCGGCGGCGATTGATGCGGCCCTGACCGAGGCAAAGAAAAGCAAGCGCCCGACGATGATCGCCTGCAAGACCCATATCGCCCTTGGCCATGCCGCACAGGATACGTCAAAGGGCCACGGCGCTCTGACCAATCCCGAACAGCTTGCGGCGGCGAAAAAGGCCTATGGCTGGCCCTATGGCCCGTTCGAGGTACCTGCCGATGTGAAATCCGCGTGGGAAGAGATCGGCAAACGCGGCGCGTCCGAACAGGCCGCCTGGGCCGCGCGTCTGGCCGAGATGTCAGCCCCGCGTCAGGCCGAATTCACCCGCATTTTCGCGCGCGAAGCCCCGGCGAAACTCTCGGCGCGGATAAAGGCGCTGAAGAAACAGATCAGCGAAGAGGCCCCCAAGGTGGCCACGCGCCAATCCTCTGAGATGGTGCTTGAGGTGGTCAATCCGGTGATGCAGGAAACCGTCGGCGGCTCGGCCGACCTGTCGGGGTCCAACAACACCCGCTCGGGCGATATGACGGTGTTTGACGTGGACAACCGCAAGGGGCGCTACGTCCACTGGGGTATCCGCGAGCATGGCATGGCGGCGGCGATGAACGGCATGGTTCTGCATGGCGGCATCCGCCCTTATGGCGGCACCTTCATGTGCTTTACCGATTACGCGCGCCCGGCGATGCGCCTTGCCGCTCTGATGAAGATTCCGACCGTGTTTGTCATGACCCATGACAGCATCGGCCTTGGCGAAGATGGCCCGACCCACCAGCCGGTCGAGCATCTCGCGATCAGCCGCGCCACGCCCAACACCTGGGTGTTCCGCCCCTGTGATACGGTCGAGACCGCCGAGGCCTGGGAACTTGCGCTGAGCTCGAAAGAGACGCCTTCGGTGATGTCGCTGACCCGTCAGGGCCTTCCGACGCTGCGCCGCGAGCATAAGACCAAGAACATGACCGCCCAGGGCGCCTATGTTCTGGCCGATGCGATCGGCAAACGCGAGGCGATCCTGCTGGCGACCGGCTCCGAGGTGGAAATCGCCATGGCGGCGCGCGACCTGCTGCAAAAAGACGGGATTGGCACGCGGGTCGTCTCGATGCCCTGCTGGGAGCTGTTTGAGGAGCAGGACGAGGCCTATCGCAAGCGCGTTCTGCCCGGTGGTCCGGTGCGGGTCGCGGTCGAGGCGGCCATTCGCTTTGGCTGGGATCGTTGGCTTTATGGCGAGCGTGGCCGTCGTGATAAGGGCGGCTTTATCGGCATGCATGATTTCGGTGCCTCGGCCCCTGCCCCGACGCTCTACAAGGAATTCGGCATCACCGCCGAGGATGTGGCCGCGAAGGTCAAATCCCTGCTCTGACCTTGTGAGCATTGCAAAGATCGAAGCCCCCGGATGCCACCGCATTCGGGGGTTTTTCGTGGCCCTCAGCCGCGCGCCGCCGCAATCGCAAGCCCGTCGGTGACCGCGGTGAAAACCTTGCTGAAGGAATGATGCGCATCGGGGCATTCTGCCCGTGCCGCCTGCGCGACCATCGCCATAAGACTTGATCCGCCGACGTAAATCACGTGGTCAATCGCCGCCGCATCGACGCCCGCCATGTGCAGGGTGTCGCGCACCCCCTCGTGCAACATGCGCGCCTGTGGCCAGAGGCAGGCCGCCAGGATTTGCGGTGGCAATGTTGCCGACAGGCCGCGCTCGATCTCGTCAAGCGCGATTGCGGCGCTCTCATCCCCGGCATTGGCCGCGATCTTGCCACGCTCGACCGCAAAGGCAACCTCATGGCCAAGCTCATGCTCCAACAGGGTTGCAAGGCGACCCAGCCTTTCCGGCTCATTCGCCAGCCGCAGCATTTCGTCGACCTTACGGCGGGTCTGGGGCGTGTAGAGAAACGGGATTTTCTCCCAGGTGGCGAGATCGTTGAAGATCGCGTTTGGCACCGGCGAGATGCCCGGCCCCATCACCTTGCGAAGCTCTGATCCCTTGCCAAGCAGGGGCATCACCCGCTCGATGCTGATCGCGCGATCAAAATCCGTGCCGCCGATCCGCACGCCATGACTGGCCAGCACAGACACGCCCGCACCGGTGGCGCGAAACACCGAGAAATCCGAGGTGCCGCCGCCGATGTCGACGATAAGCCCGGTCTCGCCGGGTTGGATCGCGGCACCATTGGCAAGGGCGGCGGCCTCGGGTTCGGGCAGAAAGCCGACGTCTTTGAACCCGGCGGCAAGGTAACAGGCGCGCAGGTCCGACTCGGCCTGCGCCTCGCGCGCGTCGTTTGCGCCATGAAATACGACGGGACGGCCAGAGAGCACGCGATCGAAGGTCACCCCGGCCTGTGCTTCGGCGCGGGTCTTGATGTGGCTCAGAAAGCGGGCGATGATTTCGACGAAGGTCACGCGCTCTTTCAGGATCTGGCGGGTTTCATGCATGAGCGGCGTGCCAAGCACACGCTTGAGTGCGCGCATGAACCGCCCCTCGATCCCGTCAAGCAGCGCCTGATTGGCCGCCTCGCCGATCAGGGTTTTCTGGCTATCGAAATCAAAGAAAAACGTGGTCGGCAGGGTGGTTTGGGCGCCCTGCATCGCAACAAGCACTGGATCACCGTCACGCAGATAGGCCGCCGCCGAGTTGGAGGTGCCGAAATCCAAGCCTAAAACGGGGCTAATCTGTGCCATTTTCGATCTCTGCCCCTTCCAGGAAAAGGCGGGGCGTAACCCTCGGGCCGAACGCTGTCAAGCGACGGCAGCGGTCGTTCGGCGCGTGGTTTTAGGCGCTAGCCGATCTGATCCAAAAGCCATCTGGCGCGCTCGATCTGGGCGTCGAGCGTGGCGCATTTCTGCAGGAGTCGCTGTTTCTTCGAGGGTTTGACCGCCTCGGAGAGTTCGCCCATCAGCCCCTCGCGCTTTTTGCTCAGCTTGCGGATCATCTTGGACACATGATCCGGGTCGATCTTTTGCGCCTTGCCGCTTTCAAGCCGCTCAAAATAGGCATCCAGTTTCTCGATACTGTTCCTGAGTTTCATTGCGTGGTCCTTGTCTTTTCTGCGGCCGATTTGGGCGGGCTCTTGGGGCCGTCTGTGACCATATCCTGAAGGTCGTCCTCATCCAGCGTCAGGATGCGCTCAACCTCGGCCATGGCGTCTTCGGCGTCGATGTAATAGGCGCGCGCGGCGTCCAGAAGATCGCGCATCGCGCTATAGGCATAGCTTGAATCGTTGAGAAACGAGGTCGCCATGCTCGCGCTCAGGTGATGATCGCGGATCAGGTGATCAACGGTCTGATTGGTGTTGCGCGCATCCGCTTCGACCTGAAGGCGTTCCTGATCAAGCCAGAGGCTAGAGCGGTCTTCGGGGTCGGCCTCGTCAAGCTTGCGGATCTCGACCAGAATGCGGGCAATCTCGGTGCGTAGCCCGTTGTAGAGATCGGTAATCACGCCCTGTGGCCTTCGGGTGAAATGGGTGGCGTTGCGGCGCATGTGCTTGATTGATTTGACCGCATGCACGATCTGCCCGGCGACATCGCGCATGAGATAGACGTCATCCATCGGTTTTGCCGGAATATCCTTGCTGCCGACCCGCGTGGCGAATTCGATAATCGCGGAATAGAGCGTTTTGACGCGGTGTTCGTAAAGCGCATCAATGTCGAAATCGACCGGCGCGCGGCTTGCCCTTACGGTGGCCGCGATATCCTTGGTTTCAAACAGCTCCGAGCGGTGCAGGTTCAGCCCATGCACAATAAGCTCGACCGCGTTTTCATAAAGGTGATGCACCTCGCGGCGCATCGCGATCTGAATGGTTTGGGGAAACTCATCCACCGCCTCCGAGAGGTACTTGGGGCGGCTCAGGTCTTCGGCGGGTTGCGCGATGGTCTGCTCAAGGAAGGTCACCAGCCGGTGGATGAACGGCAAGATAAGAACGACGCCCAAGACGTTGAAAATCGTATGGAATACCGCAAGTTTAAGGGCGTAATCACTGGCCGAAATGCCGACGAACCCGCTGATGGCATCAACCGCCAGACGGATCTGGCCGATAAAGACAAGCGCCACGCCGGCCGTCAAAACGTTGAACATCAGATGCGCCAGAGCCAGACGCTTGCCCTGAAAATTCGCGCTCAGCGCGCCGATGATGGCGGTGACCGTGGTGCCGATATTGGCCCCGATCGCAAGCGCCAGTGCGTTTTCATAGCTGATCTGCCCGGCCGCAAGTGCGGTGATGATCAGTACCATCGTGGCATGGCTGGATTGCATCACCACCGTCGCCGCCGCCCCGGTGAGCGTATAGACCACAAGCCCCAAAACCCCGGTCATGGCCAGGCGGGTCAGGTCGAACTGATCCTTGAAGGCCTCGAAACCCTCTTTCATGTGATGGATGCCGAGAAATAAAAAACCAAGCCCGGCAAGCACATAGCCCGCACCCTTAAGGTATTTTGAGCGCTGGAACACCAGCACGATACTGATCGCCAGCATCGGCAGCGCATAGGCCGAAATCTTGACCTTGAGACCAAACCCCGCCACCAGCCAGGCGCCCGTGGTGGTGCCGATATTGGCGCCGAAAATGATGCCGACCCCGGCCAAAAGCGGAATGAGGCCCGCCGAGAGGAATGAAATGGTGATCACCGACACAAGCGAGCTTGATTGCATGATCGTCGTGGCAATCGCCCCGAAGCCAAGCGCGCGGGTGATGGATCCGGTTGCCATTTCAAGCGCGCGCTCAAGATAGCCGCCGCTGAACAGCTTGAACCCATCCTCAAGCATCAGCATGCCAAAGAGAAAAATCGCCACGCCTGCGGCGATCTCCTGAAAATCCGGGCTGATCCAGAAGCCAAAGACAAGCAGCCCGAGGATGACCGGCAAAAGCAGTTTCTTCATCATCACGCGCGCCCCTGTATCAGCCCCCATAGGAGCACGCCAATGCGGCATTGGCCTTGAGGTGGATCAAGCGCGCAGAGGCCGACGCGCAAAGAGAATCCCCCCACGGCGCCAAGGCCCGGGCATGGAACAGTTAGCGCAATCATGCCACCGCAGGCAGGTTTTGCGGTAACGGTTATCGCTAACAAGCTGAATTTCAAATGAAATCCACCTTTTCCACCTTTCCGCCAATGGTGCTTGGGTCTATATCGCCCCCAACCTCATTCACAGGAGTCCCCGCATGACCATCACCGTAGGCATCAACGGCTTTGGCCGCATTGGCCGCGCCACCCTCGCCCATATCTCAGAGAGCCTGCGGACCGACATCAAGGTCGTCAAGGTCAACGCCACCGGCCCGCTTGAGACCGCCGCGCACCTGATGCGCTATGACTCGGTGCATGGTCGTTTTCCCCATCCGATCACACTCGGCGACAACACCATGGATCTGGGCCGTGGCCCGATCGAGATGTTTTCGACCTATGACATGGACGAGCTGGATTGGGACGGCGTCGATGTGGTGCTGGAATGTACCGGCAACTTCAACGATGGCCTGAAGGCCAACAAGCACCTTGAGCGTGGCGCAGGCAAGGTCTTGCTCTCGGCGCCGGGAAAAAACGTTGACCGCACTGTGGTTTACGGCGTGAACCACGATCAGCTTGAGGCCTCCGAGCGGATGATCTCGAACGGGTCCTGCACCACCAACTGTTTGGCGCCGCTGGCCAAGGTTTTGAACGACAGCATCGGGATCGAGAGCGGCATCATGACCACGATCCACGCCTATACCGGCGATCAGCCGACGCTGGATCGGCGCCACAAGGATCTTTACCGCGCGCGCGCCGCCGCGATGTCGATGATCCCCACCTCGACCGGGGCCGCCAAGGCACTTGGCGAGGTTCTGCCGGAACTGGCGGGCAAGCTTGACGGCTCTGCGATCCGCGTGCCGACGCCGAATGTCTCGGCTGTTGATCTGACCTTTGTTGCCAAGCGCGATGTCACCGTGGCCGATGTCAACGCCGTCGTGGCCGAAGCCGCCGCCGGGGCGATGAAGGGTGTGCTGGGCTATGACCCCGAACAGAAGGTCAGCATCGACTTCAACCACACCGAAGAAAGCTCGATCTTCGCCCCGGATCAGACCAAGGTCATGGGCAGCCGCCTTGTGCGGGTTCTGGCCTGGTATGACAACGAGTGGGGATTCTCCTGCCGCATGGCCGATGTTGCGGTGGCGATGGGCGGTCTGCGGTAAACCGCCTACAACCCTGAATTGCGTTCAAAACCCCGGTGCCATGAGCGGTATCGGGGTTTTTTCGTGTCCAATCGGCGAAATCCTTCTGAACCAAAGTTATAGAGCGACGGAGATCAACTTTTGGATGATGGCCGTAAGGTTGGCGAAAGGCGCAGGTGGCAGAAGATGCGGCGAGGTTGACCGCATTCCAACCTATGAAAAGGACCTGTTCCCATGACACGTATTCTTGCCCTTTCGCTTGCTCTTCTGGCCGGTTCGCTGGTCACCGCAGAGGCCGAAACCGCCAAAGTCACCGGCAAACCCGATGCCGCCGTGACCGAACAGATCACCGCCAAGCTTTCCGAGGAAGGCTATGAGGTGCGCAAGGTGAAAACCGAAGACGGTCTCTATGAGGCCTATGCGATGAAAAACCGTGAGAAGTTCGAAATCTTCATGGACGCCGACCTGAACGTCGTGCGGACAAAATCCGAATAAACCTCCCGACAAGGCCGGGCCGGACCATCGGCCCGGTCGCCTCTTTGCCATCTAAAAGCAACGGACACACCAGATGAAAACCTTCAAGACATGGGACCCGGTCATTCGCATCTTTCACTGGTCGCTGGTGGGGGCCTTCACGGCGAACGCCCTGATCCTCGATGACGACGGCAAGGCGCATCAATGGGTGGGCTACGCGGTTGTGGCGCTTGTTCTGCTACGGCTGCTCTGGGGAGTGATCGGGCCGCATACCGCGCGGTTCGCCAGTTTCACGCCACAGGTGTCGGAGGTGTTCGAGCAGATGTCCGATATGGCGACCCGGCGCAAACGCGCGCATCTGGGGCATTCGCCGCTTGGGGCGCTGATGATCTTCAACCTGCTGGCGGCGATGCTTGTGATCGGGTTAAGCGGCTACATGATGACGACCAACATGTTCTTTGGCGTTGAGTGGGTCGAAGAGCTTCACGAGGTGGTCGTGTTCTGGGCCGAAATTTCGATTGTCGCGCATGTCGCTGCCGTGGTCCTTGAAAGTCGTCGCACGGGGGTCAACCTGCCGCGGGCGATGGTGACAGGTGTCAAATCGGTGCCGGATGATCTGAACCTTGTAAAATGACCGGCACGGCATCCAAAAAACCCGGCGCATTGCTTGTGCTTATCCTGGTACAGGCATTTTGCGCTGTGTTTTTCCTTTGGGATGTCATGCAGGAGGCCGGGCCGCTCAGGGTTTTGGCGCTGCGCGATTTTCATGTGGCGGCCGAGGCCGTTTCAGCACTTTGCCTGTTGGCGGCGGTGTTGTTTGAAATCCGCTACCTGATGACACTCTTGCGCCGCAAGGCCCACCTTGAACGCCAGATCTCGCTGGCTGCGGGGGCGTTTCACGACGTCATTCTGGATCACTTTGAGCGCTGGAACCTGACCCCGGCGGAACAGGATGTCGCGAGTTTCACCATCAAGGGCCTATCCATCGCCGAGATCGCCGCCCTGCGCGGCACCGCCGAAGGCACGGTAAAATCCCACCTCAACGGAATATATCGCAAGGCGGGCGTGGCCGGGCGCGGGGCGCTCCTCAGCCTGTTGATCGACGGTCTGTTCCAGCTTCCCGAAGGCGCCACGACATTGATCCCGCTTCAAAAACGCGCGTGACAGGCACGCCCGGCTCTGGCATCAAGGCGCACGCCCAGCAGGAACGGAGATCGCCAGATCATGACCAACAAGATTGCCCTGATCCTTGGCGCGATGATCGTCGCCGGTTTTATCGCCGATCAGGTGGTTTACGATGGCGAAGGCGTTGTCTTTCTGGGGCGCAAGCTTGTGCTGCTGATCGAATACGTGGCGTTCTGGCGTTAATCGAATTTGGCGCGCAGCGCGCCGTGCACGGCGGGTGTGACGAACTTTGACACATCGCCACCAAGGCGCGCGATTTCCTTGACCAGCTTGGAGGCAATCGCCTGATGCCCGGCATCGGCCATCAGGAACACCGTCTCAACCGAGTTATCGAGCGCGCGGTTCATGCCAACCATTTGAAATTCATACTCAAAATCGGCCACCGCACGCAATCCGCGTACGATGACCTGCGCCCCGACATCATGGGCGCAATCAATCAGCAGGTTCTCGAAGGGATGCACGACAATCTCGGTACCGGTCTGTTCACTTAGCTTGGCACATTCGGTTTCGATCATCTCGACCCGCTCTTCGAGCGTAAAAAGCGGGCCCTTGTCGCGATTGATCGCAACGCCGATGACAAGGCGATCCACAAGAACCGACGCGCGTCGGATGATATCGGTATGGCCCAGGGTGATCGGGTCAAACGTGCCGGGATAGAGGGCAATGCGCATGGGCCACTCCGTTGTTACAGTCGCGCCACGCAACAATATTACGCACCTGAATGCAAGGGCTTAGCGCAGGATCTTAAACCTCGACCGAGCATTTTAGCCAAATCGCAACAGATCAGGATCAGACAGGTCTGGACCTAATGGCCCATAATCATGCCTTCCAGCGCGGTTTTCTCCATCGAAAGCTCTTCGAGGCGGGCCTTGACCACGTCACCAATGGTGACGATCCCGACAAGCTTGCCATCCTCGACAACCGGCATGTGGCGAAAGCGGCCATCGGTCATCCGGGCCAGCACCGCATCCGAGGTATCCTGACGCGCACAACAGACCGGGTTGCGGGTCATCATGTCGCTCACGCTTTCGGTCATGCAGACAACGCCGCGTACCGCCAAAGAGCGCACGATATCGCGCTCCGAGAGGATGCCGTCAACCTTGGTGCCGTCGCGCGACACCACAAGCCCGCCGATCCGGCGCTCGGCCAAAGTCTGTGCGGCCTCTGATACGAGGGTCTCCGGGGTGATGGTGATGACGCCCTCATCCCCCTTGGATTTCAGAATTTGCTGAACCAGCATGTCTTGCCCTCCGAAAGAAAATTACCTTATTCAAATGGTTAGCGATCAATCATTTTCTGTCAAGTGCGCGCTTCAAGTTGCGCCACCTCTTGCCGGATGCCCGCGACCAATGCGCCGGCAAAGCGGTTTTGCCGCTCAAGGCGGCGATCATCGGCGTGACGCACCAGGTAAAAGCTCCGCGTGAGGCTAAGTTTATCGGCCAGAACCTTTTGCACGCCGCGCGTCCAGGGCAATGAAAAGTCATGCAAAACCCCTATTCCGCCGCCCTGACGCACCCAGTTGAGTTGCACCGAGACCGAGTTCGAGGCCAGATTCACGCGCTCGACCCCGGCCTGGCTCAGGTAATCCAGTTCCTTGTCGAAAATCATGTCCTGAATATAGCCGACCATGCGATGGCCCTCTAAATCCTGAAGGGTTTCGATGGGCGAATGGCGGCGCAGATATTTGATTGAGGCCGCAAGATGCAGCCGGTAGTCGGTGATTTTCTGCACGCTCAACCGCCCGGCGGTGGGCGGGCTGACGGCGATCACCATGTCGGCCTCGCGCCGGGTCAGGTTGAAGACCCGCGGCAGGGCGACGATCTGAATTTCAAGGTCGGGGTTTTCCGCCGCAATCGCGGCACAGACCTGCGGCAGCAGGAAATTGGCACAGCCATCGGGCGCGCCGACGCGGATTTGCCCGGTCATGCCGCCCGCCTGCCCGGCCAGTTCTTCGGCGGCATCCTCCATCGCCGTTTCGGCGCGCATGGCATGCGTCATCAGGCGTTGACCGGCCTCGCTCAGGACATAGCCATTGGGGGATTTGGCGAAAAGCGGCGCGCCGAGCGCATCTTCAAGCCGCGCAATCCGCCGCCCCACCGTCGCCGGATCGACCTTAAGCATGCGCCCCGCGCCCGACAGGCTCTCGGCGCGGGCCACGGCGAGGAAGATCTTGATATCGTCCCAATGCGGTTGCATCGCGCCCTCCTTTGCAAAAATGCAGGTTAGTTTTGGAATATTGCCTCTTTTCCAAATAAAATTGCAAGGCTACCTTGGCGCCAACCAAAAGGAGGACTCCCATGAAAGAGATTACGCATTACATCAACGGCGCGCATGTCAAAGGCACGTCGGGCCGCTTTTCCGATGTTTTCAACCCCGCCACCGGCGAAGTGCAGGCCAAATGCCCGCTCGCGAGCGCCGCGGAAATGGACATCGCCGTCAAGGCCGCAATGGCCGCGCAACCGGCATGGGGCGCGACCAACCCACAGCGCCGCGCGCGGGTGATGATGAAATTCGTCGACCTTCTGAACCGTGACATGGACAAACTTGCCGAGGCCCTCTCGGCCGAGCACGGCAAGACCTTCCCGGATGCCAAGGGCGACATTCAGCGCGGCCTTGAAGTGATCGAATATTGCATCGGCGCGCCGCAGCTTTTGAAGGGCGAGTTCACCGATAGCGCCGGCCCCGGCATCGACATGTATTCGATGAAACAGCCGCTTGGCGTCACTGCGGGCATCACGCCGTTCAACTTTCCGGCGATGATCCCGATGTGGATGTTCGGCCCTGCCCTTGCCTGTGGCAACGCCTTTATCCTCAAGCCGTCAGAGCGCGATCCCTCCGTGCCGCTGATGCTGGCGGAACTGTTTGAAGAGGCGGGTCTTCCCAAGGGTCTGTTGCAGGTTGTGAACGGCGACAAGGAAGCGGTTGATGCGATCCTTTATCACGACGTGATCCAGTCGGTCGGCTTTGTCGGCTCGACCCCGATCGCGCAATATATCTATGGCACCGGCTGTAGCCAAGGCAAGCGCGTGCAATGCTTTGGCGGCGCCAAGAACCACATGATCATCATGCCCGATGCCGATATGGATCAGGCGGCAGATGCCCTGATCGGTGCCGGATACGGCGCGGCGGGCGAACGCTGCATGGCGATTTCGGTGGCGGTTCCGGTCGGTGAAGAAACCGCAGACCGTCTTATCGAAAAGCTGGTGCCGCGGATTGAAAAGCTCAAGGTTGGGCCATGGACCTCTGGCGACGATGTCGATTACGGCCCCGTTGTCACCGCCGAGGCCAAGCAGCGCATTCTTGGCCTTGTCCAGACCGGCATTGATCAGGGCGCTAAACTTGTCGTCGATGGCCGCAACTTCAACCTTCAGGGCTATGAGGACGGCTTTTTTGTCGGCCCGCACCTGTTTGACCATGTCACACCGGATATGGACATCTACAAACAGGAAATCTTTGGCCCGGTTCTGACCACCGTGCGCGCGGGCAATTACGAAGAGGCGCTCAAGCTTGCGATGGACCATGAATATGGCAATGGCACCGCGATCTTTACCCGCGATGGTGACGCCGCGCGCGATTTTGCGGCGCGAGTCAATGTCGGCATGGTCGGCATAAACGTGCCGATCCCGGTGCCGCTGGCCTATCACACCTTTGGCGGCTGGAAAAAGTCGGGCTTTGGCGATCTCAATCAGCACGGGCCGGATTCGTTCAAGTTCTACACCCGCACCAAGACCGTGACCTCTCGCTGGCCCTCGGGCATCAAGGAAGGTGGCGAGTTCAACTTCAAGGCGATGGATTAATCCACGCCTCATGGGCCCGGTCATTGCGCCGGGCCCGCGATCCCCTTGCCCAATGGGGCAAAACCGTGCTGAATTGGACGGCGCAACAGGGCGGAAAAGGAGGGGCACCATGACAGACGAAAGCCCGGCATTCACCATCGGGATCGAAGAAGAATACCTGCTTGTCGACCGCGACAGCCTTGCGCTTGCCAATGCCCCAGAGGCCCTGATGACCGCCTGTCAGGACGAGTTGCAGGATCAGGTCAGCCCCGAATTCCTGACCTGTCAGATCGAGATCGGCACAAAGGTTTGCCGCAACGTGGCCGAGGCGCGCGAGGATCTCAAACGCCTGCGCAGCTGCGTCGCCAAGCACGCCGCCACCCATAACCTTGCCCCGATCGCCGCCTCTTGCCACCCGTTTTCGGATTGGCGCAACCAGACCCACACCGACAAGGAACGCTACAACCACCTGCAACATGATCTTGCGGGGGTCGTGCGACGGATGCTGATTTGCGGGATGCATGTGCATGTGGGCGTTGACGCGCCCGACCGCCGCATCGACCTGATGAACCAGCTGAGCTATTTCCTGCCGCATATTCTTGCACTTAGCTGTTCCTCGCCGTTCTGGCAGGGACAGGATACCGGGCTAAGTTGTTATCGGCTGACGGTGTTTGACAACCTGCCGCGCACCGGCCTGCCGCCGCGCATGGAGAGCTTTGGCGGCTTCGAGCGGTCGGTTCAGGCGCTCGTCGATCTCGGCGTGATTGAGGATGCCAGCAAGATCTGGTGGGATCTGCGACCCTCGTCGCGCTTTCCCACGCTTGAATCGCGGATTTGCGATGTACAGCCGCGCCTTGAACACACCCTGACCCTGGCCGCCCTGACCCAGGCGCTGACCCGGATGCTCTGGCGGTTGGCGGTCAAGAATCAGCGCTGGCGGATTTACGACAGCTTCCTCGTCGCCGAGAACCGCTGGCGCGCGCAACGCTATGGCACCCGCGAGGGCCTGATTGATTTCGGGCTTGGCGAGATCACGCCATTTGGCGACCTTCTTGAGGAACTTATTACGTTGATTCAAGAGGATGCAGCGTTCTTTGAATCCATGTCAGAGATCGAAAACGCCCGTGAAATCCTGCGCCAAGGCACCAGCGCCGAGCGCCAGCGACAGGCCTATGCAAGCGCCCGCGAGGCCGGGCAGGATGACGGCGAAGCCTTGCAATCGGTCGTGCGCCACCTGATCGAGGAATATCACGCCGACCTTTAGGGCCCCTGCCCCACAGGCCTTGCAAAACTCTTGCAAGAATTACTAATTAAACAAGTGTTCAATTCGCTTGAAACGGAGAGCCCGATGGATTTTGCCCTGACCGAAGAACAAAGCGCCATTTTCGATATGGCCCATGCCTTTGGGCAGGACCGGATCGCGCCGCATGCCCGTGATTGGGAACGCGACGGCACGATCCCGAAAGAGCTTTGGCCGGAAATCGCCGCGCTTGGTTTTGGCGGCCTTTATGTGAGCGAAGAGGCTGGCGGCTCTGGCCTCACCCGGCTTGACGCCACGCTGGTGTTCGAGGCGCTGTCGATGGCCTGCCCCTCGGTGGCGGCGTTTTTGTCGATCCACAACATGTGCGCCAAGATGATCGACAAGTTCGCCAGCGACGAGATGAAGGCGCGGGTGCTGCCACGCGCGATGAGCATGGAAACGGTTCTGTCCTATTGCCTGACCGAACCCGGCTCTGGCTCGGACGCCGCCGCGCTCAAGACCCGCGCCGAGCGCACCAATGAGGGCTATACCCTCAACGGCACCAAGGCGTTCATCTCGGGGGGCGGATATTCGGATGCCTATATCGTCATGGTGCGCACCGGTGACGTCGGCCCCAAGGGGGTCTCGACCGTTTATGTCGAAGATGGCAAACCGGGGCTGTCCTATGGCGGGCTTGAGGATAAAATGGGCTGGCGCAGCCAACCGACCCGTCAGGTGCAGTTTGCCAATTGCAACATTTCGAGTGGAGATCTGGTCGGTGAAGAGGGAAAAGGTTTCACATATGCGATGAATGGCCTTGATGGTGGCCGCCTCAACATTTCCGCCTGTTCGCTTGGCGCCGCGCAGCAGGCCTTGAACCTGACACTGCAATATATGTCCGAGCGCAAGGCTTTTGGGAAGTCGATCGACCAGTTTCAGGCGCTGCAATTCCGCCTTGCCGATATGGAAATCGAGCTTCAGGCGGCGCGTGTCTTTTTGCGTCAGGCGGCCTGGAAACTGGACACTAACGCACCCGATGCCACCAAGTATTGCGCCATGGCGAAAAAGTTCGTCACTGAGGCGGGATCGCGCATCGTCAACCAATGCCTGCAACTGCATGGCGGTTATGGCTATCTGGCCGATTACGGGATCGAAAAGCTGGTGCGCGACCTGCGGGTGCATGAAATCCTTGAGGGCACCAACGAAATCATGCGCCTGATCGTGGCGCGTCAAATGCTGGCGGATCATTAAGCCATGTCAGAACAGGCCGAAATTCACATCCGCAAAGAAGGCCGCGCCGGGCGCATCACGCTGGATCGTCCCAAGGCGCTCAACGCGCTGACCTATGAGATGGCGCTTGCCATTGAGGCGGCGCTTGATGAATGGCGCGATGACGCGGCGATTGATCTGGTGATCATCGACGCGCTCGGCGACAAGGCGTTTTGCGCGGGCGGCGACATCCAAAAGCTCTACGACACCGGGCACGCGGGTGATTTCGCCTATGGGCGTACCTTCTGGGCCGATGAATACCGCCTGAACGCCAAGATCGCCGAATACCCCAAGCCTTATGTGGCGCTGATGCAGGGGTTCGTGATGGGCGGCGGCGTTGGCATTTCCTGTCATGGCTCGCACCGGATCGTCTGCGAAAGCACCCAGATCGCCATGCCGGAATGCGGCATTGGCCTTGTGCCGGATGTGGGCGGCTCTCTTTTGCTGGCGCGCGCGCCGGGGCGTTTGGGCGAATATCTCGGCTGTACCGGGTCACGCATGGGGCCGGACGATGCGATTTATGCCGGTTTTGCAGATAGTTACGTGCCGCAAGTAAATTGGCCCGGCCTGATCGCCACCCTGGTCGAGACCGGCGACATCGCAGCCATTTCCGCCCAATCCGAGGCGCCCCCGCAAGGGGCGATGAGGGATCGCCTGGCAGAGGTCAACGTCCATTTCGGCGGCGAAACCCTTGGCGATATCGTCACCTCCCTACGCGGTGACGCGGGCGAATTCGCGGTCGCGACGCTCAAGACCATGACGCGCAATGCGCCGCTGTCGATGGCCTGCGCCGTCGAGATGATCCACCGCCTGCGCGGCCCAAGCGCGGATATCCGGCGCGCGCTCGGGCTTGAATACCGCTTTACCTGGCGGGCAATGCAAGACGGCGATTTCATCGAGGGCATCCGCGCCGCCATCATCGACAAGGATCGCAACCCACGCTGGAAACACGATCTTGCCACCCTGCCCGCCGTCGCGGTCAGCCAGATGCTTTTGCCATTGGGCAAGGATGCCCTGACCTTTGAGGAGGAGGTTTCATCATGAAAATCGGATTTATCGGACTGGGCAACATGGGCGCGCCCATGGCCGCCAACCTTGCAAGTGCCGGGCACGAGGTCACCGGCTTTGACATGGCTGAAGTCGCGATCGACGGCGTCACCATGGCGCAAAGCGCGGCCGAGGCCGCGACCGGGCGCGACGTGGTGATCACCATGCTGCCCAACGGCCAGATCCTGCGGTCGGTCGCGGATCAGGTGATCCCGGTCATGCAAAAGGGTGCGGTTCTGCTTGATTGCTCGACCGTCGACGTCGAAAGCGCCCGCGCAGTTGCCGCACAGGCCACCGAGGCCGGGCTTTTGGCGCTCGATGCCCCGGTCTCGGGTGGGACGGGCGGCGCCGTGGCCGGCACCTTGACCTTTATGGTTGGCGGTGACGGCGAGGGATTCAAGATCGCCTCTGAACTGTTTGATATCATGGGGCAAAAGGCGGTTCATTGCGGCGCCTCTGGCAATGGTCAGGCGGCCAAGATCTGCAACAACATGATCCTTGGCGCCACGATGATCGTCACCTGCGAGGCCTTTGCGCTTGCCGACAAGCTTGGGCTGGATCGTCAGGCGATGTTTGATGTGGTCAGCACCTCGTCGGGCTATAGCTGGAGCATGAACGCCTATTGCCCAGCGCCCGGTGTTGGGCCGAAATCGCCCGCCGACAACGATTATCAGCCCGGTTTTGCCGCCGAATTGATGCTCAAGGATTTGCGCCTGGCCCAACAGGCAGCAGAGGCCGCAGACGCCGATACGCCGCTTGGTGAGGCGGCGTGCAAGCTTTATGCACAGTTCGTCGAGGAAGAGGATGGCAAGGGTCGCGATTTCAGCGCGATGTTGCCCCGATTTGAGAAACGCGGACACAGTTAACCGGCCTCAAGGGCAGCGCCCTCGTAGGACCAGACAAGAATGCGGATAAGGCCAGCCATATGTTGGCCCTTCCCCTTGCCCTTTGTCGCGATATGTTGCACCACATAGCGCGCAACGACCCGACGGAAGGACCCGAAAAATGGCTGACGGAACGATCGACATCAACGCGAAACCCACCGAAGAGATTTCCGTCCGCGAAGTGTTCGGCATCGACACGGATATGATCGTAAAGGGCTTTGCCACACGCACCGATCGCGTGCCGGACGTGGACAGCACCTATAAGTTTGATCCCGATACCACGCTCGCCATTCTGGCCGGGTTTTCGCACAACCGCCGGGTGATGGTTCAAGGCTATCACGGAACGGGTAAATCCACCCATATCGAACAGGTGGCGGCGCGGTTGAACTGGCCGACGGTGCGGGTCAACCTTGACAGCCACATCAGCCGGATCGACCTGATCGGCAAGGATGCGATCAAGCTCAAGGACGGGGTGCAGGTCACCGAATTTCACGAGGGCATCCTGCCTTGGTCGCTGCGTAATCCGACGGCGATCGTGTTTGACGAATACGACGCGGGCCGCGCGGACGTGATGTTCGTGATTCAGCGCGTGCTTGAAGCCGATGGCAAGCTGACGCTTCTCGACCAGAACGAAGTGATCACGCCGAACCCCTATTTCCGGATTTTCGCCACCGCCAACACGGTTGGCCTTGGCGATACCACCGGGCTTTATCACGGCACGCAACAGATCAACCAGGGCCAGATGGACCGCTGGTCGCTTGTGGCGACGCTGAACTATCTCAGCCATGACGCCGAAACCGCCATCGTGATCGCCAAGAACCCCCTTTACAATACCGCCGAGGGCCGCAAGACCGTGAGCCGCATGGTAACCGTTGCCGACCTGTCGCGCACCGCTTTCATGAATGGCGAGCTTTCCACCGTGATGAGCCCGCGCACCGTGATTGCCTGGGCGCAAAACGCCACGATCTTCCGCAATGTGGGCTATGCGTTCCGTCTGACCTTCCTCAACAAATGCGACGAGCTTGAGCGCCAGACCGTGGCCGAATTCTATCAGCGCTGCTTTGACGAGGAACTGCCGGAAAGCGCGGCCAATGTGAACGTCAGGTAAGGCGCGTTTGCTTATCCGTGCCTTGAGCGCCAGTCTCACGAGGCGGCCTCTCAGGGTGGATGAGCGCCTCGCGATCAATTGGATCAGCCCGAAGGATCAGGAAACCGCGTCATGAACAAACCCACCGACAACCCCGCCGATCCGTTCAAGAAGGCGCTGGCGCAGGCAACCAAGGTGATGGCCGATGACGCCGATCTGACCGTTAGCTATTCGGTTGATCCCGCCGGTATCTCGGGCGATGCCATGCGCCTGCCGCAGGTCAGCCGCCGGATGACGCGCGAAGAGGTTTTGCTGGCGCGCGGCACCGCCGACGCGCTTGCCCTTCGCCACAAGTTTCACGACGCGGGCCTGCATGCGCGTTATGCCCCGCCGGGCGACATGGCCCGCGATCTTTACGAAGCGATGGAAACCGCCCGCTGCGAGGCGGTGGGCGCCCGCGACATGCCCGGCACCGCCAGCAATATCGATTCCAAGATTGCCGCCGACGCACAGCGTTTGGGCTATGAGCAGATCACCTCGACAGCCGATGCCCCCCTGCCCGCTGCGGCCGGCTATCTTATCCGCCATCTTGCCACCGGGCGCGACATGCCGCCGGGCGCGCAGAACGTGATGGAACTCTGGCGCGGCTTTATCGAGGAACAGGCTGGCGGCACGCTTGAGAACCTGCAAGACATCCTTGCCGACCAGACCGCCTTTGCCAAATTCGCCCGCCGGATGATCGAAGACCTCGGCTATGGCGATCAGCTTGGGGATGACCCGGATAATCTTGACGACGACACCGAGGATGACGCCGAAGAGAGCGGCGAAGATCAGGACGAGCAAGACAGCAGCGGCGACGAGGACAGCGACGAGAACGAAGCCGAGGCAGAGGCAGAGCGCAGCCAGGACGAACAGCAGGACGCCTCTCAGGCCCAGGTCAGCATGGACGACATGTCGGACGATGAGATGGACGACCAGACCGACCTGCCCGATGGCGAGGCCCCGCTAGAGCCGCCCGCGCCCCAGCCGATTTCGGACGCGGACCCGCATTACACCGTCTACAACGCTGCTTTTGATGAAGAAATCCGCGCCGAAGACTTGGCCGACCCGATCGAGCTTGAACGCCTGCGCGCCTATCTTGATCAACAGCTGGAGCCGCTCAAGGGCGCGGTCAGCCGTCTGGCCAACAAGCTTCAGCGCCGCCTTCAGGCGCAGCAAAGCCGGTCCTGGGAGTTTGACCGCGAAGAAGGCATTCTTGATGCCGGCCGACTTGCGCGCGTCGTGGCCAACCCGACGATGCCGCTCAGCTTCAAGGTCGAAAAAGACACCGAGTTTCGCGATACCGTGGTGACGCTCTTGTTGGATAATTCCGGCTCGATGCGCGGGCGGCCGATTTCGATTGCCGCGATCTGCGCCGATGTTCTGGCCCGCACGCTTGAGCGGTGCAGCGTCAAGGTGGAAATCCTCGGCTTTACCACCCGCGCGTGGAAAGGCGGGCAAAGCCGCGAAGCATGGCTTGCCGAAGGGCGCCCGCAACTGCCCGGTCGCCTGAATGATCTGCGCCACATCATCTATAAATCCGCCGATTCCCCGATGCGCCGGACGCGGGACAATCTTGGCCTGATGATGAAAGAAGGCCTGCTCAAGGAAAACATCGACGGCGAGGCGCTTGAATGGGCGCACCGGCGGATGGTGGCGCGCAAAGAGTCGCGCAAGATCCTGATGGTGATCAGCGATGGCGCGCCGGTGGACGATTCAACTTTGTCCGTTAACCCAGCGAATTACCTCGAAAAACACCTGCGCGACGTGATCGACATGGTCGAGCGGCGCAAACAGGTCGAATTGCTGGCCATTGGCATCGGCCATGACGTCACCCGCTATTACGAGCGCGCCGTGACCATCACCGACGCCGATCAGCTTGCCGGCGTGATGACTGAACAACTCGCCGCGTTGTTTGACAGCGACCCGCGCGCCCGGGCCCGTGTCATGGGCATCCGGCGGGCGATGTGATGTTTCAATCCTTTGACGACACTGCCCGCCCCGATCAGGGCCCGCCGCGCCTTGCCGCGCTGCGCGCCGCATTGGCCGAGGCCGGGTTGTCCGGTTTTCTTGTGCCGCGCGCCGATGCCCATCAGGGCGAATATGTCGCCAACTGCGATAACCGTCTGGCCTGGCTGACCGGGTTTACCGGCTCGGCGGGGTTCTGTGCGGTGCTGGCGGATGTGGCCGGGGTGTTTGTCGATGGCCGCTACCGCGTTCAGGTCAAGACCCAGGTCGACATCGCCCATTTCACCCCGGTTGACTGCCCCGAGGTGCGCCTTGGCGAATGGCTCAAGCAGCATCTGCCGCAGGGCGGCGAGGTTGGCTTTGACCCCTGGCTTTATACCGTGGAACAGCTTGAGGCGCTTGAAAAATCCCTGACGGGCAGCGGCATTACCCTGCGCGCCGTTGAAAACCAAATTGACCGGGTGTGGCCCGAGCGCCCCGAGCGTCCGCGCCGCCCGATCACGATTCAGCCCGATGACCTGACCGGCAGGCCCCATGCGGAAAAGCGCCATGACCTCGGCGCGGCACTAGAGGCAGCGGGCAAGCGCTGCGCGATCCTGGCCCTGCCGGATTCGATCTGCTGGCTCTTGAACATTCGCGGCTCTGACATTCCGCGCAATCCGATTGTTCAGGCATTCGCCCTGTTGGATTGGACCGGTGCCGTCACCCTGTTGACCGACGCCGAGGTCAGCCCAGAGGTCAAGGCGCATCTCGGCGATCACGTGCATCTGCGCCCCTATGGCGGCCTTTTGGAGACCCTTGACGCGGCGCAGGGCGCGACATTCCAGATCGACCCGGCCTCGACCCCCGCCATCGTTCTGAGCCATCTTCAGGCTCTGGCGGCCGAGCCTGAGCGCGCTATCACCATCACCTGCGGCGATGATCCCTGTGTGCTGCCCAAGGCCTGTAAAACCGAGGCCGAGATTGCCGGAACCCGCGCCGCCCATCTGCGCGATGGGGCGGCGGTGTGCGAGCTTCTCTGCTGGTTTGACGAGCAATCCCCCGGTACGATCACCGAGATCGACGTCGTCACCCAGCTTGAGGCCTGCCGCGCCGCGACCGGCAAGTTGTTGGACATCAGCTTTGACACCATCGCCGGCAGCGGCCCCAATGGCGCGCTTGCCCATTACCGGGTGACCCGGTCGAGCAATCGCACGCTGCAAAACGGCGATTTGCTGGTGCTGGATGGCGGCGGGCAGTACCTTGACGGCACCACCGATATCACCCGCACCCTGCCCGTCGGCGATGTGGGCGCGGATGAACGCGCGGCCTTCACCCGCGTGCTGCAAGGCATGATCGCGATTTCGCGGCTGCGCTTTCCGGCGGGCCTTGCCGGGCGCGATCTTGACGCGATTGCGCGCTATCCGCTCTGGCTTGCGGATCAGGACTACGGCCATGGCACCGGGCATGGCGTGGGGGTGCATCTGTGCGTACATGAAGGGCCTCAGAGGCTGTCGCGGACAAGTCACGAACCGCTCAAGCCGGGCATGATCCTGTCGAACGAGCCGGGCTATTACCGCGAGGGCGCCTTTGGCATCCGCATCGAAAACCTCCTGGTGGTGAGCGACGCACACCTCTTGCCCGGCGGCGATGTCTCGGGCAAGCTCTGCTTTGAGACGCTGAATTTCGTGCCCATCGACCGGCGCCTGATCGACCGGGATATGCTGACACAGCCCGAGCGCGACTGGCTTGACGCCTATCACCAAGAGTGCCGCGACAAAATCGGCTCTCGGCTCTCGGCGCGAGCCCGGCTATGGTTGGACCAAGCAACCCGGCCCGTTTGACATCTGCCTGTCATCGCGCCGCGTCATATAAAAAAAAACGACTTCAATAGGGATGGATCATGGCCGATATCACGACACGCAAAGCAGAAGGCACCTGGACCGTGCGCGCCGGTGGCGCCGTTCTGGCCGAAACCAAGAACGCAATCGAGCTGACCGAGGGCGAATATCCGGCGGTCTATTACTTTCCGCGCAGCGACATCGCGATGGCGTTCCTCGATGAAAGCCCGCAGACAAGCCATTGCCCCCACAAGGGCGATGCGCGGTTCTTTTCCATCGTGACCAAAAGCAAAACGCTGGAAAACGCCGCCTGGAGCTATGAATCCCCCAAACCCGCCGCCGCCGCCATCAAAGACCACATCGCGTTCTACTCAAGCTCGACCGTCACCGTCGAGCGGGTCTGACCGGACTGGCCCACAGTCTGGGCCGGTCGGGGCTTTTCTGTGGGTGGAACAATCGCGGTCTGTGGGTGGCTTGGATTTTGGTGTGCAAGCGAAAACCTGACTTTCGCGACACTCTGCGCTAAGGTCTGCGTCGCGGACCAAGCTGCCATTCTACGTTCAAACTCTGGGGTCTGCTTTCGGCCTATTCTGTTGAAAAACTCCGCTACGCCAAAATCGCCTCGGAAACTTGGAACACTGTTCTCGTCACAGGCCAATTGACAAACGGTACTTCCAGAATGGCGTTTTAGCGGGACAATATTCTGCTGATCTTGCCCTTTCGAGCGATCAGGCGAGTTTTTCAACGGAATAGGCCCATTTTTGCCGTTCGTAGCAAAGCACGCGCAGTGACAGGTCTCAGAGCTTACCCGACGGTCTTGCATATGCGGCGAATGACAGCGTCGTCACGGCGATTCGCCATTTCAACGCTGAACAGAATAACTTCCTATTTCGCCTGAACCCGTGGCGCGAACAATCTCGTCATTCTGCGAACTCTGTCTCTGATTAATGATATTTCGTCGCTCAAACTGGAACAAAACCAAGCCTGTTTGATATTGTCTCACAGATCCCAACAATTGGCAGAAAGTATTGAATTTTGTCCAAAATGAGGCACGATAGTGTCAGAAATTCAACGCGCCCTCATCATTGAACACAGGGCCAGGGGGAAATAGAATGTATTTTATTTATAGAAAAACGTCAGGCTTCTGGGCATGGCCTGTCACCACAAAATCAAACCGCGCACCTAGGTCTAACCTAGGCGGCGTAAGTATTGCGGGGTGTGAACATGAGTATTGAAAAGGCCCGTCAAGGACGTCTCCGCGCTCTCAAGCTTGTGAATTCAGACAGGGTGCTTGTTTGCGCCGCGCGAAATTGTGATGACATCGTAATGCCTTCAAAACTTAGTATTGATGCGCATTTGTTGACCGAGTTGCATCATGGGGTGCACGTCAAACAGATAATGAATGAAACTGGGTGGTCTTCGTCGAGAGTGATGGAGCAATTGTACAAAGCGGCAAAGAAAGCCCGACTTGGGATTGAGCGGCGAAAAGGTGTGCTGTACTTGGTTCATCCGAGCGACATCGCAGAGAAAGTCAGAGAGCGCTTTGCAGACGATTGCAGAGAGCGTCGGTTGCTTGGCAACGCAATGCCACCTTTGCAGCCGCTGGGGTCTCTTGCGGAAATCGCCTGAGATAAAGCCGAAATGTCAGCGGTGTGAACGAAAAAGCTGAGCGTTTAAGAATAGCTCAGTTTAACTTAAAACGGGCATTGGTATTAACTAAGAGAACGGCATTTTTTGCCCCGTTTAGCGGACCTTAATCCTGAGCGTTGTGAACGGCCGCTTTCCACCTATTCTGTTGAAAAACTCCGCTACGCCAAAATCGCCTCGGAAACTTGGAACACTGTTCTCGTCACAGGCCAATTGACAAACGGTACTTCCAGAATGGCGTTTTAGCGGGACAATATTCTGCTGATCTTGCCCTTTCGAGCGATCAGGCGAGTTTTTCAACGGAATACACCCTTTGCCGCTATCCGTACAGTTCGTAGCATCTGGTATTTTGGGCTCAATTCTGCTATTAGCTGCAGATGGCACAAAGGTCCGGTTTGGCCGTGCGTACCTACGCATCAAACCTGTTGAGGCAATGACTATCCCCTAACTATGCTCTTCCTCCGAAACCGCCGCCAGGGCGCGGTTATAGGCTTGCAGGGCGTCCACATGAAACAGCGCGCCCATGAGTTCGGGGGGGGTGTCTTCGCCCGCCAGAGTGACCACCGGGATGAAGGGCATCGGAGAGCGGTCAAACACCGGCATCGCCGCCGCGAGCGTGGCGTTGGCGTCGATATAGACGCCTTGTTCGATCAGAGCCCAGCAGTCGTCTTCCGGGGCCGCGCGGGGGTCGGTGTCTGTCCGCATCAGCTTGGACACCGTGAACATCCCCAAAAGATAGGCCTGCGGCCCCGCCGCAAGCTGAATCCCGCGCCGCTCAAGCTGGGTCAGGAAGAACGAGCGTCGCACAAGCTGTGAGCCAAGCGCGGTCGACATCGACACCGCCACCATCACCGCAAGCCCGGTCTGCCAGTCCCCCGTAAGCTCGAACACGATCAGCGTGGTCGAGATCGGCGCGCCAAGCACCGCCGCCGCCACCGCGCCCATGCCCGCAAGCGCATAGAGGGTGTGCGAGCCCGACACCTCGGGGAAGATCGAGGTCGCCACAAGCCCGAAGGCCAGCCCGGTCAGCGCCCCGACCATGAGCGAGGGCGAAAACACCCCGCCGCCCATGCGCCCGCCGATGGTGATCGCCACCGCCACCACCTTGAGCATCGCGAAGATCACGGCCTCATGCAACAAAAGCTGTCCGGTGAGGGCGGCCGAGGTGGTCTCGTATCCGACGCCGATGATATGCGGGAACCAGATCGCCAGCAGCCCGAGCAAGGCCCCTGCCCCCGCCGGGCGCAGCCATCTCGGCAGGCCGGTGCGGCTCTGAATATGGCTGGCGACACTTTCGGCCAGAAAGATCGCCCGCATCAGGGCGGCGGCGACAAAGCCACAGACCAGCCCGAGGATGAGAAAGGCCGGCAATTCCACGTAGAACTCAAGCGCGCTTGCGACCGGCAGGGCAAATTCGGTGACATCGCCGAATTCCAGCCGGTTGATCACCGTGCCCGCCACGCTGGCGATCACGATGGGGGCAAAGGCATGCACCGCGAAATGGCGCAACACCACCTCTAGTGCAAAAAGCGCCCCGGCAATCGGCGCGTTGAACGAGGCCGACACCGCCGCCGCCACCGCACAGCCCAACAAATCGCGCCCGGTGATGCCATCGGCGTGGATCTTGTCGCTGACCCAGCTTGAAATCACCCCGGCCATATGCACCACCGGCCCCTCGCGCCCCGAAGAGCCGCCAGAGCCAAGCGTGATCAGCGAGGCGAGCGCCGAGGCGATGCCTTCGCGCCGCTCGACCCGGCCCTCGTAGATTGCCGCGCCCTCGATCACATCCGACACCGAGCGCACCCGCCCATCCGGCGTAAAGCGGTGCAGGATAAGCCCGACCGCCAAACCGCCGGCGATCGGCAGGAACAGCACCCAGTACCACGGAAGGGTTTGCGCAAAACTATGCAGGTGAGCGACATCATAAGAGCCGTAAAGCAGCCCCTGAAGCGCGTTGATGCCTTTGCGGAACAATAGCGCGGCAAAGCCTGCGGCGATGCCGATCAACAGCGCGATCAGCCAGAATTGAAACTGGCTCGGCCCGCGCCCGCGCAAAACCTGCCATCCCCGCCGGATGCCCTGCACCACCGGATCGCAGGCCTGTCGCCAGAATGAGCGTTCAAGATTCTGCATCAACCCTCCGTCCGCGCCGGTCGGCGCGCTTTCGCAATGGCGCGGCTTCGCCTAGGGTAGGACGTCACTCACGATGAAGGACCAAGCATGGGCATTCAGAACGCAATCGCCGACCTCATATCATCTCTAGGCCAACAGGTAACGCGGTCCAAGTCCGATCTGGAAATCCATGGTCGAAGCGAGTCACATTTCTCGCTCTCGCCCCCGGATGCGGTGGTTTACCCCGAGACGACCGCGCAGGTGGCCGAGATCCTGACGATCTGTGCGCGCCATCGCTGTCCGGTGGTGGGCTGGGGCACGGGCACCTCGCTTGAGGGGCAATCGCAGGCGGTTCTCGGCGGTGTCGTGGTCGATTTCAGCCGGATGAACCGCATCCTGAGCATCGCCGCCGAGGATATGACCGTGACGGTGCAACCCGGCGTGACGCGCGAGGCGCTCAATGAAGAGCTGCGCGCCACCGGGCTTTTCTTTCCGGTCGATCCGGGCGCCAATGCCTCGCTTGGGGGCATGGCCGCGACCCGCGCCAGTGGCACGACTGCGGTACGGTACGGCACAATGCGCGACAACGTTCTGGCGCTCGAGGTGGTCACCGCCAGCGGCGAGGTGATCCGCACCGGCACGCGCGCGCGCAAATCCTCGGCGGGCTATGATCTGACCGGGCTTTTCGTCGGCTCCGAGGGCACGCTTGGCCTTGTGACCGAACTTACGCTGCGCCTTCAAGGCACGCCCGAGGCGATCTCGGCGGCGGTCTGTGCCTTCGAGAGCGTGGGCGATGCCGTGGCGGCGGTAATCGACACCATCCAATGCGGCGTGCCGATGGCGCGGATCGAATTGATGGACACCGAGAGTGTCGCCGCCGTCAATGCCTATGCCGGGATGGGCCTTGCGCCAAAGCCGCATCTTTTGCTGGAATTCCACGGCACCGAGGCCTCGGTGCGCGAACAGGCCGAAACCTTTGGCATGATCGCCAAGGATCGGGGCGGCTCGGGCTTTGACTGGGCCAGCCGCCCCGAGGATCGCAGCGCCCTCTGGACCATGCGCCACAATGCCTATTACGCCATTCTAGCCGCCCGACCCGGCGCGCGCGCGATTGTCACCGACATTTGCGTTCCGATCTCAAAACTGGCCCGCGCGATCGAGGACACACGCGCCGATCTTGAACGGTCCGGCGTTCAGGGGCCGATTCTGGGTCATGTGGGGGACGGCAATTTCCATGCGGTTTTGTTGGTCGACGAGCACGCCCCCGACGAGATCATGCGCGCCAAGCAGGTCTCGGAGCGAATGGTCGAGCGCGCGCTTGCGCTTGGCGGCACCTCGACCGGCGAGCATGGCATCGGCATCGGCAAGCTTGGCTATATGGCGCGCGAGCATGGCGGCGGTTGGGCCATGATGGGCGCCATCAAGGCGGCGCTTGACCCCGACAACATCATGAACCCCGGCAAATTAGTGCCGCCGCGCACCTAAGGGTCGGCTCGGCACTCCAAGAGCCTTGCCGGATGTAGTGAACACACGCCCCTTGCAGGTCTGCTCCGGGCCTGTGTCGGATTGCCAGGGACCGTTGCCTTGCGTTCGTCAGGACTTGGGCGTAAACGCAGGGCCTGTGCAACCAGGTACTGCCGAGTCTGATGGAAATCTACCTGCCCATCGCCGAGGTTTCGGTGAACGGTCCACTTCTGCTTTCTATCGGGCTTGTTGTCGGCCTGCTCTCAGGCATGTTCGGGGTTGGCGGCGGTTTCCTGATTACGCCTCTTCTGTTTTTCATCGGCATCCCGCCTGCGGTCGCAGTGGCCACATCGGCCAACCAGATCGTTGCCTCGTCCTTTTCGGCCATCCTTGCCCATATCCGCCGTCGTACCGTCGATTTTCCGATGGGTATCGCGCTTATGGTTGGCGGTCTCAGCGGCTCGACCGTGGGCATCTTTATCTTCAACCTGCTGCGCGAGCTTGGGCAGGTCGATCTTTTGGTCAACATCTTCTACGTGGTCGTTCTGGGTCTGATAGGCGGGCTGATGTTCATCGAAAGCCTGAGCGCGCTGCGCAAGTCAAAGGTGCAGGGCCCCAAAGCCAAACGCAAGCGGGGCGGTCTTGACTGGGTCCACGCCATGCCGATGCGCGTGCGCTTCCGCTCTTCGGGGCTCTATATCTCGGTTTTTCCGCCGCTTATTGTCGGCTTTTTCGTCGGCGTACTGTCGGCCATCATGGGGGTGGGCGGCGGCTTCGTTGTCGTGCCTGCGATGATCTACATCCTTGGCATGCCGACCAAAGTCGTGGTCGGAACCTCGCTTTTCCAGATCATCTTCGTCTCGGCCTACACCACGATGATGCATGCCTATAACAGCCACACAGTCGATACGGTGCTGGCCGTGCTGCTTATTGTCGGCGGCGTGATCGGTGCCCAGATCGGCGCCCGCATCGGCCTGCGGCTCAAGGCCGAACAACTGCGCATTTTGCTGGCCTTGCTGGTGCTTGCCGTCTGCCTCAAGCTGGGGCTTGATCTGGTGCTGCAGCCGACCGAGGCCTTCTCGATCTCCGTCGCCCGTCACCTCTGATCAACAGGCATGGGCGCGCGCGCGGACACCCGCGTTTACAGCCGCGGCCACGCGCAGTGCTTTGGTTGCCTGGGGATGGCCGCGCGTCGAGCAGAGCTGTGAGCGGCCCCTCAGCCCCCCATCAAGGCCTCGGCGGCGGCGCGGGCCTCGGGGGTGATATGCTCACCCGAGAGCATGCGCGCGATTTCATCGACGCGGTCGGGGCCCAGCATCGGGCGCACGGTCGACAGGGTTTGGTCGTTCTCAACCCGCTTTTCCACCCGCCAGTGATGCGCGCCCTTGGCCGCGACCTGCGGCGAGTGGGTGACCACAAGCACCTGACCGCCGCTCGCCAGTTGCGCAAGCCTGCGACCGACCGCATCGGCGGTGGCCCCGCCGACACCGCGATCAATCTCGTCGAAAATAAGCGTCAGCCCGCTATCCGTGCCGGTCAGACAGACCTTGAGCGCCAGCAAAAAGCGGCTGAGCTCGCCGCCCGAGGCGATCTTGGCAAGCGGCCCGGCGGGCGCGCCGGGGTTGGTGGCAACGCTGAAGGTGACCTCGTCCTGCCCGCTTGGGCCCAGCTCGGCTGGGGTGATCCGGGTCTCGAAGACCGCGCGTTCCATCTTGAGCGGGGCCAGCTCTGCGGTAACGGCGCGATCAAGCGCGGTGGCGGCTTCTTTGCGCGCCGCGCTTAATGCCCCGGCGGCAGCGGCATAGCTCGCCTCGGCCTCGGACAGGGCCACGCCAAGCGCCTTGAGATCGGCGTCGCCCTGATCGAGCGCGACAATCTGGCGGCGCAGCGCATCGGCAAAATCCCCAAGATCGTCGGGCAGAACGTCATGCTTGCGGGCAAGCGCGCGGATCGCAAACAGGCGCTCTTCAGCCTCTTCCAATTCGAGCGGATTGAAGCTGAGCGCGTCAAGGCAGCGGGTGACGCCGCTGGCCGCCTCGTCAAGTTCGACAAGCGCGCGGCCAATCGCGGCAATCGGCGCGTCAAGCTGGCCTTCGGCCTTTTCGGCAACCCCTTCAAGCCAGCGAAGTGCATCAGCGGCAGCACCTTCTGCGCCCTCTTGGCCGAGCACCTGCGCAGCGCGCGCGATATCCTCGCGGATACGCTCGCCCGATTGCATCATGCGGCGGCGGATATCAAGCTCGGCCTCTTCACCGGGCTGCGGATCAATCGCGTCAAGCTCGCCCACCGCGTGGCGCAGGAAATCCTCTTCGGCGCGCACCTTGGCCAAAGCGACCTCGGCGGTCTCAAGCGCCTTTCGGCGCGCCGCCACATCACGCCAGACCGCGCGCACCGTGTCGCGCAGAGCGCCAAGATCGCCGTAGGTATCAAGCAGGTCGCGATGGCCTTTGGGGTTCAAAAGCCCGCGATCATCGTGCTGGCCATGCAGTTCAACCAACGTTTCAGACAAACGCCGCAACACCTCGCCCGAACAGCGCCGGTCGTTGACCCAGGCAGTCTTGCGCCCGTCGGCGCCATTGACGCGGCGCAGGATAAGCTCGTCGTCCTCCGGCAAGCCCGCCTCGCGCAAAACCGCGCGCGCAGGATGGGTCGGGGCGATGTCAAAGGTTGCGACCACCTCGCCCTGTTCGGCCCCGGCGCGCACAAGCTCGGCGCGGCCGCGCCAGCCAAGCACAAACCCCAATGAATCCAAAAGGATCGACTTGCCGGCCCCGGTTTCGCCGGTCAGCACGTTAAGGCCCGGCTGAAACACAAGGTCCAGCCGGTCAATGATCAGCATGTCGCGAATATCGAGACCCCTGAGCACTTTGCCCTGCCCCCTCAGTTCCGGGTTACAGCCACCGGCCCTGGATCATCTGTCGGTACACCTGCCGCAGCCAGTTGTCGCCCGCCGCTTCCAACGTCAGACCCCGGCCGGTCAACAGTTTATAGCTGTCCTCGTACCATTCGGTGCCGCGGAAGTTATGGCCAAGGATGGCGCCGGCGGTGCGGGCCTCATCGACCAGACCAAGCGACAGATAGGCCTCGACCAGACGATGCAGCGCCTCGGCGGTATGGGTGGTGGTCTGGAAATCCTCGACCACGACGCGGAACCGGTTGATCGCCGCCGAGAAATGATCGCGGCGCAGGTAGTAGCGGCCGATTTCCATCTCTTTCGAGGCCAGGTGATCAAAGGCCAGATCGAATTTCAGGATCGCCGACGAGGCATATTCGCTATCGGGATAACGCTCGATCACTTCGCGCAGCGATTGCAGCGCTTGAAAGGTCAGCCCCTGATCGCGGCCCACTTCGTCAATCTGGTCGTAATAGCTCAGCGCCAGAAGATACTGCGCATAGGCGGCATCTTCGTCGGTCGGATAGAAATCAATGAAACGCTGCGCGGCGGCGCGGCTGTTTTCATAATCCTTGTCCTGATGATAGGCAAAGGCCTGCATGATCACCGACCGCTTGGCCAGCTCGGAATAAGGATAAAGCCGCTCGACCTCGGCAAAGCTCTTGGCCGCAAGATCGGGATCGCGTTGCGCCAGATCATATTCGCCACGCTCAAAAATCTGTTGAGCGGTGAAATTTTCGTAATTGACCGTGCCGCGTTCGACGCTCTGGTCAGAGCATCCCGCTGCTGCGACAACCACAAGAAGGGCACCGACCAACTTAGCCCGGGACTTGCCGACATTCATGCGCGATCTCACCTTAAATTACGAAAACAGGGGAAGCCCCCTCATGTCGTCTTGGTCCTAGCACAGAAATTTCCGGTGCAAAACGCCTTTGGCACATTTCTGTGCCATGATCTTAGGCAACTTGCGGAATTTCACCAAGATGCACCCCTGCCCCAGGCAGGCGCGCGGCGGTTGCTGCGTCACATTCGACCACCTCAAAGGCGTTCTTGTCGGCGAAAAGGGCGCGCAACAGGTCGTTGGTCAGGGCGTGACCGGCGCGAAACCCGTGGTAATGGCCAAGGATCGGCAGGCCGGCAAGGCCAAGATCGCCAAGCGCATCAAGCATCTTGTGGCGCACGGCCTCGTCCGCATGGCGCAGGCCACCGGGGCTCAGCACTTTTTCGCCATCAACCACCACGGCGTTTTCAAGCGTGCCGCCAAGCGCAAGACCGTTGGCGCGCATGTGATCGACATCGGCCTTGCGGCAAAATGTCCGGCTGTTGGAAAGTTCGCGCACGAAGCTTCCGTTCGACATGTTGAGGATCTTTTTCTGCACGCCGATGGCGGCATCTTCAAATTCGATGTCAAACTCGATCTTCAGGGTCTCGTTCGGTGTCAGGCGGGCCCAGGCACTTGCGCGGCGCACTTCAACCGCGCGCAGGATGCGCAGGGCATGGACCGGCTCTGCGAGCTGACGCAGGCCATTGGCAAGGATGCCGCGCACGAAGGGGGCGGCGCTGCCGTCAAGGATCGGCACTTCGGGACCATCGACATCGACCAGGGCGTTGTGAACGCCACAGCCGACAAGCGCCGCCATCACATGCTCGACCGTGGTGATCGCCACGCCTGCGGCGTTGACCAGACGGGTGCACAGCGGCGATTGCTCGACCAGATGCCAGATCGCGGGAATCTCGTTAGAGGCGCCGGTAATGTCGACACGGCGAAACACGATCCCCGCACCGGCGGGCGCCGGACGAATCGTCAGCTGCGCGGGTTTTCCCGAGTGCAGGCCAACGCCCTGAAAGGTCACCGGATGTGTGATCGTCCTCTGCAAAACAGTCTTTGCCCCCTATGGCACGGATAGATTAATTTTTAGATGTTTACCGTTTATGGGGCTGGCGGCGATTGCTCAACTCAATCTTTGCAACCGTTTGAAACATGCCGCCCCCTGGCGTGGGCAGGTTTCCGCCCATGTGATTTTTTCCGCTTTAAGGTGTTGTTTTAAAAACAAAAAAGGTCGCCCCTTGGGGCGACCCTTAATACCAATTTCAGGCGAAAATCAGTTGGCCTGACGGCGCAGAAACGCCGGGATTTCAATCTGCTCGTCTTCTTCCTGCGCACGGGCCGGGGCCTGTTGCGGTTGGGCCGACTGCATCGGCGGCTGCTGACGGACAGGGCGCGCTGCCGGTTGCGGCTGACGCTCGGCCTCGGGGGCATTGTGCCCGGTCATCCGGTTGATCAGCGAGTTGATGCCAAAGCGCGGGCGCTCTTCTGCGGCGGGCTGTTGCTGCTGCTCGGCCGGTTGCGGGCGGCGCTGTTGCGGCTGTGCCGGGGCCTTGCTGACGGCGGCCTGCAAACGCTGCATGGCCTCTTGCGAGGGCGTGCCGGGGGCCGGGGCGCGCGGCGCGACAAAGCTGTCGAGATCGTCTTCTTCGGCATAGGCCGCAGGGGCGAACTCTTCGACACGCGGGGTATAGGCGGGCGGCGGCAGGTCGTCTGCGGCGCTCTCCTCTTCAAAGATGTCCTCCATCTGATCCTCGGCGGCGGCGCGTTGCGCATCCAGCTCGCGGAACAGCGGGGTGTCGGACTCGTCCGCAGTGGCGGCGACCTGTGCCGGGGCCTCTTCGACCTCTTGCTCGACCGGCGCGCTGACCTGCGGCGCTGCGGGCTGACGCAGGGGCTGCGCCAGCGAGCGGCGCGGAACCGGCATGTCTTCGGGCTTTTCGGTGGCGTCGATCCCGGTGGCGACAACGCTGACGCGCATCGAGCCTTCCATCGCCGGATCAAGCGTGCTGCCGACGATGATATTGGCATCGGCGTCAACTTCTTCACGAATGCGGTTGGCGGCTTCGTCAAGTTCGAACAGCGTCAGATCATGGCCGCCGGTGATGTTGATCAGAACACCCTTGGCGCCACGCAGGCTGATTTCGTCCAGAAGCGGGTTGGCAATGGCCTTTTCTGCGGCCTGGATGGCACGATCTTCGCCACTGTCCTCGCCGGTGCCCATCATCGCCTTGCCCATCTCGTCCATGACGGCGCGCACATCGGCGAAATCAAGGTTGATCAGGCCGGGACGCACCATCAGGTCGGTCACGCCCTTGACGCCTTGATAAAGAACGTCGTCGGCCATGCTGAAGGCTTCGGTGAAGGTGGTTTTCTCATTGGCCAGACGGAACAGGTTCTGGTTGGGAATGATGATCAGCGTATCGACCATCTTTTGCAGAGCCTCGACGCCCTCTTCGGCCTGACGCATGCGTTTTGCGCCCTCGAACTGGAACGGCTTGGTGACAACACCGACGGTCAGAACGCCAAGCTCGCGTGCGGCCTGTGCGATGATCGGTGCGGCGCCGGTTCCGGTGCCGCCGCCCATGCCGGCGGTGATAAAGCACATATGCGCACCCGCAAGGTGATCAACGATTTGCTCAATGCTTTCTTCGGCAGCAGCGGCCCCGACAGAAGCCCGCGCCCCGGCGCCAAGGCCCTCGGTTACCTTCACGCCCAACTGAATGCGGCTTTCCGAATTGCTCTGGCTCAGGGCCTGTGCGTCGGTATTTGCCACCACGAAATCAACCCCGTCGAGTTGCTTTTCGATCATGTTGTTGACCGCGTTGCCACCGGCCCCACCAACACCGAAAACGGTGATCCGGGGCTTTAGGTCGTCATGTCCGGGCATAGTGAGGTTCAATGTCATAGCTCTGTCCGCCTGCTGTTGCGCCCGCATTCGCGAGCCGTTTTTCCGCCTATTCAGTACCATTCTTATCGGGCGTTAACCCAAAGGTCACCAAAAAAACACTAAATAGACACCAAATGTGGTCACTTTTTCGCCTTTATTCGCGGTATTTCGCCGATGACGCCACATATTGCGGTCACCAGTTGTCTTTGAACCACTTGACGGCCCGCTTGAGCGAGCGCGCCGGGTAGCGATCGACCGGAATCTCGAAGTCCCACCACTCGTCCTGTGGATTCGCCGCAAACAGGCACATGCCGACCGCGCTGGCAAAGCCGGCGCCGGTGGCGGCCTGCGGCAAGCCATGCACCCGGAGCGGGCGACCAAGGCGCACCTGCTGGCCCAAAATCTTGCTGGCAAGCCCGTCAAGGCCCGGAATCTGGCTACCGCCGCCGGTCAGCACGATCTGCTGGCTTGGCAGGTGATCAAAGCCCGCCGCGTCAAGGCGCGCGCGCACTTCTTCAAGGATTTCCTCAACCCGAGGGCGCATGATCCCGATCAGTTCGGCGCGACTAACCGTGCGCCGGTCGTGATCCCAATCGCCGGTATCGCCGCCGATCTCGATCATCTCGCGGTCATCCATGCCGGTGGCCACGACGCCGCCGTAAAACGTCTTGATCCGTTCGGCGGTGGCGGCGGGCACCTGAAGCCCCATGGAAATATCGCTGGTGACATGATCGCCGCCCATGCGCACGGAATCCGCATAGATCATGTGTTTCTTGATGAAGATCGACACGCCCGACGAGCCGCCGCCAAGGTCGATACAGGCCGCGCCAAGTTCCTGTTCATCCTCGACCAGCGAGGCCACGCCCGACACATAGGCAGAACTGGCCACACCGGCCAGTTCCAGATCACAGCGCTTGACACAATGCGCCAGGTTCTGGATCGCGGCGGCCTCGACCGTCAGCATGTGCATGTCGGTCGAGAGCACCTGCCCCATCTGACCGCGCGGATCAATCAGACCCGAGCGGTGATCGAGCGCAAAGTTGACCGGCTGGGCATGCAGAACCTCGCGCCCCTCGCCGTAGTCGGGAACATCACAAGCGCTGAGCACGCGGCTGATATCCTGTTCGCTGACGGTATGGCCCTCAAGCTCGACCTGACCGGCAAGACCGTAAGAGCGCGGCGAGGCGCCCGAGAAACAGGCAATCACGTGATCGACCCGGATATTGGCCATCTTCTGCGCGGCCTGCACGGCTGTGCGAATGGCGCGCTCGGTTTCCTGCATCGCGTCGATCTCGCCAAAGCGCACCCCGCGCGAACGTGTCGTCGCCGCGCCGATCACCCGGAACCCCGCCTGCCCGGCCATCGCGCCAATGCCATCGGTCTCGTTCAGGCGCTCGGTGCCGTCAAAGCGCAACACAAGGCAGGCGATCTTGGAGGTGCCCACATCAAGCACCGCCACCACGCCGCGTTGCATCGCCGCCTTGCGCATATGGCGCATCGCCCGCTGGGATTCATAGAGCTCGATCATCGGTTCAGTCCGCCCCTAAAGTCATATTTGTTATACGCCACCATTCTTCCATGGCGGTCTCATTCAGCCGGATGGTCGGTCGTGCGGCGAGCCGCATATCGACCGCCACCAGATCGCGTTCCAGCATGTCCTGCGCCGTGTTCAGCACCATCACCCGTTCAAGCGCCCGCACCGCCCCGGTTTCGGGCAGCATGATCCGCTGGCCGCTGCTCAGCACCAGATCCCACCGCCGCTCACCCATCCGCACAAGACCGCGAATGTTCTGTGGCAAGGGCTGGGCCGCCTGCAATATCTGCATGGCTTCGGCGACGTGGATCTGTGCGCCCTCTCCGGCGACCACCGGCAGGCTGGCGCGTTCGCTGCGCGCGCCGACCGCGCCGATCACCTCGCCTTCGATATCAATCACGTTGATCCCGTCGCGGGTCCGCCAGAGGGCGACCGGCTGGCGCTCGGTGATTTCGGCCACCATGACACCGCCCTGGCGAATGCGCACGGCGGCCTCGGCCACGGCCGGAAGGTCTTCGATCATCACCCGGATTTCATCGAGGTTCAGGTCAAACGAGCTTGCCGGAAGGTCAAACGGGAAAATCTCGCGGATGTCTTCCTGCACGCCAAGGCTTGCGCCCTCGACCGCCAGCAGGTTGACCATGAATTCGGGCCGGGTTTCGATCTGATGGCGAATATCCGAGACCGCCAGCATGACATCTTCGCGGCGCTGCTGGTCGGCGAAATAGCCCGCCGTCAGCCCCGCCACCGCCAGCACCGGAAGCCCGACGCGCAACAGTCGGCGATAAAGCGGTGTCAGCATCAGCCGCTGAAAGCGATAGGACCAACGCGAGGGCGCCGGATCAATGCGCGGGATCACCTGTTGCATGATGCGTCCTCGACCATCCAGCGGCACAGTTCGGGAAAGGTGATGCCCACCACCTGCGCCTGTTCGGGGCTAAGCGATGTGGGGGTCATGCCCGGTTGCGTATTGGTTTCGAGAAGGATCAACCCGTCAAGCCCGCGCGCCTCGTCCCAGCGAAAATCGGTGCGGCTTAGACCGCGACAGCCCAGAACCTGATGGGCGCGCAGGGCGTACTCCATGCAGGCGTCGAAAATCTCTTGCGGGATATCGGCGGGCACCACGTGGCGCGAGCCGCCCGGCTTGTACTTGGCGTCGTAATCATACCAGCCATCGGTCAGGATATCGGTCACCGTCAGCGCGCGATCGCCCATCACCGTCGTGGTCAGCTCGCGACCCGGCGCAAAGGCTTCGACCATCACCAGGTCGGGCATGTCATCCGAGAGCTGCGGCGGCGCATTGGTGGCGTCCTGCACGAGGTAAACCCCAACCGACGAGCCCTCGTTATAGGGTTTGACCACATAGGGCGGCACCATCACATGCGCGGCACTTACATCGGCCTTATGCGCCAGAACGCTTTCGACCACCGGCAGGCCAACGGCGCGATAGGCGGCCTTGGTCTTTTCCTTATCCATGGCAAGCGCCGAGGCCAGAACCCCGGAATGCGTATAGGGCAGTTGGAGCCACTCCAGCAAACCCTGCACACAGCCATCTTCGCCCCAGCGGCCATGCAGGGCGTTGAACACCACATCCGGTGCAATCTCTTGTAAACGCGCAGAAAGATCGCGACCGGCGTCAACCTCTGCCACGTCATAGCCTGCTTCCCTCAATGCGGCGGCGCATTCATGTCCTGACGACAGGGAGACCTCGCGCTCTGCCGAGGGACCACCCAGTATCACCACCACTTTCGGGGTTGTTCTGCTCGAACGAACCACCTTGTGCCTCAATATCCCGGGTCTGTTTGCGACCCATGTTATTTGTTGTCTGCCTGATTGACTTAATTCGGGGCCGTTTCGCCGACCCTCATGATTTCCCAGTGTAACTCTATTCCGCTGTTTTGGAAAACCCTTTTTCGCACCTCTTCGCCCAATCCTTCAAGATCGGCGGCGGTGGCGCCCCCGGCATTGATCAGGAAGTTGGGATGCTTCTCGCTCATCTGCGCCCCACCCCGGCGCGCGCCGCGCAGACCGGCCTCGTCAATCACCTTCCAAGCCTTGAGATCATGCACATCATCGGCGCGCCCGGTCGAGCTGAACCCGGCCGGATTGCGGAATGTGCTGCCGGCACTGCGCTCCTTGGTCGGCTGGGTCTCATCGCGCTTGGCAAGCTGAGCGACCATCCGCGCATGAAGCTCTTCGGGCGCACCCTTGGGGGCGTCAAAGGTGGCGTGGGTTATCACCCACCCTACGGGCAGATCGCTCTGACGGTATTGAAAGTTGAGGTCTTGTGCCGTGAGCGTGACCCGCTTGCCCTCGCGCGTGACCGCCTCGGCGCTGACGAAATGATCCGCCGTATAGTGGCCGTAACAGCCCGCGTTCATCCGCACCGCCCCGCCAATCGCGCCGGGAATGGTGCGCAGGAAGGTTAGGTCAAGGCCGGCATCGGCAGCCTTACGCGCCACATGCGCATCAAGCGCCGCCGCCCCTGCAGTGACGCGCGTGCCCTCGATCTCGATGCTGTTGAAGCCGCGCCCAAGCCGGATCACCACCGCCCGCAACCCGCCATCGCGCACGATAAGGTTGCTGCCCACCCCCATCGGAAACACCGCGATGTCGCGGCTCAGCTGCCCCAGAAACTGCGCCAGATCATCGCCGTCAGCGGGCTGAAACAGCCAATCCGCAGGCCCGCCCACGCGCAGCCATGTCAGATCGCAAAGCGGGCGGTCGGGGGTCAGCTTGCCCCGTGTTTTCGGCAAATCACTCATGCCCGCGCTTTTGCCCCGCCTTTGGCCCAAGGTAAAGCCCCCGAGACGCGTGGCACGCATCGCCAGGCCGCGGGGTGGTGGCCAGCAAAACTGGATGGCACTTTATCCTGGCCAAATAAGTAGTCCCTGAACACAGTGCGACGCCCTTACCAAATCACCAGCCCGGGGGGCGGTCTGGTGATGCGCGGCGGCCTGCGGCCTTGGGTCCGCGCGGGGGGCTTATCCTCAACAGCCGCAAAAGGCAGGGACGCGCCGCACCCCCCGTAGGGTGGGTGAAACCCACGCGCCCGCCACTTGGGCTAGCCGCCGACCGAGGACCATGCAAGCAAGTCCTTGGCAAATTGGATCAGGCGACCGTTGTTTAAGACGTGGTCAAGCAGCGCCGCTCCTACCGCGCCGCCACCAACTTTGGCAGCTGACATCACGGCTGTATCTGCCACCCTCGCACAATATTTCGCAACCCTCTGCAATGCCTCCAAAACCGATCCGGCAATTGCCCTCAACCTGCCCTTGTCCGGTGCGTCGTTCGCAAGCACCTCATGGGCCTCATCCAGTCCCGTCCAGATGATCGTGACATGCCTCGCGATCTCCGGCTCGGCCTCAACCAATCCCGGAGGTTGATTGTGCGATCTCTGCTCAGGCGTCGCCCGCGCCGCTAGAAATGCTTCTTTCCCCGCGCGCAACTCCTCGGCCTCTATACGCAGCCGGTAGAGCTCCCAAATACCAGCGATCATCGGATTCACCACCTCTGGCCCCTGATCCCAGTCCTTCGGATCAATCAGCGCGATCTTTTCGAGCAACTCCCATGTGCGCGCGGCGTTGGCGGCGGCGGTGGCGGCGGTGGCGGCGGTGGCGACCTTCATATCCTCGCTTGGCATTTTGGCGGAAACCGAGGAGATGAGCAGGCCGCGCAAGACCGGCAGGGCTGTCACATCACGTTTGCGCGCCCAATCCTTGGTCGAGACCTCTTGCCACCAGATCGGCAACACCCTTGCCGCCGCACGCGACGCCATCCGGACCGAGACCTCGCGCGGCTGATCGTTCAGCCAAACGTTTAGGCTGTCGCGATCTTTGATATCTGAAATTTCAACTATTCCGGGCACCCTGCCCCGGCGTTGCGCGCAAGTCCAGCGCTGACAGCAGCGCCGCTTAGCCCCTCAGCCGCTCTTGCACCGTTGTCACAAGCCAGCCGAGGAAGAACCCGATCACCGAGCCAATCAGGACACAGAGCGATGCAAAGCCGACGAATGCCATCATCAGTGTCGCGCCGGGAAACCGGAGCAGCTCGGCCAGCATGAAGGCCGCCGCAAGGCAGACCGCCGCGCCGCACACAAGTTTCGCAGCGCCGCGATACGCCTTGTGGGCCCCCAAGCGCCAGCCCGACAGCATCGCGATCAGGGCCGCCAGCAAAAAGAGGGCGTTGAACATGGCGCTATTTCAGGCCCCGTTTGATCCAGCGGGCCAGATAGATGATCGGCCAGCGCAGCACCGACATCCCCGCCGCCAGTACCAGAAGCCCGATCCAGGGACCGTTCTGCCAGGTGACGAACCCAAGGATTGGCACCCCCGCCGCGATCAGGAAATAAGCCCGCCGCCAGAGGTTGTCGCGGCTTGGCAGCATCGCCAGAACATTGGCCACAAAGGCCCAGAGACAGGCAAGCGCAAGGGACAGGGTCATTTTGGAACCTCCGGATTCTGGCCGCGCAACCGGGCAATGCCATAACGCAACGGGCGGCGAAACATCGAGCCAAGCGCCAGCACGCCGCCAAGGGCGACAAGCCAGCCATGCTGATACCCGATAAAGCCGATCACCGCTGGCGCGAGGATCAACAGGGTCACGCCGGGGATGTATTGCCTGCGCATCGGCAACAGCGCGACGATGCTCGCGGCCAGCACCCAGAGGCTTGCGATCAAAAGCGAGGGGCTCATGTCAGTTTCCCCATGATTGCGGCGGCAAAACAGCCAAGGCTTAGGATCACCCCGGCCCAGGGCACCCAGGCGCCGACCGAGAAGCCGAAATCGGGCTGGCGGCGCTTAAGGCCGATCAAGGCGGCATTGACGATGGCAAAGACGATCAAGAGCGCCAGTGTCGTCACCTCGGCCAGAACCGCCACCGGCAGCGTCAGCGCCGAGGCAATCACCACGACCCCGATCAGGGCCGAGGCCAGAACCGGCGTACCGAACCGTGGGTGGGCGCGGTAAAACAGCGCGAACGCCGGCGAGCGGCGGCCAAGGCCAAACAGGACCCGGCTTGCCATCACGATCTGCGCCAGCACGCCGTTCAACGCCGCCGCCACCGCAATCGCCGAGAGGAACACCGGGCTTGTGCCGGTGCCGGCTTCCCAGACAAGGGCAAGCGGGCGCTCGGAGGTGGCCAGCACCTCGCGCGGCACAGAGCGCACCGCCGCCAGTGACACAAGCGCATAGAGAAGCGCGGTAATGCCGAGCGCATAAAGGATCGCGCGCGGCATGTTGCGCGCCGGATTGCGCACCTCTTCGGCCATGTTGACCATGTCGTCAAAGCCGATAAAGGCAAACACCGCAAAGATCGTCGCCGCCGCCACCCCGTTCCATTCCGGCGCGGGCAAGGGCAGGCCCCAGTCGGCAACCGGCGTGGCCACGCTGCCGGCCCAGATCACAAGCACAAGGCCGATTACCTCGATCACGGTCAGGATCGCGGCGAAGGCAAGGCTTTCAAGCACACCGATGATCGCCACCGCCGTGAGGGCCACGCCAAGACCGATCACCGCCAAGGCAAAGGGAATGTCGATGATCGAGGTGAGGTACCCAACCCCGCCGCGCAGCACGGCGGCCGAGGCCACGGTGCCCGCCACGACATTGACCATGCCGACGCCGACCGCCAGCCAATGCGCCTCTAGCCCGACCTCGACATAAGAGCTGTCGCCCGCCGCTTCGGGGATGCGCGCGGAAAGCTCGGAAAACGAAAGCGCCGTTGGCACCGCCACCAGAGCGGCCAAAAGGAAGGCAACCGGCGCCCACATGCCCGCCTCGCCCGCGGCGGCCCCGGTCAGAACATAGATCCCGGCCCCCACCATGATGCCGATGCCATAGGCGGTCAAAAGACCGAGGCTGATCCGGCGTTTGAGGGCGTCTGCCATGCGGCCTATCCTTTCAGACGCTCCGGCAGGTTATTGGCCCAACCGCTGATCGTACCCGCGCCAAGACAAACCACCATATCGCCGGGCCTCGCCTCGGCGCGCACAAGGCGTTCAAGATCATCCTCGTCGAGGACCGCATGGGCATGACGGTGGCCATGGCGGATAAGACCGGCGACAAGATCATCGCGGCTTGCGCCCGCAATCGGGTCTTCGCCGGCGGCATAGACCTCGGCGATGCCCACGACATCGGCCTCGTTGAAACAGGCGCAAAAGTCGTCAAACAGCGAATGCAGACGGGTATAGCGGTGCGGCTGATGCACGGCGATGATGCGCCCTTCGGTGGCCTGGCGTGCGGCCTTGAGCACGGCGGTGATCTCGGTCGGGTGATGGCCGTAATCGTCGATGATGGTCACACCGTTAACCTCGCCGACGCGGGTAAAGCGCCGGTTGACCCCGCCAAAGGCGGCCAGGGCGTCGCGAATTTCATCGCCCTTCATGCCCAGATGACGCGCCACAGCAACCGCGCTCAGCGCGTTGCTGACGTTGTGATCGCCCGGCATCGGCAGGGTACAGCCCTCGATCCGCTTGCCCTCGGCCTGAAGCAGGATATCGAAATGCGCAACACCCGCCTTATAGGTCAAATTAACCGCGCGCACATCGGCCTGGGCGTTAAAGCCATAGGTCACAACACGCCGGTCGGTAAGCTTGCCCACCAGCGTCTGAACATCCGCATCATCGGTGCAACAGACCGCCAGACCGTAGAACGGGATATTGCTGACAAAATCGTAAAAGCCCTGGTGAAGCGCCTCTTCGGTGCCCCAGTGTTCCATATGCTCGGGGTCGATATTGGTGACGATGGCGATGGTGGCGGGCAGGCGATTGAAGGTGCCGTCACTCTCGTCGGCCTCGACCACCATCCACTCGCCCTCGCCGACGCGGGCATTGCTGCCATAGGCGTGGATGATGCCGCCGTTGATCACGGTGGGGTCGAAATTGCCATGATCCAGCAGCGCCGCAACCATCGTGGTGGTCGTGGTCTTGCCATGGGTGCCCGCAACGGCCACGTTGGATTTAAGGCGCATCAGCTCGGCCAGCATTTCGGCCCGGCGCACCACCGGAAGCCCCCTGCGGCGCGCTTCGTCAAGCTCGGGGTTGCCTGGCTTGATCGCCGATGAAATCACCACCACCTCGGCGGCCGCAAGATTTTCGGCGCTCTGCCCCTCAAAGATCGTCGCACCATTGGCCGCAAGCCGGTCGGTGATCTTCGAGCGTTTCAGGTCACTGCCCTGCACCACATAGCCATGGTTGAGCAAGACCTCGGCGATGCCCGACATGCCGATACCGCCGATGCCGACAAAATGGATCGGGCCGACATCACCCGGAAGCTTGGTTGCTGCGTTCATTCGGGGATACCTTTACTCGCAATTTGTTCGACCAGATCCGCCAGGTGCTGGGGGGCGTCGGGCTGGGCACAGCCATGCGCGGCCTGCGACATCATCAGCGCGCCGGCCGGATTGCTCAGCACGGCGGCTATCTGCTCTGAAAGCGTGGCAACCTCAAGCCGTTTTTCGGGGATCAGGATAGCGGCCCCCGCCTCGGTCAGGCCGCGAGCGTTGGCCTGTTGGTGATCGCCCGTCGCCGCCGCGTATGGGATAAGGATCGAGGGGCGGCCAATCACGCTGATGTCAGCGACGCTGCTGGCGCCGGCGCGGCTGATGACAAGCTGGGCCTCGGACATGCGGCGCGGCACATCGCGAAAGAACGGCTGCACATCGGCATCAATGCCCTGATCGGCGTAATATTGCGCCACGCGGTCGCCGTCTTCGTCGCGGGCCTGATGGCTGACGCGGACATTGCGCAGGATTTCAGTGGGCAGTTCTGCAATCGCGGGGGGCACCACATCCGACAGGATACGTGCGCCCTGGCTTCCGCCGATCACAAGGATCGACATCGGGTAATCGCCCGGCGCGATATAGCCCGCGCCCGCGCGCTCCAGCACCGCGGCGCGCACCGGGTTGCCTACGTAAACGCCCTCGACGCCCTCGGGCAGATCGGTCGGCCATGTGCCACAGGCCACCCGGTCAACGCGCTTCGAAAATATCTTGTTGACCCGACCCAAGACGCCGTTTTGCTCATGCACCATGCGCGGCAGGCGCAAGACCCAGGCCGCCGAGAGCGCCGGAATGCTTGGATAGCCACCAAAGCCGACCACGACATCCGGCTTGTCGCGCATCATGCGCAGGCTCGCGCCGATCACACCGCCAAGGATATGCAGCGGCACCAGCAATTTATTGAGGAGCCCGCCGCGCGCAAAAGTGGCGCTTGCCACCTGCTCGATCTCGACCGAATGGGGAAACCCGCCAGTATAGCGCGCACCGCGCGCGTCGGTCGAGAGCTTGACCCGCCAGCCCCGGCGCAGCATCACCTCGGCAAGCGCCTGAGCGGGAAACATATGCCCGCCGGTGCCCCCGGCCGCGATCACCAATAACGGATTGCGCTCGCTCATCTGCGCCCCCTGAGAATGTCACCGATCTGGCCCTGCGGCCGGGTCCGGGTAAAGGCAAGCAGCATGCCCACGGCAATCCCGCCCGCCACCACCGACGAGCCGCCATAGCTCACGAATGGCAGGGTCATGCCCTTGGCCGGCAAAAGCCGCACCGCGACGCCCATGTTGATCATCGCCTGCGCGCCAAACATCGCCACCAGGCCGGTGCCCGCAAGACGGATGAACGGATCACGCTCGCGCATCAGCCGCAGGAAAGAGCGCACCGCGATGCCCGCATAAAGCGCGATGATGAAAAGCACGAGCACAAGCCCGTATTCCTCGGCCGCGACGGCAATGATGAAATCGGTATGCGCATCGGGCAGTGACCATTTCACCTGTCCCTCGCCGACGCCAACGCCGAAAAACCCGCCCTCGCGGATCGCGTTGGTGGCAAAGCCAAGCTGTGTCGTCGGGTCGACATCGGGCGACAGGAACCCGTCAATCCGACGCGCGAAATGCTCTGAATTGGAATAGGCCAGCGAGCCGAACAGAACCACGCCCCCCGCCATCACCAGCAAAAGGGTGATCGGCGCCCCGGCGACGAAATACATCACTCCCCAGCCAAACAGCACCAGCGCCGCCTGCCCGAAATCGGGCTGCATCGCCAGAAAGCCAAGGATCACCATCGCCAGAAGGAACGACCAGCTAAGACCCGGCGGCCCGTTGATCTGTTGGCTTGCCGCCATCATCCAGGCGGCCACAACCACAAAGGCCGGCTTGAGAAATTCCGAAGGCTGCACGCTTGCAAACCCAAGGCTGTACCAGCGCACGGCCCCCTTGCCGAAATCGGTACCGAACACCGGCAGCAGGATCAGCGCGGCAAAGGCGGCGAGAAAGCCAATCACCGCCAGTCGGCGCACAAGTTCCGGGCGCATCATCGAGGTCAGCACCATCACCACAAGCGCCAGACCACCGAACACCGCCTGTCGCTGAACATAGTGAAAGGCGTCAAAGCCGTTCTTTTCCGCCAGCGGCGGCGAGGCCGCGAGGCCCAAAAGAACGCCAATCGCAAAGAGGATCAGCACACAGGAAAACGACCACTTGTCGATCGTGCGCCACCATTTCGGAATCACGGGTTCTGCGTCCCGCAGGGGCACTGCCCCATAGACCATCTCTGTCATAAGCCTGCCGCCTCTGAATATCTTGCGCCCCTTTTCGGGGTCTGGCGCCAATTGTAGCGCTATTTTCGCATTATTGCCAGTCTAAACCCCTTGCCAATAGGCGGCATTTCGCGTCTTTGCGCGGGCATGACAAAGGCGGTCGAAACCCTGATCCTTGGTGCCGGTGCGGCGGGCATGATGTGCGCGGCCCATGCCGGGGCGGATACGCTGGTGATTGATCATGCGCGCGCGCCGGGCGAAAAGATCCGGATTTCCGGCGGCGGGCGCTGCAATTTCACCAACCTCTACGCCGCACCCGAGAATTTCCTGTCGCAGAACCCGCATTTCTGCAAATCCGCCCTGCGCCGCTATACGCAATGGGATTTCATCGACCTGATGGCGCGCCATGGCATTGCCTGGCACGAAAAGACGCTGGGACAGCTGTTTTGCGACGACAAGGCGACACAGATAGTGGCGATGCTGGTGGATGAGATGACCCGCGCCGGGGCGCGCCTCTGGCTTGGCACCTCGCTTGTGGATCTCAGCCATGACGGCACGCGCTTTCACGCCACGCTTGATCGCGAAGGCACCCGCCAGACCATCACCGCGCGCAACCTCGTGCTCGCCACGGGCGGCAAATCCATCCCCAAGATGGGCGCCACCGGCTTTGCCTATGACATCGCGCGCCAGTTCGGCCATGCCCTGACCGAGACCCGCCCCGCTCTGGTGCCGATGACATTTTCCGACGCGCCCTTTGCCCCGCTCTCGGGCGTCGCCCTGCCCGCCCGCGTCGGCCATGACACCACCCATTTTGACGAGGCGGTGCTCTTCACCCATCGCGGCCTCTCGGGCCCGGCGATCCTGCAAATCTCGTCTTACTGGCACGAAGGCGAGGCGATCACGCTTGATTTAGACCCCACCGACGCCCTGTTTGACGCCCTGCGCGCACAACGTCAGACCCAGGGACGACGCAACCTCACCACCGAACTGGCGCGTCACCTGCCCGCCAAACTGGTCGATCACCTGACACCGCTCTTGGGCCTCTCGGGCAATCTCGCCGATCAATCCGATGCCCGCCTGAGCGAGATCGTAACCGCCCTGCGCCACTGGTCCCTCAAACCCACCGGCTCGGAAGGCTACCGCACCGCCGAAGTCACCCTCGGCGGGGTCGATACCGATGGGCTATCGTCAAAAACCATGATGTCAAACCACCTGCCGGGGCTTTATGTCATTGGCGAGGCGGTTGATGTCACCGGCTGGCTTGGTGGCTACAACTTCCAATGGGCCTGGTCCTCGGGCTGGGCCGCAGGCACCGCCATCACCCAATCGCGCAGCTGATCTTCTTCTTGGCCCAAATACTCATTTCTCAGCGCTCACAACCGCGCGCGAACTTCTGCCATGAAATCTTCACCGCGCTTCTCGAAATTATCGTATTGATCAAAACTCGCCGCGGCCGGCGCCAAAAGCACCACGTCGCCGGGCTCGGCCTCGGCCATCGCGCTTTCAACCGCGCGCGCCATTTCGGTGCAAATCTCGGCCTCGACCCCCTCAAGCTCAAGCGCAAACTGCGCCGCCTCGCGCCCGATCACATAGGCCTTGCGCACATGCGCCAGACCGGGGGCAAGCGCGGCCAAACCACCCTCTTTCTCAAGCCCGCCACAAATCCAGCGCACATTCTCAAACGCCTGCAAGGCCTTGAGCGCGCTGTCGACATTGGTGGCCTTGCTGTCATTGACAAAGATCACGCCATCCTTCTCGGCAATCCTCTGACTGCGATGCGGTAGCCCCGCAAAACTGGCAAAGCCCTGCTCAATGATCCTCGGCGCAAGCCCAAGCGTGCGACAGGCGGCATAGGCGGCGCAGGCGTTCTGATGGTTATGCGCGCCCGGCAGGCCGGGCACAGCGCGCAGATCAATCGAGGCGACCTGCTTGCCCTTGCGATATTCGCTCAGAAACCCCTTGCGCGCGCCCACGCTCCAGCCGGGGCCAGACAGCTTGCGCTCGACCGAGACCCGGATCACCCGGTCATCGGCTGGCCCCTCGCTCAATTGCCCGGCAAGGTATCGCCCCTCGGGTTCGTCCACTCCGATGATGGCCCGATCCGGCCCACCTTCGGCAAAAAGCCGTCGCTTGGCCGCGAAATAGCCGCCAAGCCCGGCGTGGCGATCAAGATGATCGGGCGAGAAATTGGTAAACACCGCCACATCCGGCGTCAGGGCGCGCGCAAGGTCGGTCTGATAGCTCGACAGCTCAAGCACCACGATCCCACCATCCCCCGGCGGGTCCAGATCAAGCACTCCGCGCCCGATATTGCCCGCAAGCTGCACCGACTTACCCGCTTCAAGCAACAGGTGATGAATAAGCGCCGAGGTGGTCGACTTGCCATTGCTGCCGGTCACCGCGATCACCCGCGGGGCGAGATCGAAATTGTCCCATTCCGGCAGGGCCAGCGAGCGAAAGAACAGCCCGATATCGTTATCAACCGGCACGCCGGCCTCTTGCGCGGCGGCGACAACCTTGTTGGGGCTGGGATAAAGATGCGGAATTCCGGGGCTGACAATCAGGCTGGCAATCGTCTCGAAGGCACGCGGATGCGACAGATCGGCCACCTCAAAGCCTTCGGCCTCCGCCCGCTCACGCGCCTCGGGATTGTCATCCCAACACACCGGCTCTGCCCCGCCCGCGCGCAAGGCACGCGCCGCCGACAGGCCCGAACGCCCAAGCCCAAGCACGCCAATCCGTGCGCCCTCAACTCCTCTGACTGGTATCATGCTGCCCGCCCCTCATTCGACCGGCCCAATCGCTAGCGCAGATGCCTGCGCTTGACCAGAGCCGTCGCAGGCCCCTTAGCGCATGTCGCATGTTGTCGACGCTCAAAACCGGTGCCCACTTTTGAGCAACATGCTCTAGCGCAGCTTCAGCGTCGCCAGACCGATCATCGCCAGAACAAGCGCGATGATCCAGAAGCGGATCACGATCGTTGGCTCGGCCCAGCCCTTCTTTTCATAATGATGATGGATCGGCGCCATCAGGAACACCCGCTTGCCGGTGCGTTTGAAGTAAAGCACCTGAATGATCACGCTCAGCGCTTCGGCCACGAAAAGCCCGCCGACGATGCCAAGCACCAGCTCGTGCTTGGTGGCGACCGCAATCGCGCCTAAAGCGCCGCCAAGCGCCAGCGATCCGGTATCGCCCATGAACACCGCCGCAGGCGGCGCATTATACCACAAGAACCCAAGGCCCCCGCCGACAAGCCCGGCCACGAACACAAGGATTTCCCCGGTGCCCGGCACGTAATGCAGGCCAAGGTAGTCGGTAAAATCGACCCGCCCCACCGCATAGGCGATGATGCCAAGCGCGCTTGAGGCGATCATCACCGGCATGATCGCCAGCCCGTCAAGCCCATCGGTCAGGTTGACCGCATTGGCCGCGCCCACGATCACGAACATCGCGAAGGGAATAAAGAATATCCCCATGTTCAACAGCACATCCTTGAACACCGGCAGCGCCAGCTGATACTGAAGCTCGCCGGGGTGATGATAGGTCGCCCAATAGGCCGCGATCAGGGCGATCAGAAAGCCAAGCCCAAGGCGCACCCTGCCCGACACGCCCGATACGTTCTGCTTGCTGACCTTGGCATAGTCATCGGCAAAACCGATCAATCCAAAGGCCAGCGTCACAAACAGCACCAGCCAGACATAGGGGTTATCAAGCCGCGCCCAAAGCAGCGTCGAGGTGACAAGTGCCCCCACGATAAGCAAGCCGCCCATGGTCGGCGTGCCCGACTTGGCGAAATGGCTTTCGGGCCCGTCGCTGCGGATCGGCTGGCCCTTGCCCTGACGGCGACGCAGCACGTTGATCAGCGGCTGACCGAACAGGAATCCAAAGATAAGCGCGGTCATGAAGGCCCCGCCGGCGCGAAAGGTGATATAGCGAAACAGGTTGAAGAAATCCCCGCCATCCGACCAGATGGTCAACCAATAAAGCATCTACCTGTTTCCTTTCAAAGGGCCACGCCCCGCGCGCCGCAGCGCCTCAACCACAAGGCTGACCCGGCTCCCCTTGGAGCCCTTGATCAGCACGACATCGCCCGCGTCTATCACGCGATGCGCCTGATCTGCCAGTTCTTCGGCCGTTTCGCGCCATTTTCCGCGCCGGGCCTCGGGCAAGGCCTCCCAAAGGGCACGCATGCGCGGCCCGACACAGTGAATTTCGTCGATTTTGTCGATCTCGGGCAGCGCTGCAAGATCGGCATGGAGCGCGATTTCATCAGGGCCAAGTTCAAGCATATCGCCCAGAATGGCAATCCGGCGTCCCTTCGTGACCCGCCCGACCCCGTCGCGCGGCGTGGCAGCGGCCAGCACCTCAAGCGCTGCGGCCATCGAGGTCGGGTTGGCGTTGAACGCATCGTCGATCATATCGAGCGTCAGATCCTCGTCCGCCGGATCAAGCGCCAGCGTTTCGCGGGTGCCGCGCCCGGCGGGCGGGCTCCAGCGGCCAAGGTCAAGCGGGGCCATGTCGCCATCGCCACCAAGCGCCGCCACGGCCAGCAGAACGCCAAGCCCGTTCATGGCAAAATGCCGCCCGGCGCTGTTGATCTTGAAAAGGGTCGCGACGCCGTTCACCTCGGCCTGCACCACGGTCTTGTCGTCGGAAAGGGTCGCCTCGCGCAAACGCGCGGCCTCGCCCCCCTTGCCGAAGGTCAGGATTTGCGCACCCTGCGCGCGCGCGGCGGCCAAAAGGATCGGCGTGGTCTCAAGATCGGCATTGATCACCGCGACGCCACCCGGCTCCAGCCCCTCGAAGATCGCGGCCTTTTCATGGGCGATGCCCTCGATATTCTCGAAGGCCTCAAGATGGGCGGCAGCGACGGTGGTGATCATCGCCACATGCGGGCGCGCCATGCGGGCCAGCGGGGCGATCTCGCCGGGATGGTTCATGCCGATCTCGATCACGGCGAAGTCGGTATCGACCGGCATCCGCGCCAGCGTCAGCGGCACACCCCAGTGATTGTTGTAACTGGCCTCGGCGGCATGGGTGCGGCCCTGCGTCGACAAGACATCGCGCAGCATTTCCTTGGTCGAGGTCTTGCCGACCGATCCGGTCACCGCCACGACCCGCGCTTTGGTGCGCGCGCGCCCGGCGCGCCCCAGGGCCTCAAGACCCGCTAAAACATCCTCGACAATCAACAGCGGCGCATCGGGCGCAACGCCCTCTGGTACATGGCTAACAAGCGCGGCGTCGGCGCCACCGGCAAGGGCCTGGGCGACAAAGTCGTGACCATCGCGCGCCGCCTTGAGCGCCACGAACAAATCGCCCGCCTGCAGGGTGCGCGTGTCAATCGAGACGCCATTCACCTGCCAATCGCCAACGACGCGCCCGCCGGTGGCGGCGGCGGCCTCGGCTGCACTCCAGAGCGTCACGCGAGGCCCCCGTCAAGCGCCGAAACCACGACGCTGGCCTGTTCGACATCGTCGAACGGCAGCACGTCATCGCCCACGGTCTGGCCGGTCTCATGGCCCTTGCCGCAAATCAAAAGCGCGTCACCGGGCCCAAGCGCGTCGACCCCGCGCAGGATCGCAAGCGCGCGGTCGCCGACCTCTTGCGCACCGGGACAGCCCTGCATCACCGCCGCGCGGATCACGGCCGGGTCTTCCGAGCGCGGGTTGTCATCGGTCACGATCACCTCATCTGCATTCTCACACGCCGCTTGCCCCATCAGCGGGCGCTTGGCGGCGTCGCGATCGCCCCCCGCCCCGATAATGGCAATCAGTCGGCCCATGACATGCGGGCGCAGCGCCTTGATCGCGGTCGCCACCGCGTCGGGCGTATGGGCGTAATCGACAAATACCGCCGCGCCGTTTTCACGCGTCGCGGCAAGTTGCATCCTGCCGCGCACGGTCTTCATGGCAGGCAAGGTTTCAAACACCCGATCGGCATCGGCGCCGACACCGATGGCAAGCCCTGCCGCCAAAAGGACGTTTTCCGCCTGAAACCCGCCGATCAGGTCAAGCCGGAGCTGATGCACATGACCTTCCCAGTCAAACCGCAGCACTTGACCGGTGGGATCGAAACGTTGCGCCATAAGGCGAAGGTCGGCGCCATCGCGGCGGCCCACGGTGATGATATCCTGACCACGATCAGCGGCGATCTCGGCCATGTCAACGCCGCGCGGATCATCGACATTGATCACCGCCACGCCCTCTTCGGGCAGAACGCGGGCGAAAAGCCCGGCCTTGGCGTTGAAATACTCCTCAAAGCTGGCGTGATAATCGAGGTGATCCTGGGTAAAGTTGGTAAACCCCGCCGCCGCAAGGCGCACCCCGTCAAGGCGGCTTTGCGCAAGACCGTGGCTTGAGGCCTCCATCGCCGCGTGGGTCACGCCCGCGCTCTCGCAGTCGGCCAACAGGCGATGCAGGGTGATCGGCTCGGGCGTGGTATGGGTCATCGGCGCGCTATAGGCGCCCTCGACGCCGGTGGTGCCAAGATTGACCGCCTCAAAGCCGAGCCCCTCCCAGATCTGGCGGGTAAAGGTGGCGACAGAGGTCTTGCCGTTGGTGCCGGTCACCGCGACCATGGTTTCGGGCTGGGCGCCGAACCAGAGCGCGGCGGCATAGGCCAGCGTCTGGCGCGGGTCCTGCGCAATGATCAGCGCGGCGTCGCTTGCGGCGAGTTCCTCATGGGCAATACGCGCGCCCTGTGCATCGGTCAGGATCGCGCCCGCCCCCATCCGCAAGGCATATTTGATGAACTCGCCGCCATGCACCTTGGTGCCCGGCAGGGCCGCGAACAGCGTACCTGTCCGAACCGTGCGGCTATCGACGCTTAGCCCGGTAATCTCTGCCTGCCGACCGCCCTGTGCGGTCAGGCCCAACTCTGCCAATGATCGTATCTGCCCCACCGCGCTGCCCTGTCCTGGCTTGGAGCGTGCCGCGTTCATTCGCATTCACGCGCCTTTCTCCAACCTAATGATGTCGCATGTTCGAGAAGCTCAAAACCGGTTCCCACTTTTGAGCAACATGCTCTAATTCGATGTCTGCCTTATAACAGCCAATTCTGCGGGTTCAATCTCGGGGCGCAACCCCATGAGCGGGGCGACGCGGCGGATGATTTCGGCGGCAATCGGCACGGCGGTCCAGCCGGCAGTGCGGCGCGGTTCATCGCCCGAGGTTTCGACCGGCTCGTCCAGCGTCACGACCAGCACATATTGCGGATCATGCGCCGGGAACATGCTGGCAAAGGTCGCGATGACCTTGTCCTTGTGATAGCCGCCCCCGTTTTCCTTTGGCTTGTCGGCGGTGCCGGTCTTGCCGCCCACCGCATAGCCCGCGACCTCGCCAAGGCTGGCGGTGCCGTCGGTCACCACTTCGCGCAGCATATTGCGCATCGCGGCCGAGGTCTGGGTCGAGATCACCCGCTCGCCGGGTTGGGCATCGGGCGTGCGCAGCAAGGTCGGCGTTACCCTGCGCCCGCCATTGGCAATCGTGGCATAGGCGGCGGCAAGGTGCATCGGCGTGGTCGAGAGGCCATGACCATAGGAAATCGTCATGGTCGAGAGTTCCGACCAGTTCTTCGGCAACAGCGGCTTGGAGCGCGAGGCCTCGGAAATCTCAAGCGGCGAGGGCTCCATAAAGCCAAGCTGCTCCAGAAACGAACGCTGGCGGGTGCCGCCGATTTCCATCGCCATGCGCGCCGTGCCCACGTTCGAGGATTTGACGATCACCTTTGTCACGCTCAGTTCCGGGCCATAATTGTGGAAATCGCGAATCTTGAACCGGCCCCAGGTCATCGGGCTTGTGGTGTCGATCATCGTGCCGGGCGACACCAGCCCAAGTTCGAGCGCCTGCGCGACCGCAAAGACCTTGAAGGTACTGCCAAGCTCGTAGACGCCCTGCACCGCACGATTGAACAGCGGGCTGTCGCCGGGGCTTCCGGATACCGGGGGGGCGGGGCGGTCATTGGGGTCAAAATCGGGAAGCGAGGCCACGGCCACCACTTCGCCGCTATGCACATCCATCAGGATGCCGGCCGCGCCCTTGGCGTTCATGATCTTCATGCCGCCGTAAAGCACCCGCTCCATCGCGGCCTGCACCGAGAGATCAAGCGAAAGCGTCAGCGGCTCGTGCGCACGCGCCGGATCGCGCAGGCGCTCGTCAAAGAACCGCTCGATGCCCGCAACGCCGATCACCTCGGCCGCATGCACGCCCTCGCGGCCAAAGCCGGCCCCGCCAAGCACATGCGCGGCCAGTTTCCCGTTCGGGTAAAGCCGCATTTCGCGTGGCCCGAACAACAGGCCCGGCTCGCCGATGTCATGCACCGCCTGCTTTTGCTCGGGGCTCAGCTTGCGCTTGATCCAGAGGAACTTGCGCTTGCCGGTGAAATCCTTGAGCAGGTCGTCCTGCTTGAGATCGGGGAAAATCGCGGCCAGCTTTTCGGCGGCGGTCTCGGGGTCGACCATCTGCTGGGGCTGAGCATAAAGACTATGGGTGTCAAAGTTGGTCGCAAGAATGCGGCCCTCGCGATCGACGATATCGGCGCGCTGCGCCTGAATTTGCGCGCCCGCCACGCTTGTGCGCGGCTCGCCCGGCTCGGAACTGGCCAGCACGGCCATGCGCCCGCCGACCACACCGAAGGCACCAAAGAACATCACCGCGAGCACCAAAAGTCGGCCCTCGGCGCGGCGGCGTGCCCGGTCGCGCATGTCCTCATGGCGCAGGCGGATGTTCTCGCGCTCGATGGCATCGGGGTTTTCGCCACGGTTGCGCGCGTCAAGGATACGCGCCAGCGGGCGCAGGGGTGTGCGGATCATGGCTGTTGCTCCATGCTTGAGACATCCACCGGGTCGGTGATCGGCAAAAGCGGCGGCGCCGGATAGGCGACCTGATCAATCTTGCCAAACTGATAGGGTTGCAGCGGCAAAAGCCCGAGCTTGTCGTAATTGATCTCGACCAGATCCATCAACCGCGACGGCCTGTTCAGATAGGCCCATTCAGCGTTGAGCACGCGCAGACGCTGGCGCGCCTCGCCGATCTGGGATTGCAGGCTCTGGGCATGGCTTTGCGCCTCTTGGGTGCGGTAATTCTCGCGGTAGGCCCAGAACGCCAGACCGATCACGGCAAGCGCGGTCAGGGCGCAGAAAAAGCTACGCATCAGTGGCCCCCTTTCAGGATGGGCATGCCAATCGCCTTGCGGTCGGTCTGGCCCGCCGGGGCCTCGGTGCGGACGGCCACGCGCAGCTTGGCGCTGCGCGAGCGCGGGTTTTCCGCCAATTCCTGCGGGTCGGGGCCAAGCGCCTTGCGGGTCTTGAGGATGAATTGCGGCGCGCTGCGCTCAAGCTCGGGGGCGTGACGGCTTCCGCCGCCGCCGCCGTCGGAGCGATCCTGCATAAAGCGTTTGACCATGCGGTCCTCGATCGAATGAAAGGTCACCACCGCAAGCTGTCCGCCGGGCGCAAGCGCGCGTTCAGCCGCCTCTAGCCCGGCAATGAGTTCGCCGTATTCATCGTTCACCGCAATGCGGATCGCCTGAAAGCTGCGGGTCGCGGGATGGGCCTGGTTCGGCTTGGAGCGCGGCAAGGATTTCTCAATGATCCCGGCAAGTTGCAGGGTGGTTTCAATCGGCGCCTGTTCGCGCGCCCGCACGATGTTGCGGGCAATCCGGCGGCTCGCGCGCTCTTCGCCGTAAAGATACAGGATATTTGCCAGGTCGCTTTCCTCGGCGCTATTGACCAGATCGGCGGCGCTTGGGCCGTGCTGGCTCATCCGCATATCAAGCGGGCCGTCGCGCATGAAGGAAAAGCCGCGCTCGGATTGGTCAAGCTGCATCGAGGACACGCCAAGATCTAGCACCACGCCGCTCAGGTTTTCCGCGTATTCGTCAAGCTTTGAGAAATTGCCCTGCACAAGGCGCAGGCGGTCGCCATATTGCGCGCCCCAGACCTCTGCCATTTCAAGCGCAAGCGGGTCACGATCCACGCCAATCACCTGATCCGCGCCCGCCTCAAGCAAGCCACGCGCATAGCCCCCGGCGCCAAGCGTGCCATCAAGCCAGACACCGGTGACCGGCGCAACAGCGGCCAGCAAAGGGCGCAACAGAACCGGAACATGGGGGGCAGGATCAATCGGGGGGGCCGCAGGTGCCATGGCTTAGTCCCCTTTCGCGCGATCCAACAGGATAAGCGGGTCAAAATCCTCTGGCAGCTCGTCCAGCCAGCTTTCGGTTTTCAACAGCTCTTCCTGCTCATAGGTTTCGGGCTTCCATATCTGAAAGGTGTCGCCCGCGGCGATAAAGAACGCCTCATTCTCAAGCCCGATCTTCTTGCGAAGCTTGGCCGGCAGCACGAGGCGCCCGGTCTCGTCCACGCTGGTGGGAAAGCTCTGGCCGTGAAACAACCGTTGCAGCATCTTGCGCTCGATCGAGCCACGCGGCAGAGCGTCGATCTTGTCGTCGACCTCTTCGATGGCCTCGATGGTATAGCATTCAAGATAGCTGCGGCGGTGATCGCCATAAACGATGACAAGCTCGGGGCTCAGGCCTTCGGTCCAGTTCGGATCAGAGGCCTCGATCACACGGCGAAACGGGGCCGGGATAGACACCCTGCCCTTCGCATCAACCTTGTGGTGGCCTTCACCTCTGAATCTGCGACCCACTTTACCGTTGGCCCCCATGCTAGCCCCGTTGAAATATTTGGCCCCTAAGACGCGAAAGGGCGGGTTGATCTGCTGCCACTGATCAACCCGCCTCCCTCGTCCCGCTGTGCGGGGTGTCCAGCTGCGCGCGCCACCTGGGGGGATGTCTGCTCGCTCGCGCGCCGGATCTCTGTGTTCGATGAAAGCGGGGTGCCTGTATGAAACCTGACTTGGGAGTGTGTTTCGGGGTCTTGAGCGCCCCTATTTGTTCCCGTCCTCATCGTGTAACTATTGGTACATTGGGAATTCATGGGACGCAACGATTTTTTGACCCAAGCGGCACAGGATGCCGTTTTTTCGACCCCTTAAAAACAAGATGATGCGGCATCTTTCGTCACTTTAGCACCTCATATAGAGGCACAGGCAGGAAAGGCCACAACATATGCGCAGATCATTCGCGTTGAAAAAATATCCCCCAATTTCCCATTTAATCCTGAAGACTTTGAGGAAGGGACATCATTTCCCATACTGAAAACCCGCATCAACCTTGGATTTATGCGCAAAACATCAGGAAATAAAGCCCTTCACGGCAAGGTGATTCGTATTCCGGTCACCAAAACCGCCGACCAGTGCCATCATTTCCCATATTGCGCAGCCCCCTGCCCCACAAAGCCGGACGCCCGCCAGTCGCGAGCGTGTCACGACACCGTCAGACAGACCGCAAGCACGCCCGCCGCCAAATGCAAGATCGGAGTTTTAAAAGAAAGCCCTCGGCCAAGAGCATGGATGCTCTGCGCCTCGCCGGTGATATCCGCCTGGCGGAGGCCTAGCCGACATCCTCGGCCAGCCACTTGTACATCACCAAGGCATCCACAAACCCTTGGGTCGGATGCGCAAAGGCACGCGGCAGACGGCCAACCGTCTCAAACCCAAGCTTGTGCCAAAGGTGCACCGCCCCAAGGTTAGTCGTGACCACAAAGTTGAACTGCATCGCCAGATACCCAAGCGCAAGCGCCTGCGTCTGACTGTGCCGACACATCGCCGCCGCAAGCCCGCGCCCGCGCCCGCCCGGCGCCACCATGTAGCCGCAGTTGCAGACATGCGCGCCGCCGCCCTGCTGATTGGTCTTGATGAAATAAGTGCCTATGATTTCGTCGGCCACCTCGGCCACATAGGTGGCGCGCGGCGCAACGGTCCACAGATCAAGGCTCGCGTCGCGGGTCAGACCGGGATCATAGGTATAGGTATCGCCGGCGCGGATCACGTCACGCAGAATGCCCCAGAGGGCATCGTTATCGCTCTCGCGCGCAAGGCGAATGCTGATGTCTGCGTGATCACTCATGAAACCGCCCCCCCGGGTGGCAAATAACCACGCGGGGGGCGGCAAATCAAGGCTCACTTCAGGCGTTCACGTCAACCACGACGCGGCCCTTGACCTGCCCCTTGAGGATATCGCGGCCAAGCCCCGGAAGATCGCCAAGGGTGGCGGGCACGATCATCGCCTCAAGCTTGTCCATCGGCAGATCCTTTGCGATCCGCTCCCAGGCGCGCAAACGGTTTTCATAGGGCTGCATCACGGAATCGATGCCCAAAAGGTTCACACCGCGCAGCAGGAACGGAATGACCGTCGCAGGCAGACCGGCGCCACCGGCAAGACCCACGGCCGCCACGCTGGCCCCGTATTTCATTTGCCCCAGCACCCGCGCCAGCATATCGCCGCCTACGGCATCAACACAGCCCGCCCATGTCTCGGCCTCAAGCGGGCGCTTGACGGTCTCGTTGATCTCTTCGCGCGCAACGATCTGCGTGGCGCCAAGGGATTTGAGGTAATCCGCCGTCTCGGGGCGCCCGGTCACGCCCGCAACCTCATGGCCAAGATTGGCCAGGATCGCGGTCGCAACAGAACCGACACCGCCCGCGGCCCCGGTCACAAGAACCGGCCCATGCCCGGGCACCAGCCCGTGATCCTCAAGCGCCATCACTGCCAACATCGCGGTAAAGCCCGCCGTGCCCACCGCCATCGCCTGACGTGTGCTCAACCCCTCGGGCAGCGGCACAAGCCAATCGGCCTTTGCCCGCACCTTTTGCGAATAGCCGCCCCAATGGGCCTCGCCGACGCGCCAGCCGGTCAGGACAACCTTGTCACCGGGCTTATAGCGGTCATCCGAACTCTCTTCGACGGTGCCTGCAAAATCAATGCCCGGCACATGCGGGTACTTGCGCACCAGCCCGCCGCCCGGCCCGATGCAAAGGCCATCCTTGTAATTCACCGTGGAATAGTCGACCGCGACGGTCACCTCGGCCTCGGGCAGATCATCAAGCCCGATCTGCTTGACGGCCGCGCTCGTCTTGCCGCTTTCTTCGTCCTTCTCAACAACCAATGCGTTGAACATGTCGCTTTCCTTTCCTTGGCAGAGCTTGCGCCCTGCTTCTTCTGGCTAAAAATATCCCGGGGTGTCTGAGGGGCAGAGCCCCTCAGTCCCGGATGAGTCTCAGGGTGCTCAGGCCCAGAATGTTTCGCGCACCCGCGCCGCGCGCGGCCCGTCGGGTGCCTCGACGGTCACTTCGGTCTCTGCGTCCCAATGGGTCATACGGATCATGCCAATGGCGACATTGGTGTCGAAATCCGGCGACCAGGCCGCCGAACTGACCCGCCCGACCCGCTTGCCATTTGCCGTGACCGGCCACCACCGGTCACAGCCGGGCACCGCCGGGCCGTCGATCTCGATCGCGCGGATCTGCTGCACCGGGCCTTCCTTGGCGACCCGCAGCAAGGCATCGCGCCCGACACAGCCAATCGCGGTATGGGTGTTGCAAAACTTGCCCAGCCCGCATTCATGCGGCGTGTGATCGTCGGTCATGTCATTGCCATAGCTCAGCAAGCCGCCCTCGATCCGCTCGATCAGGTTGGGACAGCCGGCATGCACATCAAGGTCTTTGCCCGCCTCCATAAGCGCGTGCCAGAGCGGCATGCCGATATCGCCACCCTCGACATAGATCTCGAACCCGCCCTGCTTTGAATAGCCCGAGCGCGCAATCACCATGTCACGGCCCTGAAAATCAAAGATGCCATAGCGGAAAAACCGCACATCGCGCACGCTGTCCCCAAACACCCGCGCCATGAGATCGTCGGCTTTCGGCCCCTGAATGGCCAGCGGGCTTACGTCCGGCTCATCCACCAGAACGTCAAGCCGCCAGCCATGTGCCGTCGCCTTGACCCAATAGAGCAGATCGCTATCGGCAATCGAAATCCACCAGCGGTCCTCGGCCAGCTTGACCGCCACCGGATCGTTGAGCATTCCGCCGGTCTCATCGACGATGGGCACATAGTAACATTGCCCCACCGTCATGCCCCGCAGATCACGCGGGGTCAGCATCTGCATCAGGCGCCCGGCATCGGGGCCGCGCAGCTCGACCTGACGTTCACAGGCCACATCCCAGATCTGCACCGCCTCCTTGAGGTGGTGATAATCCTCCTGCACAGAGCGGAACACCGTCGGCAGGAGCATGTGGTTATAGACCGTATAGGCTTTGACGCCGGCCGCCTCGACACCGTCGGAAAACGGCGTGCGGCGCAACCGGCGCGAGGGCGAAAGTAGCGCCATCAGCGGGGACCTTTCCAATCAATCTGACAGATTTCGGCGCTGCGGCCGTCAAAATCCCAGACCCGGCCAAAGGCGCGCACGCGCCCCTTGGTGGCGGTGGCAACGGTGATATCCGGCCCCATCCAGTATTCGGTGTTGGTCACGACGATATCCTCGCCCTTGTTGCCCTCAACCGGCACCACCTCGCCCTGGATCTTCTTGCCGACCATCAGGCGGCGCGCCTTGCCTTCGGTCTCAAACACCACCGGCGCGCGCTCGGCGCCGAGGAATTCGCTGACCAGTGCGCTGAACAGCCCCGTCGTGCCGCGCGCCTTGCCGCTGAAGATATTGATCAGCGCCTCATAGGTCGCATCATCGGCGCGCTCGTCGATATAGGCCGCGACCTTCCAGTTGCCGCGCCCCATCAGACCCGGAATTTCCAGCATCAGCCCGACATTAAGCCCGCCGAGGTCGAGATCGCCATACTGGCCCTCGTCGATCCGCACACCGGCCCAGGCCTGGCAATAGCCCTCGGTGGGCGGGTGTTTGCCAAGGCTGACAACGCAGGGGCAAAAGACCGTGCAGTTACAGTTGAGGATCAATTCCCCCTTGATGGTCCAGGGCACAGTGCCCAGTTCGTCCAGTGCCATGTTGCGGCCTCCTCCAGATTATAGTGTTGTCAGTAAGACCCACGCCGCCCCCGCCAAAAGAGCGACACCAAGCGGCCGGGTCAGCCAGCGGCCCAGATCAGGCAGCTTTTCCAGCACCATGATCAAGGTCGCCAATCCCATGAAAGCGATGTTCATCACGCCGCCGACAAAGGCCAGCATCATCAGCGCCCAACAACAGCCAAGGCACACAAGCCCAAGCCGCACGCCGTTGCGCCAAGCGCCCTCATCCCAATACTGCATGAAGAACGACAGCGGTCGGCGGCATTTCGAAAGGCAGGCCTCTTTCGCCGGGCTGAACTGATACAGCCCCGCCACCGCCAGAAGCGTCGCCGAGAAAGCGCCCGAGCGGCTGTCGCCGAAGGCGCTGATCAGCTCGGCCTGAAACAGCGCCATCTGCGCGCCCGCCGCCAGCAGGGAAAAGCCAAGCCAGACCACCATATAACCTGCAACCAGCAGGCCAAACCGCGTCTGGCCGGTATGTGACAGGTCGTCGTAAGTGGCAAAAGCCGGCAAGGCCGTGGGCGCCATCATCGCCGCCGACATCAGCGCCCACATCACCGTTATGCGCCAGAACCCGGCGGCGTCGGGGGTCACGATGCACAGGCTGGCAAGGAAATCTCCGCCATAGAGAACCGCCCCCGCCCGCAGATCTTCGGGCAGCGCCATGGCGTAAAGCAGGCCCCAGGCTGCGGCGATCAGGCCGAACAGCGTCAGCCAGTGCACCCCCGTCATCCGCCTTACCTGGGTTGAAAACATCGCCATTCCTCGCGAATCATAGCTTGCAAAGAAAATGTCAGACAATTAAATGTATGACAAATGAAAATTGATCCCGACAACAAGGCCGACCTCTCGGCACAGATCGCCAAGGCGATCCGCGACGCCATCGTCAGCGGAGACATGATCGTCGATCAGCGCCTGCCCTCGGAGGCAGAGCTTGCCGATCAGTTCGCGGTCTCACGCTCGACCGTGCGCGAGGCACTCAAGCGACTGGCGGCGCAATCGCTGATCCGCACACAGCGGGGCGCCTTTGGCGGGGCGTTCGTCAATCGCCTGAGCTATGAAGAGGCTTACGGCGATCAGATCACCACCGCCACGCTTCTCTTGTCGATGAACGCCATCAGCTTTGATGTCGCCTGTGAGGCGCGCTATGCGCTTGAGCGGGCCTGTACAACGCTTTCGGCAGAGCGGCGCACCGCCGATATTCTGGCCACGATGCGTGCCGAAATCCACCGGCAGGGTCAGCCGGGCCTCAGCGACGAGAGCTTTTGCGCTTCTGACGTGGCCTTTCACCGCGCACTTGTTGATGGCGCGGGCAACCCGGTGCTGTCCTATCAGCTTGCAGGCGCGGTCGAGGCGATGCAGCCGCTGATGAACATGATCACCTTCACCGCCCGCTCGCGCGAAGCGATTGTCGGCCTGCACACCCGCATCGCCGACGCGCTTGAGGCACACGCGCCCGAGGCGGCGCAAGAAGCGCTTCACGAGCTTGAGGCCTACACACTTCATCTGGGGCAAGACGTGATGGCCGCGCGCAACAAGGACCGTGCCGCAGGATGAGAGCTCAGAATTTGAGTATTTAGGGAACGATGAAAGGCTGGGTTCAAGCAGCAACCTCGATTATTACCCGCAATTAGTCTTTGTTCTTATGGTCTTTCCGGGCTAGGTACGCGGCCAATCTGTAATTGGAAACGATCCGCGCGATGGCCGATCTTCTCACTTTTGAAAACCTTGGTAACCTGTTGATGCTGTGTTTCCTGCAGGCGGTTCTGGGGTTTGACAACCTTTTGTACATCTCGATTGAATCGCAACGCGCGCCGGTTGCCCACCAAAAAGCAGTGCGGTTCTGGGGCATCATCATCGCCGTGGCGCTTCGGGTTGTGCTGTTGTTCGCGATGATCCGGCTGATTGACGCGATGGCAGAGCCGTTCTTCGTGTTCAACTGGGTCGGCATCCTCGAAGGTGGGATCAACTTTGCCACCTGCGTCTTTATCCTCGGCGGGGTGTTCATAATCTACACCGCCGTCAAGGAGATAAGCCACATGCTCTCGATCGAGCATCTGGATACGGACATGGGCAACAAATCCGGCAAATCGGCGACGCGGGTCGTGGTGCTTATCGTGATGATGAACCTGATCTTCTCGTTTGACTCGGTTCTCTCGGCGCTTGCCATCACCAAGGTGTTCCCGATCCTCGCCGCCGCGATCCTGCTTTCGGGGCTGGCGATGCTTGTTCTGGCCGACGGGGTGACGCTGTTCTTGCAGAAAAACCGCATGTACGAGGTGCTGGGCCTGTTCATCCTGCTGATCGTCGGCGTGGTTCTTTTGGGCGAGGCCGGACAGGCGGCGGCGCATGCGGTGCATGACGACACGCTGGCGCTTCGGTTCTTTGGCTACGAGGTGGTGCCGATGTCGAAGTCGACCTTCTACTTCTCGGTTGTGGTGCTCTTCCTGGTCGAGATCATCCAATCCGGATACACCCGCAAACTCAACGCCGAGCGGCGCGCCACCGCGCAGCACAACGGATAGCTCAAACCCGGTCCGAGCGATTGCAATTGAGTATTTGAAGAACGATGAAAGCCCCAGCTCAGACTTTCATCGTTCCAAAAATACTGAACCACTACCGGCTGGCGCCGGTAGGATCAGCGATGTGCTGTTCCAGGTACTGAAGATGGGGTGGTTGCCGCCCTCCCCTGACGGCATCGCAATGTGCCAAGATGGTGGTCTGTAGACCATCTAACGGAGAGGACGGCAAAATGAAGGATACAATGATTGGTGTAGATCTGGCGAAGAGTATTTTCCAGGTTCACGGGGCATTGCTGTCGGGGAAGGAACAATTCCGCAAAAAACTGACACGGCCCCAGTTCTGGAAATTCATGT
>NZ_FWFJ01000078.1 GCF_900172365.1 Roseovarius gaetbuli
AACGGTATCGATCCGCAAGCATGGCTCGCCGACACACTTGCCCGCATCCCAGACTATAAAATCAACCGCGTCGATGACCTGCTGCCGTGGAAAAACGCACCGTAAAGCGGCCAGACCGGACGCTTACATTTGTGTAGAGTCCGGCCAACGAAAGAACGGACAAGCCCAAAAAGCTTTGGCATGAGACAGGATCCTGTTTCGACTTCATGCCATGTTAGGTGATCGTTGGTCGCTTGACGCGCAGTGTCCCCAGACAGACGCCGCTTGCCTGCCTCCAGAAATTCTTTCGACCAGCTGTAATACAAACGTTCAGCGATCCCTTCATGGCGGCACAGCACCGAGATGCTTTCCTCACCACGCAGGCCTGCCAAGACAATGCGGATCTTTTCCCCAGCTGAATAGGTTTGCCGCGTCTTACGGCGGATGTTCTTGACCACCTTCTCGGCGGCCTCTTTAGATGTTTGTGGCTTCTTCGTCATCTCGATCTCCTAATCGATAAGATGAACCAGAAATCCTCCGTTATTCAAATCCTCAAATCTGTCCCAGGGGTAGCTGACGTCAGACAATTGCGGGAATGAGCCGGGGCTCAAAGCCCATCTTGCGCAACGTCCGACTGACAAAATGTGCACTCAAACAGGCCTCCATGCCAACCACGTAACGTGGCAATTTCTCGAATGTCGCGTTCGTCGTTCGTCATTGAATCTACCTCCGTCCCAAAACTGGGATTTTACAGAAGGTGTCCCGCGAGTCCTTACATATCTACACTTAACTTACGGTCGGATAGCCCTCTTCAGTGGAAGAAGAAGGCATCCGTATCCAGAGCGAAGCTAACATCATTGACTGAACCATGATTATTGTACTCATCCAACGCGCTCATGATTTCTGCCCCTTCAGACCATGCATCATCCTTACTACGAATGATTGGATCGTCATGAAGATTGAATATCAACTCATCAATTGATGCATATTCGACAAGCCAGGAGACGGAATCGTTCAGGAAATCGCGCGGCGTTATTGAGTCCTCTTCGTCTGTATCCTCGCCAAGGTTATTGCCAGCAAGATAATTCAACCATGTTGCCACTGTCTGCTGCGCCAAATCATCTCGTTTGTCTTGTTTCGGAGTATCCGCTTCATTGTTCACAAGAGCGAGCGCGTCGTCATGAGATATGAAGAGCGTTTGTTCGCCGGCATCTTCAGTACCGTTTTGATTGTAGTCGCCAACCAGCAGACCTAGTGTGTCTGGGTTCAAAGTGCCATCGCCATCGGCATCCACAGTGTAGAGCACCTCTCCGTATAGGAAGCTTTCTTGTTCATTGCCTTTCATTCCATCCCAGAACTGTAGCAATTTGAAGCTTCGTCCCCAACCTTCTGGTGTGTGGACACCTGGTCCATCAGTTTCGACATCGTTATACTTGATGCCGATGGCAGCCGGGTCGCTCTCGGTAGATGCATCGGTTGCCGCACTATTGCCACCTGTGGAAGTGCCTGGGCCGCCTGCACCTGGAGGCTGGTTTTCTTCGGTGTCTTCTCGCTGGCCATTCATCGGGTTTGCGCTGGGAGAGCCATTGCCGTTGGGTCCATCGTTATTCCCAGATGCACCGGTGATCCCATCCCAAGGTGATCCGCCGACAGGCTTGCCATTACCTGGGTTCCCCGATCCATCTGGGGCGCATGTGTCTTCGAAGGTGACGGTTGCGGTGTCGGATGTGTCGAGGTGCTCGTAATTGCCGCCCTCAGCGCCAATTATGGTCAGGTCAAACGAACCTACGTCGACATCGCTTTGTTCAAAGGTCACGTATCCGGATGTCTCACCGCTCAGGATGGTGATGCTCTCGCCGTTCGACAGGGTCAGGGTCAGGTCGCCCTGGGGCGCGTTGTCGACAGTCGCTATGATGGATATCAACAAGCTCGTTCCATTCTGGTTGCTGGGGTTGGTCCCATTTTCTTCGCCGCTCTCGGTAGATGCATCATTTGCCGCACTATTGCCACCTGTGGAGGGGCCTGGGCCACCTGCACCTGGAGGCTGGTTTTCTTCGGTGTCTTCTCGCTGGCCATTCATCGGGTTTGCGCTGGGAGAGCCATTGCCGTTGGGTCCATCGTTATTCCCAGATGCACCGGTGATCCCATCCCAAGGTGATCCGCCGACAGGCTTGCCATTACCTGGGTTCCCCAAGCCTTCGAGATCGCATGCACCATCGACGGTGACATCGTTGAGGGTCACGGTTGTGGTGTCGATGGTGTCGTTGATGGTGACGGTTGCGGTGTCGGTTGTGTCGAGCGCCTCGAAGGTGCCGCCCGCTGTGCTGGCGATGGTGACGTCGAAGGTCTCGCCGTCGAGATAGGGGTCCTCGCCCTGGGCGTTTTGCGGCTCTGAGGCGCCAGTCAGGGCACCGTCTGCGAAATTGATCACCACGCCATTGTCGAGGGTGACCGAGAAGGCCCCCTGGGGCGCGTTGTTGACGCTGGCGGTATAGGTGATGGTGCCGTTCTCGAGGACGGTGACATCGTCGAGGGTGACGGTTGTGAGGTCGTCGGGTCCGCCGGTTGTGTCGTTGACGGTGACGGTTGCGGTATCTGAGGTGTTGAGGTCCTCGTAATTGCCGCCCGCGGCGTTGGTGATGGTCAGATCGAAGGAGACGGCGTCGATGTATGGATCGTCCGGCGGTGCCGGGAAACTCACCTGGCCGGATGTCTCACCGCTCAGGATGGTGATGCTCTCGCCGTTCGACAGGGTCAGGGTCAGGTCGCCCTGGGGGGCGTTGTCGACGCTGGCCGTGATGGTGACGTTGCCGCCCTCATCGACGGTGGGGTCGTTGAGGGTCACGGTTGTGGTGTCGATGGTGTCGTTGATGGTGACGGTTGCGGTGTCGGTTGTGTCGAGCGCCTCGAAGGTGCCGCCCGCTGTGCTGGCGATGGTGACGTCGAAGGTCTCGCCGTCGAGATAGGGGTCCTCGCCCTGGGCGTTTTGCGGCTCTGAGGCGCCAGTCAGGGCACCGTCTGCGAAATTGATCACCACGCCATTGTCGAGGGTGACCGAGAAGGCCCCCTGGGGCGCGTTGTTGACGCTGGCGGTATAGGTGATGGTGCCGTTCTCGAGGACGGTGACATCGTCGAGGGTGACGGTTGTGGTGCCGATTACGTTGGTCGGTTCACTATCATTGTTATTGGCAGCGTTTGTGTCATCGGAGATAGTTGTGATAGTGGCTGAGCTAATTAAATCTTCACCGGCCAAATCATCTGTCGGGGCGTCTTCATTAACAGTAACCGTCACATCGAAAGTAACAATCTGTCCCGGCAAAAGGGATCCGACGTCCCACTGGACTGCACCATCGGGAATAGAGTCTCCAGAATCGGTGTTTACAAAACCACCATTTGTTGCAGAAACAAAAGTGACATTCGGGTCAATCTCTGCATACACCACGACGGAGTTGGCGACAGATGTCGAGCTTGTCGTGCTTGAGCCCTCAACCGTAAACACGAGTGTGTCGCCCGGAAAGATTGGATCGGGGTTGTCAGAAATTGTAACCGCCAGATCTACGTTGGCGTTAAAGAAATCTTGAGGTTGCAGCAAAGGAACCGTCTGGTTTCCGGTATTAACCGTACTTCCACTGGAAACTAAATTTATTGTTCCATTTGGAGCGACATTCAAAGTGTTGTCAGGTCCCGTCGCAGCATCAATCAAACGCGATTGAACGTTGCTTCCGATACCTTCCGCAATGGTGTCATCAAGAACCAACCAGGGTTCCAGGATGACAGAGTCCCCCTCATCCAGACCAGAGATGGTAAAGACCCCCACAATTTCAGCGCCGATAACGCTCCAACTGAAAGAATCAACTGTGGCATCCCCACCCGGATCAACATGAGAACTGTCACTAGTGTCGATAAAGGCGCCTATAACACCAAGCACATCGTCATAACCAAAATCACCGCCATTCGTCGTCTCGATGTTCCACCCCATAACAACGGTGATTACGCCACCTTCAGGTTCTGTGGGGCCTGTAACTGTAATAGCAAGTTCAAATGGGACAACTTGGCCCAAGGCCATGTCGGTTGGATTAAGGCTTTCAATGGCCCCGGCGCTGTCGGCGTTCGGTATCTGAACGTTGCCATCTCCGCGACCTATTGGAGCGATCACATTGCCTGGGAAAGGAATGAATGCGTTACCGGTGCCCAAGTAGTCTCCCGGGTCTGCAGCCTGAAAGTCGAGCGAATAGGATCCTGCAGAGTCTGTGAAAGTGTGGGTTGCCCTCTCGCCCGTTGCGATATCATCTTCCGTCCCAATAATGCCGTCGGTGCCCGCGTCCACCACTTCGGCCGTCAACAGGAAGGTCTCGTCTAGGGAGTCGTCCGGATTGACGTACCATGTTGTGGTGATAGAACCGTTTACTTCGTTGTCCAGATCTCCCGCGCCGCCATCCGTGACGGTCCACGGATCATGACCCTCGCCGCCTTCAATGTCATAGGTGAATTCGTCACCTGTAGCGTAAATACCGTCTGCACCCGCATTCAAGTGGTCGATTTCGAACCTGACAGATCCGCCCAGCTCGACGCCGTTGAGGGTGATGGTTGCCGTTGAGCCGGGCGCATAATCCTCAAGATCCGTCCCGACGGTTAAGTTTGTTTCGAATTGCTCGCCAAAAATGGCGGAGGACACTGCGTTTGGCGTCCTCTGTATTGCGTTAGGCCATGGCGAGAGGGCGGTGCTGTTTAAGAAGTGGGAATCTATCCGCGTAATCCCAAAAGTGGGGAAAAGCCACTCGGCACCGAAGGCCGTCTTCAGTTTCTCCTTGTGCCCAGTCGATGCCCAGAGGCCGTGCCTAGAGGGATGTCCCGAAGCGAAGACATGCCAAGCATCAGTACCTAATGTTGTAAAATCAGCTTTGCGAAATTCTGCGTTCAGATCGCGCTCAAATTTATCCCTGAAATTCATTTAGAAAACTCCTGTAACCAAGCCAATCGCAAGGCGTTTACAGAGATCAAAGGTTTCTGAGAGAATAAACGTCCAGAATTTCAAAGTGGCCTAATGAAACACAATCATTCGACCAAAACATCTTCGACTACGGCTATCAGTTCACTCAAAAGAAGTATTTTGAACTCTTCAAAGGGGAAATCCTGATGTTTCGATGGAAGTTGAATTCCAGCCATCAAAAAGACACATTCCCCTCACAACGTTGAAGAAAGAACATATGTCCAGTCAATAGGAAGTGCGATTTTCGGTGTGGCAAACCGAAGATACTTCACGAAGTTACCACCTAGAGAGAAGTGAGTGGCAAACCTAAACACGCTATGGTGTTGATTGGCATGTTTGGCGCGCGAGAAACGTCGCCACCCCATCCCAAAAACCTAGTCAGTTTGACTGCCCAGAACCGTCTAAGTGATTCGATTACTGGATGTTTGACTGGAGAATATTGTTTCATTGTAACCTCTAAAGAAACAATTGGAGGGTTTTCCAATATTTATGAACATGCCCCTGTAGGGAGGGTTGAAACGCCCCTAGTTACCCCAAATGTGATACCCTCGTCCTCCGTCTCAGTGCCATTCAAGAGAAAATGGGCGTGTGAACCGATTACTCCTGGAAGTGAAAGGACAGGTGCACTGTCCAGATCGCGTTTATCGGCCTCAATCGGCGTCTAAATGGTAACCGCGCCATTGATACCGCAGCTTAGGCGGCTTGACTGTTTTCAGCAGCGGCCAACGGTGCCCAATTGCCACGGCAACAATTCGTCGAGCCTGTTGATCTTGTGATCATGGATGCGGTCGAGGATATCGGCGAGATAGGCCTGCGGATCGAGGCCGTTGAGTTTGGCGGTCTCGATGATGGTCATGGCGCGGGCCAGGGTTTCCGCACCGGTATCGGCCCCTGCAAATAGCCAATTTTTCCTTCCAATGCCAATTGGACGCAAGGCGCGCTCGGCAGGATTGTTGTCGATAGCGACGCGGCCATCGGTCAGGAACAGGCTGAAGGCCTCCTGTCGACTAAGGCCATAGCGGAAAGCTTTGGCCAGATCGCTTTTGCCCGGAATGCGCAGGAGTTGCTGTTCGGACCAGGCAAAAAAGGCTTCAACCTTTGGTTTGCTCAGCTTTTGACGCGTCGCATGGCGGACGTCAGCGGGCTGGCCGTTGAGATCGCGCTCGATGTCGTAAAGCTTGCCGATCCGGTCGAGCGCCTCGCGGGCAATCTCGGATTTTGTCGAGGTCCAAAAATCATGGAAGTCACGCCGCAGATGAGCCCAACAGGCTGCCTCCCGCAACCGCCGCCCACTATTGGGTTCAGGCTCGTAAAGCTTGGCATAGCCCTTGTAGCCGTCCGCCTGCAGGATGCCGCGGGCATTGGCCAGATGGCTGAGGACATGCTCTTCCTTCCAGTTCGGTGCGAACCGATAGACCGCACCGGGTGGCGCGGCACCCGCCCATGGGCGCTGATCGCGCACATAGGCCCAGATCCGGCCTTGCTTCACACCTTTGCCAAGCCCTTTGTCTTTCTTGGAGCGGTCCAACACCCGGATCGGCGTATCATCTACGTGCAGCAAATCGCTGCCCATGATGTCAGCCTCAATGCGCTCGATCAGCGGCGACAGGGTCTTCATGGCGCGGCCACACCAGCCGACCAGCGTGCTTTCGGGGATGTCTGCCCCCATGCGTTCGAAGATCTCGTGCTGGCGATATAACGGAAGGTGGTCGTCGAACTTCGAGACCAGCACATGGG
>NZ_FWFJ01000062.1 GCF_900172365.1 Roseovarius gaetbuli
GATAGAAAACGCAGTGTTTGCCGGTGTCATATTGCATGATCGTACCCTCAGAAAAATGAGCCTCCGACCCGGCTGCGGCTCATTTTTCTGAGGGTACGATCATAAAGCGATTCTTTCACGCTGAAGCAGGTCCGACTGGAAGTCGGAGGGTTTGCTCCACGGCGTGGATACTAAAGCTGGCAGATGAGGCGGCGGCAGGGCGTGTCTTTCAAGAGGTCATCGAGTCGGTGCAACAGGTGTTCCACGATAACGGACTGGAGGATGTCACGGTGCGAAAAAGCAGAGCACTGCCCGAATTCACCGCGAGCGGCAAATTCCACGACGTCGTGCCTTTGCGAAACACCAATGCACGAAACACGACATTATCCGGTGGTCGCCAGTCGGCGTCGGATTGAAGACGTGAGTGCCCCGCAAACCCGCGCTGCTGAATGTCTTCAGCTTCACCATAACAGAGCTTTGCTATTGAACTCAGGCCGGGCAAAAGGGGCTCAAAACCGACTTAGGCGGCGTTGCGCGCGCATCGTTTCATCGAGTAAGGGGCATTTTGCGCGTTTGGGGTGCTTTACAATGCCTTGCCGTTGCCGAGTTAAAGTGGTCAAAAATTGTATTCAGCCCGACTTTCAATTATCGCAAGACAAAGCTTCAGAACTTTCAGGCCGCTTAACACCTTGTCTTAGCCGTCAGTCGCGACTTGATAGTATAGAAGATATTCTTTCAGAGGCGGTAGAATGACCAAGCGAACTTATTATGCACCGACGGGCGGATTGCCGCCTCAAACGCAACTTTTAACCGATCGTGCAATGTTCACCGAGGCCTATGCCGTCATTCCAAAAGGCACGATGAGTGATATCGTCACCAGCTTTTTACCCTTCTGGGAGGGTGCGCGCTTTTGGGTTCTGTCGCGCCCGCTTTCGGGTTTTGCCGAGACATTCTCGCAATATATCGCCGAGGTTCAGCCCGGCGGCGGAAGCGAGCGGCCCGAAACCGAGGCCGGGGTTGAAGCCGTGCTTTTCGTCGTCGAGGGCAGCATGACCCTTTTGATTGACGGCACCCCCCATTCGATGGCCGAAGGCGGTTATGCCTTTTTGCCGCCACGCGCCAAGTGGAGCCTGCGCAACGAGAGCAGCACGCCGGTGCGCTTTCACTGGATCCGCAAGGCCTATGTGGCGGTCGAGGGGCTTGATATGCCCGAAGCCTTTGTCACCAATGAGGCCGAGGTCGCGCCAACAGAGATGCCCGGCACCGATGGTAAATGGGCAACCTCGCGCTTTGTCGACCCGAGCGATCTGCGCCATGACATGCATGTCACGATTGTCACCTTCCAACCCGGCGCCGTCATCCCCTTCGCCGAAACCCACGTGATGGAACACGGGCTTTATGTGCTTGAGGGCAAGGCGGTCTATCGCCTCAATCAGGATTGGGTCGAGGTCGAGGCCGGCGATTACATGTGGCTGCGCGCTTTTTGCCCGCAGGCCTGTTACGCGGGTGGACCGGGGCCGTTTCGCTATCTGCTCTACAAGGATGTGAATCGGCATATGCCCTTGGGCCTTGGCCGGGGCTAACCCGACCGGGACACCGAAAACCAGAGGGGGACGTGGCATGGCACCACGTCCTCCTTTTTCATGCCAAGGCGTGGCGGCCTATTTCCGTTTTTTCGGCGGGATGAGGTCTGTGATTGTTCCTTCGAACATCTCGGCGGCGAAGTTGACTGTTTCGGACAATGTCGGGTGCGGGTGGATGGTGTGGCCAAGGTCAACCGCATCTGCCCCCATTTCGATGGCAAGCGCGACTTCGGCGATCAGATCGCCGGCATTGGTGCCGACAATCGACGCGCCGATAACGCGGTCATCCTCGGGATCGAACAACAGCTTGGTGATACCTTCGCTGCGCCCGTTCGAAAGGCTGCGCCCGGACGCGGCCCAGGGAAACACGCCCTTTTCGTACTTGATGCCCTTGGCCTTGGCCTCGGTTTCGGTAAGCCCCACCCAGGACACCTCGGGGTCGGTATAGGCGACCGAAGGGATCACGCGGGCATCAAAGTGGCGGTTGTTACCGGCACAGACCTCGGCCGCGACCTTGCCTTCGTGAACCGCCTTATGCGCAAGCATCGGCTGGCCGACCACATCGCCAATCGCAAAGATATGGCTCACGCCGGTGCGTTGCTGGCTGTCCACGGCGATAAAGCCGCGCTCGTCCACCGCGACACCCGCCGCCGCTGCATTGATCCTGGCGCCGTTGGGGCGACGGCCGACCGAGACAAGAACACGGTCGAAGGTGTCACTTGTGGTCTCGCCTTTGTCGTCTTCAAACGTGACCTTAAGACCCTTTTTCTGGGCCTCAATGGCGGTGACCTTGGTTTTTAGCATGATCTTTTCGTACCGTGCCTCGATCCGCTTGTGCAGCGGCTTGACGATATCCTTGTCGGCCCCCGGCATCAGCTGATCCATGAATTCGACCACCGTCACTTTGGATCCGAGTGCATCGTAAACACAGGCCATTTCAAGGCCGATGATCCCGCCCCCAAGGATCAAAAGGCGCTTGGGAACATCCGCCAGCTCAAGCGCGCCGGTCGAATCCATCACCCTTGGGTCGTCATGCGGGATGAACGGCAGGGTAACGGGTTCAGACCCGGCGGCGATGATGCACTGATCAAAGCTTACGGTCTTTTCGCCCTCGGCGCCGTCAACCTCGATCATGTTGGGGCCGGTGAAGGTGCCAAACCCGGTGACCACAGTCACCTTGCGCCCCTTGGCAAGACCAGACAGGCCGCCAGTCAACTGGTTGACAACACTCGATTTCCAGTCGCGCAGTGCGTCAATATCAATCTTGGGTTTGGCAAAGCTGATGCCATGCGCGCCCATTTCCTCGGCCTCGCTGATAACCTTGGCCGCATGCAAAAGCGCCTTTGACGGGATACAGCCCACGTTCAGGCAGACACCGCCAAGATTGCTGTCCTTTTCGATCAGAACAACCGACTTTCCAAGATCAGCGGCACGAAACGCCGCCGTATAGCCGCCGGGACCAGAGCCAAGCACAACCACCTCGGCGTGAATGTCGCCCGCACCGCTTGCCGTGCCGGTGGCCGCCACACTTGTCGGCGCAGCGGTCATTGGTGCCGCCGCCGGGGCCGCCGCCGGGGCCTCGCCCGCCTCGGCGGTTTCAAGCACCATGATCACCGAGCCTTGCGATACGCGATCGCCCTCGGCGACCCTGATCTCCTTCACCACGCCGGCGGCGGGGCTTGGAACCTCCATCGTGGCCTTGTCGGATTCCAGCTCGACAAGCGCGTCTTCGGCTGCAACCGTGTCACCCACGGCCACCAGAATGCCGATCACGGGCACGTCGTTGAAATCACCGATATCGGGAACTTTGACTTCCATATCCTGTGCCCTCCCTTACAGCATCAGCCGGCGTACATCGCCGAGCAGATGTTTGAGCGTGGCACAGAACCGCGCGGCCAATGCACCGTCGATGGCGCGATGATCATAGCTAAGCGACATCGGCTGCATGTTGCGCGGCACGAATTGTTCGCCATCCCAGACCGGCGCCATTTTCGAGCGGGTCAGACCCAAAATCGCCACCTCCGGCGCGTTGACGATGGGGGTAAAGGACGTGCCCCCGATGCCGCCAAGCGACGAAATCGTAAAGGTCGCACCGGTCATGTCGGGCCCCTTGAGCTTGCCCTCGCGGGCCTGCGCACTCAGCTCGCCCAACTCCTTGCTGATCTGCACAAGGCCTTTGCGATCCGCATCCTTGATCACCGGCACCATAAGGCCATTCGGCGTGTCGGCGGCAAAACCGATGTTGTAAAAATCCTTCTTGATAAGCTTGTCACCATCGGGGTGGACCGACGAATTCACTTCCCAATGGGTCTTGAGCGCCGACACGCTCGCCTTGATCACAAAGCTAAGCAGCGTCACGCGATAGCCTTCGGCCTTGGCCGCCGTATCAAGCTCTTTGCGATACTTATCGAGGTCGGTGATGTCGGCCTCTTCATTATGGGTGACATGCGGAATGTTGAGCCAGGAGCGATGCAACGCCGGACCCGACAGCTTTTTGATCCGGGGCATGTCGATGTTTTCGACAGGGCCGAATTTCGAGAAATCCACAGCCGGGATCGGCGGGATGCCCATGCCGCCCTGCGCGCCGCCACCGGCAGCAACAGGCGCGGCCGTGGATTTGAACGTCGCAGTGATATCTTCGCGCAGGATACGGCCCTTGCGGCCGGTGCCGTTAACCTTGTTAAGGTCAACGCCCAACTGGCGGGCAAAGGCCCGGATCGACGGGCTTGCATGCGCCTTGCCGAACCCGGCATCGGTCACGGTCGCTGGCGCAGCGGCAGGCGCAGGCGCGGCAACGGGGGCCGAGGGCGCGGGGGCGGACGCAGGAGCAGGCGCAGCAGCGGCACCTTCGCCTTCAAGAACCATAACCAGAGACCCTTGCGAGACCCGGTCGCCCTCACTCACCCTTATCTCAAGCACTTTGCCCGCTGCGGGGGATGGAACCTCCATCGTGGCCTTGTCGCTTTCCAGCTCGATCAGCGCATCTTCGGCAGCGACAACATCACCGACGCTTACCAGAATACCGATCACCGGCACGTCGTTGAAATCACCGATATCGGGAACTTTCACTTCGATAGTCATGTCTTTAATCTCCTCGTTCCCTGGGGCTTAAACCAACCGCGGGTTCGGCTTGTTGCCGTCAATTTCATATGTCTTGAGCGCTTTTTGCAGATCCGCCTTGGTCACCGCACCGGCCTTGTAAAGGTCGGTCATGGCGGCGGCGGCGATGTGGTTGGCATCGACCTCAAAGAACCGGCGCAGGTTGACGCGGCTGTCAGACCGGCCAAACCCATCGGTGCCAAGCACCGTGAACGTGCCCGGCACAAAGGCGCGGATCTGTTCGGCATAGTTCTTCATGTAATCCGTCGCCGCAATCACCGGGCCGGTGGCCTTCAACAATTGCTGGGTCACATAGGGCACCACCTCTGGCGCGAGCGGGTTAAGGCGATTGTGGCGCAAGGCATCCTGCCCATCACGCGCCAGCTCGTTCAGGCTTGTGGCAGACCAGATATCAGAGGTAACGCCAAAATCCGCCTTGAGCATCTCGGCGGCTTTTATCGCCTGCACAAGGATGGTGCCGGACCCCAAGAGGTTAACGTGCTTCTTGCCGGGTTTCTTGACCTCCTGAAGCCGGTAGAGGCCCTTGATAATGCCCTCTTCGGCGCCCATCGGCATGTCGGGATGGTTATAGTTTTCGTTCATCAGGGTCAGATAGAAATAGACGTCTTCCTGATCGACATACATCCGCTGCATCCCGTGATGCACAAGAACCGCCACCTCATAGCTAAAGGTCGGATCATAGGTGACACAGTTCGGGATCGTGCTGGCAAGGATGTGGCTGTGGCCGTCTTCGTGCTGCAAGCCCTCGCCGTTCAGGGTGGTGCGCCCGGCAGTCCCGCCAAGCATGAAGCCCCGCGCACGGCTATCGCCCGCCGCCCAGGCCAGATCGCCGATCCGCTGAAATCCGAACATGGAATAGTAGATAAAGAACGGGATCATCGGCACGCCGTGGTTGGAATAGGCGGTCGCCGCCGCGATCCAGTCAGCCATGGCGCCGGCCTCGTTGATGCCTTCCTGAAGCACCTGACCATTGGTGCTTTCCTTGTAATAGGACATCTGATCGGCGTCTTGCGGCGTGTACTTCTGGCCCATCGGGTTATAAATGCCGACCGACCGAAACAGCCCCTCCATCCCGAAGGTGCGCGATTCATCCGGCACGATCGGCACCACATGCTTGCCAATCTTCTTGTCGCGCAAAAGCGTGGTCAGGATGCGCACAAACGCCATTGTCGTGCTGATCTCACGCTCGCCCGTGCCCTTGAGCTGACCTTCGAATGTCGACAGCGGCGGGATTTCAAGGTTTGGCGTGTCGCGCCATTCACGCTTGGGAAATTCACCGCCCAGCTTTTTGCGCTGATCCGCGAGATAGGCGCTTTGCAGGTTGTTGAGCTTGACGAAAGGCGCCTTTGGCAAGTCTTCATCGCTGACCGGAATCTTGAACCGGTCACGGAAGGCACGCAGCTGATCCTCGGCAAGCTTCTTTTGCTGGTGCGAGGTATTCTGGCCTTCGCCGCTCGTGCCCATGCCATAGCCCTTGACCGTCTTGATCAAAAGACAGGTGGGCTGGCCCTTGGTATCAACCGCATGTTTGAAGGCGGTATAGACCTTTTCGGGATCATGCCCGCCCCGGCGCAGCGCCCAGATCTGCTCATCGGTCCAATCCTCGACCAGGGCCGCCGTTTCGGGATATTTACCAAAGAAGTGCTCGCGAATATAGGCGCCGTCCTTGGACTTGAAGGTTTGATAGTCGCCGTCGATGGTTTCATCCATCAACTGCTTAAGGCGCCCGCTGGTGTCATTCTCAAGCAGGTCATCCCAACCTTTGCCCCACAAAAGCTTGATCACATTCCAACCGGCGCCGCGGAAATCACCCTCAAGTTCCTGTACGATCTTGGAATTGCCGCGCACCGGGCCATCAAGGCGTTGCAGGTTACAGTTGACCACGAAAATAAGGTTGTCCAACCCCTCGCGCGCGGCAAGATCAATCGCGCCACGGCTTTCGGGTTCGTCCATTTCGCCGTCGCCAAGGAAACACCACACCTTGCGGTCGGCCATGTCGATATGGCCCCGGTTGTGCATGTATTTCATGAACCGCGCCTGATAGATCGCCATCAGCGGTCCAAGGCCCATGCTGACGGTCGGGAACTGCCAGTAGTCGGGCATCAGCCAGGGATGCGGATAGGATGAAAGACCGCTGCCATCGACCTCGGAGCGGAAATTTTCAAGCTGCTCTTCGGTGATCCGGCCCTCCATGAAAGACCGGGCATAAATGCCGGGGATCACGTGACCCTGAAAGAACACGAGATCACCACCGTGGATCGCCGATTTGCTCCGCCAGAAATGGTTAAGCCCGATGTCATACATCACCGCCGACGAGGCAAAGCTTGCGATATGGCCGCCGTATTCGCTGGACACTTTGTTGCGCCGCACGACCGTGGCCATGGCATTCCAGCGGTTGATGGTTCTGATCCGCCATTCCATCTCAAGATCGCCGGGAAACGGGATTTGGTCATCGGCGGGAATTGAATTCTGATAGGGGGTCGTGGCCGAAAACGGCAGGGTCGCCCCAGCGGCACGCGCCTGTTGCACCGCTTTGTCCAACAAATAATGCGCCCGGTTTGCACCATCCCGCTCTATGACATCGGCGATGGCCTCTTGCCACTCCTGTGATTCAATTGGGTCGAGATCGGGCATGTCGGTCATGGAGTGTCTCCTGGTGGAATAATATGTGCGCAAGCGTGCGTCCAACCCACGATAGGCGGTTTGGGATAATTTCTGGCAGCCAACTGCGCTGCGCCTTTTCTACGGTATATCTTGGGATACCTTATGCCGATGTGCAAAGGCTATCTCGGTTTGCTGTATTTTTAGACGCCCAGACCCGGCGTTATCGGTGTGCCGGGGCCCCTGTGATGAGGACCCCGGCAACGGTTTAGGCGTGATCGTCTGCAGGCAGCGATCCTTTGCCATGACCCGCCATGCCGCCAGACACCTCTTCGGTTGCCTCATCGGCAAGGTCTTCCGGCAGAACAAGGTTAAGCGCGATGGCGAAGATCACCATGTTGCGGCGGTTCCATGCCACATCGGACAGCATCGAAATACCCGCCGCGACAACCATGCCGAACATCACGATCACACCGCCGCCAAGAACCTCGATCGGAACAGTGCGAATAACCGCGCCCACCTTGGGCACAAGGCCACAGATGATCAGGAAGACCGCACCACAAGTCACCACGTGGCGGCTCATGACGCCGGTCATGGCGATCAGGCCGACATTCTGGCTAAACGAGGTGTTGGGAAAGGCGCCAAAGCAACCGGCAAGCGCCGTGCCCAGACCATCGGCATAGGTCGCACCCTGAATTTCCTTGTCCGTCGCTTCGCGCCCGGCACCACCCTTGGTGATCCCGCTGACATCGCCAACGGTTTCAATCGCCGAGATGAACGCCATCAGACAAAACCCGATGATCGCCGCGCCGGAGAATTCAAACCCGTATTTGAAGGGTTGCGGCAGGGCAAAGGCCGCCGAGCGCGCCCAGGAACCAGAGATCGTCTCAAAGCTCAGCATGCCCATCATGATCGCATAGACATAGCCGACCAACAGACCGATAAGCACCGCAGAAATCGCCAGCATGCCGCGGGCAAAGAACTTGAGCCCGAGGGTCACGACAATCACGATAAGCGCCGCGGACCAGTTGAGAAGCGATCCGTATTCCGCCGCGCCCGACATTTTCGCAGGCACACCGCCGGCGGCATACTGGATGCCGACCTTGACCAGCGCCAGACCGATCATCGTCACCACAAGACCGGTCACCAGAGGCGGCAGGGCAAAGCGGATTTTCCCGATGAACGTCCCCAAAAGGGCATGGAAAAGCCCGCCAAGGATCACGCCGGTGAAAAGCGCTGCAAGCGCATCAACGCCCTTGCCCGCCACCAGCGGAATCATGATCGGCAAAAACGCAAACGACGTGCCCTGTACAATCGGCAGAGCCGCGCCAATCGGCCCGATGGTGAGCGTCTGCATAAGCGTGGCAACGCCCGCAAACAGCATCGACATCTGGATAAGATAAAGCAGTTCCGGGAAATCCGGAGAGTTGGAGCCAAAGCCAAAGCCGGCCGCCCCCGCAACAATGATTGCCGGTGTCACATTAGACACAAACATGGCCAAAACGTGCTGAATTCCCAAGGGAATGCCACGTGCAAGGCCGGGGAAGTAGTTGGGATCGCGAAGCTGTTCCGGCGTCCCTATCGAAGTATCAGCCATGATCATTCCTCCTGTCGTAGCTGTCCGCGTTATGCCTCTGGTTCTTTTCGCCAGAGTGCCTAGTCAATGGACTTGATGACAAACGGGTCATCGAACCAGTGTTCTTCAAGATTGGGTCCCTCGCCGATGCGATCGACCACAATGTATTGCCCCGCTGCCCCAATCGGGGCCAGAACCCCGTGCCACACACCGCGATGCAGATTGATGGACTGCCCCGGCTCGGTGATGAACGCCTTGAGGTTCACCGGCGTGCCGCCCTCGTCATCAGCAACGACCAAAAGGAAAGGCACCCCGTTCAGCGGCACGAAAGCCTGGCTTCCGTCGGGATGACGCTCGACCATATCCACAAGATGCGGCAGGTGGCGCGCCTCGGCGTCAAACAGGCTGATCCCGGCGCGCCCGTCCGAGAAATCAAGCGCGGCCAGATCGGTGTGACGGGCGCACATGCCTTGATTGATCATCTTGCTCGGCACATCGCGCGGCTCGATGATATCGCCGTAGGGCGCAAAGGCCTCTGGCGTCAGGGGTGTAAGGGTCAGCGGGCGGGTCATTGCGGCAACACGCCCTTCAGGCGCCATTCGCCGATCCGCTCGACCTGTTTGCAGGCCTCGGCAAACTCGGTCTCGCTATCGTTGTTGATCCGGCGTTCAAACGCCTGCTGGATTGACGCCTTGGTGTTGTCACGCACCGCGATAATGAAGGGAAAACCGTGCTTGGCGACGTATTCGGCGTTCAGCGACTGGAACATCGCGCGCTCGGCATCGGTGAGCATATCAAGCCCCGCGCCTGCCTGTTCGGATGTGCTTTCCGCCGTCAACTGCCCCGCTGCGGCCAGCTTGCCGGCGAGGTCAGGGTGCGCCGTCAAGACGCCAAGCCGCTCAGCATGCGATGCAGAACGGAACATCCGGCAAAGCGCATGATGCAAACCCGTGGCGCAATCATGGGCCGGGCCAAGCTCAAGGTCAAAGGCGCGCTCGGCGATCCAGGCGGAATGCTCGAACACACCGCCAAAGGCCGCGACAAACGCCTCTTTGGTCATCTCTGACGGGCGCTCAAACGCGACGTTCGGGTGGTGATCATGCCAATGGCGGGCAATCTCGATGCGGCGTGCAAACCAGACGTCCGCATGCCCTTGGGCGTATTCCATGAAACGGCGCAGCGCCATGACCCGCCCCGGCCGTCCGACAAGACGACAATGCAGGCCGATTGACATCATCTTTGCCTGCCCCGCCTCACCTTCGGCGTAAAGCGCGTCAAAGCTGTCCTTGAGATAGGCAAAGAACTGATCGCCCGAATTGAAGCCTTGCGGCGTGGCAAACCGCATGTCGTTGCAATCAAGGGTATAGGGCACGATCAGCTGATCCTTGCCGCCCGACCTGACCCAATACGGCAAGTCATCGGCATAGGCATCGGACACATAATCAAACCCGCCCTCTTCGGCGACAAGATCGACGGTATTGGCCGAACACCGCCCGGTATACCAGCCCCGCGGGCGCGTGCCGGTCACCTCGGTATGAAGGCGGATCGCCTCAAGCATATCGGCCTTTTCGGCCTCTGGCGTATGATCCTTGTACTCGATCCATTTCAAACCGTGGCTGGCGATTTCCCAATCGGCGTCCTGCATCGCGCGCAGCTGTTCTGGGTTGCGCGCAAGGGCCGTCGCCACGCCATAGACCGTCGCGGGGATATTCATCTCTGTGAACAACCGATGCAAACGCCAGAACCCGGCGCGCGCACCGTATTCATAGATTGATTCCATGTTCCAATGCCGCTGACCCGGCCAGGCGGCGGCGCCGACGATTTCTGACAGGAACGCCTCGGATGCGGCATCGCCGTGCAAGATGTTGTTTTCGCCACCTTCTTCGTAATTGACCACGAATTGCACGGCAATTTTCGCGCCATTCGGCCATTTCGGATCGGGCGCTTGCGCACCATGACCGCGCATATCACGGGGGTAACGTGTCATAAAAGTTGTCTCCAAATTCCGATTATGTTCTAAGACGAAAGAATGCATATTACCTTCTAGAAATTTTTGAAGGAGTTGTTTGCAAGACTAATCTGTCAAAAACCTCTAAATAGCGCCAGTAAGCAAGCCACCTTCAAAGACCAAGGAGCGATCATGACTGGTTATTTGACAACGCATGTTCTGGACACTGCACGCGGTTGCCCGGCACAGGGCCTCAAGATCGAACTTTTCCGCATCACTGACGAGCGTCGCGAATTGCTTGATACCCTCGTCACCAATGACGACGGGCGCACCGACAGACAAATCCTGCCTGCTGAACGCTTTGAAACCGGCACCTATGAGTTGGTGTTTCACGCCGGTGACTATCTTACCGTGATCGGCACCCCGCCCGAAGAGCCGCGTTTTCTTGATATCGTGCCGCTGCGCTTTGGCATGTCAGAGCACAGCCACTATCATGTGCCGCTTTTGATCTCGCCGTTCGGGTATTCAACCTATCGCGGAAGCTAGGTCACGCATCTTGCGGAAGCGACGCCTGAATGTGATTGACCATGAAATCTATGAATAGCCGCGTCTTGGGGTCCTGACGGCGGCGATGGGTGTATAGACAGGCCATCTGAATCGGAATCGGCGGCTCGTTTTCAAGAACCGGAACAAGGCGACCCTCGCGCAGGTGGTCGGCCACTTCGAACATCGGCTTGAGGATAATCCCGTGCCCGTCCAGCGCCCAGTTGGTCAGAACATCGCCATCATCGGTTTCAAACGGGCCCGACACCGCGAACCGTTTGATGCCTTCGGGCGTTTGCAGCGGCCATTGAAATTCCGGGGCGCCGGGGAACCGCAGGTTCAGGCAGTCGTGCTTATCCGCCCTGAGGCTTGCGCTATCGCTCGGCAGACCCCTGCGCGCGATGTAATCCGGGGCGGCACAAAGCACCCTCGGGCAATCCGCAATCTTGCGAATACGCAGCGTTGAATCCTCGGGTACGCCAAGAAAAAACGCCGCATCAAGCCCCTCACCCGCAAGATCAAGCTTTCGATCCGACAGGCGCAGCCGGATGGTGATCAAGGGATAGGCCTCTTTGAACCGAGGAATCATGGGGGCGATCAGACGCTTGCCCATGCCAAGCGGCGCCGCCACATAAAGCGTGCCTCGCGGCGAACTTGTAACATCGGTGATATCGGCCTCGGCTTCTTCCACCGCTTCAAGGATCTTGCAGGCCCCGCTATAAAACAGCACCCCCTGCTCGGTCGGGTGAAGCGTCCGGGTGGTGCGTTGAAACAGCCGTATGTTCAGATGCTCTTCGAGATGCGCAATCCGCGCCGAGGCAACCGCCGCCGAAATCCTCTGATCCCGCGCCGCCGCCGACATATTGCCAAGCTCGTAAACACGGACAAACGTCCGGATATTGTTCAAGTAAGACATGGCAAAATGATTATTAGCTTTCTATTGAAGCTGCTAGGATTTTTTTTGCATTACAGGGCAATGGCGTGGTGAAGTAGGGTCGCCCAAAGTGATCTTAGGAGAAGAAAATGCAGGATTTCGCTATCATTTGGGACTGGCTTGGCTTTGCCGTGCGGTGGCTTCATGTCATCACTGCGATGGCCTGGATCGGGTCATCGTTCTATTTCGTGGCGCTTGACCTTGGCTTGCGCAAGGCCCCGCATCTTCCGCCCGGCGCGCACGGCGAGGAATGGCAGGTCCACGGCGGCGGCTTTTATCACATTCAGAAATATCTTGTCGCACCCGACAACATGCCCGAGCATCTGATCTGGTTCAAATGGGAAAGCTATACCACCTGGCTGTCTGGCGCGGCGCTTTTGATGATCGTCTATTGGGCCGGGGCAGAGCTTTACATGATCAACCCCGCCAAGGCCGATCTTGCGATCTGGCAGGGTATCCTGATTTCCGCCGCCTCACTGACCGTTGGTTGGCTGGTCTACGATTTCTTGTGCAAATCCGGGCTTGGCGAAAAGCCGACCTTCCTGATGGTTCTTTTGTTCATCCTGCTGGTGGTCATGGCCTATGGCTATGATCAGGTGTTCACCGGGCGCGCCTCGCTTTTGCATCTTGGCGCCTTCACCGCCACGATCATGACGGCCAATGTGTTTTTCATCATCATGCCCAATCAGCGGATCGTCGTGAAAGACCTGCAAGAGGGGCGCACACCAGACCCTAAATATGGCAAAATCGCCAAACTGCGCTCGACCCACAACAACTATCTCACCTTGCCGGTCGTGTTTCTGATGCTCAGCAATCACTATCCGCTGGCCTTTGCGTCCGAGTATAACTGGCTTATTGCCGCCTTGGTGTTCCTGATGGGGGTAAGCATCCGGCACTATTTCAACACGCGCCATGCCGGTACCGGCAACCCGACCTGGACATGGGCCGTGACCGCCCTGCTGTTCATCGCAATCATGTGGCTCAGCACGGCCCCTTTGCGCAACGATACCTATGAGGAATCAGAGGCGCGGCCGCTGACCGCCACGCAACAGGTCTTTGCCGCAGCCGAGGGGTTTGAAGAGATCACAAGCATCATCCCCGGCCGCTGTGCGATGTGTCACGCCCGCGAGCCGTTTTACGACGGCATTCATCGCGCGCCCAAGAATATCCTGCTGGAAACCCCCAACGACATCGCCCGCGCCGCACGCCAGATCTATTTGCAGGCCGGTGTATCCGTCGCCATGCCCCCGGCCAATGTGTCCTTCATCGAAGAGGACGAGCGCAAGGCGATCATCCGCTGGTACCGGGACGCCGCCCGGGATCTTCCGTTCTCGCTGGCCGCAAAGTGACACAAAACCGGGCCTGAAGTGGTGATTCTCGCCAATTGAAGGCCCGCTCTCACAAACCCGCTTGGGCAGCTCTTGATGGCTTGAACTCAGCGTTTGGAAACTGAACCACTACCGGCTGGCGCCGGTAGGATCAGCGATGTGCTGTTCCAGGTACTGAAGTACGATGTCTTCCGTAATGGCACCGTTGGTGGTTGAAAAGTATCCTCGGCCCCAAAATCGGCAGCCC
>NZ_FWFJ01000051.1 GCF_900172365.1 Roseovarius gaetbuli
TCCGACCAAAAACGCTTCTTCTGACCCTTCTTGCCCGCCATATCCGCCCTCAAGATGTCCACTATCAATAGTGGACACTTATCAACACACTCTATGAAATGTCAGAGCAGCGAGGCCGGACGCTTACGGTTTTTTGAAGCGTGCGAACAGCATTGGGCGACCAAAACCGGTACGGTGCGCTCTCCGCATCCTCTCGGACTTGAAACAATTGTTGGCCGCAATAAAGAGATCGCAAATGCGCAACGCGAAAATGCCACCAGGCAGGGTCTTGCCCCAACCCTCCGATGTCAATTCAACCATGCTCACACAGAAGGCGAAGCTCATTTTCCAACAATATGGCAAACGCCTTTTCTAGCTCAGACAGCGGAGAAAAAGCGGGCGTAATCAAGCTGATGTCAAGGCAAACCTCCGGCAGGAACTTACGGAATACAATTTCAGAAGAATTTGGAGCGAAGGTTTCATAGTTGCGAATATTGATCGCATCCACAAAACCAACCAATTGTGTATTCCTGATCAGGGTGAACTGGGGAACAAAAAGGTCACTGTAAAGCCGAACCTTCATCGAGCAACCCGCGTCACGAAACAACTTTTCGATTTCTTTGTGCAACGGGTGGTCTGGGTTGATATTCGCCAGTTCCGTATTGTGCAGGTCTTTAGGCGTAATCACGTCCTTTCTTGCGAGCGGATGGTCAGCCGCCATGACGCAGCTCACAGGCAAATGAAATGTCTCGACATTAATAAAGGGATCCTCGGTATACCATTCTGCCAGACCAATTCCGGTCTGATGATTGGATATCCAATTCACGACATTGGGTGTGGGCCACGACATGACGGATACTGTTACAGCGCTTTCTTCCCCTACAAAACGGCTGATCAGAGAGGGAAGAAAAAACAGCGTTGGGCCGGGAATCGACAGGACGCGCAGGTCGCCTACGCGCAGGTTACCATAGTCTTTAAGGTGGCGTTGTGCGTCATTGATCTGGTCAAGCAATGACCGGGCGACGTTCTTGAGGTATCTTGCCTCTGGCGTCGGCACCAGTCTGCCTTTGCGGCGATCAAATAATACGACGTCAAATTCCTCCTCCAGGCTCTTTATGATCTTGCTGACCGCAGGCTGGGTCACGCCGATTTCTTCGGCGGCTTTAGACACGAGCCCACTGTCCATAACAGCACTGAACGCCCTGAGTTGCCTTAGGTCCATGCGGTCCTCCTTGTCCAGTCTCCACTTCAGACCATAACTCATGGGAATACACTATGGCAAAATATGAATTTTACTCCTTACCCGATTTCCGGCACAGTTTTTGATAACAACAGATGGGAATGGTTATGGGTGTTTCGGAAACACGGCTGGGCGCACGGGTCGAACTGGACGGTTTGTGCAAATACTATGGTGACTTCGTCGCCGCCGACGCGGTTTCTCTGGACATTCAAGCAGGCGAATTCATGACGTTTCTCGGCCCCAGCGGCTCGGGAAAATCCACGACTCTCATGATGATCGCGGGCTTTACCATCCCCTCGGCCGGCGATGTACGTCTGGACGGATCGTCGATCATCAGTCAGCCGGTTCATACTCGCAATGTGGGTATGGTCTTTCAGAACTACGCCCTGTTTCCGCATCTCAGCGTCGAGCGCAATGTCGCCTTCCCGCTGGAGATGCGGAAGGTTCCTCGCAATGAAATCGCCGAACGGGTAAAAAGGGCGCTTGAGCTTGTGCGCTTGGATGGGTTCGCCGAACGCCGCCCCAAGCAACTGTCCGGCGGACAGCAGCAACGCGTCGCTCTTGCGCGCGCAATGGTATTTGAGCCTCCGGTTCTGCTTCTGGATGAACCGCTAGGCGCATTGGACGCCAAGCTCCGCGAAGAAATGAAGTTCGAACTGAAACAACTGCACCACAAGGTGGGCGCTACGATCCTTTTTGTGACGCATGATCAGGAAGAGGCGTTGACCCTTTCCGACCGCATTGCCGTTTTCAACGGCGGGCGGCTTGCCCAGGTTGGCTCACCCGACGCTCTCTACAATGCGCCGGAAAACCGCTTTGTTGCCGACTTTATCGGCGAAACAAACCTGCTCGAGGGCAAGGTCGATGCCGTCCGGGATGGCTCGTGCCGGGTAACCATCGAGGGCGTTGGCGCGATGACGGGCAATCTTCGGGATGGTTTCGAAAAACCGACCAACACTGCGACCTACACATTGCGCTTGGAAAACGTGCTGTTGGAGAACGAGGCGGACGGCGCAGACAATGTTTTCGATGGAACGATTGAGGAGTTTCTGTTCGTCGGGAATGCACGAAAATACCTGATCCGCCTCTCACCGAACTTGACGATTACGGCACGCGTGTCGACCCAGCGGCAATCCAACGGGTTGAACCCCGGAACGAACATTCGTGTCGGCTGGAACACCGCTGACATGCTGCTGGTGGACGCAAAGTAGCGCGAAAGTGGAGGTCCGGTCACTTTCTAAGACAATAACCGGACAACAAAACATGGAGGACATCATGACGTTTACAAGACGGAAATTTCTGAAAAACTCGGCACTATCAAGCGCAGCCCTGGGGGTCGGCGGATTTGGCAGCCTTCTCGGGACGGCGGCCTCTGCGCTGGATCTGTCATCGCTGAATGGCAAGCAGTTGACAGCCGTGTCGTGGGGCGGCGCGTACCAAGATGCGCAACGCAACGCTTGGTTCACACCCTTTGCGGAAGCCGCAGGGGTTGAGCTTTCTGAGGACACCGATCCAAGTAACGCCCGCATCATCTCGATGGTCAAGTCCGGGAACGTCAACTGGGACGTCTGCGACGTTGGGCTCGAGCAGGCCTTTTCCGTTGGCGAGCAAGGCTATCTTGAGCCGCTGGATTACGACGTGATTGATACAACCGGTTTTCCCGAAGGTTTTGTGACGAAATATGGGATCGGCAACATCACATGGTCTACGGTGCTTGCCTATCGCGAAGACGTGATCACGGGCGAAAAGCCAAGCTCGGTTGCCGACATCTGGGATACAGAGCGCTTCCCGGGCAAGCGGACACTGCGGGACTATCCGCTCGATAACTTGCCTTGGGCGCTATTGGCCGCCGGCCTGAAGAAAGAGGAAATCTATCCTCTGACCGAAGAGAAGCTCGCCATGGCCTTCGCCAAGATGGACGAAATCAAGGACGAGGTCGTCTGGTGGACCGGCGGCGCGCAGCCCGCTCAGTTGCTGTCAACCAACGAGGTCTCGCTTGCGCAAGTCTGGAATGGACGTCTGGGCAACCTGATCGACGAGGGCATCCCCGTTGCGATCCAGTGGGAAGGCGCGCAGATGCAGGTTGACGCCTGGGCCGTTCCGAAAAACGCGCCGAACAAGGAAGTCGCGATGGCCTTCATCGCCTGGGCCAGTCAGGCGGCGAATAACGCGCGTATCGCTGCGGAAATCGCCTATGGGCCGGTCAACAAGGCGTCCATTCCGATGGCTTCGGACAAATATGCGTCGATCCTGCCGACGACCCATTTCGACAAGCAGTTGATCTGCGACTTCAACTACTGGGGGCCGAACTTCACCGACGTTCTGGAGCGTTGGCAGGAGTGGCGTCTGAGCTGATCGACCCACACCCGGGGCTCCGCCCGCTCCCTGCGGGGCCCCGGGGTGACACACTGAAGGAACACCCAGATCATGGACCTAACAGCCAATGCCCTGAATGCCGACGAATTTCGTCGTCTGAACCGCCGAGAACAGTGGGTTCAGATGAATTTCCTGGTGCCATGCCTGCTTTTTCTGGTTCTTTTCTTTTTCGTCCCGCTGGCAATGTTCCTGTCCAACGCCTTCTTCGATCCCGGCTTCACATTGGAGCACTTCGAGAAAGCGTTCACTCGGCCGCTCTACATGAAAACTCTGGTCAAGACGCTAAAGCTGTCGCTGACCACGACAATCGTCTGCGTTATCTTGGCCTATCCCGTCGCCTTCGTAATCACCCATACGAGCGGGAAGGTCAAAACCGCCATCCTGATCTTGGTTCTGATCCCTTTCTGGACCAACATCTTGGTTCGGATGTTTGCTTGGCTGGCCATTTTGGGCCGCAACGGTGTGATCAACTCGAATCTTATTGCCATAGGTGCGATCGATGAACCGATCTCGCTTTTGTACAACTATTTCGCAGTCGTGTTGGGCATGACCCATTACATGCTGCCCTTCATGATCCTGCCCATCTATTCGGTGATGGCCGCAATACCCGCGAACTTGACCGATGCCGCCGCAAACCTTGGGGCAACACCGTTCCGGGCCTTTCTGCGGGTGTTCCTGCCCCTCAGCCTTCCCGGCGTGGGGGCGGGGTGCCTTTTGGTCTTCATCCTCAGCCTGGGTTTCTTCATCACTCCGGCGCTAATGGGCGGAGCAAAGGACACGATGTTCGCACAGATCATCGAGATCCAGATCAACCAGATGCTGAACTGGGGTTTCGCCGCGGCCCTGTCCACGATCCTGCTGGTGCTGACCATCATCCTTTACCTGATTTACGACCGCCTGCTTGGCGTGGACCGGATTTATGGCAAGGAGGGCCACTGATGAACATGAACGGCCCGCTGACCCTGCCGAAGGCAATCCTTTATCTCTTCGTCTGCCTGGTTCTCTTCTTCCTGATCGTGCCCAATTTCATTGTGGTTCCAATCTCGTTCAATGAGTCCTCGTTGCTGTCGTTCCCACCAGAAGGGTTTTCGCTGAAATGGTATGCTCGGTACTGGGAATTGCCTGGTTGGGTTGACGCCACTGTGACCAGCTTCGTGGTCGCGATACTGACGGCCATCACATCCGTCGTGATCGGCAGCTTTGCCGCCTATGGCCTAGTGCGTGGCAGGCTTGTCGGCGGCAAGATGCTGAGTTCGCTGTTGATGCTGCCGATCATCATACCGTCGCTTGTGACCGCCATCGCTTTGTTCAATGTGCTGTCCTATCTCAAACTGACGGGCACATTGGCCGGGTTCGTGATCGGCCACACAGTTATCGCCTTGCCCTTCGTCATCACGATCATGACGGCATCCTTGCGCTCAATCGACATGACCGTCGAAAATGCTGCCCGCAACCTTGGTGCCAGCCGCCTTATGACAATCCGGCGTGTGACCATGCCAATGGCGATGCCAGGCGTGATTTCCTCAGGTCTCTTCGCGTTCCTTATTTCCTTTGACGAACTACTCATCGCGCTTTTCATCTCGAGCCCGCAAGTCGCGACCTTGCCGAAGAAGCTCTGGGAAGGCATCCGCTTCGAGATCGAGCCGACCCTGGCCGCGGTCTCCACGTTGCTTGTCATGCTGAGCCTGCTCATTCTGGCAGTTGCAGGCCTGATCCAACTGATCCGGGAGAAACGTGGCAATGGCTGACAATGTACCCTTTCCCGTCTCAGAAGCATCAAACGCAGAGATCCGGGTTCGTCCTGTAAAGCCAATCCTCGACCAGATCTGGAAAGCGCGAATTGGCATGGTTGATCTGGCCTCCGGCCTGACCGGCGAGGAAGAGATGCACGCCATCCTTCCCGACGACGTGCTTCTATTGACGACCCGTGTGCTCAACAGCAACACCATCTCGCTCTCGGCGCTGTCCGATATGCAGGCAGACATGGCGCGGGCGGTGGGTACGATCACCCCCGAAGAGCCGCTGGATGTTGTGATCTATTGCTGCACCTCGGGGACGATCGCCATCGGCGAAAACCGCCTTGGCGCATTGATCCAATCGGTGCGACCCGGCGTGGCCTGCACCAACCCCTTCACGGCCGCTGTGGAGGCCTTGCGCCATATCGGCGCGAAACGGGTATCTCTTCTCGCCCCCTACACGGTCGAAGTGACGTCCTATATGCGCGACGCCTTTCAGAACAAGGGAATCGGGATTCCGCATGTCACGACTTATGGACTCGAAACCGACGCCGAGATTTGTCAGGTGTCACACGACGACATCCTTGCGACAGCCCGCGAGCAGAGTCTGCAGGGTGCCGACGCACTGTTCATCAGCTGTACCGGGTTGCGGGTCGTCGGTCTGATCGAAGAGATCGAACAAACACTGGGGCTTCCAGTAATCACCAGCAACCAGGCCATGGCGTGGCATGCCTTGCGGCTGGCTGGCTATGATCGCAACCTGAACGGTTTTGGCCGACTTGGGCACCTCGTCCTGGATACAAATCTCAACACTTGAATAGGCACTTACAATGAGCAAGCAGCTTTTCTTTTCGCAGTCTGTATTTGAGAATCGCCATCGCGAAATCCAGGCGGTCATGGCAGAGGTCGGGGCAGATATTCTTCTCATCGATCAGCCTGAGTTCATTTTTCATCTGATCGGTTATGCGATGTCCGAGGGTTTTCAGCAGTTTTGTGTATTGCCTCAATACGGCGCGCCTCTGATGATTTTGCGCTGCGTGGACGAGGGAACATGCCATGAATATGGCGATGTCGCCCCGCAAAATGTCATCGGCTACCCTGACTGGGCAAACCCGGTCGAGATATTGAAGGCGGAGCTTTCCAAACGGCCCCTGAAGCATGGAACGATCGCGATTGATCGCGATTCCTACAACATGACCCTGAACCGTTTCGATGCATTGCAGGCCGCTTTTCCGGAGTCTTCGTTTGTCGACATCTCGCAGCCTTTGCGGGAAATGCGGTCGATCAAGACTGAGGAAGAGATCGCCTACTTGAAAAAAGCGTCGGAGATAGCCGACGACGGTATTGAACTGATCCTGAAGGAGTTCCGCAGCGGGCTTTCCGCACGCGACTGTGTCGCGATGGCGGCAAAACAGATAATCTTAAGTGGCGGCGATGCGGGTGTCATCGGCCCCGTCACTCGGGCACTTGACGACAGCAAGATGCACGCGCTGGTCGATGACGAACCACTCAAGGAAGGTGACCTTCTACACGTAGAAATGATCCCACAGTATCTGGGCTATTCTGCTCGCCTAATGCGCCCCGTTTATGTTGGGGAACCAGATCCAGAAACCCGTGAGCGGGCCGAGCGCATAGTAGCGCTTCAGGACCAGCAGATTGCGGCTATGAAAACCGGCGCGCGCGCCAGCGATGTAGACCACATCTTGCGTGACGGGATGCTGAAATCAGGGCTCAAATCCAAATACGACAATATTTCAGGCTATAGTCTTGGCTACTATCAACAATTCACCTGCCGATCGAGCGACTTCACCTATGTGTTTCGCCCCGAAGACGACTGGGAGCTTAAGCGCAATATGGTGTTTCATATGTACACTGTCGCGAACGGGCTTGCTTTCAGCGAAACCGTGGTTGTGAGCGATGGAGGTGGAGTCAGATTGACCGAGGCACCGCGCAAGCTCCTCAACGTAAACGGTTGAATCACTTTGGTTCCAGTCGTTTCTGTAACGAACCCTAGAAATACATTTCGGTGATCTGAATTGGCATTAAGCTATACACAAGTCGACAATTTAGATGGCACCGGACCCATAGTCTTTGCATGTGAACATGCTTCTCAATTCGTCCCCGACGAATACGGCGATCTTGGACTGTCCGAAGCGGAGATAAACTCTCATATCGGCTGGGATCCCGGTGCCTATGACCTTGCCTTTCATCTGGCACAAAGGTTCGACGCGCCGCTCATATCATCGAAGATTTCCCGCCTCGTTCTGGATTGCAATCGCGCCCTCGACAGTTCGACACTTATTCCTGAACAAGGTGACGGGTCACCGGTCCCGGGGAATAAGGGCCTTTCAGCCCAGGAAAAGGCAAGACGGATCGCACAAATCCATCAGCCCTTTCACGCCAAACTGAGCGAGGTGATTGAAGCCAAGACAAGCACGGAAATGAGCCTTCCGGCGCTTGTTTCAATTCACAGCTTCACTCCGGTTTTCAACGGTAATATCCGTTTGACCGAATGCGGGTTTCTACATGGCCGAAGCGACACTCTGGCCCGGACTTGTGCTGAACAGGGAAGTCGCGACGGCCGTTATGTCACCCACCTCAACCAACCATACAGTTCAGCAGATGGAGTGCTCTACACCATAGACCGTCATGGAAGCACCAATGGCATGCCAAATGTCATGATCGAGGTTCGTAACGATCTGCTCACCGATCATGACGCTGTTGTGCGCGTGTCTGGCTGGCTGGCTAAGATTTTTGAGCAAGCCCTTGTGATCCCCTCCTATCGAACTGAGTCAAAATGAAACAGAATCAACTCCTAAGATGCATATCGCCAATTGACGGATCGGTCTTCGCCGAGCGTGAAACGCTATCGAAAGAGGCGGCGTTCACCTTGGCTTCGCGTGCGCGCGCGGCGCAAGCGATCTGGGCCAACCGGCCCGTGCAAGAGCGTATTGATCTGGTTCTGGCGGGCGTGGCCGCCGTCGGGGCGATGAATGATGAGATAGTACAAGAGCTGGCGCATATGATGGGGCGTCCCATCCGCTACGGTGGTGAATTCGGCGGCTTCAACGAACGCGCCAACCATATGGCAGCCATCGCACAAACTGCATTGGCAGATATCGCAGTAAGCGAGGATGAAAATTTCAAGCGCTATATCAAACGTGTACCCCACGGCGTGGTCTTCGTCGTCGCGCCCTGGAACTATCCTTATATGACCGCCATCAACACAGTGGCACCTGCGCTCATCGCGGGCAATACGGTTGTACTCAAACACGCCACACAAACGCTTCTCGTAGGCGAACGGATGGCACGGGCCTTCCATTCGGTCGGAATTCCCGAGGACGTGTTCCAGAACGTCTTCCTAAGCCACGATGTGACCAACGACCTGATCGCAGACCGCGCCTTCGACTTCGTGAATTTCACCGGATCTGTCAGTGGCGGGCAAGCGATGGAGCGCGCGGCCGCTGGCACCTTTACCGGGGTCGGCACGGAACTTGGAGGCAAGGATCCCGGCTATGTCATGGAGGATGCTGATCTGGACGCAGCTGTAGACACGCTCATTGACGCAGCCATGTTCAATTCCGGCCAATGCTGCTGCGGGATTGAAAGGATCTATGTGCATGAGAGCCTGTTCGACGAATTTGTCGCCAAGGCGGTTGATATCGTAAAGGGCTACAAGCTGGGCAACCCACTGGAGCCGGAAACGACGCTGGGGCCGATGGCGCATACTCGCTTCGCCAATGAAGTGCGCACGCAAGTAGCCGAGGCAATCGCCGGCGGTGCCGTGCCTCATATCGCCCCCTTTGCCGAAGATGACGGCGGCGCCTATCTCGGCCCCCAAATCTTGACCAACGTCACCCACCAGATGCGGGTGATGCGTGATGAAAGCTTTGGCCCGGTGGTTGGCATCATGCCCGTCAAGGACGACGATGAAGCCGTCGCGCTGATGAACGACAGCGAATTTGGCCTGACTGCCAGCCTCTGGAGTGACAACCTGGATCGCGCGGTGGCTGTGGGGGATCGAATCGAGACGGGGACCGTGTTCATGAACCGTGCCGACTACCTCGATCCCGGCCTGTGCTGGACCGGTTGCAAGAACACTGGACGCGGGGGCGGGCTGTCCGTCATCGGCTTCCACAACCTGACACGCCCGAAATCCTACCATTTGAAAAAGGTGACATCATGAACCTTGCCGGAAACTGGTCCTATCCGACCGCAATCAAGTTCGGCGCGGGCCGGATCAAGGAACTGCCAGACGCCTGCGCTAAGGCTGGCATTCGAAATCCCCTTCTGGTGACGGACAAGGGACTAGCCGATCTGCCGGTGACGCAGGCCACCTTGGACATCATGGACGCCGCCGCTCTGGGGCGCGCCATGTTCTCGGAGGTGGATCCAAACCCCAATGAGACCAACCTTCATGCGGGAGTCGCAGCATACACGTCTGGCGGGCATGACGGGGTGGTTGCTTTCGGTGGCGGCTCTGGCCTCGATCTCGGAAAGATGGTCGCTTTCATGGCCGGGCAGACCCGACCGGTCTGGGACTTTGAGGATATCGGCGATTGGTGGACCCGCGCCGATGCAGCCGCCATCGCCCCGATCGTCGCCGTCCCGACCACAGCGGGAACCGGCTCGGAAGTGGGCCGCGCCAGCGTGATAACCGATTCCCAAACCCATGTGAAAAAGATCATATTTCATCCCAAGGTCCTACCCTCAGTGGTGATCTGCGATCCAGAAATGACTGTGGGGATGCCGAAATTCATCACCGCCGGCACTGGGCTTGATGCCTTTGCCCATTGTGTCGAGGCCTTCAGCAGCCCGCATTATCATCCGATGAGTCAGGGCATTGCACTGGAAGGTATGCGCCTTGTGATCGAGAATCTGCCCCGCGCTTATGCGGATGGCACGGATATTGAGGCCCGCGCCAACATGATGAGCGCCGCCGCCATGGGGGCTACGGCCTTTCAGAAAGGGCTTGGCGCGATCCACGCGATGAGCCACCCCATTGGAGCGTATTTTAATACCCACCACGGTACCACCAACGCCGTTTGCATGCCTGCGGTGCTAGATTTCAACGCCCCCGTCATCGCGGGCAGGTTTGAACAGGCGGTTGGTTACCTAGGGATTTCGGGCGGATTCGACGGGTTTCGCGCCTTCGTGCAAGAGTTCAATGATCAGATGGGCATACCTCGGCGACTAAGCGATCTGGGCGTGACCGAGACCGCAATCCCCGACCTGGTCAAGGGGGCGATCATCGACCCGAGCTGTGGTGGCAATCCGATTGAACTGACCGAAGACAACCTGACCACCCTGTTTCACGCGGCGTTTTGAAGATCATGCCTCTGACTTGAGCGCTCTTGTTCCATTTTGCGATTGCAGCCGGAGGTGCGCGCAACGAAACCAAATGAAGGATTTGGACGGATCACCGCTGCGCATAGTCGGTCCAAAGCGTCATGCTTACTGAATTGACGCTTCAAGTATCGGTTTGAGTTCTCAACAAAGTTTGCTTTTGGGAATCCGTCGATTGGTCATTTGTATCGTCGAGTATCCACCTGCGGATTGATAGGCAGTCAGAGAAGCCTTTCAAAAGCAGTTTATCCTAAGTGTCTCAGTCTACGAAGGCCAAAGTCACATAGCTCGCTGAAGAACAGGGAGTTTTCAGGCAGCACATTTCAGAAAGCCGCATGTCGGTTTGTACCCCAGCAGTGATCTTTCGGCACGTTCACCATCCGGTTCACAATTGGGCTAAATTGGCCCAACTTTAGCCAGTGGCTGGTTTAAATAACCGCGTCCCGGTGCGGCATTGAATGGCCAGAGTGGGAAAAATGACGAGCCCGCGCCATCTATTTCGTATTCGTGCCTCAGTTTTGTCTTTCTAAAAGAAGATTCGTTTCGCGCGCGGCTCTGCACTCTCTACGTCATCGGCATTAATTGCCAACGCCATGAAGGCCAGGGAAAAGGGAGGCTGACCCTGCCGCCTGTCAAGCGATGCTTCGAAACCGACACGTCAAGACTGTGTTGTTCCGTAAGCGATGCGCCGACCTCACCGTCCAGAAGATTTCCTGCGTTCGGGATTGCTAGATTTTCGTGTTTTCGTCGCGCAGTCCTGTTGCGTATACGCCGGGACTTAGTTCGCAGAGAGCAACTTGCACTGTCTCTCCCGTTTTCTTCTTCAGATCATAAATGCTGGAGGTGTAGAATCCACGGTTGTCAGGATCAGGGATGGTGAACTGATATCCGGTCGAGTTTGTTTAGAAGTTTGCAACGTTTCTGACGATTTCAACGCCTTTGATACCTTCAAATTCCGCACCTCCCCATATGATTTGCCAATCATCGTGGGGCGGATTTGGTCTTACTGCTCTCTTTGTGGCTTTTGGCGTCAGTCCATTTTCCAAGGCAACAGTTCCTCAATTTGGCTTTGCCTGTGCCCATTGATGATGGCGGTAAGGGTTTTGGCCAGGTAGCCGTGTGGTTCGATCCCGTTCAGGGCGATGGGACGGATGGCGCGTTCGACGGGATTGTTGTCGATCTCTATACGCCCGTCGCCGAGGAACAGACACAGCCCGCGCCAGTATTTGGCGATGTATTTCAAGGCCTCCCCGGTTGGGGATTTGGTCGATACGCGGGCGCGACTTTGGGCGAGCCAAAGCTCCAACTTTTCGATGATGGGTTTTGAGTGTTCCCGCCGTGCTGCGTGGCGTTGTTCGGCAGTCTGACCGCGCAATTCTTTTTCGATGCGATAGAGCGCCTGGATTTGGGCCAGACCTTCCTGCGCGATTGGTGCGGCGCCAGATTGGGTGACATCATGCAGCTTGCGACGGGCATGGGCCCAACAATAGGCCAGTGTCACATCCTGCGCCGGGCGTTTGAGCAGGCGGTTATAGCCTGCGTATCCGTCCACCTGAAGGGCGCCGCTGAAGCCTTTCAAAATAGTGTCTGCATGCTGGACGGAGCGTCCAGGGGCATATGTGAAGGCGACGCCAGGTGGATCATCACCGCCCCATGGCCTGTCATCGCGGGCCAGCGCCCAGAAGTAACCTGTTTTGGTGCGTTTTCGTCCCGGTGCCAGGACCGGTGCAGGTGTTTCGTCCATGAAGAGCTTGGTGGAGCGCTTCAGATCCGCCATCAGCGCCTCATAGACAGGGGTCAATTCAAACGCTGATTTACCGACCCAGGCGGCCAGGGTCGAACGATCCAGATCGATCCCTTGGCGGCTGTAAATTTGTGCCTGCCGATAAAGAGGCAGGTGATCGGCGTATTTGGAGACCAAAACATGGGCCAAAGTGGCCTCAGTCGGCATGCCGCCTGCAATGATGTGGGCGGGTGCCGGGGCCTGGGTGATCCCGCTTTCACAGGATCGACATGCGTATTTGGGGCGACGGGTGACGATCACCCTGAACTGGGCGGGGATGATGTCCAGCCGTTCGCTCACATCTTCGCCAATGACATGACGCTCGCCCAAGCTCGGGATCTTGCAACATCCATTGCCAGGGCCACCCACGGACAGATCAGCGAGAAAAAGCCGCTCGTCTCCGGCAAGATCGAGATGAACGGCAAGCCGATCCGGGCACAGGTCGTCTATCCGCCCGTCGTGGATGGCGGGCCGTCGATCACCTTGCGCCGCTATAGTGAAGACCAACTCACCTTGGGCGACATCGGTCTGTTGAACGGTGCACTGGTGGACCTGGACGCCGAACGACAGGCAAAAGCCGAACGGGTGATCGCGCTGACCGAGGCGGGGAATATTCGAACCGCCATGAAACTTTGCATCGACGAGCGGTTGAACATAATGATCAGCGGCGGGACGTCCACGGGCAAAACGACTTTTGCTCGGGCGCTTCTCGCGCTGGTGACCGAGACGGAACGTATCGTGACCATCGAGGACGCATTCGAGCTCTTTCCTCCGCAGCCCAATCGCGCGATGCTCAAGGCGGACCGTATCCCCTCAAGTGAACGCACCGCGGCCAAGTTGCTGGAGACCTCTTTGCGCATGCGTCCTGACCGGATCATTCTTGGTGAGCTGCGCGTCGATGAATGCAAGACCTTCCTCGACGCGATCAACACGGGTCATTCAGGCTCATTTACCACAATTCACGCCGATACCGCGCAAAAGGCGCTCGACCGCCTTGCCCTCATGGTCATGTCGGTGGGCATCAATATGAGTTTTGAGGAGGTAAGGCGCTATGCCGCGTCCAGCATCGATGTCGTGGTGCAGCTTGGTCGGAAGGACGGGAGACGTGGGGTCGAACAGGTGTGGGTGCCGGGCAGCCAGAGCCCCTGAAGCAATCTGCTGGTCGACGTACGATGTGACCTTTAAGCTGCGGTGCTGCAAACGATGCTCCCGCCTGGTAAACGAAAGTAACTTGGTTACACGTAGTGACCATCCAGCGAAAAACATGAATAATCTGGGGTCGCAAGACAGGATTGACCCACAGACATAGCGGCTGCTTCTTTAATGCCGCGCGCTCAGCCCTCATTGCAGACATTCGCGCACAAAGTGGCATGGTGACTGAAATTACGGTTTGCATCGCAGACCAAACGAGCGGCAAGTTCTAGAGGGGCAGAACTCGCCATGGTCGGATTGAAGTTTTGGGCGGTCAGCGTGTAGATGAGATTTCCCAGATAGTCAGCTTGCTGCGCGGCAATCAGCGCGACATCGGCCTTAAGCGGCGTTTCCAAAAGATAGGCGCGGTTTTCTACGGTGACGACCTGTTTGTCTTTGGAGACTTCCGTTCCCAGCCCAGTTGCCGTCAGAACCCCGCCCAGACCCACCCCACCGGCACGAATGCGTTCGCATCAGGGTGCCCTGCGGAACGAGTTCAATCGAGATTTTCTCTTCGATCACACGGGTCTGCGTCTGCGGGTTTGTCCCGATATGTGACACGATCAGGTGCGACACACATCCGGCTCCTATCAATTTGCCGATGGCGTACCCTGGCATCGCTGTATCATTGGCGATTATGGTCAGGTCGGACAGGTTTCGCGCGACGAGCGCGTCAATCATACGATGCGGGCTGCCTACGCCCATGAACCCGCCAATCATGACGCGCGCGCCGTCTTGCACCTGAGCGGCTGCCTCTGCTGGGGAGAGAACCGGTTTCATGAGATTGCTTTCATGACTGTGACGTCAGGCCAGTTGCGGAGCGGGGTACTAAGCCGTGTTCGCCAGGCCCAATATTTGGCGCGCGTCGTCTGGCGTCGCGACACTGCCCCCCAGCATTGTGACAAGCTGCTTTGCCTTGGCAACCAGCTCTCCGTTGCCTTTGGTCAATCGTCCCCGTGAAATGTAAATGTTGTCTTCCATACCCACGCGAACATGCCCACCCGCGATATAGGCAGCGGCGACAACGGGGAATTCCATGCGCCCTATCCCAAAAGCAGCCCAGTTCGCAGCCTCCGGCAACAGATTTCGTGCGTAAAGCAACGTTTCCGGGGCGGCATTAAATCCGTATTTGGCCCCCATCACCAATTGGAACAAAGGCGGTGAATCCAATGTTCCTTCCTCAAGCAGATCACGCGCAAGATGCAAGTCACCACTGTCGAAACATTCCAGTTCGGGCAGAACCCCCGCCTCGCGTATGATGCCCGCCATTACGCGCAGATTATCCGGTGTGTTGATCACGACCGAATTGCCTGAATACATCGTGTTCAGGTCCAGAGTGCAGATATCTGGTTTCAGCTCGGCGATATGTGCGACACGCGCCTCGGGCGGCATGAGCGTGGACCCCGCGTCCGCGACGCGCGGATTACCGGGAGTGGGAACAAACCTGCCGCCGGGCCCGGTTGTGAGATTGATCAGGATCTTCGAACCACTGGTCCGGATGCCATCGACCACCTCTCGGTAAAGCCCAAGATCCATGCTGGGACTTCCGGTCTTGGGATCACGGACGTGGATATGCGCAATCGCGGCTCCTGCTTCTTCACTGTCCAGAACAGCTTGGATGATTTGTCCGGGCGTAATCGGAAGTTCAGGATGCTGTTCCGGCTTAACGATGTTGCCCGTTACGGCAGCGGTAATAATTACCTTGGATTGCATGACTTTCTCCGATCAGTTCAAAAGTGTCCCGCAGGCAAGGCCCGCGGGACATCAATTTATTGCAGCACACCAACTTCACGGTAGTAGCGTTCGGCACCGGGGTGCAGCGGCACACCGATATCCTCGGCCATTTGTGCCACGTCGACATTTTTGAGCGCGGCGACGGCGACGGCGACCTCTGACATGGTCTCGGCGAGGTCTTTGGTGATGTTGTAGATCAGTTCTTCATTCTGATCACAGCCCGTCATGATATGGGTGCCAAAAGCGGCGGTCGGAATGTCTTCTTCCTGGAACGGATAACTGCCTGCAGGGATGACATAGGGGCGGAACCCTGCATTCTGCGCAGTAAGTTGCGCGACATTTTCTTCGGGAATAGGCAGAAGCTTTACATCCCGCGATGCAGCAATATCCATCACAACACCCGCCGGGACCGTGGTTGTCTGGATGAAACCGTCGACCTGGCCGTCTTTCATCATGTTGGCCTGGTCGGACATGGAGGCGAAATTGACCTTGGACAGATCGTCATAGGTTACACCGAATGTGCCCAGAACCATTTGAGCCGTCACTTCTGAGGCGTTTCCGCGCGGATTGACCGACATGGCGCGGCCTTCGAAATCGGCGAGGCTATCCATCTCCATATCAACCGCGACGGCCTGCACAATAAACTGATAGAGCTTGGCGATGTTGCAGACATTGGTAACGGCGGTATCGAAGCTGCCGACCCCATTGATCGCATCGACAGTTGAAATCGAACTGCCAAGTGCCAATTGTGCCTGACCGGTTTCGACGGCAACAACGTTGGACAGGCTGGCGCCCGGGCGCACCTGAATGGAAAGGTCGGGCTGGCGCTCGGTTATTTGCGACGACATCGCGGCGCCCATAGGGAACCAGGTGCCGCCCTGGCTTCCGGTCAGGAAAACAAGGTCTTCCGCCTGTGCCGCGGTCGATGCCGCCGTAAATACAGTTGCTACCGCAATTGATTTGATAAGTTTCATTAAGTTACTCCTCCGGTTGGTTTGGGAATGCGTCAGATGGCATCTGACGTTGGGGTTGATTGTTTCGGGGCAGCTCTGCGGCGCAGAACCTGCACGATCAGAATGATGGATGTGCCGCACAGCCCCAGAACGTCGAACCAGACGCCGGGCATCATCAGCACCAGAGAGAATGCCACAAGCGTCAGGCGTTCCAGCAGGTTGCAGCGCGTCAGAAAGAAACCGTGTAGTCCCGCCGACAGGCCGATCACACCGATCAGGGCGGTAGAGACCGTAATCAAGATCTGCATCCCCGTTCCAATCAGCAACAACGGCAGACCGAAGACGGCCATGAACGGCACCACGTATCCGGTCGCGGCCAACTTCAGTGCAGCGATGCTGGAAGGCAGCAGCTTGCCACCAGAGATGCTGTTGGCGGCGAAGAGGCTGATCGCAACCGGCGGCGTGATGACTGAAAGGCTGGCGAAATAGAGCACGAAGAGATGCGCAGCTTCCAGCCGGACCCCCAGTGCAACGAGGCCTGGCACGAGCAATGCCACCTGCACGATATATGCGGGTGTCGTCGGCAATCCCATGCCTAGAATGACCCCGGCTATGGCTGTCAGCACAAGTGCAAGCACCAGGTTGTCGCGAGCAGCGGCCGAAACAAGCTCTGTAAACTCGATGCCGATACCGCTGAAGCCGATCACACCAACGACGATCCCTGCCGAAGCGCATGCCATGATCACTTGCAGAGAATTGCGAATCCCCGAGGTAACGGCATCAACAAAATTGGCAAGCGTAACCGCGCTGCGTGTCTCGCGCCGCAATGCTGCGATAGGAAAGACCGATGCCGTACCGATCAGGGCCGCATATGGCGCGCTGTAGCCCACAAGAAGGGTGCCAACAATAATGACAAGCGGCAGTATCTGGTGGCCGCGCTTGAAGATCACCTCGCGCAGCTGTGGCAAGTCGGCCCGGTCCATGCCGCGCAGGTTCATCCGCTTGGCTTCGAAATGGATCGCGAAGAACACCGCAACGAAATAGAGCATGGCTGGAACAAGCGCGATTTTCAGCACTGTCAGATAGCTAACCCCCATGAACTCGGCCATGACAAAAGCCGCTGCTCCCATGATAGGCGGCATTATCTGCCCGCCGGTCGATGCAACGGCCTCGACCGCACCGGCGAAATGTGGCTTGTATCCCAAACGCTTCATCAGAGGGATCGTGAAGCTGCCCGTGGTCATGACATTTGCAGTGGAACTGCCGGAAATGCTTCCGAACAGCGCGCTGGTCAGGCAGGCCACCTTGGCCGGACCGCCGGTCGATGCACCTGCAATCGCCATGGCGAAATCGATGAACAATTGCCCGGCACCGGATTTCTCGACAAATGCCCCGAACAGGACGAAGAGCGTGATATACGTGGCCGAGACGCTGATCGGTATGCCGAGAATGCCTTCGGTCGTCAGATAGTTGACGTCAACGAGGTAGGGCCAGCTTAGATTGGCGCTGAACATACCGAACGCAAGAAAGCCGATAGCCACCAAGGGCAATGCGATGCCTATTGTCCGCCGCGCCGCCTCGAGCACCAGCAGCATAAAGGCGGTGCCAAAGAAGAGGTCAATGGGTTTGAGCGCCGCCACAAGTGCAAAGCGGCGCAGGATGTAATCTTCGGCGACAAACAGGTACCCGATGACTACGATGGTCAGCGCGACCAACCCAGCGTCAAGAATTCGCGATGGCAGGAACAGGGACGACTCCTTGCTCACCAGCGGAAACAGGATGAAGACCAGTGTCAGCCCAAATAACAAATGCGTTCCGCGAAATACAAAGACCTGCGGCGCCCCGACAAGCACCACCCATACGTGAAATGCCGCCATGGCAAGCATTATAGGCGTCGCGATCATTCCGTATTTCGAAATAGCTTGTTTCATTCTTATTCTCCCTATGGGGTCATCACCGGTTCGACCCGGCCCATGTGCGCTCAGACCGGCGCGCGCCCGGCAGTCAGGCCGCCGCATACATAAAGAACCTGCCCGTTCACGAAACCGGCCTGTTCCTGCAGAAAGAAGCTGACAGCATTCGACACATCCTTGCCAGTACCGATGCGTCCGGCAGGAATGGCATCTATGATCGCCTGCGTTTCAGGCTCATCCGCGGGGTTGTTCCGGAAAAACGCCGTGGTGCCGATCGTGCCAGGTGCGACGACGTTGGCCGTTATGCCCAAAGGTCCCAACTCGATCGCCCAAGTCCGCGCAAGGCCGACCAGCGCTGCCTTGCTTGAGGCGTAAAAGGTGCGCCGTTCCTTACCCAGAACTGTCCGGCTCGCGGTATTAACGATCCGACCGAACCCGTCCGCGCGCATGGCCGGCAAAACTGCCTTGGCGCACAGCATAGCCGAACGCAGGTTGAGATGCATTATCGTGTCAAAATCGTCGAAGTCCAGATCGGCCAGTAGGGAAGGTTTCACGATCCCAACGTTGTTGACAAGGCGGTTGATCTTCCGCCCTTCGGTCACCTTGGCCAGCACTGCCTCTGTCGCTGTACGGTCCAGAAGGTCCACCTGATGGAATTCGACCCCGCTCATCTCGGGCGCGGCAATGTCCAGAACAATCGGCGTAAGACCGTCCTCGATAGCTCTTTGAGTGATCGATGCGCCTATGTTCAGGGCACCTCCTGTAATCAGAACGTATTCGGACATGATGGTTTCGGACCTCAATCATAAGTGTGATAACACTTGTAGGATGGTGTGGTCACAACTGTCAACAAGTTTGATTATTACTTGCTGTCGGCGTTGATTTCAGAATAGACTGAATGAATAATTCCCTTCATAAGAAGAGCGCCAAATGATTGATGCAAAAACACAAAAATCGAAGGAGACCACTCAAGACGCGATCTATCGGCGCATCCGTCAAAGCCTTCTGACGGGGCAAGCCTCACCCGGTGAGACGCTCAGTATCCGTCGGCTCGTTGAAAGATTTGATGTAAGTGCAACACCTGTGAGAGATGCGTTAAGTCGTCTCGAGGCCGAATTCGTTCTGGTAAGAGGCCCCAACAGAGTTCTGATGATTCCCAATTTGTCCGTCGGGGAACTAAAAGACATCCACCGCCTAAGAGCTGCGATTGAGGGCCTGTCGGCAGAACTTGCAGCCGATCGCGCCACATCCGATGAAATCAAGGAGGTGTCGGACCTATGCGATGCTATGGATGCCGCTTTGGCCAAGGGTGACGCAGACACCTACCTTACCCTGAACTGGGCATTTCACAGGTCCATTTACAAAGCGGCTCACTCAGATGTGGCGCTACATGTCATCGAAAACCTATGGCTCCGGTCCGGGCCTTATCTCAGGCTTCCCGTCTTGATAGACGCGGCAGAGCAACCATCGCAAAGTCGGCAACGCTCAATGCAGTTTCATCGTGCCTGCTTGGCGGCATTGCAAACAGGAGACGCCGATGCGGCGAGAGACGCAATCCAGTCCGACATTGCGGCTGCCTCGGACGAACTCTTTCAGTACATGAAGGCAGCGCATGCAGCAGAAGTCGACAATTGGGTCCCGGATCTGAGGATTCCATCCAAATAATCGTGTCGTGAGGCAGGCACATCTTGGTGGAACGGCAAGTTGAAGTATTGGTCACCGCTTCGGCTAAGTTGAGTTTCCTTATCGAAGATCGGTACCTATATACCCTTCCCTGAATCTCGTAGCCCTATAGGTTTTTACCTGCGCGTTGCCGATTTTGCGTAGATGCCGTGCAAATACGTATGCCCTTAGGTAAATTGTGCGGTCCCAGCTCTCGTGGGCCGTCAGGAGGCCGACGGCAGAATTGCCTTCATCCAAACACCAAAGTTCTCTATTAAACACCGCCAATCAAAAGTAAGCGTTAGCTGAAGATCACCAGCGGGTTAGCTTGACGGCGCAAATTTCCACGGCAGAAGGTCGTCAAGGCGGCTTTGCGGGTGTCCGTTGGCAATCGCTGTCAGCGTTGCCTTAAGGTAGGCGAAGGGTTCGATGCGATTGATTTTGCAGGTCTCGACCAATGAGGCGATGCGGCCCCATGCAATGCCGCCTTCGTCGTGCCCGGCAAAGAGGGCGTTCTTACGATTGATTGCGATCGGGCGGATCAGGTTTTCGACCCTGTTGTTGTCAATCTCGAGACGACCATCGGTCAGGAAGGTGTGCAGCCCGTTCCAGTGATTGTGGATGTAGGTCAGCTTTTCGCCCAGCCGAGACTTGCTGGAGATCTTGCGGCGTTGCGCCTGCAGCCAGTCGCCGAAGGCTGCGACCAGCGGGGCGCTGCGGGCCTGGCGGGCTGACAATCGCTGGCCGGGGTCGATACCACGGATATCGGCTTCAACGGCATAGATCTGGGCGATGCGGCACAGGCCTTCGGCGGCGATCTCTGAGCCGTCGCGGTCAAAGACTGCCTTCAGTTTGCGGCGCGCGTGTGCCCAACAATGGGCCACGCGAATGGGGTCGCCGCCCCTGCGCGCGGGTTTGGTCAGTCGGTTATAGCCTTGATAACCGTCGATCTGCAGGATGCCGTCAAAGCCGGTGAGGAAGGCCTCGGCATTCTCGCCCGCCCGACCGGGAGCATAGAAGTAAACCACACCGGGTGGGTCCTCGCCGCCCCATGGTCGATCATCACGGGCAAGCGCCCAGAGATAACCGGTTTTGGTTTTACCGCGACCCGGGTCCAGCACCGGGGCCGTGGTTTCATCCATGAACAGCTTGCCGGATCGTTTCAGGTCTTCAGCCAACCGGTCCACCACCGGCTTCAGGTGGAACGCGGCCTTGCCGACCCAATCGGCCAGCACCGCAGGGTGCAGATCAAGACCCGCCCGCGCCACTATCTGGCTCTGGCGGTATAAGGGAAGATGATCCGCATACTTGCTGACCAGCACATGAGCGATGGTAGCCTCGGTCGGCAGGCCGCCCATGATTAGATGCGATGGCGCTGATGCCTGAGTGACCCCATCGGTGCAGGTCCGGCAGGCGTATTTCGGGCGCAGGGTGACAATCACGCGCAACTGGGCAGGCACGATGTCCAGCCGTTCCGTGCGGTCTTCACCGATCTTGTGCATGGCACCACAGCCGCAAGGGCAGATCAGGCTGTCAGGCTCGATGACCTCTTCGATGCGCGGCAGCGCAGCGGGCAGGTTGCCGATGGTGCGCTTTGGCGCAGGTTTGGCGAGAGTGTCCGACCTTCTGTGTATGAGTAATTTGGCCCATGCTTCCAAAACGAAGGAGCATGATGACAATGACGATTTCCAAAGAACTACTGGATGAGCTGCTGAGCGGCGTTGAACGGCCAGAGGA
>NZ_FWFJ01000017.1 GCF_900172365.1 Roseovarius gaetbuli
CCAGATACTGGCGGATGCCGCTCAGATCGACAAACCGGTCAATCGAACGAAGCAAGTGATTTTGCGGGATGTGATCCTCCAGCGAGAACTCATAAAACAGCGCCGCCTGTGCTTCCTGCCTCGGTCCCAACATGGCAAAATCCCCCGATCAATATGGGAATTGAATCAGTGATGCACGCCTCGATCAAGGAAGAGTTTTTCAACAAAATAAGCCGAAAGCCGCGAGCAGGCCGGTCTTATCGGCAAGCCGCATCAGATGGAACAGATTGCCGCCAATCTTGCGGGCCGCACGCCGGATTTCAAAGGCAAGGTCTGACGGGGCGGCCTAGTCGCCATAGACAATGCCCCAACGTTCAATCAGCGCCTGTTGCAACTGTTTCGCGCGCTTGTTCCAGGACGACGCGCCGGGCGGGCGATCATCCTGCGCCGAGTTCACCTTGGCGCGCAAACTGTCGCTCGCAGAGAAAATGGCAAAGGCCAGGTCGACCCCGTCGGGCGTGGTCATGTACCCCGCAAGCGCGCTCACGAAATAGAGCGTGCCGGTCTTTGCCACGACCTTGATCGGCTGGTTCTTGAGGGTGCGCCCGCGCGCATCGCGCAGCGGGATGTCACGCAACAGCGGCTTCAACAGCCCTGCCTTATGGGCCTTTCCAAGCGCGCGCGCCATCGACGCCGCCGTCAGCCGCGAGGCATCGCCAAGCCCGGAGTGATCAACCAGAAGCGCGCCGCTCATGCCGAGTGTCGCCTGTGCCCATTGGGTCATTTCCCGCGCCGAGGCCCGAAGTGGCACGGGCTTGCCACGCCGCGCGGCACTGGCGGCAAGGCCGACCATTTCGGCCGTCAGGTTGGTGGAATAGCGCAGCATGTCGCGCAACACGGTGCTGAGCGGATCACTGCGGTGGGTGACAAGGGCACTGCCGATGGGCGCACTTTTGGAGATTTCGGGCTGGCCGAGCTTGATGCCCTGCGCACGGGCAAAGGTGGCAAGCACCTCGCCTGCGTAAAGCTCTGGCTGGCGCACCGGCAACCACCGCGCGCCGCCGTTCCCAAGTGCGCTGCGCGCCACGGTCCACTCGTCGTGCTGAGCTTTGCCGCGATAGGTGTAAACCGGCGCTTTACGCTCGGCGATGCGCATGCGCGCCATGGTGACATCGGGGCGGTACTTGTCGGATCGCGCGTCCATGGTGATGGCGTATTTGCCGCCGCTGCGCTTCCACTCAAAATGCACCCGGTTGTAATTGAGGTTCAGCCCCGAGAGCGACGGATTATAGCCTGCGTGCTCGGGCTGGGTTTCATCAATCGCGCGCAGGAACGGCAGCGCCCCGCCCCAGACCAGGAACTTGCCGCGCAACTCGCGCAGGCCCGCCTTTTTGAGGGCGGCGGCCATTTCGGCAAGCGCGTTGGTATCAAGCGTCGGATCGCCCCCCCCGGCCAGCACGAGATCGCCCCTGAGGATCCCGCCGCTGATCGGTCCGGTGGCGACAAGGCGGGTCTGAAACCGGTGATCGGGCCCCAGCGTATCCAGCCCGTAAAGCGCCGTCACGGCCTTAGTCACGCTGGCGGGCGGCAGGCCGAGGGCGGCGTCGCCCTCTTCAAGGATAAGGCCGGTCTTGGCGTCGCTCACGGCAAAGCCGACGTTTCCCGACAGCTTGGCCTCGGCGATCAGGGCCTTGGTGCTGGGCGCGGTTGGGCCGCGGGTGGCGACACTGCGGGCGAAATCACCGGGGCGCGCCTTTGGGCGCAGCGACACGCTTGGCGCACCGGCCCATGCAGGGACGGCAAGCGCCGACAGCGCAGTGCCAAGAAAGGCGCGTCTGGAAAGCGGCTTGGTCATGGCGCAGAGTAAAGCGCAGCGCGCGGCGCGGTGCAATCGGCATTCGCGCTCACGGCCGCGTCACTTTTGTGTTGCATCCGCCCATGCGCCGCTCTGGCGCAGGTGGGTGGATGAGATCGCCATCATCGGCACATTGACAAAGCACCAGGCCGGGGCGTCCATCTGGCCAAGCCGGTGACATTGGCGGGCGCCAAGCCGGGCGTGATCAAACACCCGCGCGGCGGGCGACATGCGCGCCGAAATCCGCTGGCCCGGGCGGGCCAGAACGCCCACCGGCACGGTATTCATGATCTCGCGCCAATCCTGCCAGAGGTGAAATTGCGCCAGGTTATCGGCGCCCATCAGCCACACGAACCGCACCCCCGGCCGCGCACGGATCAGCGCCCGCAGGGTCTGGGCGGTATAGCGTGTGTCGGCCTGGGCCTCGAAATCGGTGATGTCGATGCGCGGGTGATCGACAAGCGCGCGCGCCGCGCCCATCCGGCGCCCAAGTGGGGCCGGGCCCTGCTCCTTGAGGGGGTTGCCGGGGCTGACCAACCACCACAGCCGATCCAGCCCGAACCGCTTGAGCGCCTCGCGGCTGATATGCAGGTGGCCGGCATGGGGCGGATCGAATGATCCACCCAAAAGGCCGATCACCTGACCGGGATGCGAAGGGGGCAGGGTGTATCTCATGGCTCTTTCATTGCCAGCCGCGCGCGTGGTGTAAAGCGAAAAGGCGCGGATCAGGATCTCGGGGGGCTTGCGAAAATAGCCCTGACCGGCGCTCTGCCAGATGCCCGCGAGGGTTTGCACGGATTCCTCGTAGCTGTTCTTGAAGCCATGCAAATAGAGCAGACCCTTGTCTTGACCGCTGTCGCTTCTCGTTGGGCCTCGACGCTCAGTATGACGCCGCTTTGACGCGCAGGGTCACTAAAAAAAAATTTTTCGGATTTTTTGCTGAAAGGGCATGGCGCGCTACGGGTCGTTAACCTTGCGCTGTTTAATGTGGCGCGAGGTCAGGCTTTATGCGGAGAATTTGTGCAGGTGTCAGAGGGCGCTCAGAACGTGACGGGGCCAGCGGTGCCCGAGGGCGCAGAAGCCCTGCAATCGGTCTATGGGTTGATCCTTGAACAGGCGCGCGATGGTATCGTCGTGCAGGATATCGAGGCGCGTATCGAATGGGTGAACCCGGCCTGTGAAGACATGTACGGCTGGAGCCTTGAGGAAATGCGCGGCCGCAAGCCGCAGGATTTCATCCTGCCGGCCAATGAGCGCCCGGATCGCGAAGCGTTGGAGAATTTCCGCTATGATCCCGAAAGCCCGCTGTTTCGCCGCTATCAGCTAAGCCGGAATGTTCGGCGCAATGGTCAGGTTTTCTGGAATCAGCAAAGTTTTGCGATGCTGGATCTCGGCCCCGGAGCGCATCAAAAAAGGGTGGTGGTGACCTGTCGAGATGTCACCGACCAGGTGAATGCGGAATTGGCGCTGCGCCAGATTCAGGTCGATCTCAAGCGAAGCGCGCATCACGACGATCTTACGGGGCTGGCCAATCGCAAGAAGCTAGAGGATTACCTTGGGTCCAAACTCGTGACGGATCATATCGCGCAGGGAAAGTTCGGCGTTCTGGTGATCGACATCGACAAGTTCAAGGATATCAACGACACGCTTGGCCACGGCGCGGGCGATGCCACGCTAAAACACGTGGCGCGCGCCCTTGAAAGTCATTGCGCACCGGGGGATTTGGCGTGCCGGACGGGCGGCGACGAGTTTCTGCTGATCTGCCTTGAACCCGGCAACAAGGCCGCGTTGATCGAGCGGGCCAATGCGGTGCTTGAGACGCTGGCCCATCCCCTTGACTGGGATGAGCAGGCGATTCGCATCGGCGCCTCGATCGGGGCCTGCTTGCCAGAGCGGCTTTCCGATACCGGCGAGGCCCTGATCCAGCGTGCCGACCAGGCGCTTTACAGCGCCAAGGCGCGTGGCCGTGGGCAGGTCGTGTGCTACACGCCGCATCTGGGGCAGGTCCAGAAGGCGCAGCAGGAACTGGCGCGCGATCTGCGCGAGGCGTTGGTCGCGGAACAGTTTGAAATCTACCTTCAGCCACAGCTTCGCCTGTCGGACCGCCGGATTTGCGGCTGTGAAGCGCTGGTACGCTGGCGCCATCCGCGGCGCGGATTGCTGCTTCCGTCAGAGTTTTTGTCGGCGGCGGATGGTTTGGGGATATTGGCCGATATCGACTATATGTCGATGAACATGGCGCTTGATGCCCTGGCCGAATTGCATGCGGCCGGGTTTGACCAGATGACCATGGCGATCGACGTGTCAGCCTCGATCCTGGCGGATGTGAATTATCCCGGTCTGCTTGACTGGGGGCTTCAGATGCGCGGTTTGCGCCCGGAACATATCTGTATCGAAGTGCTCGAAACCACCATCCTTGACGGCAGCGGCCATGACATCGTGACCGCCGTCGAGCGGCTCAAGCGGCTTGGCGTGCGCGTGGCGCTTGATGATTTCGGCACCGGCTATGCCGGCCTGTCGCATATGGCCACCTTCGAGATTGACGCGATCAAGCTTGACCGCTCGATGATCGCGCGGCTGGACAGCGATCCGCGCAATCGGGTGATCGTGCGCGCCATTATCCGCCTTTGTACCCTGCTGGACATGCAGGTGGTGGCCGAAGGTGTCGAAACCGAAGGCCAGCTTGACATGCTGCGCCGGGCCAATTGCCCGGTCATTCAGGGCTTTGGCCTTGCCCGTCCGATGCGGCGCGAGGATTTGATCACCTGGATGACGGCGCATGATCCGCTGCCAGCGACCAAGCCATTTCGCATTGCCCCGGCGCCCGTGTCGTCGCCGATCCATAGCCTGCGCTAGGCCATTGCCCCTCGACGCCATGGAGGGTATCAGGTGCGTTGGATTACAGATACGCAAGTGGAGCGGCACAACATGGCAGCCTATCAATACGTCTATCACATGCAGGGGGTCTCCAAGACCTATCCGGGCGGGAAGAAATGTTTCGAGGACATTCACCTGAGCTTTTTGCCCGGCGTCAAAATCGGTGTGGTGGGTGTAAATGGCTCGGGTAAATCGACCCTGATGAAAATCATGGCCGGCCTTGATACCGATTTCACCGGCGAGGCCTGGGCCGCCGAGGGCGCCAAGGTCGGCTATCTGCCGCAGGAGCCGCATCTTGATCCGGCGCTGAACGTGCGCGACAACGTCATGCTTGGCGTCGCCGCCAAGAAGGCCAAGCTTGATCGCTTCAACGAATTGGCGATGAATTACAGCGACGAGACCGCCGATGAGATGGCCGAGTTGCAGGATGAAATCGACAGCCAGAACCTCTGGGATCTGGATTCACAGGTCGATATCTCGATGGAGGCGCTGCGCTGTCCGCCCGATAGCGCCGATGTCGAGAGCCTGTCTGGCGGTGAACGCCGCCGCGTCGCGCTCTGCAAGCTGTTGCTCGAAGCGCCCGAAATGCTCTTGCTCGACGAGCCGACCAACCACCTTGACGCCGAGACCATCGCCTGGCTGCAACAGCATCTGATCGACTATAAGGGCACAATCCTTATCGTCACCCATGACCGCTACTTCCTTGATGATATCACCAGCTGGATTCTCGAGTTGGATCGCGGCCGCGGCATGCCCTATGAGGGCAATTATTCTGCCTGGCTTGAACAAAAGGCCAAGCGCCTGAGCCAGGAAGCACGCGAGGATAAATCCAAGCAAAAGACGCTTGAGCGCGAACTTGAGTGGATGCGGCAGGGCCAAAAGGCGCGCCAGGCCAAGCAAAAGGCCCGGATCAACGCCTATAACGAGCTTGCCGGACAGTCCGAGCGCGAAAAGCTCGCCCGTGCCCAGATCGTGATCCCCAATGGCCCGCGTCTTGGCAACAAGGTGATCGAGGTCAACGGCTTGACCAAGCACATGGGCGACAAGCTCTTGATCGAAGACCTGAGCTTTTCGCTGCCGCCGGGTGGTATTGTCGGGGTGATCGGCCCCAACGGCGCGGGTAAATCGACGCTGTTCAAGACCCTCACCGGCCAAGAGGCGCCGGATTCTGGCACGATCGAGTATGGCGATACGGTCAAGCTGTCGTATGTAGACCAGTCGCGCGACGATCTTGCCCCCAATGACAACGTCTGGGAAGCGATTGCCGACGGCAAGGACATCATCAAGCTTGGCGATGCCGAGGTGAACGCGCGCGCCTATTGCTCGTCGTTCAACTTCAAGGGTGGCGATCAGCAAAAGAAGGTGTCGCTTCTGTCGGGCGGTGAGCGCAATCGCGTGCATATGGCGCGGCTGCTCAAGGATGGCGGCAATGTTCTGCTGCTCGATGAGCCGACCAACGATCTTGACGTTGAAACCCTGCGCGCGCTGGAAGATGCGCTGGTGGATTTCGCCGGCTGCGCCGTGGTCATCAGCCACGACCGCTTTTTCCTCGACCGGATCTGTACGCATATCCTTGCGTTTGAGGGCGACGCGCATGTCGAATGGTTCGAAGGCGCCTTCAGCGATTATGAAGAGGACAAAAAGCGCCGTCTTGGCCCCGATGCGCTTGAGCCGAAGCGGGTGAAGCACAAGAAATTCGTGCGATAGGCGGCAGGTATCCGCTTTAATATCGGGGGCAGGCGCGGAAATACCTTGCAATTTTTGCGCTTTGCCCCCATATGCACCTTGCGAACGTTATTCTATTTCGACCTGTTGTCTCCCTAAACCGGCGCTCAGTCTTCGATCCAGACATACCTTGCCGGGCTGCCGCACCTACGCGGGCAGCATTAAATTTAGGAGAACACGGATATGGCTACTGGCACCGTGAAATGGTTCAACACAACTAAAGGCTTCGGCTTTATTGCCCCCGATGGCGGCAGCAAAGACGTTTTCGTACACATCTCGGCCGTTGAGCGGTCGGGCCTGTCGGGTCTTGCAGATGATCAAAAAGTAACATTTGACATCGAAGCCGGCCGTGACGGCCGCGAAAGCGCGATCAACCTCGCTCTGGCATAAGCCTTAGCATCGGTTAAGATTACAGGCGCGGCCCCCGAAACGGGGCCGCGTTTTGCGTTTGCGGGTGCGGTATTTTGCACAACAGCGAAAGTGCTAGCGCTAACCCGGTTCACCCCGGCGCGCGAAGGGGATAGAAGGCGGACAAGACCAAGCCAGGAGCCGTCATGCGTACCCCAAAACCCGTCGTTTTATGCATTCTGGATGGCTGGGGCCTGAGTGAGGAAACAGCGGCGAACGCGCCGCATCTCGCAAATACCCCCACCTTTGACCGGCTGATGGCGACATGTCCCAATGACACGCTGATCACCCACGGCCCCGATGTCGGCCTGCCGCGCGGGCAGATGGGCAACTCCGAGGTCGGGCACACCAATATCGGCGCGGGCCGGGTGGTGGCGATGGATCTGGGACAGATTGACCTTGCGATCGAAGAGGGCAGCTTTTTCGAGAATGCCTCGCTGAAGCGCTTTATCGCCAAGCTGCAAAAGAGTGGCGGGCGTGCGCATCTGATCGGGCTGGTGTCGGATGGCGGCGTGCATGGCCATATGACCCATATCGTGGCCGCAGCACGCGCGATTGCCGAGGCCGGGGTGCCGGTTGTCCTGCATGCGCTGACCGACGGGCGCGACGTGGCGCCGAAATCGGCGCGGGTTTACCTTGAACGCCTCGCCGAGACATTGCCCGAGGGGGTCGAGATCGCCACCATCATCGGGCGTTATTTCGCGATGGATCGCGACAATCGCTGGGGCCGGGTGCAAGAGGCTTACGAGGCGATCGTTTTTGGCAAGGGAATCCGCTGTGCCAACCCGCGCATCGCGGTGACAAACGCCTATGTGCGCTCTGAATCCGATGAATTTATCGCGGCGAGCGCGATTGGCGACTATTTTGGAGCGCGCGATGGCGATGGTGTGTTCTGTCTCAATTTTCGCGCCGACCGGGCGCGCGAAATCCTTCAGGCGATTGCCGACCCTGATTTCACGGCTTTTGACACCGGCAAGCGGCCGGAATGGGCCGCGCTTTTGGGGATGGTCGAGTATTCCGAGGCGCATAATGCCTGGTATGACACGGTGTTTCCGTCGCGCGATATCAATAATACGCTCGGCGAATGGGTGGCCAAGAAGGGCCTGCGACAGTTCCATCTGGCCGAGACCGAAAAATACCCGCATGTCACGTTCTTCCTGAACGGAGGCAAGGAAACGCCCGAACCCGGCGAAGACCGCTATATGGCGGCCTCGCCTCATGTGGCGACCTATGACTTGCAGCCCGAGATGTCGGCGGATGAGGTCACATCCCATTTTGTCAGCGCTATCCATGAAGACTATGACCTGATCGTCGTGAACTATGCCAACCCCGATATGGTTGGGCATACTGGCAACCTTGCGGCCGCGATGGCGGCCTGCGAGGCGGTGGATCAGGGCCTTACCCGTGTGGTCGAAGCGTTAGAGGCGGTGGGCGGCGCGATGATCGTGACCGCCGATCACGGCAATTGCGAGGTGATGGTCGATCCGGTCACGGGTGGCCCGCATACCGCGCATACGCTCAACCCTGTGCCGGTTATCCTTGTGGGTGGGCCAAGTGGCGCGCATCTGCGCTCAGGCGGGCGGTTGGCCGATTTGGCGCCGACCTTGCTTGAGCTGATGAACCTGCCCAAGCCCGAGGAAATGACCGGGGAAAGTCTTTTGAAATGAGCATGTTGCGGGCCCTTCTCTGTGTCGGGTTGGGCTTTGTGCCGCCCGCGTTTGCGCAGGTGTCGACCGATCCTGCCACGGCGGCCTTTGCGGCCGCCGAGCGGCTTGGCCGGGCGTCAGAGGCGCTCAGCAAGGCGGAAGGCGCGCAAAACCGGGTCAAGGCGCTGACCGAGACGATCACCGCCTTCGAGGACGGGCTTGAGGCGATGCGCGACGGGCTGCGCCGTGCGGCGGTGCGCGAACAGGCGCTGAGCGCTGAGTTGCGCGCGCGCGACGATGAAATCGCCCAGCTTTTGGGCGTGCTTCAGACGATGGGCAATGCCCCGGTGCCGGTGCTTTTGATGCATCCGGCGGGGCCGGTGGGCACGGCGCGGGCGGGGATGATCCTCTCTGAGGTGGCCCCGGCGCTTGATGCACGCGCGCTGTCGCTGCGTGACAAGGTTCAGGAACTGAGCGTGCTGCGCGCGCTTCAGCAAAGCGCGGCGGACAAGCTTCAAGAGGGGCTTGAGGGCGTGCAGGAGGCGCGCAGCGCGCTCAGCGCCGCGATGGCCGAGCGCACCAACCTGCCGCGCCGCTTTACCGAGGATTCGGTAAAAACCGCGCTGTTGATCGCCTCGACCGAAACGCTTGAGGGCTTTGCCAGCGGGTTGAGCGAGATCGCGATCGACGAGGCATCCGGAAGCCTGCCCGATATCAGCGCGCGCAAAGGCGCCTTGCCGCTTCCGGTCGAGGGCACCATCCTGCGCCGCGCAGGCGAGGCAGACGCCGCCGGCATCAAGCGCCCCGGTGTCGTCGTCGCCACCCGCCCGCGCGCCCTTGTTCGCACGCCTGCGGCGGCGACGGTGCGCTATCGTGGCCCATTGCTTGACTACGGAAATGTGATCATCCTGGAACCGCAATCGGGGATTTTGCTGGTGTTTGCCGGGTTGGATGTTGTTTATGGTCAAACAGGCCAGGTGTTGCCCGGCAGCAGCCCGGTGGGGTTGATGGGCGGTGCGGGCGCAGAGGGCGATCTGCTTTTGGCCGCCGATTCTCAGGATACGGGTTCCGAACGGACGCAGACGCTCTATATTGAGGTCAGACAAGACAATTCCCCAGTGGACCCGCTTGCGTGGTTCAAGACCGACAAGGATGACTGAAACATGAAAAAGTTCCTGATGGCCGCTTCGGCCGGTATTCTGACCGGCGTCGTGGTAACAACCCAGGTGGCGGCACCGCTTTTGGCACAGGAAGCGACCGACTCGATTGACGTTTACGAACAGCTTGATCTCTTCGGGGACATTTTTGAACGCATTCGCGCGCAATACGTCGAGGATGTCGACACCAAGGATCTTGTCGAGGCGGCGATCAACGGCATGCTGACCTCGCTTGATCCGCATTCCAGCTATCTGTCGCCTGACGATTCCGAAAACATGCAGGTCCAGACCCGCGGCGAATTCGGCGGCCTTGGCATCGAGGTGACGCAGGAAGACGGCTTTGTCAAAGTTGTCTCGCCGATGGATGGCACCCCCGCCGATCAGGCCGGGATCGAATCGGGCGATTTCATCACCCATGTCGATGGTGAAAGCGTTCTGGGCCTGACCCTCAACGAGGCGGTCGAATTGATGCGCGGCCCGGTCGGCAGCGAGATCATCATCACCGTGGTGCGCGAAGGATCGCCCGAGCCGTTCGATGTGTCGATCATTCGTGACACGATCAAGCTTACGGCGGTGCGCGCGCGTGTCGAGCAAAACGCCGTGGTGCTTCGGGTGACAACCTTTAACGAGCAAACCTATCCCAACCTCGAAGCTGGACTGGCCGAGAAGGTCGAGGAACTTGGCGGCGAAGACAACGTCAGCGGCATCATTCTTGATCTGCGCAACAATCCCGGCGGGCTTTTGAACCAGGCCATCAAGGTGTCGGATGCCTTCCTTGACAAGGGCGAGATCGTCAGCACCCGTGGCCGCAACCCGCAGGACGGCGAGCGTTTCAACTCGACGCCCGGTGATCTGGCGAACGGCAAGCCGATTGTCGTGCTGATCAACGGCGGCTCTGCCAGTGCCTCCGAGATCGTGGCCGGCGCGCTTCAGGATCATCACCGCGCGATTGTTGTCGGCACCAAGAGCTTTGGCAAAGGCTCGGTTCAGACGGTGATGCCGCTGCGCGGCAATGGCGCGATGCGTCTGACCACAGCGCGCTATTACACGCCGTCGGGCCGCTCAATCCAGGCGCTTGGCGTGAGCCCGGACATCCTTGTGGAACAACCCCGCCGCACCCCGGCCACCGAAGAGGATGAGGCGGTCACAACCCGGCCCAATCGCTCCGAGGCCGATCTGCGTGGCAGCCTGTCCAACGACAGCTTGACCGAGGATGAGATCAAGCAGATCGAAGAAGATCGCGCCCGCGCCCTTGAGGCGGCCAAGCTGCGCGAAGATGATTATCAACTGGCTTATGCCATTGATATCCTGCGCGGTCTGTCGGTGATTGGTGGCGGCAACTAAGCCAGTCTAGCAACGCTTGAAAGGGCCCTGTTCCGCTCGGGACAGGGCCCTTTTTTGTGGGCCAGCGTCAACTTTGAGCCTATTCCGTTGAAAAACTCGCCTGATCGCTCGAAAGGGCAAGATCAGCAGAATATTGTCCCGCTAAAACGCCATTCTGGAAGTACCGTTTGTCAATTGGCCTGTGACGAGAACAGTGTTCCAAGTTTCCGAGGCGATTTTGGCGTAGCGGAGTTTTTCAACAGAATAAGCCCATAGCAGACTTGGCCCCAACGCCCGGAGCAAGGCGCATGGCGTCGCCGGGCAGCGACCGACCGCCCCATGGGCGGGCGCTTTTGCAGTGTTGAACTCCAATGAATTCGTTGGATGTTTGTTGCAGGATAAAGCGGCAGTTACGACCGGATGTACGCCCACCCGCGGTCAGGCACCGCCTGGCATTCAACGTCGGCTTCGTCATTCGCCATAAGGCGCCATTGATCACGCGGTGTCTGAGAAAGAGGGCGTTTAGCGGCAAACCAATACTATCACCTGAGCGGCGTCAGACCTATCAAGGGCGCTGTCAGGCCATAGGCCTTGCCCCCGGAAGGTGCAGCGCCAAAATCGGCGACGGGTGCAGGATTTGCGAAAGGCTCAGGCGTTGGGCGGGGTCCAGGCGCGCAAGACTTTGCTGTTGTCGTCGTCGTCGTATTCATAAAGCTCTTCGGTGGTCACGCCGGGAATGGCGCCAAACTCGTCCGAGGTCTTGCGCGGAAGCCAGGAGGTTTTGACCTGACCGGGATAAAGCTCTGCGAGGATTTGAGAGGTCGACAGCGAGCATTGCGCCGAGGGCACCGGGCCCGCGGCCTTGGCAAGCGCGATGGCGCGCTCTGCAGTTTCGGGCGAGACATCGAGGCGCTGAATGCGCACGCGATAGGTCTTGCGCGCGTGATAGCGGGTATAGACATCGGCCACCGGCGGGGTGATGCCATAGAGCAGGTCGTTGCGCTCTGGGATGGTCTCGTGCTTGAACGACCCGGCGGGGTCAAAGATCACCCGTTGCGAGCCGTTGATCATCAACGAGGTATGCGCGCCCGCGTCACTATGGTTGTTGAGCATCGTGAACAGGGTCAGGCGCGGCGGCCCGTCATGACGGTACGCGGCGCGTGTCACTGCCTCATCCGGGGCCCATACCGATTCGGCGGCGCAACCGGCCAGCGCAAACACAGCCGCAATCGCAATCATCCAACCACGCATGGGAAACCCTCTACCTTGAACGCTCGTCCGGTCGCGCAAGCGCGGCTTAGCCGTTGACGATTGCGATAAAGACCAGCACGCCGATGATCACGACAACGCTCCATGTGACCGCTTTGACAAAGCCGTCAAAGGTCTTTTCCTGAACCTGAATATCCATCTCACCATGCTTGTGATCGGCCATTTGGGTATCCTCTTTCATAACTGAATCTGTGTATCTTGCGGCTGGATACTGCATTTGATCGGGGCTGTCACCACCCAAGCTGTCACAGGGGATCAAGCTTTTGCAAGGTCCTCGGCAAGACGAAAGCCGATGCGGTTGGGCGCGGCCACCTTGGCCGGTTTCGGCAGGGCGCGCAACATCACGCTAAGCTGCCCCACATGCTGGACAAGCTGGGTGCGCGCACCGCTGGCATCCTCGCCGTAAAAGGTGACGATATCGGGGTCGAAATAGCCCATGCCTTCGATCCGCAACACGCCCGCGTCCCCGCCGACAAAGCCCATCGCGACCTCGTGTTCCTCGTCGAGGGTCTTCTCGAAATTCTGGATGTAAAGGATCATCCGCTCATAGGCCCATTGCGCCGCGCTCTTGTCGCCGCCCGGCTTGTCGCCAAGCGCCTTGGCGGCCGCTTTCATGCAGGGTTGATCAGGGTCGGAGTGGACTTCGTGAAAGCGCGGCATCGCATGTGCCTCGGCGGCCTCGGCCGATGTTTCGATCTTGTCGTCCATATCACCACTCCTCTTTAACTGTCACAGACCTGCCAGAGCCAGGCGCCATCATCGCGGCGCCAGCGTCTAACTTCGCCAGCCTGATGCATATGATTGAGGTGCGCAACCGACTCGACAAGGGCCAATCCATAGGTGCCGCGATCAATTTTTCGTTTGAACAGCTGCGGGAAACACTCCGCTGCGGTGCGCGGCGTCTCGAGGTGCTCGCGCAGGCGCGTCAACGCGCCGTGGTGGTTTTCGCTCAGCTGGCGCATCCGCATCGGCAGACCGGTGAAGGGTAATTTATGCCCGCCAAGCACCAGATGATCGTCAAGGGCAAACCCGGCAAGGCGGGCACAGGCCGCCAGCCAATCGGCAAGCGGGTCGGCCTCGGGCTCGGTCGGGTAGACGCCGATATTGGGGCTGATCGAGGGCAGGATCTGATCGCCGGCTATGACCAGAGTGTCGTCGCGGCTCCAGAGGGTGAGGTGGTCGGGCGCATGCCCGCCGCCAAGCCGCACGTCCCAATCGCGCCCGCCCGCGCGGATCACCTCGCCCTCTTGCACGCGGGTATAACCCACCGGCAGCGGGTAACAGATATCGGCGAAATTATAGGGACGCTCGGCGCGACGCGCTTCAAACACATCCGGGTCCATCCCGGCGCTGCGCCAGAATTCAAGCGCCTGTGGTGTCGGTTCATCCTCGACATCAAGGATCAGCATCCGCGACAAGAGCCACGAGGTCCGCGTTGCCCAAAGCTCGGCGTTAAAACGCGCCATGAACCAGCCCGCCATGCCGATATGATCGGGGTGGTGGTGGGTCAGGATCACGCGGGAAACGGGTTTGCCCGCCAGCGGCCCGGCGAGAAGGGTTTCCCAGAGGGCCACGCTGCGTTTGGAGTGGATGCCGGTATCGACGATGGTCCAGCTGTCGCCCTCCTCAAGCGCGTAGATGTTGACGTGATCAAGCACCATCGGCAACGGCAGGCGCAGCCAGAGCACGCCGGGCGCGACGGTGATTGCCTCGCCCGCTGCGGGCGGTTCCGCCCACGGATAACGGATGATGCCGCCGCCGCCGTCCATCATGCGCCAAGATCCGCGGCGCTGAGCGCATAAAGGTCATCGGCACCCGATGTGGCATGCGCCAAAAGCCCGGCATGTTCGGGCAAAAGCCGGGTGATATAGAACCGTGCAAGGCGTGCGCGCGCGCCAGTGCCGCCCTCGGCCAGAGCCGCCTTGAGGTGGAAATGCCCGCCAAGGACGCGCGCAAAGGCGCGCTGGAACGGCGCGGCGCCGGCAAAGCGCTGGTTAAGGTCGCCCTGCGCCAGCATCCATTCCATCGCCTCGCGCAGGGTTTCAGAGGCCTGCCAGACCGGCTCGGCCAGATCAGGCAGCGTGCTGCGCGCGGTTTCGGCCAGCGTCGCGATCTCGTCAAGGATCGCAAAGCCCGCCTCGCCGCCATCCATGAGTTTGCGGGCCACAAGATCCATCGCCTGAATGCCGTTGGTGCCCTCGTAGATCGCGGTGACGCGCACGTCGCGGTAATACTGCGCCGCGCCGGTTTCCTCGATAAAGCCCATGCCGCCATGCACCTGGACGCCCATTTCCGAGACGGCCATGCCGGTTTCGGTGCCAAAGGCCTTGACAATCGGCGTCAGGAAGGCGGCGCGTGCGCCCCAGTCGGCATCATTGGTGGCGGTCTGCATGTCGGTGGCCGCCGCACAGGTCAGCGCGATGCTGCGCGCGGCAAAGATATCGGCCTTCATCGTGCTCAGCATGCGGCGCACATCGGCGTGATCAATGATCGTGCCGGTGCCGCCCTCGACCGGGGTGCGGCCCTGTTTGCGATCCAATGCATAGGCAAGCGCGTGCTGATAGGCGCCTTCGGCGACGCCGATGCCCTGACCGCCGACGCCAAGGCGCGCGTTGTTCATCATCGTGAACATTGCGCGCATCCCGTCATGCGGTTTGCCCACAAGCCAGCCGGTCGCGCCGTCAAATTGCATCACCGCCGTCGGGCTTCCGTGCAGGCCCATCTTATGCTCAAGGCTGACCACCTTGAGAGAGTTGGCGCGCCCCGGTGTGCCGTTGTCGTCGGGGATGAACTTCGGCACCAGAAAGAGGCTAATGCCCTTGGTGCCGGGCACCCCGTCGGGCAGGCGGGCCAGCACAAGGTGACAGACGTTTTCGGTGAAATCATTGTCGCCCCAGCTGATGTAAATCTTCTGGCCGGTCACCGCATAGCTGCCGTCGCCATTGTCTTCGGCCTTTGAACGCAGCGCGCCGACATCCGATCCGGCCTGCGGCTCGGTCAGGTTCATGGTGCCGGACCATTCGCCGCTGACCAGTCTGGGCAGGTAGATATCCTTGAGCGCATCGCTGGCGTGATGTTCAAGCGCCTCGATCTGGCCTTGGGTCATCAGCGGGTTGAGTTGCAGCGAGAGACAAGCCGAGGACATCATTTCATTGACCGCCGTCGTCACCGTCATCGGCAGGCCCATGCCGCCATGCTCGGGGCTGGCGCTTATCGAGACCCAGCCGCCTTCCGCAATCGCGCGATAGCCGTCGCCGTAACCCGGCGAGGTGCGCACGACGCCGTTCTCAAGATGCGCCGGATGCAGATCGCCGGGGCGTTGCAGCGGGTAAAGAACGTCCTGACACATGCGCCCGGCCTCGGAGAGAATGGCGGCGGTCATATCCGGGGTGGCCTCTGCGAAGCGATCGGTGGCGGCGACCTTTTCAAGGTCGACAACGTGATCGAACAGAAACTGATATTCCTCGACCGGGGCACGATACGGCATTGAAATCTCCTGATCTATTGTGCGGGCGACTTGGCAGCGTGGCCGCGCCCCTATATGGAACTTACCTTGAACCTGAGCGTAATCAATCGCGGCCAGCCTTCAACCGCTACGCCGCGTCAAAAAGGGCCACGTTACCTTGGAAACGACATGTCTTTCGCCCGACGAAGAGGGATTTGCAAGGGCGGCTGCAATTTTGCGCGCCGGGGGACTTGTCGCATTTCCGACCGAAACGGTCTATGGGCTTGGCGCGGATGCGCGTCAGGATCACGCGGTCGCGCGGATTTTCGAGGCCAAGGACCGGCCGCGGTTCAACCCGCTGATCGTGCATGTCGGCAGCATCGAGACCGCTCAGGCCTATGTCGAGTGGAACGATTTTGCGGATGTGCTTGCGCGTGCCTTCTGGCCGGGGCCGCTGACGCTTGTGTTGCCGCTGAAACCGGATGCGGGCCTGTCGTCGCTTGTGACCGCCGATTTGGCGAGCCTCGCCGTGCGCCTGCCGGCGCATCCGGTCGCGCAGGGCTTGCTTGAGGCTTTCGACGGGCCGGTGGCGGCACCATCGGCCAATCCTTCGGGGAAAATAAGCCCGACCGAGGCCGGGCATGTGCTGGCCGGTTTGTCGGGCCGGATCGAGGCGGTTCTAGATGGTGGCGCCTGTGCGGTCGGGGTGGAATCCACTATTGTGGGGCTGGTCGGCGCGCCCGTGCTTTTGCGCCCCGGAGGATTGCCTCTGGAGGCGCTTGAGGCGGCCTTGGGGCAGCCGTTGCGCCTGCATGGGGCGGATGATCCGTTGAGTGCGCCGGGGCAGATGCAATCGCATTATGCCCCCGGTGGGCTTGTTCGGCTGAACGCGACCGAGCGCCGGGAGGGGGAGGTTTTGCTGGGGTTCGGCGCGGTTGAGGCCGATCTGAACCTGTCGGTGGCCGGGGATTTGACCGAGGCTGCGGCCAATCTGTTTCACCACCTGCATGCGCTTGATGCGCAAGGTGCGGGCGTGATTGCGGTCTCGCCGATCCCGGATCACGGATTGGGGCGCGCGATCAATGACCGCCTGCGCCGCGCAGCGGCCCCGAGAGACTAGGGGGCGCTGCCCCCGCCGCGCGAAGCGCGACTCCCCCGGAGTATTTTTGCCAAGAAGAAGGGGCTTGCAAGGGGTCAGCCGAGCAGGGCGAGACCGCCGTAAAGCGTGAGCGCGCCGAGGACGATGGCGAGGATCACGTTGCGGGTGAAATAGCCCACCGCCAAGGTGATGATCGCCGCCGCCATGCGCGGGGCATCCAAGGTGCCGCCGGTGGCGGCGGGCCAGACCACGAGCGGTGCCACCAGCCCCGGCAGGACGGCCACGGCGGTGTAGCGAAGGTGGCGCAGCATCCAGGCAGGCAGGGGGCGGTCGCCGATAAGCCCGGTGAACACGAAGCGCAGTCCGAAGCTTCCGAGACCAAGGAGGAGGATGACGATCCAGAGGCTTGTCTTGTCGATCATTGTGCGTCCCCTGCAGGAAGGGCGCGGCGTTCGACGATCAGCTCGACCTGAGCGCCGACCATCATCGCGGCCACGCCCGCGATCAGCAGGCCGAGGTTGTAAGGAAGAAAGGCAAAGACCAGCGACAGGGCGACGGACGTAAAGGCCGCCGCCAAATGGGCCGGTGTGCGCAGCATCGGAGCAATCATCGCAAGAAAGGTGATCGGCAGAGCAAAATCAAGCGCCAGCCCCTGTGGAATGGAGGTGCCGACAAGCGCGCCAACAAGAGTGAAGATATACCAAAGCGGGCAGATCGGGGTGACCACGCCAAAGAAATAGGCCAAGCGTTGCGGGATCGACCAGCCGGGGTTGGCCTCGAATTTGACGATCGCGCAGGCATAGCTTTGGTCGACGGTGAAGTAGGCCGCAAGCGCGCGCTGGCCCAAGGTTGCCCCGCCGATATAGGGGGTGAGCGAGGCCGAATACATCGCCATGCGCAGGTTGACGGCCAGTGCCGAAATCAGCGCGATTGCGGTTGGCGCGCCGTCTGACAAAAGCTGAAGCGCGGTGAATTGCGCCGCGCCGGCGATGACGAGCACTGAAAAGCTCATGGTTTCAAGAACGTTGAGGCCCGCCTCGGTGGCGACAACGCCGAAGAGGACGGAAAACGGGACGATTACCAGAATAAAGGGCGCGCCATCGCGCACACCTTGCCAATAGATCGATTTGGTGGTTTGCCTTGGCACCGCTTGCCCCTAAGTTGCCCTTGTGCTCTGGCAAGGGCGTACCCAATGCAAGGAGGAGATGCAATTGGCCTTGAGCGATGATCTGTCCGGTTACCTGATCGCGCCTGATCCCGGTGCGCCGCGTCTGACGCGCGCGGTTGAGGGCGTGGATCACATGGGACAGCCGATACGCATTTCCGTGGTGGAGGAGCGCCCCTTGACGATTTTCCTCAATGGTCAGGAAATCGTGACGGCGATGACGATTGGTGACTATCCTGAATATCTGGCGCTTGGGTTTCTGCGCAATCAGGGGATGCTTGCCAAGGGCGAGGTGGTCCGGGGTGTCGATTATGACGAAGATCTGGAGACGGTTGTAGTGCGCACCGATGGGCAGACCACCTACGAGGAGAAGCTCAAGAAAAAAACCCGCACCAGCGGGTGTGCAGTGGGCACGGTTTTTGGCGATATGATGGAGGGGCTTGAGGGCGTGCAATTGCCGCAGGTCGAGGTCAGGACCTCTGATCTTTACGCCTTGGCCGCGCAGATCAATCGCACACCATCGCTCTACCTTGAGGCAGGGGCGATCCACGGCACGGTGCTCTGTAAAGGGGCGCGGCCCTTGGTCTATATGGAGGATGTGGGGCGTCACAATGCGGTGGACAAGATCGCTGGCTGGATGCTGAGCGAAGGTGTTTCGGCGCAGGACAAGCTTTTGTACACCACCGGGCGGCTGACATCAGAGATGGTGATCAAGACGGCGATGATGGGCATTCCGGTGCTGGCGTCGCGGTCGGGGTTTACCGCTTGGGGCGTTGAGATTGCCAAGCAAGTCGGGCTTACGCTGATCGGGCGGATGCGGGGCAAGCGGTTTGTGTGCCTGTCGGGAGAAGAGCGGCTTTTGCGCGACGCCGACCCAGAGGCCGTAGCCGATGAGGATCACAAATATCGTCGCAAGGGGGCACCGACATGATCGGCCGGGCGCGGGTCATTTTCTTGAACGAAGAAAATGTGAAAGAAAATTCATCTAATTTTCTTGGCTGGTTGCGAGGGCAGCGCGCATGAAGCCGCCTCTTGGTGTTATTCTCGCGGGGGGGCGCGCCACGCGCATGGGCGGTGGCGACAAGGGGCTTTTGCCGCTTGGATCGTCAACCATTCTTGACCATGTGATGACACGGTTGAAGCCTCAGGTGGCAAAGCTCGCGCTAAATGCCAATGGCGGCCCGGAGCGGTTCGCGGAGTATGGCCTGCCGGTTTTAGGCGACAGTATCGAGGGATTTGCCGGGCCTTTGGTTGGGGTGCTGGCCGGGCTCGACTGGGCCGCGGAACAGGGCGCGGACGCTATCGTGACCGTGGCGGCGGATACGCCGTTCTTCCCCACCGACCTGGTGGCGCGCTTGATTGTGGCCGCAGAGGGCATGACGTATCCGCTGGTTCTTGCCGCCACTCCGCGCGGCGCGCAGGAGACGAAATCCATGAGCGGCTCTGGTCTCATCCGGCATCCGACCTTTGGGCTCTGGCCGGTGGCCTTGCGCGATGACTTGCGCGTGGCCCTTACCGATGGCTTGCGCAAGGTGGTGATCTGGACTGACAAGCACGGCGGGCGCGAGGCGCTTTTCGACGAGGCGGGTGATCCGTTTTTCAACGTGAATACTCCCGAAGACCTTGAACAGGCGCGGGACAGATTGGGGGCAGGGGTATGAGGCTTTACGGCGTGACCGGCTGGAAGAATGCGGGCAAAACCGGCTTGATGGAGAGGCTTGTGACCGAGATCACCGGGCGCGGCATCCGTGTCTCGACGGTGAAACACGCCCACCACACCTTTGACGTCGATCACGCGGGCAAGGACAGCCACCGCCACCGGGTGGCCGGCGCGACCGAGGTTTTGCTGGCCTCGCGCAACCGCTTTGCACTGATGCACGAGTTGCGCGATGAGGATGAACCGTCGCTTGCGATGCTGCTCGACAAGCTGGCGCCGGTCGATCTTGTGTTGATCGAGGGCTACAAGCGCGACACGCACCCCAAGGTCGAGGCCTTTCGTGCAGAGACCGGCAACCCGTTGATTGCCACCAATGACCCGACCATCCGCGCCGTCGCAAGCGACAGCCCGCTTGATCTTGATCGCCCGGTTTTCGACCTCGACGACACGCTGGCGATCGCTGATTTCATCCTTGCCGAGGTCGGGTTGTGAGACCATTCGATACCTTCGCCGCAGTCGATTGGTCCGCCGGAAAGCGCGGGCCTGCCAAACCTGGCAAGGACTCAATCTGGTTGGGTGTCGAGCGAGTCGGCGTCAGTGCGGAACCGGTATATTGCAGATCGCGATTTGAGGCCGAGGAGCGGCTTGCCACCTTGATCGACGCAGAGCGTTCCGCCGGAAGGCGCCTCTTGCTGAGTTTCGATTTCCCCTTCGGCTATCCGCGTGGTTTTGCCGAGCATGTGACCGGACAGTCGGATACTCTTGCGCTATGGGACTGGCTTGCAGAGCGGGTTGAGGATGCGCAAGACGGCCGGAATAACCGCTATGACGTTGCCGAGATGATGAACTTTATGTTCGAAGGGCCCGGTCCGTTCTGGGGCAAGCCGAACGAGCGCGATTGGCCCGGCATTCCTTATCGCAAGGTGGGAATCCCTTTTGCACCGGTCGGGGAACGTCGGGCTTGCGATCTCAAGGCCAAGGCCTCGTCAAGCTGTTTTCAACTTGCCTTTCCTCCCACCGTCGGCGGGCAGGTCTTGATGGGGCTTCCTGTTCTTTCGCGCCTCAGGCGCCGCCCCGGTGTTGCGGTCTGGCCCTTTGAGATATCGGCGCAGGCCCCTGTCGTGCTTGCCGAGATCTGGCCGGGTTTGATCGAGTCGGCTGTCAAGGCGCGCATGGCGCGGTTGGGCAAGGGGGCGATCCGGGATCGCGAGCAGGTGCGGCTTCTCGCACGGGCCTTGTCGCGCGTGCCGAGTGATGAACTGGGGCAAATGATGGCGGACGTTCCTGCGGATGCAGCTGAGGAAGGCTGGATATTGGGCGCAGGCAATGGCGCGCGCCTAACCGCACTCACGGATATCCCGGCAACGGCTCCCCCCCCGCTGCGCGACGATTGCTTTGCACTTCCCGGCGGTGTCGACTGGACCCCGGCGGATCAGGCGCTGGCGCTGTTGCGCGCGCGCTTGCACCGGGTGGTCGGGCAGGAAGAGGTTGATCTGTCGCGCGCCCTGGGCCGGGTGCTTGCCGCACCTGTCACCGCGCGTCGCGCCAATCCCCCGCATCCCAACACGGCGGTCGATGGCTATGGCTTTGCCTTTGCCAGCCTTGGCGCGGGTGATCAGACCTTGCCGCTGGTGGCGGGGCGCGCGGCGGCGGGGGTGCCTTATGCGGGCGAGGTGCCGACGGGGCATGCGGTTCGGGTGCTGACCGGGGCAGCCTTGCCGACCGGTGTCGATACGGTGATCCTGCAAGAGGATGTGAGCGTTGGCCCGGGCGAGATTGCCTTTCGTGCGGGCATAAAACCGGGCGCCAACACCCGCCGCGCGGGCGAGGATGTGGGCGAGGGCGAGACCATCCTTGCGCCCGGTCGTGTCCTGACGCCCGCCGATCTTGCGCTTTGCGCCGCCGTGGGCGTGGCGCGGCTTGAGGTCTGCCTGCCGCTCCGGGTGGCGATCATTTCGACCGGGGATGAATTGGCCGAGGCCGGAGGAACACCGCGCGAGGGCCAGATTTTTGACGCCAACCGCCCGATGCTAAGCGCGCTTGTGCGCGATTTCGGTTATGAGGTGGTTGACCTTGGCAAGGTGGCGGATGACCGCGAGGCCCTGCGCCGCGCGCTTGATCGCGGCGCGGCCGAGGCGGATGTGATCCTGACCTCGGGCGGGGCCTCGGCGGGGGATGAAGACCACGTCTCGGCGCTTTTGAACGAGGCGGGCGCGATGGCGGAATGGCGCATCGCGATCAAACCGGGGCGGCCTCTGGCGCTTGGGCTCTGGTGTGAGACACCGGTTTTCGGCCTGCCCGGTAATCCGGTGGCGGCGCTTGTTTGTACGCTGATCTTTGCGCGCCCGGCGATGGCCGCCCTTTCTGGGGCCGGGTGGTTTGAACCGCAAGGCTTTGATGTGCAATCGAATTTCGAGAAGCGCAAGAAACCCGGACGGCGAGAATATCTGCGCGCGCGGATGCGCGACGGGCGCGCCGAAGTGTTCAAATCCGAAGGTTCTGGCCGCATCAGCGGGCTAAGCTGGGCCGAGGGCTTGGTCGAACTTCCCGAGGCGGGCGCCGAGATCAAGCCCGGCGACAGCGTGCGCTACATCCCCTTTGCCAGCTTTCTGCGCGGCTAGAGCATGTTGCTCAAAGGTGGGAACCGGTTTTGAGCGTCGACAACATGCGACACGCTCTGAGCGCGCGTTATTCCGGGGCAGGGCCGGTCACATGCACACGCGTGCCCCAGCCGGTGCATTGTTCGGTCAGACGCGGCGGCAGGGGCTGGTCGGTGAACACCTGATGCACATCGCGCAGCGATCCGATCCGCACCGGCGCGCTGCGCTGGAATTTCGAGGCATCGGCGACCAGAAACACCTCGCGCGAGCGGTTGAGAAGGGTCTGGCCGACGACCACTTCCTGAATGTCGAAATCAAGCAGGTCGCCGTCGACGTCCATCGCCGAACAGCCAAGGATCGCGTAGTCGAACTTGAAATTCTCGATGGTGCGCGCCGTCAGGTTGCCGACAAGCCCGTTGTCGGCCCGCCGCAGGGCGCCGCCCGCAACCACGATATTGCAGGATTTGTTGGCCAGCAGGATTTGCGCGACGTTCATGTTGTTGGTGACCACCATCAGGTTGCGATGATCAAGCAATTCGCGCGCGACCGCCTCTGTGGTGGTGCCGATATCAAGAAAAACCGAGGCCTCGTCGGGGATCGCGGCGGCACAGGCGCGCGCGATGGCGGTCTTGGCGGCCTCGTTCAGGCGGCGGCGTTCCTCGTAGAGGATATTGTTGACCCCCGACGGCAGGATCGCACCGCCATGCACCCGCTCAAGCTTGCCCGCATTGGCAAGTTCGGTCAGGTCGCGGCGGATCGTCTGAACCGTGACGTCAAAGCGCTCGGCCAGCCCCTCGACGGTGACCTTGCCCTCGGCGCGGGCGATTTCAAGGATATCGGGTTGGCGAAAGCTTTGTGACATGCGGCTGTCCTTGGGTGGGTTTCGTTCGATTATGTTCGTTTTTGTCCGCCGCGCAAGGGGATGGGGCATTGGCAACTCTGAAATCGCCGTGCCCGGTGACGAATCAAGCGGGGTAACGCCGCATCAAGCAGGTGGGCGAGACCCAAGTGGCGCAAGGGTGGGTGCGGTAGCTCCGCTAAAAAACAATGAAAACAATCAATGCGGGAAAAATGGAACGCAAACGAATATTCTTTTCTTGACGGTTGGGCGGATTGGTGGTTCGCTTTGGGGCATATCGTGGGGGGAAATCGGTGCCGGATGCCAACGCAGACAGGATTGTCGATCTGTTCGTCATTGGCGGCGGGATCAATGGCTGTGGCATTGCGCGCGATGCGGCGGGGCGTGGGTTATCGGTCGAACTGGCCGAGATGAACGATTTGGCCTCGGCGACCTCTTCGGCCTCGACCAAGCTGTTTCACGGCGGTTTGCGGTATCTGGAATATTTCGAAATCCGGCTGGTGCGCGAGGCTTTGATCGAGCGCGAAACCTTGTTGTGCGCCATGCCGCATATCAGTTGGCCGATGCGCTTTGTCCTGCCCTATCACAAGGATATGCGGTTTGAGGGGGAAACGCCGACTTCGCGGATCGTGAACCTGGTGATGCCCTGGATGAAGGGGCGGCGCCCGGCCTGGCTTATCCGGCTTGGGTTGTTTCTTTACGACCATCTTGGCGGGCGCAAGATTTTGCCGGGCACGGCCACGCTTGATTTGACGCGCGCGCCCGAGGGGCGACCGCTCAAGGACAAATATACCCGCGCGTTCGAGTATTCCGACTGCTGGATTGAGGATAGCCGCCTTGTGGTATTGAACGCGCGCGACGCGGCGGCGCGCGGCGCGGTGATCCGCACCCGCACCAAGGTGCAATCGGCAGAGCGGATCGGTGATTTGTGGCGCATCACGCTTGTCGATCAGGCGACCGGCCATCGCAGGATCCTGCGCGCGCGCGGGCTTGTGAATGCCGCCGGGCCTTGGGTCAAGGATGTGATCTCGGGCACGCTCCGGCTTAATTCGACCGAAGGCGTGCGGCTAGTGCGCGGTAGCCATATCGTGACCAAGCGGTTGTTTGATCACGACAAATGCTATTTCTTTCAGGGCACCGACGGGCGGATCATTTTCGCCATTCCCTATGAGACCGACTTTACCCTGATCGGCACCACCGACGCCGAGCATACCGATGCCAGCCAAAAGCCGGAATGCACGCCAGAGGAGGCCGCGTACCTGTGCCGCTTTGCCAGCGAATATTTCAAGGTGCCGGTGACAAGCGACGATATCGTCTGGACCTATTCGGGCGTGCGCCCGCTTTATGACGATGGCGCGAAATCGGCCACGGCGGCGACGCGCGATTATGTGCTGTCGCTGGATGACACAAACGGCGCGCCGCTTTTGAATGTGTTTGGCGGCAAGATCACCACCTATCGCAAGTTGGCCGAGGCGGCCCTGGCCAAGCTTGCGCCGCACTTTCCCGGCGCAAAGGTCGGCTGGACGGCGGGCGTGCCCCTTCCGGGCGGGGATTTTCCGGTCGATGGGGTTGAGGGGTTGGTGCAAAGCCTGCGCCGGGGCTATCCTTTCCTGAGCGAGCCTTGGGCGCGCCGTCTTGTGCGCGCTTATGGCACCGAGGCGATAGATATCCTTGGCGATGCGCGCGCGGCGGCGGACTTGGGGCCGGATTTTGGCGCCACCCTGACCGGCGCCGAGGTGCGCTGGCAGATGAGCCATGAATTCGCGCGCGAGGCCGCCGATGTGGTCTGGCGGCGCACGCGGCTGGGTCTGCGGATGAGCGAGGCGCAGATTGCCGCGCTTGACGATTGGATGAAGCAGGAACGGCGCAGCGTCGGCGCGCATGCGGTGGCCAAGGAATGAACAAGGGTTTGGATCAATGACGCTTGAACTTAAGGGCGTATCGAAGTCGGTGAATGGGCGGGTGCATATCCATCCCACCGACCTCACGCTTGAGGCGGGCACGATGAATGTGCTGTTGGGGCCGACCTCGTCGGGGAAAACCTCGCTTATGCGGCTTATGGCGGGGCTTGATGTGCCCGAGGCGGGCCGCATCCTCTGGCAGGGGCAGGATGTGACCGGCATGCGGGTGCAGGATCGCCGCGTCGCCATGGTCTATCAGCAGTTCATAAATTACCCCTCGATGAGCGTTTATGACAATATCGCCTCGCCGATGCGCCTTATGGGCAAGACCGCCGCCGAAATTGACGCCGCCGTGCGCAACACCGCCGATCTGATGCAGCTCTCGCCGATGCTTGAGCGCAAGCCGCTTGAGCTGTCTGGTGGGCAGCAACAGCGCTGCGCCCTGGCGCGCGCATTGGTCAAGGATGCCGGGCTTGTGTTGCTGGATGAACCCTTGGCGAACCTTGATTACAAGCTGCGCGAAGAATTACGCGCCGAGATCCCCAAGATTTTCGAGGCGGCCGGAAGCATCTTTGTCTATGCCACCACCGAACCCGAAGAGGCGCTTTTGCTGGGCGGCAATACCGCCACCCTCTGGGAAGGGCGGGTCACGCAATTCGGCCCGACGCCGGGGGTCTATCGCCGCCCGAATGATGCCACCACCGCGCGGGTCTTTAGCGACCCGCCGATGAATTTCCTTGAGGTCACCAAGGCGGGGGATCGTATCGAGTTTGGCGACGGCCAATCCGCCCCTGCCATCGGAAGCATGGCAGATTTGGCCGATGGGCCCTATCTTGCCGGGTTCCGCCCCAATCACCTTGAGCTGGAGCAACAGGGCGGTGACAGCCTTGTGTTTGACGCGCACCTGAGCGTGACCGAGATCACCGGATCAGAGACCTTTGTGCATCTTGATCATCATGGCGCGCGGTGGGTCGGGCTTGTGCATGGCGTGCGCGATCTGAAACTGGGCGCGGCGCTTCGGGTCTATCTTGATCCGGCCCATGTCTATGTCTTTGCCCAAGACGGCGCGCTTGTGGCCCCTGCGGCCTATGCAAAGGCGGCATGAGGGGGGAACATGGCAAAAATCACGCTTGATAATCTGGCCCATAGCTATCTGCCCAAACCGGCGGGCGAGGGCGATTATGCCCTCAAGGAGCTTAACCACGTCTGGGCCGATGGCGAGGCTTACGCGCTTTTGGGGGCGTCGGGCTGTGGCAAGTCCACGCTTCTGAACATCATCTCGGGGCTGTTGCATCCCTCACAGGGCCGCATCCTGTTCAACGACCACGACGTCACCGCGCAGGCCACCGCCGAGCGCAATATCGCGCAGGTGTTTCAGTTTCCGGTGGTCTACGACACGATGAGCGTCCGCGACAACCTTGCCTTTCCGCTCAAGAACCGGGGTGCATCGCCCGATTATATCCGCGACCGGGTGCAGGCGATTGCCGCCATGATCGGCATGGAGGCCGAGTTGAACCGCAAGGCGCGTGGCCTCACGGCGGATGCCAAGCAGAAGATTTCGCTTGGCCGTGGCATGGTGCGCGAGGACGTGAACGCGCTTTTGTTCGACGAGCCGCTGACGGTGATCGATCCGCATATGAAATGGGAATTGCGCACCCAGCTCAAGGCGCTGCATCACGAGTTTGGTCACACGATGATCTATGTCACCCATGACCAGACCGAGGCGCTGACCTTCGCCGATAAGGTGGTGGTGATGCATGACGGGCGGGTGGTGCAGATGGGCACGCCGCAAGAGTTGTTTGAGCGCCCCGAACATACCTTCGTGGGCTATTTCATCGGCAGCCCCGGCATGAATCTTCTGGACGCCGAGGTCAGCGGCACAACCGCGATTGTGGCGGGCACCGAGGTGGCGCTTGGGGCCGATTATGGCCGCCCCAAGGGTCGGATTCAGATCGGCGTGCGCCCCGAATTCGTGACTTTGGCGGCGGGCGACACCGGCCTTGCCGTCACTGTGCGCCGGGTCGAGGATGTGGGGCGCCACAAGATCCTGCGCTATGATTTTCAGGGCGCCGAGATCAACGTGATCGCCGCCGAGGGTCAGGCCATTTCGCCCGATATGACGCGACTGATCTTTGATCCGCGCGCGATCAATGTCTATGCCGACGACTGGCGCGTCAGCCCCAAATCCCCCGCAGAAGAGGCCGCGTAATGGAAAAGACCGTCAATCAAAAGGCGTGGTTTCTGGTGCTTCCGGTGCTGATCCTGGTGGCGTTTTCCGCCGTGATCCCTCTGATGACCGTGGTCAATTACTCGGTGCAGGACACCTTCGGCAATAATCAGTTCTTCTGGGCCGGGCTTGAATGGTTCGACGATATGCTGAGTTCCGAGAGAATGTGGGACGCGCTTGCGCGACAGGCGGCGTTTTCGGCGATCATTCTGGCGATTGAAATTCCGCTTGGCATTTTCGTGGCGCTGAACATGCCGAAAAAAGGGTTCTGGGCCTCGCTCTGCCTTGTGCTGATGTCTTTGCCGCTTCTGATCCCGTGGAACGTGGTTGGCACCATCTGGCAGATTTTCGGCCGGGTCGATATCGGGCTTCTGGGCTATACGCTTGATAAAATTGGGATTTCCTATAATTACACGCAGGATATCACCGCCGCATGGATCACCGTGATCGTGATGGATGTCTGGCACTGGACCTCGCTTGTCGCGCTTCTGGCCTATGCCGGTCTGCAATCCATTCCCGATGCCTATTATCAGGCGGCCAAGATTGATCAGGCGAGCCGTTGGGCGGTGTTTCGCTATATCGAACTGCCGAAAATGGCGGGGGTTCTGATGATCGCCATTCTGCTGCGCTTCATGGATAGTTTCATGATCTACACAGAGCCCTTTGTTGTCACCGGCGGCGGGCCGGGCAATGCCACGACCTTCCTTTCGATTGACCTTGTGAAAATGGCGCTTGGACAGTTCGACCTTGGCCCGGCGGCGGCGTTTTCGATCATGTATTTTCTGGTTATCCTGTTGATTTCATGGGTGTTTTATACCGTGATGGTCAACCTTGATAAGCGGGAGGGCAACTGATGTCAGGCAGAAACGCGGCGCGTCTCAATGGCAAGGCCATCGTCATGGGGCTTTACCTGTTGTTCCTGATGCTGCCGATCTATTGGCTGATCAACATGAGCCTCAAAACCAATGACGAAATCCTTGGGGTGTTTTCGCTCTGGCCACAGAACCTGACATTCGCCAATTACGCGACCATCCTGACCGATGCCAGTTGGTACATGGGCTATGTGAATTCGCTGATTTACGTGGTGATGAACACGGTGATTTCGATCACCGTGGCCCTGCCGGCGGCCTATGCGTTCAGCCGTTATAGTTTCATGGGCGACAAGCACCTGTTTTTCTGGCTTCTGACCAACCGGATGGCGCCGCCTGCGGTCTTTGCCTTGCCGTTCTTTCAGCTTTATTCGTCGGTGGGGTTGTTTGACACCCATATCGCTGTGGCGCTCGCGCATTGCCTGTTTAACGTGCCTTTGGCGGTCTGGATTTTGGAAGGCTTCATGCGCGGTGTGCCGCGTGAAATCGACGAGACCGCCTATATCGACGGTTATAGCTTCGGGCGGTTTTTCATCAAGATTTTCATGCCGCTGATCGCCAGCGGTGTCGGCGTCGCGGCGTTCTTTTGCTTTATGTTTAGCTGGGTTGAATTGCTGTTGTCGCGCACCCTGACAAGCGTCGATGCCAAGCCGATTGCCGCCACGATGACGCGGACGGTTTCGGCCTCTGGCCTCGACTGGGGCGTGCTCGCCGCTGCCGGGGTTCTCACCATCGTGCCGGGGGCTTTGGTGATCTATTTCGTGCGGAATTATATCGCCAAGGGCTTTGCCCTGGGGAGGGTGTGATGACGAAGAAAACCGAATATCTGATTACCTGCTTCGACCGGAACGGCAATAAGCAGTATGAACTCCGGGCACCTAAGGGCGCAAATCCTAGACTGCTGCTCGAACGGTTGATTTGTCGTGACCTCGATGACGACACTCTTATCGCATCGTGCCTACGCAAGAATGCTAAACGAGCCTACGACCCATTTCAGATTATCGACATGAGAGAGGAGCACCGGCGAGAGCAGGCACAAGGCGCATTGAGATCTGACCCGAACACTAACGATCCAATCGGAGTGTACAACAGGGCGAGAGAGGCTCCGATTCCAAGCGGGAAGACATTGCTAATCGCGGGTTTAAACCATGATTTCTTCATCAAGGAAGTGGAGACCTAAAATGGAATGGATGGCATGGACCCTACCGACGGCGATCTTCTTCGGGGTGATTGCCTGTCTGCTGGTCACTTTCACGGTGCTGGCGATCAAATTCCCCGAGACGCCGCGTGTCGGGGTTCTGAGGATCGAGACCACGCGCGGCGACCGGCTTTTCATCACGCTCTTGGGCTCGGCCTTTATCAACCTAGCTTGGCTCGGGTTCGTGGGCACAAATCAGCCCTATGCGATGATCGTCTGCGCGATCTACGCGGCGGCGGTGTTTCGCTGGGTTTGACCCCGCGAAGAATACCCTTCGGGCGCGCGAGTGACCGGAGACTATAAATAACAAAGTTCGATCTAGGGAGGATGAACATGAACTTTCGACTGAAAACCTCAACCGCGCTGGTGGCGCTGGCCTTGGCGGCCGGTCCGGCACTGGCGGATATGGAGAGCGCGAAGGCGTTTCTCGATAGCGAGATCGGCGATCTCTCGTCCCTCAGCCGCGCCGATCAAGAGGCGGAGATGCAGTGGTTTATTGACGCTGCCGCTCCGCTTGCGGGGATGGAGATCAAGGTGGTGTCGGAGACCATCGACACCCATTCTTATGAATCCAAGGTGCTCGCCCCGGCGTTCACCGCGATTACCGGCATCAAGATCACCCATGACCTGATTGGCGAGGGCGATGTTGTCGAGAAACTTCAGACCCAGATGCAATCGGGCGAGAATATTTATGACGCCTATATCAACGATAGTGATCTGATCGGCACCCACTGGCGCTATCAGCAGGCGCGCAACCTGACCGACTGGATGGCGGGCGAGGGGGCGGATGTGACCAACCCCAATCTCGACCTTCAGGATTTCATCGGGTTGTCATTCACCACCGGCCCCGATGGCAAGGTCTATCAGCTTCCCGATCAGCAATTCGCGAACCTTTACTGGTTCCGCTATGACTGGTTCAACGACGACAAGAACAAGGCGGATTTCAAGGCCAAGTATGGCTATGACCTTGGGGTTCCGGTCAACTGGTCGGCTTATGAGGATATCGCGGAATTCTTCACCGGGCGCGACCTAAGCCATCTGGGTGTCGAGGGCGAAGTCTTTGGCAACATGGATTACGGCAAGAAAGACCCCTCGCTTGGCTGGCGCTATACCGACGCGTGGATGTCGATGGCCGGCATGGGAGACAAGGGTGAACCCAACGGCCTTCCGGTCGACGAATGGGGTATTCGGGTGAATGAGAATTCACAGCCCGTCGGCTCTTGCGTCGCGCGTGGCGGGGCTACAAACGGCCCGGCGGCGGTCTATGCCGTCACCAAGGCGATTGAGTGGCTTGAGAAATATTCACCGCCCGCCGCCGCCGGCATGACCTTCTCCGAGGCGGGGCCCATTCCCGCGCAGGGCAATGTCGCGCAACAGATGTTCTGGTACACCGCGTTTACCGCCGCCACGGTCAAGCCTGACCTGCCGGTGATGAACGAGGACGGCACGCCGAAATGGCGCATGGCCCCAAGCCCGCATGGCGCGTATTGGTCTGAGGGCACCAAGATCGGCTATCAGGATGCCGGCTCGTGGACCCTGATGAAATCGACGCCGGTGGATCGCGCCAAGGCGGCCTGGCTTTATGCACAGTTCATCACCTCGAAAACCGTGGACGTGAAGAAAAGCCATGTCGGCCTGACCTTTATCCGCGAGAGCACGATCCAGCATCAGAGCTTTACCGATCGCGCCGACAAGCTTGGTGGTCTGGTCGAATTCTACCGCTCGCCGGCAAGGGTCCAGTGGTCGCCCACCGGCACCAACGTGCCCGATTATCCCAAGCTGGCACAGCTCTGGTGGCAGAATATCGGCGATGCCATGTCGGGCGCAAAGACCCCGCAAGAGGCGCTTGATAGCCTTTGCGCGGATCAGGAAAAGGTGCTTGCCCGTCTGGAACGTGCCGGCATTCAGGGTGATGTCGGTCCCAAGCTCAACGACGAGCAGGACCCGGAATACTGGCTGAGCCAGCCCGGATCGCCCAAGGCCAAGCTTGCCAACGAGGATGAAGAGCCGGTCACCGTCGCCTATGACGAGCTGATCAAGTCCTGGCAGTAAACCACGCGGGCAGGGGCCGGTGAGCGGCCCTTGCCTGATCCCCATTGCGCGGGGCGGCTGTCGCGCTAGACTGCGGTCGTCGATCCATATCGGCGGCCGCATTTTGCGTAAGACCTGAAGAGGGAAAAGCATGACCCATATCCTCGCCATTGATCAGGGCACCACATCAAGCCGGGCGATCCTGTTTGATGAGAGCATGCGGATCGTGGCCACGGCACAGGAAGAATTCCCCCAGCATTTTCCGCAATCGGGCTGGGTGGCGCATGATGCCAATGATCTTTGGTCAAGCACGGCGGGCACCTGTCGTGCGGTGATTGAAAAGGCCGGGCTGACGGGTGCGGATGTGGCCGCGATCGGCATCACCAATCAGCGCGAAACCACCGTTGTCTGGGACAAGACGACCGGGCAGGCGGTGCATCACGCGATTGTCTGGCAGGACCGGCGCACCGCCGATCATTGCCGCCAGCTTCGCGAGGCGGGCCACGAGCCGATGGTGGCCGAGCGCACCGGTTTGCTGCTTGATCCCTATTTTTCGGGCACCAAGCTTCGCTGGATTTTGGAGAATGTCGAGGGCGCGAGGGCGCGGGCCGAGGCGGGCGAGTTGCTGTTTGGAACGGTCGACAGCTTCCTGATCTGGAAGCTGACTGGCGGCGCGGTGCATGCCACCGACGCCACCAATGCCGCGCGCACCCTGCTTTACGATATCCGCAAGGGCCGGTGGAGCAAGACGATCTGTGAGCTGCTGGATATCCCGATGCAGATGCTGCCAGAAGTGCGCAATAGCGCCGATGATTTCGGCCACACGCGCGCCGATCTTTTCGGGCGTGAGATCCCCATTCGCGGGGTGGCGGGCGATCAACAGGCGGCGACCGTCGGACAGGCCTGTTTCAAGCCGGGCATGCTGAAATCCACATACGGCACAGGATGTTTCGCGCTTTTGAACACTGGCGACACGCCGGTCGTGTCGCAAAACCGGCTGTTGACGACCATCGCCTATCAGCTTGGCGGCAAACCGACCTATGCGCTTGAAGGCTCGATTTTCGTGGCCGGGGCGGTGGTGCAATGGCTGCGCGACGGCCTTGGGATCATCCGCGCGGCCAGCGAGACACAGCCCTTGGCCGAACGCGCCGACCCCGAACAGAACGTGGTGCTGGTGCCGGCCTTTACCGGGCTTGGCGCGCCCTATTGGAATGCCGAATGTCGCGGCGCGATGTTCGGGCTGACGCGCAACACGCGCCCCGAGGAACTGGCGCGTGCGGCGCTTGAAAGCGTCGGCTTTCAGACCCGCGATCTGTTGCAGGCGATGCGCGACGATTGGGCCGGTGACGGCGCCGATGCGATCCTGCGGGTGGATGGCGGCATGAGCGCCTCTGACTGGGCGATGCAGTTTCTGTCGGATATCATCGACGCGCCGGTGGATCGCCCCGAGGTGCTTGAAACCACCGCGCTTGGGGCGGCCTGGCTTGCGGGCATGCAGATCGGGCTTTACCCTGGTCAGGACGAATTCGCCGCCACCTGGGCGCTTGAGCGACAGTTTTTGCCCGAGATGGACGAGACCCTGCGCCAGACCAAGACCGAGGCCTGGAAACGGGCGGTCGATGCAACCTTGGGTTTTTAGGATATTGGCCGGAAAGATGTTATGATGAGGTCACGATAGGTTTCGCCTTTGTGACCGCATCACCTATTGTTAACGGCCCCTGATCCTATTACTTTTTAACGGATTGATGAATGGGCCTTTGGCCTGAAGGAGCACGCATGACCGATCCGGTCTCTGTCATAGTCCCCGCCAGAAACGAGGCCGAAACCATCGGCAAGGTTGTTTCTGTTCTGTTCGAAATGGCAGATGTGGGCGAAGTTGTCGTGATCGACAACGGATCGGACGACGAGACCGCCGCCGAGGCACGCGCGGCGGGCGCGCGGGTGGTGTCCGAGCCACGGGCCGGCATGGGCCACGCGGTGCGCACGGGGATTGCGGCGACAAGATACGACTGGGTGATGAAGGTCGACGCCGACCTCGATAAATTCGACACCGATCTTTTCGCCCGCATGCCCGCCGCGCGCGGCCCCGGCGTCGGGCTGGTCAAGGGGGCCTGGCATGATCCGGGTGACAATATGCCGATGACGCGGCTGTTGGTGATGCCTGCGATCTGTCTGATGTTTCCCGGTCTGGGCCATTTGCGCGCGCCCAATTCGGGCCTTTACCTGTTCAACAAATCGCTGATCGCGCAGGATGCTCTGGTGGGCGATTACGCGGTTGATCTTGATGTCATGCTGCGTGTGCACGCGGCGGGGGCCAAGGTGGCCGAGGTCGATATCGGCCGGATCGAGCATGACGTGCGCGATGTGCCGCATTATAACGCCATGGCTGAAATGCTGTTGAAATTCGTCCTCAGCCGCCAGAACCGCCACCTGACCACCGAGGTGGTCATGATGGCGCAGGACGCGGCAGAGGTGATCCGCCATGCGCTTGGCACGCTGGCCGCCAAGGCGGTCGCGGGCGGGCGTGTCACGATCTATCTTGCACAGGATCAGGGACCCGACGCCGAGGTGTTGCGCGCGGTGATGGCGCCCTATCCCACGGCGCAGGTCTTGCCGCTTGCGGGGGCCACCGGCTTTGCCCCCGGCGCCAACGCAACCGGGATTTGCGTTCTGGCGCCTTTCCCGCAGGCCGGGGAAAGCGAAGTTCTGGACGCGGCAATCGCATTGCATAACGGGGTGGGTGATCTTGCCTCGGAGCTGTTGCTTGTTCCGATCCAAAAGGCCGGACGGGTGATTGCCGGGTTCCGCCCGGATACTGTCACGGAGAACGAAGACGGTTTGGAGATCAAACGCGAGGCCCTTAACCGGCTTGAGGGCATGGCCGTGGAGAGCACGCCGCAGCGCGAGATGTTTCAAAGTTATGCCTCCTTGCCAGAGGCGCTGCGGCCCGGCTTTCAATCAGTGGAGAAACGCCCCTCGGCGGGCTGAACTCCGACAACACCTGCTGCACCGGGCAGGGGGATAAACCGACAAAGCGGCGCGGGTCTGATCTGACCTGCGCCGCTTTTTCATGGTCTCGGAGATGTCTGTTCAGGAGCCTTTGAAGTTCACTTCGCCTTCATGCTCCATTACATTTTCCTGTGCCGTCTTCTGGCGATTATCGCTACGGTTGCGCCGGATGCGGCCATATTGGCCGATGCCGACTGCCAAAAGGATAATTGCGCCACCGGGGATCAGGCCGGGGCCGGGGTCTTCGCCCAGCATGACCATGGCGATCAGGATCGCGGCCAGCGGCGAGAATGACGTCGCCAGTGACACATCGCCGGAGCGGGCGTATTTCAGGCCGAGCGCCCAGGCGAACTGACCGCCGATGACCACGATCAGCGCATAGATCCAGACCCATTGCCAGACGATGGGATGGAACACGTCCTGAAAATGCTTTGGGCCAAACAGGTGGATGGCGAGAAAGAAGTAAAAGGTCGTCCCCACCGCGGTGCGATAGATCGAAAAGATACCGAGAGGAATGCCGCGCAGACCGGTGCGCGCCACCAGTGTCGAGGCGATATAGGAGAGGGTCGCAAGCAGCGCGCCAATCTCGCCCTTGCCCAGGACAAAGCTGTTGTCGCCGCCCTTAAGCGCGATCATGAGCGCCGCGCCGCAGAGGGCCACAAGGCCGGCGGCAAAGGACCACGGCTCGAACTCTTCGCGCAGCAGGAAATAGGTCGCCAGAAGGAACAGCGGCGGCTCGATCCGCCCCATCAGCACCACGTTGGTCACGGTGGTATGTTCCAGCGCATAAAAGAAAAGCCCCGGCGTCAGCGCCGAAGACAGGAACGCCGAGAGCGTCAGGATCGCCCAATGTTTCGCCTTGAGCGCGCGGAGATTCTCAAACGTCCAGTCCCGCCAGAACATGAAGACCATCGGCACCATTGACATCAACGAGCCGACAAACAGCAGGTTGCAATAGGTGATGACATTGCGCCCCATGACCCGGTTATTCAACCCGATATCGGCGAGCAGCGACACAAGCGAGTTCGACGAGGCATAGATGATCACCGCAACCCATGCCAATGCGGCGCCCAGCAGAATCCTGGATTGATCGGGCAGGGTCTGGGTGGTGGCGTTGCTCATAATTAGGGTCCTGATCCAAAAGGCTTTTGTACATCTAAAGTGCGCCTTGCGCAGGGTTTGTTCAATGCACGGTTGCACACCTCTGCGTCACGTTGCCGACAGTGGCACGTAATATTGTTTCAAATCCGGTCCGCCGATAACGCTTGTGTGGTCAGGCGTGAAAATCTGCGTGATTTCGGTTGTAAAACCGCCGCTCTGCGGCAAGGTTGAGCCCTAAGGCGGGCCGAGGTGGCCCAAGGCAAACTGAAACGACGAAGCGGAGCGCAGGACATGACAGAGCTATCGGATGGCGCAAAGGGTGGCTTCGTCACGATTTTTGACGACACTTACAATCAGCCCGATTGCCGGGCCTATTTCCGGATGATGGACGCGCTTGGCTATCGCAATCAGCATCACGCGGTGGCGGCCTTTCGGGCCGGGCTTGCCGAATTGATGCGCCTGCGCGGGCTCACCTCGGCGCGGATCGTGGATTTTGCCAGCAGCTATGGCATTGTCAGCGCGTTGATGGGGCATGACCTGACGCTGGCCGAGGTGTTTTACCGCTATCGCACGCCGGGTTTCGACGGTTTGGACGCGCCCGAGGTGATCCGCCGTGATCGGGATTGGCTTGCCGGCATCCGCCGCGCGGCGCCGCCGATGCGCTTTGTCGGGATTGATGTGGCCCCCAATGCCGTGGCCTATGGCACGGCGGCGGGGCTTTTCGATGCGGGGTTTGTCGAGGATCTTGAGGCAAATCCGGCCTCGCCCGCCCTAGCGGCCGAACTGGCCGAGTGTGACATGATCGTTGAATGCGGCAGTGTGGCACAGCTTATGCCGGATGCGCTTGACCGGCTTTTGGCGGCGGCGGGGCCGCGCAAGCCCTGGGTGATGACCTCGCCCATTCGCGGCAACGAGCGGCCCGAGGCCACCGAGGTGTTGCGCGACCACGGGCTGGTGGTCGAACGCTTGCCGATCCCGCCCTTCGTGCATCGCCGCTTCGAGAGCGCCGACGAGCAGGCCCGCGCCATCGTCAATGCGCGCGCGCAGGGCCATGACACCGAGGGCGTGGAAAGCACCGGGCTTTTTCATGCGCAGGTTCTCTTGGCGCGCCCGGCTGGCGAGCTGAGCAATCCTGCGGATTGGCCGCTGCCTGTGCGCGTGGCGCCGATGGGCTAGGGTGGTCATAGCCTGTTGTCGCGCGGCGCGCGCCGGGCTATTATCGCCGACGTTATTGAAAGCGATTTTACAAGACACTCGACCCATTTGCCAAAAGGGACCGCCAATTTTGCCAGTCACGCCCCAATATCCTGACCGCGCCATTCGCGGTGCTGCCGACCGGATCTGATCCGATGCGCGGGCTTGGATTTCTGACCTTTGCCGCGGCTGTCGCCTTTGGCTATGGCGGTGGGCAGCTTGCGCTTGTGATGGCGTCCAAGGGCACGCAGGGGGCGGCGCCGGTTCAGATCGGGGCGGCGCTTGCCGCAGTCGAGGCCGCCATCCCCGAGGCTCTGCCGACCGATTGGCCGCCGGTGTTTGACGCCTATGTGCCCGATCCACCCCGCGCGCAGGCCCCGCCCAAGAAGAAAGAGAAGTACCGCCTTGTCGGACTTGTGGCCGGGGGCAAGGATGCCTGGGCGATCATGAGCGCCTCGGGTGGGGATGTGCTTGTGCGTGCGGGTGACCGGCTTGTCGGTGGCGAACAGGTGATCGAGATCGAGGCCAACGGCGTTTGGATCGAGCGCGAGGAAAAGCGGGTTCTCATCCGCTTTGAGGAAACCGCGAACGAAATGATGGCGCGGGTGATGTCGAACGGCTCGGTTGAGAGCGATAATGTCGATGTGCCCATAGATGCGTTTTCAGGGCGTGACATGCGCCGGGTGCTTGGCCGGGCAGGAAGCGTGCGCATGGTGGCCGCCAATGGCGGGCAGGGCGAGAAGTTTCCCGAAATCCTCTGGGTACGCGAAGGCCAGATCTATGACCTTATCGGGCTAGAGCGCGGCGATATGGTGCTTCGGGTGAATGGCTATTCGGTTTCGGACCCTGAAACCCTTGCCAATGCCGCGCAGATCTTGCGCAGTTCTGATGAATTCGCGGTTGATATTCTGCGCAAGGGGCAGCGCCGCACAATTACCGTCAAGATCACTGGCCGCGGCTAACGCCGGAGAGTGCGCCACAGATAGATTCGCGTTCTGCGCGAGCGATAATCCTTTGGTTGCTTGCGGATTTGAAATTGCAATCTTAACGTGTACGCATTCAAGGGTGGTTTTGGTTCTTTTGATCTGAACCTCTGGAAAATTAATTTTCAGCACCTACTTAACCCATGGTTAAGACTTTTTCTGATTGTTGACGATCTGGATATAGTCTCAAATTTTTACTTTGAAACAATAACTTGTGCTTGCCGCGGGGTCTGAAAAACGCGCCGCAAGCATTTACACGCCCCGGTAACGAAAATGTTACCGTTGTCGGGGGTGTTTTTTTGTGTTGTCATAACCCGTGACAAGAGTGTCAATTTGACGCGTCTTGTCGTTTCAACTGACGGCAACGCCGTGCTGCCTTTGTGCACGGAACCAAGGAGCATTTGCTCTTACAACTATTAAAACAAAATTCGCAGGTCACGGATCTGCGCGGGCCACACATTACTCACCTCTACCGGCCTGTAATCCCACCTAACGAGCCTCGGCTCGAACCTTAAGATAAGGCGGCATTGGGCTGTTCTAAAGACGGGGTCCTTTGGCCCTTCTTACTCGCGGCACATTTGGCGCGAGGGCGATCGCGTCATGTCTGACGCGTGACAAAAGTAATATTCGCGAGCTTTTTCTGCTGGAGGACTAAGCATGAAACGAAGAGAAGCATTGAAGCTTGGCTTGGGTGTTGCGGGCGCTACCGCTGTAGCATCGCAGGCCGGGGCCGAGATCAAACAATGGCCGGACAGCGCTGCTGACGGTTTGACGCAGGATGGTCTGGTATTCCCGGACAATTTTGTACCGAGCATCGTCTCGTCACCGAGCCCTGATGTCGAGCCGTTTACCGCGCCGCTCAACATTATGCCAACGGCGCAGCCGATCGACCCCTCGACATACGATCCGCCGATCGAGCCTGATCGCCATCAGCGGTTCCACGATTTCCCGCCGGTAAATCATTACGAAGAAGTGATGAGCGAATTCCGCTGGAAGTATCACTGGCAGCCCCCGTATGGCGATGGCAACGAAGGTGTTGTTGGCCGTGACGGTGATCCGGATGTTGGCTCCTGGCACTGGGGTTTCAACGGCATTACGCCGGGTGAGACGTATAAATCCAACTATGGCGAAGCGCTTTTCCTGCGTCGCAACAACCTGCTGCCGCCCGTTGGCACAGGCAATGTGACCTTCGCGCTTCCGTCGCCGACGATCCACATGCACAACGGCCATACCGCGTCCGAATCTGACGGTATTCCGCAGGATTTCTTCAATCCTGGTGAATTCTGGGATCACCACTATGGCAACTTCCCGGCGGGTTCGCCCGATGGGTGGGACTATGACAACACCGAGATCATGAACACGCTGTGGTATCACGACCACCGTCTGGATTTCACCGCGACCAACGTTTACGCGGGCTTCTCGGGGTTCTACCTGCTGTTTGATGAGCGTGATTCAAACAACGAAAACGATCCGAACCCGCGGGCGTTCAACATGCCGTCGGGCGATTACGACATTCCGCTGATCCTGCATGACGTGCAGTTCCAGCCGAACGGTCAGGTGATCTGGGACTTCTTCATGCCCGATAGCCCGATTCAACCGGAACCCAAGGACGTGCCCGAAGATGTGGGCAACTCTCAGGGGGCGCTGGATACGTTCGGTCCCAACCGTCTTGAGTACACCACACAGGGTATGACAGGCGACAAGATCACCGTGAACCGCATCATCCAGCCCTATCTGGATGTGGATCGCCGCAAGTACCGCTTCCGTTTCCTGAACGGCGGTCCGTCGCGTCTTTACACGCTGGTGCTCAAGATTACCCCTGCCGGTGGTGGTGAGCCCTATTTCGACGATTGGGTCATCCTGTCGAACGACGGTAACCTGCTTGAGGCTCCGCTGATCGAACCTTCGTTCGAGCTGTGGGTTGCAAACCGCTTTGACGTGATTGTCGACTTCTCGAAGTACGGCGATGGCGATCTTGTCGAGGTTTACAACACCAAGGAAATTCGTTCCGATGGCGCTGGTCCGACCGGCTATAGCCTCAAGGGCGAAGACATGATGCCCGTCATTCAGTTCCGCTGCAAAGCGGGTGACGTTGCTGATCCGTCGAAAATTCCTGCCAAGATGCGCAAGCTTCCCAAGATCCGTATGTCGGAAGTCCGCCGTAAGCGTCTGTTTGTCTTCGATTATGACAACGGTCTGTGGACGGTGAACGGTCGCCTGATGGATCCCAACCGCGTGGATGCCAAGATCGAGCAGGGGTCTGCCGAAATCTGGACCTTCCGCAACGAAGGCAATGCTTGGGCACACCCAGTCCATACCCACTTCGAAGAGTTCCAAATTCTTGAGGTCAACGGTCGTCCGCCAAGTGCGGTTGAGCGTGCCCGCAAGGACGTGGTTTCGCTTGGACCTGGAGACGAAGTTACGTTCTTCAGCCGCTGGCGCGACTTCTTCGGTAAGCACGTGATGCACTGTCACAACGTTGTGCACGAAGACCATGCCATGATGATCCGTTGGGACATCGTTGAGCCGGGTCAAGGCGACTAAGCTTCACCGAATACGGAAATCTCTGAGAAAGAGAGGAGACTATCATGACGAATAGACGTCAATTTTTGACCGGACTCCCGGTTGCCGCAGCGGTGGGCTTTACTACCACGGCGGGTTCGTCCTCGGAACGGGCGGCGCATGAGGCCAAAGCGGCCATGAAGCGCATGGATCACGGTCGTGTCGTTCAGACCGGCAACGTGATCGATTCCACGAAACGGGACTCGTTCCCGCATCTGGAATTGACCAACCAGCACGGGGAAACCAAAGCGTTCTACGAGAACTATATCGAGAACCGCATTGTGGTTATGAACTTCTTCAGCATTCGCGACGAAGCATCATTTCCGATTACCGAAAAGCTGAGCAAGGTTGTGGCCGAGCTGGGTGACAAAGTGGGGAGCGAAATCCAAGTCGTCTCCATCACGCGTGACCCGGAATACGACACACCCGATCGCCTTAAGGCTTTCGCGGCCGAGTTCAACACACCCGAAGCCTGGACATTCCTGACAGGCTCGCGTGAGAACAGCTCGGATCTGGCCTTCCGGATGTACCGGATGGGTCATAGCGCAAAACCCAGCAACAGCCGCAAGGTCGATGTCATCTTCTATGGCAACGGCAGTGCCGGTCTTTGGGGCGCATTCCCGGTTGATATTCAAGCCGATGATGCCGCCAGCCGGGTTTCGTGGGTTATGCCGCATGCCATCCCAGCGGATGGAAAAATGCGTCGTGCCGGTCCGCGTGTGTTCGATCTCAAGGATACGCGCAACCACAACCGCGAAGTCTAAGTCACTGGCCCCGGGCAACCGGGATCCCAGCACAGCATTCAAACGGAGACTATGAAAATGTTTCTCAAATCTATTAGATGGGCGGCGGTGGTGGCTTTGCCAGTCGCAGCCACTCTCGGAGGGACCACTGCTTCGGCGCAGGGTCTTGCCGGCATCAACCAGTTCTGTATCGATAAATTCGGTTCAGGACAGCAACCGCGCGTGCCTTTCGAGACACGGGTCATTAGTCCAGATGGAACTGCTACCCATCTGACGACTGCCGGTGGCGAGTCGGTTTTTCCGGCAAACCCGGATTATCCGAACGGGGACAGCTTTACGCCGCACCCGTCCAACATGATCCCGACGGTGTACGAAAACCTCAAGAGCTGTCGCGGCAACTATATTCCCAACACGTTGCCGTCCACGCCGGAAAACCCCTACAATCTTCATGACGATCCTGTCGTCACGGAGATCGACAAAACCTCGCCGACCGATGATCTCGACTGGATCATGGATCAGATCGAGGCAATGTCGGAACCCCACCGTGTCTGCCGTAGCTTCGGTGGCAACCGCCACTGCTATGAGTATCCGCGCCGGGTTCCGCAGGATCGGCTTAGCAAGCTGGCACGTGATGCCGTTGATATCATTGAAGGAAATGATCTTACGGGCCGTCTTAGCAACCGCGAATACGAAGGTTTCCCGCTGCTGCACTATCTCGGTGGTCTGAAGGAAAAAGCGGTTGATCCGGTGACCAAGTCGGTGACCGTCAACCAGATCTGGTACGATACCCACATCGAATCCGACACCGCCTACATTGATCCGGAAGTGGTGAACGACGAAGAGTGGACCATCAAGTACAACGTCAAGATCCTGAACCGTGGGCACGAAGACTTCGCACCCTACGCGATGGTTTTTGATGATCCGAACGAACTTAACCTGACGGATGTTGGTGGGCCTGACCTGACCGCAGGGGGCACGCGTGTTGCGCGTATTCCGAACGTCGGGTTTGATCAGACCTTCTTTCCGATGCAAGAAGGCCTGATGTACACCCTCAACATGAAGATGCCCCCGGCACGCTTCTGGAATCTCAGCTATCACTGGGGCTGGCGCAACCACCCACCACGGGTTCAGGTCGTTGAAAACGTTCTGGTCCCGATTGCCGGCAACCGCCGCAACTTTGCCGAGATCGGTGTTTTTGGCGCAAACCCACGTGAAAGCGAAGCCACCAAGCTTGCGGCGATCGAACAGATCGGCGACACGGCACCGGCCAAGCGGATGTGGGCCATGTTCCGCGAACTTGCGAACATGAACACCAACCGCGCTCACGGTAGCGACTTCAGTGGTCTCAACGGCTCGGTTATTCAGGCGCAGATGGCTCAGATTCGCGAAGCCTTCTACGACTGGGGCAATCGTAACCAACTTCCCACTGGCTATGAGATGGGTGAAGGTTATGACATGACGGTCCTGTTCCTGAACAACACCATTTATGGTCAGCTCAAAGGCCATGACAGTACTGCAGAAGTTCGCATGACTGACGGTGTCTGGGATAAACGTGGTGATGAAGTCAAAATTGAGCTTCTGAATGGCGACTACTATCGTCATGCCTATGTTCTGGTTGACTTTGGCGGTCTGCGTGGCTGGGAAAATACCTTCCACAATACCCTGCCTGTCGGTGGTGCCGGTCCGCTCTTTACCTTCGGCCGGAACGCCTTCTGGATCCATGTTGCGGGTCAAGGGGCTATCCCGATCCCGAATGCGGTACGCCCGGAACAGCTTTCGCCGACACCCGTGGCGAACGCGTTGGCTGGTGTGATCGGCTCGAAGAAGGGCAACCATCACTGGACAGATTCGCTCTATTCAGCGATGGGCGGTACGCCGGATGCGATGTCAGACTATGTTAACACCGACGGTGTTGGTAAACATTCTCTGACCGTTCAGTTCAGCTACGAGCCGTCGCGTCGTCTGCGGATGTATCAGTTCGATGCTCTGCACCACGACACGGCCGTGTGGTCGGTTCACTAAGCGATTATAAGAAATGGGCATCGGCGGTTTTGCCGCCGGTGCCCGTCATTTTGAGACATTACTTTCTCGACGGAGACTTAAAATGAACCATATCAGAGCTGCTCTGAGTGCTCTTCCGGCCTGCGCCCTTGCCACAGTGGTCGGTTTTTCCACGCCTGCGCTTGCCGGGAGCGATACATCGTCTCACACGATGGATCACAGTCAGGGAAATATGCAGACCCACGACAACACCCAAAAATCCAACACCGCAATGACGGGCCACGGGGCCGATCACGAGGCCGATCACGGCGACGATGGTTTCACCGCAGGTCACCGTATGCCACGCCATCTTGCGATGGACAGCGGGAATGGTAGCGACATCGCGATGCGTACTGACGGGTTTCAGTACCAACGCACCCTGAATGATTACAAAATGCCCGACGTCACCCTGCGCGACTCTCATGCTCGCAAAGTCAACTTTGCTGAGCTGATGACGTATGACGGGCCGGTGCTGCTTAATTTCGTGTTCACCAGCTGTGCCACGATCTGCCCGGTGATGAGCGCGACCTTTGGCCAGACCCAGGATGATCTGGTGGCGATTGACCCCAATTACCTGATGGTCTCGATCTCGATTGATCCGGAATATGACACCCCCCGCCGCTTGCGTGAGTATGCCAAGCTGCATGATGCGCGTGACAACTGGGTGCTTTTGACCGGCCAGTTTGACGATATCTTTACCGTCGTGCGCGATTTTGATGCCGTGTATAAAGGCGAGAACAAGATGTACCACCGCCCGCTGACCTTCCTGCGCAAGGCCAAAGATGCGCCCTGGCTCCGGCTTGAAGGGTTGCTGTCGTCCGAGGAACTGGCGGATGAATATGCCAACCTGCTGCGCCCCGAGGTGAACTGATGCTGGGACAAACTTCGATTCGCAAAATCCTGCGCCGCGTCGGTCTGGCGCTTGTGCTGGCCGTGACACCGGTTTTGGCCGGGGCCGGGCAGGCGGGCGATGCCGAACTTGGCCGTCGCCTGTACTGGGAGGGGATCGGCGCCGATGGCAAGCCGGTCACTGGCGTGACCCAGGGCGACGTGCAAATTTCCGGGGCACAGTTTTCCTGTGTGAACTGTCACCGCCCTAGCGGTTTTGGCACCTCTGAGGGGGGCAACTATGTGCCGCCGATCATGGGGAATATCCTGTTTGACAAGAAGCATATGGATCGCAACCGTATCTTCAAGGATCTCTATCAAGAGGTGCAGCCGCCGAATTTCTGGGCCCGCGTGCGCCAGCCGCGCATGCGCCCGGCCTATGACGAGGTGCTTTTGGCGCGGGCGTTGCGCGACGGTGTGGATGCTGGCGGTCACGAGTTCGACCCGATCATGCCCCGCTACGAGCTGTCTTCGGCCGATGTTGCCAATCTCGCCGCTTTCCTTCGGAATCTCTCGGGCGAGCTTGACCCCGGCGTCGACGACAAGAACATTCACTTTGCCACGATCATCGGCCCGGATGCCGACCCTGCCGAGGCAAAGGCGATGCTTGATACCATGCAGGCGTTCTTTACCTACATGAACATCGACACCGAGGGCGACACCACGAAACCGACGTTTTCGCCGAACTATCGCTCGAACTTCGTAGACGCCTATCGCATCTGGAACCTGCACGTCTGGCAGCTTGAGGGTGCCCCCGAAACATGGCGCGCCCAGCTTGAGGCAAAATATGCCGAACAGCCGGTCTTTGCGTCTTTGAGCGGTCTGGTCAAAGGCCCGTGGGACGAGATTGGCAAGTTCTGCGACGACAAGCGTTTGCCCTGCGTCCTGCCGAATGCCGAATTGCCCACACCGGGCGAGGGGCGCTATGGCTATTCGGTGTTTTTCAATCGCGGTATCGCGCTTGAGGCCGAGGCTCTGGCGATCCATTTCGGCGATGAGGAGGTTCCGCTTGGCCGCGTCGTGCAGATCCACGGCGCAGGTCCGCAAGGCACACGTCCCGCGGCGGCCTTTCAAGAGACCATGACCATGGTGCTTGAAGGAACCGAAGTTGAAACTGTCGAATATGCTGGCGCTGCGGGGCTCAGGGCCGCTCTGAAACGTCACGCCGATGCCGACACCCTTGTGATCTGGCCCGAGGATGCCGCCGAAGCGGTTAAGGTTCTGGTCGATGTCGACCCGAAAGCGGCGCTGATCACCTTGCCGTCGGTCAGCAAGGATTTCGCCAACGCGGCTTTCCCAAGTGACATGATCGCGCGCACCAAATTGATTTGGCCGTATGACAAACCGGGCTCGTATCATCCGCGAAAATATCGTATAAGAGGGTGGATGCACACGCGCAGGCTGGATGTCACCCATCCGCGCATACAGCTGCAGACTTACTATGCATTGACGCTGATGGAGTTCGGCCTCATGCATGCAATTAGTGATTTTTATCGCGATTATGTGCTTGAAATCATTGAACATGAGGCGGAAAATGAGCTAAATCCCGGCACCCATCCCGAACTGGGTCTTGGGCCGGGGCAGAGGTTCGCCTCTAAAGGCGCGTTTATAGCAGAACTGGCGCCGGAAGAGCGGGTTGGCTACCGCGTCGTCAGTGATTGGATCGTACCCTAGGGTTTTGAGTAATGGGCTCTTACGGTACGTAGTGGGCGGTGGGGAAACCCGCCGCCCATGTTTTTTTACCCCGATGATTTCGGTGGTTTAGCCGATTAGAAACCAAAGGCCCGCGGCCCCGGCAAGATAGGCCCCAAAGGGAATTTCTTCGTTCGATCCGGGGCGTTCGCCTTTGCGCCAGCCGACACAGATCGCGACAAGCATCGCGGTTATCGCGGCGATCAGCGCCACCACGGGAAGGGCGGTTGCGCCCAGGCCGACACCTATTCCACCCATCAGTTTGACATCGCCCAACCCCAACCCTTCGCGCCCGCGAAGTTGTTGATAAAAAACGCGAATCACCCAGAACACACCCGCGCCGACGAGGCCCCCGATCACTGCGTCAAGCGGTCCGCGAAACGGGTCCTCCAAGGCGAGGCCAAACCCCGTAACCGCCAAAAGCCCGGTCAGCACATTGGGCAAGCGAAAGGCGGCCAGATCACACATGACCAGGCCCAGCAGGATCCAGAGAAAAAGCGCACCAAGCACCATATGCAGGGGCGATTGTGCCCCCCATACCGCCGCAATCGCCAGAGCCGCCCCCGCAATTTCGGCGTAGAACAGGCGCTTTGGGATTGCCGTTTCGCAGGTCCGGCATTTGCCGCCCAACATGAGCCAGGACAGGATCGGCATCTTGTCGCGCCAGGAAATCCTTGTCCCGCATCTGCGGCACCGCGACGGCTCTCGGACCACGCTTTCCCCCCGTGGAAGACGGTCCGCCCAGGCGGCCATGAATGATCCGACCGCCGCGCCGCTCAGGATCAGGAAAAAGGCAAGGGGGGCTGTGGCTGGCATGGGCAATCCGATGCTTGAAAATGGTCGGCGGATGCAAGGCTATGATTGTGCATGGCGCGCTGTTGGTTTATGATTTGTTTGGCATTCTATATTTTTTTACGGATCGATTTTACCATGAAAATCAATACGTCACACCCGATGAGCAAACCTGGCAAACCCGATGGCGAGGCCGGCTTTTCGTTGCTGGAACTGATGGTCGTGGTGGTCATCATGTCGATTCTCGCGCTCGTGGTGATGCCGCGCATTATTGACCGCCCCGATCAGGCGCGCGTTGCGCGGGTACAATCGGATCTTGCGGTGCTGAGCGGCGCGGTCAAGCTCTATAAGCTCGACAATTTCCGTTATCCGAGCACCGAACAAGGCCTGCTTGCCCTGAGAGAGGCGCCGACAATCGCGCCCGTGCCGCAGAATTACGCGTCAAACGGCTATATCGACCGCCTGCCGCAGGATCCCTGGGGCAATTCCTATCAATATCTGCAGCCGGGTATTCACGGCGAATTTGATATTTTCACCCTCGGCGCCGATGGCGTCTCGGGCGGGGATGGCGTCGATGCGGATATCGGCTCATGGAGCGAATAGGACCGGCATCCGAGCATGGTTTTACCCTTCTGGAGATGGTGATTGTCGTTGCAGTGATCGCCGTTTTGTCGGTCACGGCGACGTTTTCCGTCACACAGCGCAACAGTGGGGACAGCGATGTCTTGCGCTTTGGCGCGGCCTATGACCGGCTGCGCGATGCGGCCATTCTGGGCCATTCCGCGCGCGGTGTCGCGCTTTTGCCCGGCGGCTGGCAGGTGCTTTTACCGGCCCCTCCGGGGGCTGAGGCCGAGGGCTGGCAACCTAATGGCAGAGCTCAGAAATTTCGCGGCGAGGTGCGCTTTGAAGGCGCGAGCGGGCCGATTTTCCCCAAGGAACTCGACCGCGAACCTGCCCCCGATCTGGTGTTTCTGCCCGACGGTCAGGTGACCCGCTTCGAGGTCAGCTTTATCGGCAACGGCACCCTCATGCGCTGTGCGTCGGCTGGGTTTTCAGGCCTGGTTTGCGAGGGGACATGACGCGTCAACCCCCCGAAATCAAAGCTCCTGACGGCACGCGCGGCGTGACCTTGCTGGAACTGGTGGTCGCCGTTTTCGTGCTCTCCATCGGCACCATCGCCGCCCTGCGCAGCGCTGATCAGGCTGGTCGCGTTCTTGGCGGCGAGGCGGCCCGTGTCATGGCCATGCAAGTGGCCTTGAACAGGGCTGAAGAGCTTCGGCTTTTGGGCGCGATTGGCGCGCGCAGCCTGAGCAACCGGGTCGTTTACGGGCCCTACACCTGGCAGGTCGCGGTCAGTGAAAAGGCCACGCGCGCCGGGTTCACCGAGGCAACGATCACCGCGCGCAGCCCGGATCAGCCGGGCGGCCGCGTCGTGGTGATCGCGCCGACCGAGGTGGTGCAATGAGCGCGCCAAACCCACCGCGCACCGCGCAGGACCGGGGGCTGACCCTGCTTGAACTTGTTGCGGTGCTGTCGATTTTTGCGATGGTCGCGGTCATGGGACTTCAGGCGCTTGGCGGCATGATGCGCGCGCGCGACCGGATCACCGACGCCGATGAAAAGGCGGCGGCCCTGTCGCGCGGGCTTGTCCTGTTGCGCAATGATCTGAAATCCGCCGCGGCTCTTGGGTTCTGGCCCCCCGAAAGCATCGAAGCCGAGCCCGCTTTTCTGGATCAGAGCGCGGATGAGGGCCGACTTGCCTTTTCGACCTCTGGTCAGCCGGTTTTGCCCGAGGATCAGGCGGCGGGGCAGTCGCGGGTGATTTGGCGGTATGACCGCGAGGACGAGCGTCTTATCCGTCAGGTCTGGCCGGTTCTGCGGCCTGCCTCGGAGGCCGCACGTGCGCCGGAAACGGTGGTTTTTGACCACATCGCCAGCTTTCGCGTGAGCGCCTATGCCAGCCTCGAAGAAGGCTGGGTTGCGGGCTGGGGCGTGCCCGGACCATTGCCGCGCCCGGATTTGCCCGATGCGGTGGACATTCAGTTTGACTCGGATGTTTACGGGCCTTTGCGGGTCATGGTGCGCTTTTGATGACCGAGGATCGCGGCATAGCCTTGTTGAATGCGCTGATCATGGTGGCGGCGATTTCTGCCGTGGCGGCGGGGCTTATGCTGCGCGCCGAAACAAGCCGGAGCCGGGTCGAGCATGTGCAGATCAGCGAGCAGGCGATGTTGCATCTGGATGCGGCGGAAATGCTGATTGATCCGGTGTTGCGCGCCGATTGGGAGCGTGACCAGAACCTTGATCACCTGCTGGAAGGCTGGGCGCTTGAGAGGTTTGGCGCCGATATTGATCGCGCGGTACTGGCGGGAAAGATTACCGATCTCCAGGGGCTTTTCAACGTCAATGCCTTGAGCAATCCAAGCGATCTTGCGGCGGTGCAGGCCTTTGAGAGGTTGTTGCGCGGGCTTGGTCTTCCGGTGTCACTTGGGCGCGAGGTGGCCGGTTTCGTGCAGGTGCGCGGCCCGGTTCTGGCCGAGGAATATGGCGCGCGCGACATTCCGCTGCGCCCGGCGGGCGGGCCGATTTCCGCGATCGAGGAATTGCGCCTTGTGCGCGGCATGACGAGCGAGCATTACGCCCGCCTTTTGCCCTTCGTTGCGGCCCTGCCGGTGGGCGTGGCGCTTAACGTCAATACCACCTCTGCCGCTGTACTTGGCGCGGTTTTGCCCACGGCCAACCCGGCCGGAATAGAGCGTCTTATCGCGGATCGTGGCCGCTTGCCCTTCGCCAATGCCGGTGATTTCAGAGAACGCGCCGAAACCTTGCTGCATCCGCGCGTGATCGAGCAATCGCAGGCCCCCAAGGGTGGGTTTGGCGTGACAAGCCGTTGGTTTCAGGTACGGTTTGACCTTGCGCTCGATGGGCGTATTCTAAGCCGCATCGTGACTGTAGAACGATCCGCGCTGACGGGCGCAGTAGAAATCAAGAATCGCCGGGCGAATCCGCTATGACCCTTGTTTTAAATCGCAAAAAGAGCGCCAAGGCGACGCCGGTGCAAACCCATGATCTTGGCTCTGGTGGGGCCTTGCCGACGCATCCTTTCGTGGCACTTGTGCCGGGGACGGCGGCGCCGCTGGTGCGGCTTGATCTGCCCGAGGCCCTCAAGGGACAAGCGCGCGACCGGGTGGCGGCGCGGCAATTGCGCGATGCCTATGGCGGCTCGGATGCGGGGCTTGATCTTCGCCCGGCGCGCCTTGCAGGCACCCGTGATGGCTGGAGCCGGGTGCTGGTTGCCGATATCGCAGAGCGTCAGGATTGGGCCCGCGCCGTGGCCCCGGCGGGGGCGTTGTGTCGTGCGGTTCTGCCCGACTACCTGGCCTTGCCCGCCGCCCCCGATCTTTGGGTGATTGAGGCGTGCGGCGACCATATTCGCGCGCGCCTCGGGCCCGAGGATGGCTTTTCCGGCGAGGCCGATCTGGCGCTTACCCTGCTTGAAAAGGCGGCGGCGCTAGCGCCGCCCCGCGCGGTGTTGCGGCTTGGCGCGGCCGCGCCCGAAATCGACGCCTATCTTGACGCGCAAAACCTCACCATCTGCGGCGCGGCGTCAGAGCTGGCGGCGCATGGCGTGACCGATCCGCAGGTCTTTGGACATGGCGAGTTTGCGCTTGATCTTGCGCGCGATCCAGGCGCCGAGCGCGCCGAAATGCGCCGCCGCTTGCGCCAGTTGCGCCTTCCGGCTGGGCTGGCGGTTCTGGGGCTGGTGGGCTGGGTCGCAGCCACGGTGATGGAGACCCGCGAGTTGCGCGATCAATCGCTGGCCTATCGCCAGAACGCCGAGCGCATCCTGCGCGACGTGATGATCCCGACAGGCCCAATTTTGGACATTCGCACCCAGGTGACGCAGCGCCTTGAACGTGCCCGAACCGCGCGCAGCGACGGCGACGCCGAGGCGCGCCCGCTTGATGTGTTGCGCCGCGCAGGCGCGGTTCTGGCCGATCATGATGGCACCATCACGCGGGTCAGCTATCAACCCGGCGCAGGTCTGGTGATTGATGTGCAACTGGCGGATTTTGCGGCCCTTGACGCGCTTGTCAGTGCCCTGCGCACGACGGGTGTCGAGCCAAGGGTGGCACAATCGGTGACCCGCGAGGGGGCGGGCATCGAGGCGGTGCTGGCGATGGCGGTTACGCAGAACGGGGGCCGCCGATGACGGGGATGATGGACGCGATCATCGCGGCCTTGCTTGGCCTGAGTGGGCGCGAACGGCTATTGGTGGCGGTGCTGGCGCTGGTAGCGCTGCCTTTGGGGGTGGTTTACGGCGTGGCTTTGCCGCTTGCGGATGCGCGCCAGGAGGCACAACGCGCCGTGACCGAGGCCCGCGCAACAGAGCTTTGGGTGGCGGATCAATCGCTGCTTTATGCCTCGGAAACCACGGCGCTGCGCAATGCGGGCGAGGCGGCAAACGGCGGCCCGCCCATCGGCATCAGCGGCATCGAGGCCAGCCTTGTCGAGGCGGGCTTGCGCGAAAAGGCCAGCGAATTGGCCAATGCCGCCGATGGCGGCATCACCATGCGGTTTGATGCGGTGCGCTTTACCCGGCTTGCCGAGTGGCTGAGCGCGCAAGAGACAAGCTGGGGCTATACGCTTGTCGGTTTTGCCTTTGAAAGGGGCGAGCGTGAAGACGTGGTTGCCGCCGATCTGCGTCTGGTGATTGATCAATGATCCGTTTCCTTCTTATCGTTGCCGGGGTTCTGTGTGGCCTTGCTCTTGTGGGGCTGAGCGAGGGGCGCGTCGGGCATTTGCGTGCCTTTGCGCCGCAAATGGTGCCGGGCTGGGCCGCACCGGTCGACAATGGCGCAACGCTTTGGCGGGGCCGCGCGCGCGGCCTGCGCCCGATGGGTCTTCCGGTCGAGAGCGACGTGACCTGGCGGTTTGCCCGCCTTGGCGCGCCCGGCGCGGTCTGGAGCCTGAGCGCGGTGGCAGAGGGCCTTACTGGCCGGGCCGAGCTTGGCCTGCCGCTGGCGCGGGACCGGGCAAAAATTAGCGATGGGCGCGCCGAAATCCTGCTTGGAGATTGGCCGGGTCTTGTCCGGGGTGTCGCGCTTGACGGCTTGTTGACCGTTAGCGACCTGCGCGCCAAGCTTGCCTTGCCTGGGCGGAGCCTGCGGTCGTTTGACGCCGATCTCCGCTGGACCGGGGCGCGGGTTCAGGGCCAGGACATTGGCACCGGCGAGATGACTGTTCTGTCGGATCAGGGCGGCGGCTGGCGTGCGCCCTTTAGTCTTGCGGGCGATGTGATCACGGTCAGCGGCACGCTTGAGGGGCGCTTTGGCGCGCCGGTCGCGGTGCTTGAGGTGCGGATCGAAGATGCAGGTGAAATGCCCGCCGAGTGGCAGGCCGCGCTTGATCGGGTCGCGCGCAAGGACGGCATATCCTGGGTTGTGCGCCGTGATCTTGACCTGTCGCAGGACTGGCCGCTTTTGTGAGCCTTGCGGCGCGCGTTAGCTGCGCGCGCCCAGCTGTTTGAGTTCGACCTTGATATCCCGATGCCGCGAGGCCATGGCCCCGAGCGGATCGAGGTCGCCGTCAAGCGCCATCATTTCCTTTAGCGCGGCATCTGCCGCGCGCAGCTTGGCCACGGTTTGCGGCCCGGCCGTACCGGCGGTGATCTCGGCGAGCGCACTTTCGTGTTTCGCGGCGCCGCTGACGGCGAGGGCTGCGGCGCGGTCGCTGCCTTTGCGCGTGCTGGCGAGAGCGTCGGAGACCTGGCCCGCCTCATCATAACGCCCGGCGCGCAACAGGGCATGTGCATATTCAAGCCGCAAACGCGGCTCAAGCGGGCCGGATTGCGGGATAAGCAAGGCATAGCTATTGATCGCGGTGTCATAATTGCCCGCCTCAAGCGCCTTGCGCGCCGTGCTGTATTTGCGCTGAAAATTGTTGCCCTCACTGATCGCGCTCGGCTCGCAGGCTGCAAGAGCCATCAAAACCGGCATCAAAATCAATGGGCTGTTGTTGAAACGAAAGCGCATGCGCCCTCCTGCAAATTCTAATGAGCCTTACCTATCACGTCCCAAGAGAGGCCGGCCAAGGAAAAACCGGGGTGTGAGCGAAAAATCTCAAAGGTGAGTCATAAGTGTGCCAGATGCCGTTTAACAATAGAAACGCCATATGAAATCGGATAGTATGCCCGCGTAATAGCAAGAAAAACCGTTGATAAACGGCGGTTGGATTCCTGAGGTAATACTAACGGACGGGCGGTATCAATTGATGATGTTCGTAATTTATAACGATGCAGTTTTTTAGAGTTCTCGCCCTAGGGGCAGTTATCTGGCTGGCGCAGGTGTTTCCCGCGACGGCGCAGGTATCATTGGATTTGCGCGATGCAAGCCTGCGCGACTTCGTGCAGGTCGTGGCGCAATCCACGGGCCGGAATTTCATCCTTGATGACCGCGTACAAGGCAGCGTGACAGTGGTCGCGCCAAACCAAGTGTCACCCTCGGCCATCTACGAAATTTTCCTGAATGTTCTTGAGCTTAACCGCCTGACCATTGTCGAGGGCGACGAGGCGGATCGGATCGTTCCGATTGACGTGGCGCGCGAACTGGCCCCCGGACAAGAGCGCGCGGGCCTTGGCGGGGATTATGAAACCCGCGTGATCGTTGTGCGCAACAGCCCGGTCGCCGATATTGCCGAGGTGGTGCGCCCGCTCTTGCCTGCCGAGGCGGTGCTGTCGACGGTGCCGGATGCGGGGCTCATGATCCTGTCGGACCGGCGCGAGAACTTTCAGCGGATCGTCAAGCTGGTGGACCGGCTTGACACGCCAAGCCGCAATTCGATTGAAACCATCCCGCTGCGCAACGGCAATGCGGCGGATATGCTGTCGGTGATCACCACGCTGGCGATCACGCCGGCCGGGTCAAGCCTGTCGGCCGATAGCCGCTCGAATGCGCTTATCGTTTCGGGCACGCCAGAATTTCGAGATCGCGTGCGCAGTATCGTCACCCAGCTCGACAAACCGCAGCGCAGCATCGCCACCGAAGTGGTGCGCCTGAATTATGCCGATGCAAATGATCTTGCCGATGTGGTTCGCCAGAGCTTTGGCGCGCAGGCGACTTCTGCCGAGGGGGCCGTCACGGGCAATTCTGCGATCACCATCGTGGCCGAGCCCCAGCAAAACGCGCTTATCATCACGGCGCCCTCGGACCGGGTAAATGCGATCGTGGCCGCCGTGCGCGGCCTTGATCAGCGCCCCGATCAGGTGCTTATCGAAGCGGTGATTTTCGAGCTGTCGGTCGACAGCTTTTCCGACCTGTCGTTCCAGTTTGGCGGCGTGATTGAGGATGCAACGGTTGGCGGCGTGGAATTCGCGCTTCAAGGCCGCCCGACGCTGACCAACCTTGTCGGCACCGTTCTTGCGGGCAATAACCCGACCGGCGGCGGCACCGGTGGGACGATTGCCGCCTTTGACAATAGTGGCATTGGCGGCTTTTTGGCGGCGCTTGCCAGCAAAAGCTCGACCAAGCTTTTGTCGACCCCGTCGATCCTGACCCTTAACAATCGCGAGGCCGAAATCGTCGTGGCGCAGAACGTGCCCTTCGTCACCGGCAGCTTTTCCACCGTCGGCGATAGCGCCGTTCCGAGTCAACCGTTCCAGACCATCCAGCGTCAGGATGTCGGCCTGACCCTCAAGGTCACGCCGCAGATCACCCGTGATAAAACCGTGCGCCTTGCGATCAATCAAGAGGTGTCGAACCTGACCAATTCCGCCTCGGCGGCGGGCGGCGAGATCACCTCGAAACGGCAATTGTCGACCAATGTTCTGGTGCGCGACGGACATGTGATCATGCTTGGCGGGTTGATGGAAGACGGCAATGGATCGGTCAATCAGCGTGTGCCGGGGCTGAGCGAGCTGCCGCTTCTGGGGCGCTTGTTCAAGGGTCGCAGCACCTCGCAGAACCAGCGGGTTTTGCTGGTGATGATGCGCCCGCGCATCCTGAGCACCGATGCCGAGGCGCGCGAGCTTACCCGCCGTCTTGCCCGCGAGGCCAAGCGCGCAAGTGCGGCCATCGCGCCGCCCGATGATGGCACCTATCCGCAGGTGCCGGATTCCACCTTTCCGTTCGACGGGGCCAATCTGAACCAACCGTTCGATGCCCGCTTTATCGACAAGGGCGCGCAGAACCGACGGTTTCCGCCGCTGCCCTCGCGGCTGCAATTCGTGGATCGGTAACCATGGCGCAGCCGCTTTTGCCCTTCACGCTTGCCCGCGATCAGCAGGTTCTGGTCGAGGGCGGCAGGTTGCTGGCAGGGCCAGAGGCAAGCGTGCTTGGCCTGCGCGAGGCGCGGCGTCGGGCCGGTGTGCCGCTTAGCGTTGATCACCTTGGCATCGACGCCTTCGAGGCGCAACTGGCGGCGCTTTATCAGGGCGGCTCTGGCGGGGACGAGGCCGATGGCGAGTTCAGCTTTGACCTTGAAGAGGGCGCAAATGGCCGTGGCCCGCGCGACCTTTTGGAGGATGGCGAAGAGGCCCCGGTGATCCAGCTCGTGAACCAGCTTTTGCGCCGCGCGGTGCGCGCCGGGGCGTCTGACCTTCATGTCGAACCCAACGAGGGCGGCTTGCGCGCGCGCATGCGTGTCGATGGCATGCTGCAATCGGTTCTGGACCGCCAGGATGTGCCGGTGCGCCGCGTGGTGTCGCGCCTCAAGGTCATGGCAGGCCTCGATATTTCCGAGACCCGCCTTCCGCAGGACGGCCATATCGCGCTGCGCCTTGGCGGGCGCGCGATCGACGTGCGGGTCTCGACCCTGCCGGGCAATTACGGCGAGCGGGTCGTGATGCGGGTGCTTGATCGCTCGGCCGGCCTCATGCCGCTGGAACAGCTTGGCCTGCGCGCCGATCAGGTCAGCGTGCTTGAACGCATGGCGGGGCGGCCCAACGGGATTATCCTTGCCACCGGGCCGACCGGCTCTGGCAAAACCACGACGCTTTATTCGTTGCTGCAACTGGCGAATGACGAAATCCGCAACATCCTGACCGCCGAAGACCCGATTGAATATGACCTTCCCGGCATCTCGCAAAGTCAGGTCAATGCCGAGATCGGCATGACCTTTGCCGCCGGGCTGCGCGCCGCCCTGCGCCAGGACCCCGATATCATTCTGGTCGGCGAAATCCGCGATCAGGAAACCGCAAGCGTCGCGGCGCAGGCGTCTTTGACCGGGCACCTGGTGTTTTCCTCGCTGCACGCCAATGGCTCTGTCGGGGCGGTGGTGCGGCTCCGCGATCTGGGGCTTGATGATTTTCTCATCGCCTCAACCCTGCGCGGCGTGATCGCGCAACGCCTCTTGCGCCAACTGTGCAAAACCTGCCGGAAAGCCGCAGCGCCCGCGCCCGACGAGGCCCGGCATTTCCACACCGCCAAGCTTGCCGCGCCCGATGGAATTTATCACCCGGTCGGCTGTGAGGCCTGCAACAACACCGGCTATGCGGGGCGGGTCGGCGTCTTTGAAATCCTTGAGGTCAGCGAGACCCTGCGCGCCACCATCGACAAGGGCGGCTCCGAGCTTGAGATGAAAGAGGTGGCGCTTGAGCCCGATCAAACCCTCTTTGGTCAATCCCTGCATCAGGTCGCGGCCGGTAAAACCAGCCTCGCCGAGGCGCTGCGCGTGGTGGGCGACGCGCTGTGAGGGCGTTCAGCTACACCGCCTTCAACGATGAAGGACAGCGCAAGAAAGGCACGCTTGTTGCCGAAAGCGAGGCACAGGCCGCCGATATCCTGCGCGGTCAGGGGCTTTTTGCCGAGAACATAAACGCCAAGCGCCAGGGCGGCGGACTGACCCGTTCGCGCGGGCGGCGCACCAAGTTGAACGCCGATATGCGCTCGGTTTTCACCCGCCAGATGGCGGTGCTTTTGTCGTCGGATCTCTCCGCCGAAGTGGCGCTTGAAACGGTGCGCAGTTCGGGCACCTCGCCGGCAATCGAGGGCGCGGCGGCCGAGGCCAAGGCGGCCCTTCTGGATGGTCACCCATTGTCGGTTGCGCTTGAAATGACCAATGCCGGGTTTCCGCGCTTTTACGTGGCCGCCGTGCGCGCAGGCGAGGTCTCTGGCGATGTGGCGGCGGTGTTCGAGGGGCTGGCCGATTACCTCGAAAGCGTCGGCACGGACCGCGCACAACTTGCTACGGCCTTGATTTACCCGGCTTTTGTCGCCGCTGTCTCGCTTTTGGTCTGTGGTATCCTGATGGTCAATGTCGCGCCTGAAATTGCCGTGATGTTCGAGGTGTCGGGGCGTGAATTGCCGCAGTTGACGCAGGTGATCATGGCAATCAGCGATTGGATTCAGGCCTATTGGATCGGTCTCGCGATTGGCTTTGTCGCCGCCATTTTCGGGATCATCGCCGCCCTCCGGGTGCCGCGCATTCGCGATGGCTGGCATGAGTTCGCTTTGAAACTGCCGGTGATCGGGCGCTTGCTTCGCCTGTCGGCGGCGGCGCAATATCTGCGCACGCTGGCGCTTGTGATTGCCAGCCGCCAGACGGTTGTGGATGCGGTGACCTCGGCCAGTGACGTGCTTGTCATAAGCCGTTTTCGCAACGAGGCGCTTGCCCTCGCCGAGGCGGTGCGTTCGGGCGAGAGCCTTAGTCAGGGGCTCACGCGCATGTCGCTTATTCCTCCGGTCTGTCGCCAGCTGATTGATGCCGGCGAAAAATCGGCGCGGCTTGGGCGGATGACCGAACGCTCGGCGGTGCTGGTCGAAACATGGCTGACCAATGAGCGCAAGCGCGTCTCGGCCCTGATGGATCCGCTTTTGATGATGGTGGTGGGCGGCATGGTTCTGGTGATCGTTCTGGCGATCCTGTTGCCGATTTTCGACCTGCAAGCCACGGTCGGTTAACCCACGCTATAGGGCAGCACGCCGCGCTCGTCCGGGGTAACCTGAAGGCGCCGTTCAAGCGGCGGAACCGAGCGTTGATGACACTCGGCGCGCTCGCAAATCCGACAGGAAATGCCAATCGGCTCGAACGCGCGGGCGTTGCTCACGTCGAGGTCATCGGCATAGACCAGATCGCCGGCATGCTTGACCTCGCAGCCAAGGGCAATCGCAAAGCGGCGCACGGGCGCGCCAAAACTACCGCCCGGTTTGCTCACGTCGCGCGCAAGGCTGATATAGCGCACGCCGTCGGGGGTTTCGGCAAGCTGGCGCAGAAACCGCCCAGGTGTTTCAAAGGCGCGATGCACATTCCAGAGCGGACAGGCCCCGCCAAAGCGCGCAAATTGAAGCCGCGTTGCCGAATGGCGCTTGGTGATTGTGCCGGCCTGATCGACGCGCACGAAAAAGAACGGAATGCCCTTGGCGGCGGGCCGTTGCAGGGTCGAGAGGCGATGGCACACCTGCTCGATCGAGGCGCCAAAGCGGTTGGCAAGCAGTTCAAGGTCATGCCGGGTGTCCTGCGCTGCCTCAAGGAATTTGCCATAGGGCATCATCGCCGCGCCGGCAAAGTAATTGGCAAGTCCGATCTTGGCGATGGCGCGGGCTGCGTCTGACTGAAAGCGGGCAAAATCTAGCGTCGCCTCCAAAAGCGCGTCCTGCGTCAACAGCGCCAGCTGCAACAAGAGCTGAAACCGCCGCGTTTCGGGCGCGGCGCGCGACGACAGATACAAAACCCCCGCCGCCCGGTCATAATGGCGCAGCTTGCCGACATCATCCTGCGCCAGGGTGATTCCCATCGCCGCCATCCGCTCGACCGCAAGATCATGGGCCGACAGATTGGCGTCACTGCCGGTGGCAAACCGCTCGGCGGCGTGATCGACCGCATCGATGTAGTTGTCGCAATAGTGAAAGAAATCGCGCACCTCGTCCCAGGGGCTGGATTGGCTGCGCGCATCCTCGCGCCCAAGCGCCTCATCCAGAGAGGCAAGCCGCTCGTGGGTCTGGCGATAGGTGCTGTGCAACTCCAGAAAGGCGCGCGCCAGGGCGGGCGCATTCGATGCGGTTAGCCGCAGATCCGCCAGCGGTGGCGGGTCGTCGCCAAACACCGGATCGGCAAGCGCCTCGCGCATATCGCTGACCATGCGCTCGGCATCGCCGGTCGATAACTCCGTGACATCAAACCCGAATTCCTGCGCCAGGGCCAGAACCACGGTGGTGCTCACCGGGCGATTGTTGTTCTCCATCTGGTTCAGGTAGGGCAGGGATATGCCCAGTTTGGCGGCGAAATCCTTTTGCGTCAGCGCCAGCCGCTGGCGGGTTTCGCGCAGCTTGGCACCGGCATAAAGTTTCTGTGTGGCCATGATCGTCCCACCCTTGGCTTTGCAGATTAGCTATGGCCCAGATTAGATTTGCAAATCTCGCAGGGCAAGCCCGCACTTCAAACTTTCATCGTTCCACAAATACTCAAATCCACGGGCACAGCGATGCGCGCGGCTGACGGTTTTCACCCCAACAGCTTCGGTTTTACGCATTGCAGTGCGCGGATTGGCTGTTAGGCTGACGCCACCTTGGTGCCGCCTTTGGCGGAAAATTGGGAAGCCGGTGCAACTCCGGCGCTGCCCCCGCAACGGTAAGGGAGGGCGTTTCGACAATAGACCACTGGGCCCAGACGGGTCTGGGAAGGTGTCAAAACGCAGGGCCAGATCATCTGGCTCACCCCCCAAGTCCCGAAACCAGCCCTGGTGCAACGTCAAACCGCGGGGGCGGTGTGGGCGGGTACCGATTGCCCTGTCCCCGCTCAATCCCCGCCCCATTCGGCCCGGGGTGTGGCCGTGGAGTAGTCTTACGATGTCCCTTGACCGGATTCTCGATGGGTTGGAGCAAAGCAATTCAACGGGCGCGCAGGCGTCTGATCATGCGCGACGTGGGTTTTTGGAATGGGCGGTCTCTGTCGCGGGCCCGGTGACCCCCAAAGTGGCGCGGGCGGCTCTTGCCGCCCCTGCGGCCCTCACGGCCCAAAGCGCGGCGGCGCGGGCTTTCGTTGGTTATCTCGAACAGGCCAGCCACACAGCGCACATGCAAAAGCCGCGCCGTGGCCGGGCGCGTGTGCTGCATTAAGAGGGCTGGGAAAAAGGGCTGGGAAAACGAAAAAACGGCGACGCCAGGGAGGAGGAGAGGCGCCGCCGTTCTTTGTGCGTCCGGCCCAGGGAGGAGGAGAGGGCCGTTGGCAATCGGTGAGGGCATTTTGCCCCAATTTTCCGGTCTCAGGCCTCAGGGAGGAGGAAGGAAGCCTTTGACCGTTTCAGATGCCCCAGGGAGGAGGAGAGGAACATCCGATCTCTTTGTTACGGGCGGGTGCCGTAAACTGATTCATGTGCGACCCGGCGGATCTCGCTGCGGTGCAGGCCGAGGTCAGCAAGATTGTGGCTGCTCAGCTCTGACAATTCGCGGATCGTGCGACGGTAGGCGCGAAAGTTGATGACGCGCTGCAATGCGGCATAAACGGCGACGCTCAGGTCTTCGCTCAGGTGGTGCGCAGTGGCGCGGCGGGTGTCGGTTGCAAATGCCATTTTCGGCTCCTTGCGTATTAAGCTATATTCGTTTTCGACGATGATCGTTTTCGTCTTTGTTGAACCTAAGATACGCTTTTGCTGCAGGTGCACAATACCCGAGTTTAGCAATGCTGCCATGCAGCAAATGCATAAGAGAAATTGACCTAACGTTAGGCAATGCTTACATTTTTTAGGCACTTGGTTAACGCCCCTTGCGCTTGGAATGGAAACTGCCACCTATTGAGGCGTCGTTGCAAAAGGAATGTTCATGTCGATAACACGCGCAGATATCGAAGCCCGGCTTGCGCTGCTTGAGTTGCCGGATGGCGGCACCCTTATATCGCGCGACATGGTGCGTGCGCTCACCATCACCGGCAGTGAGGTGCGATTCGTGATCGAGGCACCAAGCCCCGAGATGGCGCGGATGATGGAGCCGCTGCGCGCCGCCGCCGAGCGCGCGGCGCTGACCTTGCCGGGGGTAAGCCATGCCAGCGTTGCGCTGACCGCCCATGCGGCCCCGGCCGCGCCGAGCCTCAAGGTCGGCGGCCATCCCAAGGGCGGCAACAGCTCGATCAGACCCGAGGGTGTGGCCTCGATTCTGGCCGTGGCCTCGGGCAAGGGCGGGGTTGGCAAATCCACTGTCGCCTCGAATCTTGCCGTGGCGCTTGCGCGCAAGGGGCGGCGCGTCGGCCTGTTGGATGGTGATATCCATGGCCCAAGCCAGCCACGCATGATGGGCGTCAGCGCCCGCCCGGTCAGCGTGGACGGCCAGAGCATGGCGCCGCTGGTTGCGCATGGGGTGAGCATGATGTCGATCGGGTTGATGCTTGATCCTGCCTCGGCGGTGGTGTGGCGCGGCCCGATGCTTATGGGGGCGCTGCAACAGATGATGACACAGGTGACATGGGGCACGCTTGACGTGCTTATCGTTGATCTGCCACCGGGGACGGGCGATGTGCAGTTGACCCTGTGCCAGCGGGCGCGCCCGGACGGGGCCATCGTCGTGTCCACACCGCAGGATGTGGCGCTTTTGGATGCGCGCAAGGCACTGGATATGTTCCGGACGCTTGAAACGCCGGTCCTCGGGCTGATCGAGAATATGTCGGTCTTTCATTGCCCGGACTGTGGCCATGAGGCGCATATCTTTGGCCATGGCGGCGTGCGGGACGAGGCCGAGCGCCTTGGCCTGCCGCTATTGGCGGCGCTGCCGATTGACCTTGAGACCCGGCTCGCGGGCGATGCCGGTGTGCCGGTGGCCAGCGGTGATGGTGTGATGGCAGAAGCCTATGGCGCTTTGGCGCAGCGCCTTGTCGACGAGGGTGTCGCGTGAGGCTGGGGGGATTCGGGGGCGCTGCCCCCGCCGCCCGTTGGGCGTCTCCCCCGGGATATTTAGGGTAAGAAGAAACAGGCAGGTTTAGCTGTCGGATTTGACCGAGACCAGCCCCAGCTTGCGCGCGGCGGCCAGAGAGAGGATGCCTGAATCGAGCCCCTCGGGCGCCTGAAAGCGGCGAATGGCGGCGCGGGTCCTGGCATCCATTTCGCTATTCACCGGGCCACGGTAAAGATCGCGCGCGGCAAGGGCGCGCTGGACGGAGGCCACAAAATCGGGGGTTTGATCGGCGGCGCAGGGGGTTTCAAACCATGTGACGCGGCGCTCTTTCACGATCGCCTGGCGGGTTTCCGTTATGTAGAGCGCGGGCTGGAGGACCTGGCCATCGCTGGTGATCTCGGCGGGTTGCAGGATGACTTGTTCGGTCACGGTTTCGATCACCGCCGGGGTTACATGTTTGCCCCAGCAGGTGCCGGGCGCGGCACCCGGGGGCGCCGTTTCGATGCGTGTCACCAAGTCAGGCTCGCTCGCGCCCGTGGTGGGCAGGGCGGTTTGGCAGGCGGCAAGGCCAAGCATCATCAGGGGCAGCAGGGCGAAGGGTGGGCGGTTCATCGGCTCGGGCCTCTTGAGGCAGCAGTCTGGCGCTGTTTTGCCAATAGGTTAGCCGGTTTTTACCGCCTGTGAAAGTGTGCTCTCGGGCAGCATCAGGCGATCCAGCAGGGCCGAGATATCCTCAACCTCTTCCGCGACCAGATGCACCACGCCGGATTGCCGCTCAATCCGCCCGGTCACGCGCAATAGCCGTCCGGCAATCACCGCACGGCGGAAGCGTTCGTAGATTTTGCGCCAGACGACCACATTCACCACCCCGGTTTCATCCTCAAGCGTAAGGAAAATCACCCCCTTGGCGGTGCCGGGGCGTTGGCGCACAAGCACCAGCCCGGCCACAGTCACCCGTGCCCCGGTCGGTGGCTCGCTCAAGCGCGCGGCAACAAGTGCCGAGGGCGGGCGCGGCCATGTGGGGCGCGTGGCGGGGGCAGATGTACGATCCAACATGGAACAAATATAGAACATGGGGGATTTGTCGCAACTCTTTTCACCTTTGGTCGCAAATGGGGCTGGCCTGCCCTAGATGGCTTGGCTAGGAAAACAGTCGAAGCTAAGTCAAGGGAGACGCCGAGCCATGGCCAAAATCACCTATATCGAGCATAACGGCACCGAGCATGTGGTCGAGGTCGCCAACGGCCTGACCGTTATGGAAGGCGCGCGCGACAACAACATCCCCGGCATTGAGGCCGATTGCGGTGGGGCCTGTGCATGCTCGACCTGTCACGTCTATGTCGATCCGGCCTGGGTGGATAAGCTGCCCGCCAAGGAAGACATGGAAGACGACATGCTCGACTTCGCCTATGAGGCAGACCCGGAGCGTTCACGCCTGACCTGTCAGTTGAAGGTCACCGATGCGCTTGATGGTCTGGTCGTGAATATGCCTGAAAAACAGATCTGATATGAGGCGGGGAGGGCGGCTTGCCGTTTGGCTCGTCTCTTGTGTCATGGGCTTGCCTGCCCTGGCACAGGAGATCACCGCCGCCCGCTACGCCGAGCCCACCACGCGATACGCGCATGGCGTTCTTGGCGATGCGGTGGAATGGGGCGCGCTTGTGCTTGAGCTGTCCGATGGCACCAGGCACCGCATAACCCTTCCACAGGCGTTGGTGTTTGAAGACATCGCACCGCGCCTTGCCGATCTCGATCACGACGGCACCCCCGAGGTGATTGTTGTCGAAACAAGCCTGGACAAAGGTGCGCGGATGTCAATCTACGGGCCCAAAGGCCGGATCACAGCCACACCCCACATCGGCCGCTCGCATCGCTGGCTTGCGCCGATTGGCGCGGCCGACCTCGATGGTGACGGGCGTACCGAGATCGCCTATATTGATCGCCCCCATCTGGCCAAGACCCTGCGCATTTGGCGCTATGAGGACGGCACCCTTCGGCCCGTTGCGGATCACGCGGGCCTGAGCAATCACAAAATCGGCTGGGATTTCATTGCCGGGGGCATCCGCACCTGTGGCAACACTCCTGAACTCATCACGGCTAATGCCGATTGGTCCCGCGTCATGGCCACGACCTTTCAAGGCGGCAGGGTCAAATCCCACGAGATCGGGGCTTATACGTCACCGCAAAGCCTCACTGCGGCGCTCACCTGCCCCTAGATTTCTTCTTGGACAAAATACTCCGGGGAGCGCGAGGGGCAGCGCCCCTCGCATCGGTCGGATGGCGCAAGCCATTCGACATCAAGACACTCAGAGCGCTCGCCAGCCGATATCGCGGCGACAAAATCCTTGCGGCCAATCAATCTGGTCCACCATTGCATAGGCGCGGTCGCGGGCCTCTTGCAAACTGTTCCCACGCGCCGTTGCCGCAAGAACCCGCCCGCCGGTGGCGACGAACTGCCCCTCGGCGCGGCCCGTGCCGGCATGAAAGACCATGTGGAAACTGTCTTCGGGGCAATCCGCCACGCCTTTGATCACGCTGCCCTTTTCATATTCACCGGGATAGCCATTGGCGGCCATCACAACCGTCAGGGCATGATCCTCGGCCCAGTTGACCGACATCTCTGACAGGCGCCCCTCGGCTGCCGCCTGCAACAGGTCAAGCACCTGCGCGCCAAGCCGCATCATAAGGCACTGGCATTCAGGATCGCCAAACCGCACGTTATATTCCACAAGCCGCGGCTGACCGTCCTTGATCATCAGCCCCACGAACAAAACCCCCTGAAACGGCGTGCTGCGCCGGGCCATTTCGGCAAGACACGGGCGCACAATCTCATCAAGCGCCTTTTGCGTCACTGCCTCGCTCATCACCGGGGCGGGGGAATAGGCGCCCATGCCGCCGGTGTTGGGGCCGGTATCGCCTTCTCCGACACGCTTGTGATCCTGCGCGGTGCCCACGGGCAGAGCGGTTTCGCCGTCACAGAGCACAAAGAAAGACGCCTCTTCGCCTTCCATGAACTCTTCAACCACCACCTCGGCGCCGGCACTGCCGAATTCGCCGCCAAACATATCGTCGACAGCCTCTAGCGCCTGATCAAGGGTTTCGGCCACGATCACGCCCTTGCCGGCCGCCAAGCCGTCGGCCTTGACCACGATCGGCGCGCCTTGGGTGCGGATATAGGCCTTGGCAGCCTCGGCCTCGGTGAAATGGCCATAGCCAGCCGTCGGCGCGCCTGCCGCATCGCAAATCGCCTTGGTAAAGCTCTTGCTCGCCTCAAGCTTGGCCGCTTCCGCACCGGGGCCAAAGACCAGAAACCCCGACTCGCGGAGGCGATCCGCCACACCGGCGGCCAAGGGCGCCTCGGGGCCGATGATCACGAAATCAATCGCTTCGGCCTCGCAAAACCCGATCACCGCCGCACCATCAAGGATATCCAGACTGGCGCATTCGGCGATCCCGGCGATCCCGGCATTGCCCGGCGCCACGATAAGCTTGTCGCATTTCGGGTTCTGCATCACCGCCCAGGCGATGCTGTGTTCGCGCCCACCGGACCCGAGGATCAGAATATTCATGGCGCATAACTCCTGCTTGGCCTCGCTTGCCCCGCGTTCTAAGGTGACGCAAAGCCAGACACAAGGCAGCAGGCATGTCCGATCTGATCGACGACCCCACCCCCGGCGAAAACGCCCCCGAATTTTCGGTCTCTGATCTTTCAGGGGCCATCAAACGCATGATCGAGGGCGAATTCGCCCATGTGCGGGTGCGTGGCGAGCTGGGCCGCATTTCGCGCCCGCGGTCGGGCCATATTTACCTCGACCTCAAGGATGACCGCGCGGTTCTGGCCGGCATCATCTGGAAAGGCGTGGCCAGCCGCCTTGCCGTACAGCCCGAAGAAGGGATGGAGGTTGTCGCCACCGGACGGCTCACCACTTTCCCAGGTCAATCGCGCTATCAGATCGTGATCGAGGATATCAAACCGGCCGGCATGGGCGCGCTCATGGCGATGCTGGAAAAGCGCAAGGCGCAGTTGGCGGGCGAGGGTCTGTTTGCGCCCGAGCTTAAGAAGACCATCCCCTATCTGCCTGAAGTCATTGGCGTTATCACCTCGCCCTCGGGGGCGGTGATCCGCGATATCCTGCACCGTCTGCGTGATCGCTTTCCCCGCAAGGTAATGATCTGGCCAGTTGCCGTGCAGGGCGAGAAATGCGCCGCCGAGGTGGCGCGCGCCATTCAGGGTTTCAACGCCTTTACCCCCGGCGGGCCCTTGCCGAGGCCAGACCTGTTGATCGTGGCGCGCGGCGGCGGCTCGGTCGAGGATCTCTGGGGCTTCAACGAGGAAATCGTCGTGCGCGCGGCGGCGGCCTCGGACATTCCGTTGATTTCGGCGGTGGGCCATGAAACCGATACCACGCTGATCGACTTTGCCTCGGACAAGCGCGCGCCCACCCCCACGGCCGCGGCCGAATTGGCGGTGCCGGTGCGCCTTGATCTGATGGCCTGGCTTGACGCGCAGGATGCGCGGTTGACCCACGCGCTGACCTCGGGTTTGTCGAGCCGTGGCCAGCGGCTTCGCGATCTCTCACGCGCCCTGCCACGCGCCGACACCCTGCTTGATACGGCGCGCCAGCGGCTCGATACCTGGTCGGATCGTCTGCCTGCGGCCCTTATCCGCTCGGTCCAGACCCGCCGCGTGAAACTCTCTGAGACCTCGGGGGCCTTGCGCCCCGGCCTGTTGCGCCGTGCCGTCGATAGTGATCGCCGCCGCCTTGAGGGCACCGCCGCGCGGCTCAACATTCACGCCCTGTCGCGGGATATCGACCTCAAAAAACGCGACCTTGCGCGGCTAACGGTCCGATTTGGCGATGCCGCCACCCGCCAAACGACCAATTGGCGCAGCAAGATCGAGGCGCTGGATCGGCTGCGCGAAACCCTTGGTTATACCGCCACGCTCCAGCGCGGCTATGCGGTTGTGCGGGACGGGGATGGCGCGGTGCTGACCCGCAAGGCGGCCGCCGCCGAGGCCGCCACGCTTGAAATCGAATTCGCTGACGGTCGTTTGCCGCTCTCATCCCAGAGCGCAGCCGCACCCCCGGCGCGCCCGGCCATGAAGCCGAAAAAGCCGCCCCCCAATCAAGGCAGCCTTTTCTGATTTCCGACTTTCATCTTTCCCAAAATACTCCCGCCGGAGGCATCCTGACCTCAAGGCGGGGATGGTCGTGAAATGTTCGATATGTGCAAGTTTGGATGCGAATTATATGGGTAAATGTCCAGTTTTGGTTGAAATATAACGTTCTATACGCCAATTTCCGGGCCTAGGCAAAGCAGCGGTTCGTCTGATTTTTCCACCTCGTAAAGCTCGGCCATGGCGCGCGGCCCGCCAAAGCGCGCCACAAGCCCACCGGCAGAACGCTCAAAGCTCCAGCATTGCGGCTCGGGTCGGTTTTCATAGATGAAACAGATCATGCCGTCCTCTTCGTACCAATTCCCATCTTGGCACTTGCCATCCAGAAACGACCAGCGGACGCGCCGGTTTTCTAGGTATTCTTCACCGCCATAAGGCTCGCCACCGGCGCCGTAATAAAACGTATGCCCACGGGTATAGGCATCAAATTCGGCGGCATTCATTTCGCTCTGCGCCGGGGCGCCAAGGCCGATCAGGGTGAGGGTGAAGATCAAGGCTCGCATTGGCTCAGATTGCCAGATCGCGGGCCGTCTCGCCAGATGTATCTTGGGCGCGCCACCGCGCCGCGCGCGGGTCCATGATTCGGCGCCACAGGGGCGGCACAAGCGCCAGCACCGCCATCACCGGAAGGGAATGGGGCAGTATCGGCATGGTCGCGGCCTGCAATTGCAGCGCCGGATAGGTACGCGCCGGGGTGACATGGTGATCCGAGTGGCGCGGCGCATTGAGGGTCATCGCCGACGACGCCCAATGTGGTGCATTCCAGGAATGCTGCGGGCCAACCGGCTCTGGTCGCCCATCGGGGCGCAGTGCACGGTGCAGCCCGTAATGTTGAACATAATCCGACAGCAGGATCTGCAACTGTGCGTATCCGGCGATAAACCCAAGCGCCGCACCCCCCCGCGCCCCGAAGATCATGGCGCTCGCGAGCAGCATAAGCGCGGCAACGCCCAGATAAAGCGTATAGGGGTGGCGCAAGATGCCCCGATCGCGCCCCATGCTCAGTCGGCTTTCGGCACCTAACCCGGCGCGGAAAGAGCCGATCCAAGCCCTTGCAATATAACGGTAAAACCCTTCTCCTAGGCGCGCGCTACTGGGGTCACTGCGGCTGGCGACATGCACATGATGCACCCGCAGGTGCGCACTTGCGTGATGGCCAAACAGGATCGAGCTATAGATCAGCCGCCCCATCCACCGCAGCGCGCGCGCCGGGCGATGGATCAGCTCATGCGCCACCGGATGCGAAATCTGCCCCATCACCAGCGCGCTTGCAATCGCCACCAAGGCCCTCTCGACAAGGGGCAGCCCGCTCGGCCCGGCCACCGCCCAGAGGGCGAGCGCCAATAGCGCGAAATGACCAAGCCCCAGCCCGATCAAAAGCGGGGTTGCGGCGGGAAATTCGGCCTCGGGGTCGGCATTTTCAAGCGGCCGGACAATCAGGCGGTCAATGACGAACACAAGAATCGTGACATATCCCACCGCCAACCAGCCCCAAGCACCGCCCGATATGGCGGCAAGCCCGATCAGGATCATCGGCACGCTGGTGGCAATGGCAAAGAGGATCATGCTTTTGGCCCGGTTGAAACTTGCATCATTCCCGCCACAATAGCCCGGCATCTGGGGCGGACATAGGGCGGGTCGGCGGCGAAGGCGGGGAAAACAGCGGGAATTCATCGGAATTTCGATGTTTTTGCGCCGCCTCAACGTTTCCGAGGGCGCGGATGTCGTTTTTGATCTCGCAGGCACACGGGCCAGGCCGTATTCCTTGGCGTAACTTTAGCTGAGGGAAATCGCATGGCACTGGATGAGCGCAAGGGCGTCTGGAAATCGGGCAAGGGCAAGGGCCGTCACACGCCCAAAGGTCGGCAGCTGGAAGATCAGCCTTGGGCAGAGGTGCGCGCGCTTCTGGGCGAGGGGCCGCATCGCCGTGATCTGCTGATCGAATATCTGCACCTTATCCAGGATGAATACGGCCATCTCTCGGCGGCGCACCTTCGCGCCCTTGCCGAAGAGCTTCGGATTTCCATGGCCGAGGTTTACGAGGTCGCCAGCTTTTACGCGCATTTCGATGTGGTGAAAGAGGGCGAGACCCCGCCGCCCGCGCTGACCATCCGGGTGTGTGATTCGCTGTCCTGCGAGCTCGCCGGCGCGCAGGCTTTGAAGCAGGCGCTTGAGGATGGGCTTGATGCGTCGCAAGTACGGGTTTTGCGCGCGCCCTGCATGGGGCGCTGTGATACGGCCCCGGTGCTTGAGCTTGGTCATCACCATATCGACCATGCCACGCCTGAAAAGGTAAAGGCGGCGATTGCAGCAGGGGAAACCCACGCACATATCCCGCAATATCAAGACTTTGCCGATTACTCCTCATCCGGTGGCTATGCCAAGCTGGCCGAGCTGCGCGAGTGTGGCGATTTTGAAACCGTGCAGGAGACCCTGCTGGCCTCGGGCCTGCGTGGTCTTGGCGGCGCGGGTTTCCCGTCGGGTCGCAAATGGGGCTTTGTGCGCGCCGAGGCCGGCCCGCGCTATTTGGCCGTCAATGGCGACGAAGGCGAGCCGGGCACCTTCAAAGATCGCTTTTACTTAGAGCGCTATCCGCATGTTTTCCTTGAAGGAATGCTGATCGCGGCTTGGGCGGTCGAGGCCGAGCGTTGCTTTATCTACATGCGCGATGAATATCCCGCCGTGATCGAGATTTTGAAGCGTGAAATCAAGGCACTGGAGGCCGCTTCTAAGGTCGAGCCGGGCTATATCGAGCTGCGTCGGGGCGCGGGCGCTTATATCTGCGGCGAAGAATCCGCGATGATCGAATCCATCGAAGGCAAACGCGGCATGCCGCGCCATCGCCCGCCCTTCGTGGCGCAGGTCGGCATCTTCAATCGCCCGACGCTCGTGAACAACGTCGAGACCCTCTATTGGGTGACGCGCGTGTTGCGCGAGGGTGGCGAGATCCTGTCGGGTGTGGAAAAGAATGGCCGCAAGGGCCTGCGGTCCTATTCGGTATCGGGGCGCGTGCAAAACCCCGGCGTGCATCTTTTGCCGGCCGGGTCGACCATCACCGATATCATCGAGGCGGCCGGTGGCATGCTCGACGGTCACACCTTCAAAGCCTATCAGCCGGGCGGCCCGTCGTCGGGTCTGTTGCCCGCCTCGATGCATGACGTGCCGCTTGATTTCGACACGCTGCAACCGCATGGCACCTTTATCGGATCGGCGGCGGTTGTGGTTTTGTCGGATCACGACAGCGCCAAACAGGCCGCGCTCAACATGCTGCGGTTCTTCGAGGATGAAAGCTGTGGTCAGTGTACGCCCTGCCGGGTTGGCTGTGAAAAGGCGGTCAAGTTGATGCAGGCCGACACCTGGGATCAGCCGCTTTTGGAAGAGCTGTGCACGGCGATGGCCGATGCTTCGATCTGTGGTCTGGGGCAGGCGGCGCCGAACCCGATTCGCCTTACCATGAAGCATTTCCCAGACGAGGTTTGATCGCGCTACAAGGCTTCCATATCCCGTCATTCCGCATTAGGTGAGGTTTAACACGCGGATCGGAGGCTGCATGGCGTTTTTCTCGAAGCTCAAGGAACGGCTGTTCAAATCCTCTTCGAAACTCGAAGAGGGTTTGGACGCGATTGTCGAAGACGGTGGCGTTGAAGAGCCCGCCGAGGCGACCACGCCTGAACCTACGCCCGAGCCTGACCCTCGACCAGAGCCAGAGCCGCAGCCAGAGCCGGCACCCATCCCGGTCCCGCCGCCATCCGATCCCGAGTCGGCGCCGCGCGAACTTCCGACGCGCCCTGATGAGGTGCCACAGGCCCCGCCGGTCGAAATCCCCGTCGAGCGCCCTGCCGAAGTGCCGCAAGCCCCCCGCGAGGCAACCACGCCGCCCACACCGCTGGAGATTCCCGAACCCGCGCCCGCGGCGGCACGTCCGGGCCTTTTGGGGCGCCTTCTGGGGCGGGGCGACAAGCCTGCCGTCACCCGCCGTGCGCTTGACGACGACATGCTCGAACAGCTCGAAGAGCTTTTGATCAGCGCCGATATGGGCGTCGATACCGCCCTGCGCGTGACCGCCAACATGGCCGAGGGGCGGATGGGCAAGCGCCTGTCCTCGCAAGAAATCAAGCAATTGCTGGCCGCCGAGATCACCCGCATCATGGAGCCGGTTGCGCGCCCGATGCCGCTTTATCCCAACCGCCCGCAGGTGGTGCTTGTGGTGGGGGTCAATGGCTCTGGCAAGACCACGACCATCGGCAAGCTCGCGAGCCAGTTCAAGGCGGCGGGCAAATCCGTTGTGATCGCCGCTGGGGATACCTTTCGTGCCGCCGCAGTCGAACAGCTTCAGGTCTGGGGCGATCGCGCCGGGGTTCCGGTGCTGACCGCGCCCGAAGGCTCCGATCCGGCGAGCCTTGCGTTTGATGCGATGACCAAGGCTGAGGCCGACGGCGCTGACCTCTTGATGATCGACACGGCCGGTCGGCTGCAAAACCGCGCCGACCTGATGGAAGAGCTGTCGAAAATTGTCCGCGTCATTCGCAAGAAAGACCCGAGCGCGCCGCATAACACCCTTCTGGTGCTTGACGCCACGACCGGGCAAAACGCGCTGAGCCAGGTGGAAATCTTCCAAAAGCTCGCCGATGTCTCGGGCCTCGTGATGACCAAGCTTGACGGCACTGCGCGGGGCGGCGTCCTCGTGGCCCTGGCGGATAAATTCGGCCTGCCGATCCATGCCATCGGTGTGGGCGAACAGATCGACGACCTTGCCCCGTTTGATCCCGAAGATTTCGCCGCCGCCCTCACCGGGCTCGAGCGCGAATGACCACCCGCGCTGCTGTTTCTTCTTGCCAGAAATATCCCGGGGGGGTTGGGGGGCTGGCCCCCCAACTTTGCCTGCGGTTTGGGGGGCTGGCCCCCCATCTCGAGGTGTGCCAAACATGAGCGACTGGCTTATTTCCCTAGAGGGAACAGAGGCAGGGCGACAGCTGGCGATGGCTCTGGCGCTCATGGCGGCGCTTTTACATGCCATTTTCGGGGCGCTGCAAAAGGGGCGGCATGACCCTTGGCTTAGTCGCGGTGTGATAGATTTTTCCTATTTCGCCATGGCCGCGCCCTTCGCGCTTTTCGTCGTGCCCTGGCCCGAGCCGCATATGTGGCCGATTTTCGGCTGGGTGCTGGTGATCCATACCCTCTACAAGCTGCTTCAGGGGCTGGCCTATACCAAGGGCGCCTATACGGTGGTCTATCCGGTGGTGCGTGGCACCGGGCCGCTGTTCACCGTGATTGGTGCGTATTTCCTGTTTGGCGAGGTTTTTACCGCCACACAGTGGATTGGGATCGGGGTGCTTCTGGCCGGGATTTACGGGCTGGCGGTCTATAACCTGCGCACGCTGACGCTCAATCGCGATACCATGCCGCTGGCGCTTGGGCTGGCGGTGATGACCGGGCTTTTCGTGGCGCTTTACACCACTTATGACGCCTATGGCATTCGCGCCACGGCCAATCCCTTCACCTTTCTGGCGTGGTTTTTCTTTCTCGACGGGCTGTTCATGCCGGTGCTTGCCTATCTGCGTTGGCGCAACATGGCCGTGACGCCAACCCTTGGGCCGCTGATGGTGCGCGGGGTTGCGGGCGGGCTTGTGGCCTTCATGTCGTTCGGCTCGATCATGCTGGCGACGCGGCTCGACAAGGTGGGCGAGGCGGCGGTGCTGCGCGAGACCTCGACGGTATTTGCCGCCCTGATCGGTTGGCTGGTGCTGCGCGAGACCGTGGGGCCGCGACGTATTGCCCTGATGGCTTTGATCGCGACCGGCGCGGTCATAGTTGAATTTGGGGGCTGAATCTAAGATCATCCCTGAACCTGAAACAGAGTGTGTGACATCCTGATGGCCGACAAAACACCGCCCGCATGGGCAAAAACCGCGCTTGAGATGGGGCCTGTGCTCGCCTTTTTCGTGGCCTATCTCTGGCTCAAGGGCCACACGTTCACCATCGGCGGCACCGAATATGAAGGGTTTGTCGTGGTGACGGCCGGGTTTATCCCGGTGTTCCTGATCTCGATGGGGGTTTTGTGGCGCCTGACCGGGCATTTGTCCAAGATGCAGGCGGTCACGGCGGTGATCATCGTGGTCTTTGGTGGGCTCTCGGTCTGGTTCAACGACCCGAGTTTCTTCAAGATGAAGCCGACGATCATCTATGTGCTGTTTGGCGGCATTCTTGGCTGGGGCCTTTTGCAGGGGCGCTCTTACCTGCAATATGTGATGGACGGGATGATGCCGCTGACCAACGAGGGCTGGCTGATCCTGACGCGCCGCCTGATGTTCTTTTTCCTGAGCTTGGCGGTTCTGAACGAGCTGATCTGGCGCACGCAGAGCGAGGAAACCTGGGTTTATTTCAAGACTTTCGGCCTGACGGCGGCGATTTTCGTGTTTTTCATGACCCAGACCAGGCTGTTTCGGGATCATTCCACCGAAGAAGACGAGGCGGACAGTTCCTCGAAATAGCCGTCCTGCGCCCATAAAACGGGCCGATTGACCGGAAGGAATGGCCGCATGTTTCTGCGGTTTTTCATCCATCTTTACGGGCTTGTCATGGTGATTTGGCCGGTTCCGCTGCGGGCCGTGTGGCCTGGCGCGGTGCTGCTTGGGGCCTGGGTGACGCTGGTGCCGCTTGACGCGGTCTTGTCCACCCATGGTCAAAGCGCCTTTGTTCTGGCCAATGTGATCGTGTTGTCTGCGTTGATGTGGGGCAATATGCCCGCCGCCATGGCGCCGCTTGGCCAGAAGGAAAACCCTGCCTATGTGACCGGACTCATGATGTGGATTCTGGGCTTTCACCTTGCGCTCATGGCTCTTTTGCTGTGGCTCAACGAGCCGCTGTTGTGTCAGCGTATTCTGACAGGCGGGCCGGTTCTGCGCGGCTTTATGATGGTGGTCGAGCTGGCGGGGGACCGCGCTGTCATGGATGGTTTTCCCCCAAAGATGAAGGCGAATGGTCCGATGGCCAGCGGCGGCATTACGTCATGGTCAAGGTCATGGTCACCCTTGGTCTGATCGCTGTGAACGAGGCCCTGATCGCGCAGGGCAACTTGTCGATCTGGATCGGTTTTGCGGCGTTCCGGTGGATTTTGATACACGCGCTTGAATGCATGTTGCTTTACCTTATGTACCCGTTCGGCCCGCCAGATCGTCAGTGATCCGGGGTGTCGTCGCGAGGTTTCGCGGAAAGCACACATCCTTGCCGATAAATTGCCGCTTTTGGCATGTACCGATTGAGGCATGATAAAACGCACCTCCTCCCGCCTCTTGAACGCGATGTTGTCGATCCCGCCAATCCGGCCGCAGAACCTGTTGCCGGTGGTGATCATGCTGATCCTCTGGATCGTGCTTGGCCGGATGCATGTGCCGCAGGATCAGGTCTTTGTCCTGTCGGTCGTGGTCGCGCAGGCCTATGCAATCTGGCGCAACCTGCCGCAGGCCGCCGAAAGCATTCATCAGACGACGGCGGGGCGCACGGGCATGTTGCGTTGGCCGGTTTTCATTCTTCTTGCGGTCTCGGCATTGCAGCTTTGGCTGAACAACCCGCTGTTCACACAACGCGGGGTCACCGCAGTTGCGCTGTTCCTCTTGGTGGTCATGGTGCTTGGCATGATCCGCGAGGGGGCAGTGATGGCCCGCGTCACCCCGGCAAATGCAGAGGGCGAGGCGGTCTATGAAACCGTCAGCCTGCTGCGGGTCAACGCGCTCGTGGCGGCGATGGTGATCGCGGTCAATGAAATCCTGATCAGCAGTGAATCGCTTGGGGTCTGGATCACCGTTATGCCGATTTTCGTGCTGTTTCTGCACGGGTTCTACTGGTTCATGGTGCTTATGGTCTTGCCGCCCGACTCTCCGGACGACGACACCATTCGCCCCGTTACGGGCGCTTGAACAAGACGTTCTGCGCGCTGCGGCTATCCTGAATATTGCCACGTTTTTCGGCAGCAAGGGCGCGCCCGCGGACCACGCCATCGCGCGCCCCGACGGTGTCGAGCCACCGCGCCAGATGCGGCTTGTCCTCCAGCGTCTGTTGCTGGCCTTCCCAGAGCGAGGCCCAGGGCCAGATCGCCATATCGGCAATCGAAAAGAAATCGCCGGCGGCAAATTCGGTCCTGGCCAATTGCCGGTCGAGCACGCCGTAAAGCCGCGCCACCTCGTTGCGATAGCGGTCCTTGGCGTAGGGCAGGTCATGCGGCGGATCCATCGCCGGGGCGTATTTGAGAAAGTGATGCGCCTGACCCGCCATCGGGCCAACGCCGCCCATTTGCCACATCAGCCATTGATCGACCGCGATCCTGTCACGCTCTGTCGCGCCATAGAACTGACCGGTCTTGCGGGCGAGGTATTGCAGGATGGCGCCAGATTCAAACAGGCTTATCGGCGCGCCATCCGGCCCGTCGGGATCGGTGATCGCGGGCATGCGGTTGTTGGGTGAAAGCTTAAGGAATTCTGGCGTGAACTGATCTCCGGCACCGATGTCAATCAGGTGGAGGGTATAAGGCAGGCCCATCTCCTCGAGCGCGATAGAGGCTTTCCAGCCATTCGGCGTGGGCCAGAAGTAGAGATCAATCGGGTCTTGCTTGGCGGGCATGTCTGGCTCCTGCTGCGGGTTCGCGTAGGGCGCAGCATGACCGGTTTGAGCCTGAAGGCAAGGGCGGGGTGCGAAGCCGCAGCGCAAGGGCGGTGGCACTGTTGGAGTTGAGTATCCACGCCGTGGAGCAAACCCTCCGACTTCCAGTCGGACCTGCTTCAGCGTGAAAGAATCGCTTTATGATCGTACCCTCAGAAAAATGAGCCGCAGCCGGGTCGGAGGCTCATTTTTCTGAGGGTACGATCATGCAATATGACACCGGCAAACACTGCGTTTTCTATC
>NZ_FWFJ01000018.1 GCF_900172365.1 Roseovarius gaetbuli
ACATGAATTTCCAGAACTGGGGCCGTGTCAGTTTTTTGCGGAATTGTTCCTTCCCCGACAGCAATGCCCCGTGAACCTGGAAAATACTCTTCGCCAGATCTACACCAATCATTGTATCCTTCATTTTGCCGTCCTCTCCGTTAGATGGTCTACAGACCACCATCTTGGCACATTGCGATGCCGTCAGGGGAGGGCGGCAACCACCCCATCTTCAGTACCTGGAACAGCACATCGCTGATCCTACCGGCGCCAGCCGGTAGTGGTTCAGTATTTTTGGAACGATGAAAGGGCTTAGAGCATGTTGCTCAAAAGTGGGCACCGGTTTTGAGGTTCTCGAACATGCGACATCAATACCTTGGAGTATGTCGCGTGAATTTTGAGTGAACGCGACATGCTCTAGTCGGTAAAGCCCAAGACCCCTGCGAGGGCCGCAAGCGCGTCGGGCAAAAGGGTTTCGGGATCATGCTGCGCGACCGGCACGCCCTGTGCCTTGAGGGCGTCGCCATATCCCGAGGCGCCCGCGTCAGGGGCGATGAGGGCCACGCTCTGACCCAGCCAATAGGGCCGTGCGGCGGCAAGTTCGGCGCCGAGCAGGTGCCCGCTCAATGCGCCGGGGGTGGCGCTGACCTGCGCGCTGCGCAGATGCGCGGCCAGACGTTCAGGGCGGCTTAGACTATCGGAAATCGCGGCGCTGTCGGGTGGCATCGCGGCGCCAAGGGCCGAGGCCAGCATCGGGGTCAGGAAGCTTTGACAGCTCACGGCCTCATCTGCGCTCAGGTGCACCCAATGGCTCAGGGTTTGGGACAGAACGCAGGCGACCCCATCCCAATTGGGATGACGCGCGGCAAAGCCCATGAGGATCAGCCGCACCCAGCCGTCGATAACATCCGCAGGCTGATCCTGCGTCAGCCCGGCAAGCCCGCGGCCGGGGCCGGGCAAGAGCGGGCAGGGCAGGGCATCGGGCCGCCCCTCGCCAATTCGGTAGAGCCGTGCCGTGGCCCCAAGCCCGGCAAGTGCCGCCGCCTCATCCGCGCCAGAGCTTTGATGCGTCACCTTTGGGCCGGACATGGCAAAGGCCCGGTGAGCTTGCCCGTCATGACCGATAACGGCCCAATCGGTCATCGTGCTTGTTGCATCTGGCGCATGAGGCCGGACATGTCATAGCCCGCCGCCGAGGTTGCCTTGACGATCTCATCGGCGTCCAGATCGCCGAAGCTCGTCATGCTCCAGAGCATGGTGCAGCGCGTGCCGCTTCGGCAATAGGCGAGGATCGGTTTTGGCAGTTCATCAAGCGCCGCGCGAAACGCTGCAAGGTCAGCCTCTGACAGCATGCCGGATACGATCGGCACCGAGCGCACGGCAAGACCGGCCGCCTGTGCCGCCTCGGCCACCGCATCATAGGCGCATTGGCCAAATTCTTCGCCGTCGGGCCGGTTGCACAGGATCGAGCGAAACCCGGCCTCGGCGATGTCGGCCACATCCTCGCATTCGATTTGCGGGGAGACAGAGAAATCATCGGTGATCTTGCGCAGGTCCATCGGGCCCTCCTTGCCGCTGTTTTGTCCAGCATATGCGGGAAAAAGGCGCCAAGTTCAATGGGCCGACAGCGCGCCGTGTCGCGGGCTGCGACGGGAGAGGTGCCGGGGGCGTGGTCTGTGAAATGCGAATATTTTTGCATTTCTCACCAAAACTCGAGGAAATTTGAGGCGATTGCGTCATGAATCCAGAGATTTCGGGAAAAACAAAAAAGAAACCTCTGGTAGAGTGATGTATCGGGTCCCGCCAAGAGGGCCCGTTTTTCAAGGAAGAGGGAGTACCCAACATGTCTGGAAAATTCGTCGTCGGCTACGACGGCAGCGCGTCATCGCAGCGCGCGCTTGAGTTTGCGGTGGACCGCTCGCAAGCCCAGGGAGGAACGATTGTTCTGGCTCACGTGCTGGAGTGGTCGCCATATTCGTTTCTGACGCCAAACGAGCTCGAAGAGCGTCACAAGCGGCGCGAGGAAGAGCTTCACCGCGCAGAAACAGCGATCATGACGACCGTCGTAAAAGACCTGCGCGACAAGGGCGTGACGGTTGAGACCGTGATCAAATACGGCAATATCCCGGAGCTTCTGGCGAAGATCGCAAAGGATTGCGGTGCGATTCAGATCGTGATCGGGCGCAGCGGGCATTCCGCCCTTGGTGCGCGGGTGTTCGGCTCGGTTGCTGGCGCACTTGTGCAAGCGGCGCCAGTGCCGTGCACCATCGTTCCATAAATAAGAATTCTGACAGGGATGAATCATATGCATCGAAAGAATTTCAATGCGGCAATTGCCGCAGCCGGGCTATTGATGGCCAGCGCGCCGGCTTATGCGCAATCGGTTGACGAAAAGGTCAATCAGATCTTCGCCAGCTCGACGGGCTGGTTTGTGAACCTTATCTTCTCGAACTTTCCGGGCACCTCCTTTCCGTGGATCGTGGCCTGGCTTGTGGTTGGCGCGACCGTGTTCACGCTCTACTTCGGCTTTGTCCAGTTTCGCGCGATCGGGCATTCGATTGCCTTGGTGAAGGGTGATTACTCCGATCCCAATGACGCCGGCGAGGTCAGCCACTTTCAGGCGCTTGCGACCGCGCTTTCGGGCACGGTGGGTCTTGGCAACATCGCCGGTGTGGCGGTTGCCGTGAGTATCGGCGGGCCGGGGGCGACGTTCTGGATGATCCTTGCGGGTCTGATGGGGATGGCGTCAAAATTCACCGAATGTACGCTTGGTGTGAAATACCGCAATGAATATCCCGATGGCCGGGTGTCGGGTGGTCCGATGTATTACCTGACCAAGGGCTTTGCCGAGCGCGGTCTTCCGGGCGGCAAAGTGCTTGCGGTGCTGTTCTCGATCTTCTGTATTCTGGGCGCACTTGGCGGGGGCAACATGTTCCAGGCCAATCAGGCGCATCAGCAGATTTCGGGCATCGTGGGCGCGTATCCGGGTTGGATCACCGGAGTGGTCTTTGCGGTCGTGGTCTTTGCGGTGATCGTCGGCGGCCTCAAGTCCATTGCAAAGGTGACCGAAAAGGTCGTGCCGTTCATGGGCATCCTTTACGTCGGCACCGCCTTGATCATCATCCTGATGAACGCGGATCAAATCGGGTGGGCCTTTGGCCAGATCTTTGCCGGCGCCTTTACCGGGCTTGGCGTTGCCGGCGGTATGGTTGGCGCGCTGATCCAGGGCTTCAAGCGGGCGGCGTTTTCGAACGAAGCCGGCGTTGGCTCGGCGGCGATTGCGCACTCTGCGGTGCGCACCAAAGAGCCGATCACCGAGGGCTATGTGTCGCTTCTTGAGCCGTTCATCGACACCGTTGTGATCTGTACCATGACGGCGCTTGTGATCATCATCACCGGTCAGCTGGTGGCGGGCCCGGATGGCAATTACCTGCTGAATGAGGCCGGCACGGCGATTCAGACCGTTGGCGGCACCTCGGGCGTTGGCCTGACCTCGGCGGCCTTTGGCAGCGCGATCAGCTGGTTCCCCTTCGTTCTGGCGATTGCGGTGGTTCTGTTTGCCTTCTCGACCATGATCAGCTGGTCCTATTATGGCCTCAAGGCCTGGACCTATCTGTTCGGGGAAGGCGAGACCACGGAACTGGTGTTCAAGGTGATCTTCTGCGTCTTCGTGGTGATCGGTGCGGCGGCCAATCTTGGGCCGGTGATCGACTTCTCGGATGCGGCGATCTTTGCGATGGCGGTGGTCAATATCATCGGCTTGTATGCCCTGATGCCGATCGTCAAGCGCGAGCTGAACAGCTATGTCAGCCGCCTGAAATCGGGTGAGATCAAGAAGTTCGAGTAACCAAAGGGTCGCCCTTTGGATTTGAGCAAAAGGAAAGGGCCGGTGCGTTATGCACCGGCCCTTTTTACGTGGATCGCAAGGCGGGGCTCAGAGGGGCCTCGTAGGGTGGGTGAAACCCACGCGCCCCGACATCCACCCCCGCATCAATTGATCGTGCTCTCAATGCCCTCTGGTTTGCCCACCACCACGAATGTAAGCTTTGCCGGATCAAGCAGATCGCGCGCGACGCGGTTCACGTCGTCAAGCGTGACGGCATTCAACTTGTCGTTGCGGGTGGTGATGTAATCGGTCGGCAGTCCTTCCATCTGCATCCCCACGGCGATATCGGCAATCGGGCCGTTGCCCTCGAACCGAAGCGGATAGGCCCCGGTCAGATAGGTCTTGGCATCCTGCAACTCTGCCTCGGTGACGCCCTCTTCGCGGATCTTGGCCCATTCATCGCGAATGACCGACATGGCCTCGGCGACGCGATCATTGGCCGAGGCCACGGATCCCATCCAGAGCGCGGCACCGTCCTTGTCCAAGAGGTAGGAATAAACCCCGTATGTCAGCCCGCGCTTTTCGCGCACCTCATTCATCAGCCGACTTTCAAACGACCCACCCCCAAGGATGTGATTCAGCAGATAGGCGGCAAAGAAATCGGGGTGATCGCGATCAATGCCCGGTTGGGCAAAGGCGGCGATGGATTGCGGCGTGTCAAAGTCGACAACCTTGACCCCACCGGGCAGGTTGAGCGTGGCCTCGCCCGCGAGCGGCGCGCCAATGGCGGGCAGATTGCCCAGCAGGTCGTCAAGCAGCGCCGACAGCTCATCGCCGGTGATATCGCCCACCGCGCTGATATAAAGCCGATCGCGGGCCATGGCCGCGCGCTGTGCGGCAAGGATATCCTCGCGGGTCAGCGCCGCGACACTTTCAAGCGTGCCGTTAAGCGAGGTTGCATAGGGGTGATCGCCGTACACCAATGCGTCAAACGACATCCCCACAAGATCGCGCGGGTCTTTCTGGCTTGATTGAATGATCGAGGTGATCTGCGCACGCACCCGTTCAATCGCATCGGGGTCAAAGCGGGTCTCAAGCAGGCTCGCGCGCAAGAGCGTCATCGCCTGATCGCGGTTCTCGGTCAGAAAATGGGCCGAGATGCTGACGGCGTCATCGCTGACGCCATAGCTGAAATTCGCGGCAAGAGATTCGGTCGCGCGTGCGAAGCCCTGCGCATCCAGATTCCCGGCGCCTTCTTCAAGCAGCCCGACCATAAGGTTCGTCGCACCGCGTTTGCCCGGCGCATCCAGTGATCCGCCCCCGCGAAAGCGAAGCTCAAGCGCCACGAAGGGAATCGAATGATCTTCGACCAGCCAGGCCTCGAGCCCGCCGGGGGTGGTCAGCTCCTGCACCTCGACCCCGGCCCGTGCGGGCAGGGCGGCGAGAAGCATCACCACGGCAAGCACAAAGCGGATCATTGGGTCACCTCCGGCGCCATAAGCCATCCGGTGACGGATGTGTTACGATCAAAAACCTTGCGAGCAGCGGCCATGATATCGTCCTCTGTGGTATTTTGCAGAATCTCGGGCCAGGCCTGAACATCGGCCACGCTCAACCCCTGTGCCAGGGCGCGGCCATAGCGATTGGCAAGCCCGCCGACATCGTCGCGCGCATAGATTTCCGAGGCGCGCACCTGCATCTTGATCCGCTCAAGCTGATCGGGATCAATGCCGGTTTCAAGGAAGGTGGTCAAAACGTCATCCATCGCCGCCTCGGCCTGTTCAAGGGTCACACCCGCTGCGGGCACGACCACAAGGCTAAAGGTGGTATCATCAAGCGAAAGCCCCGAATAATATACCCCGGTCTGCACCGCGATGCGGCTGTCAAACTGAAGTTTCTGGGTCAGCACGGAGGTGCTTCCGCCGCCAAGGATTTCGGCCAGAAGGGTAAGCGCGGCCGCCTCTTCCTGTGCGCCGCTGTCGCGTTCCGGCGCAATATAGGAGCGGCTCACATAGGGTTGTGCCACCCGGTCGTCGCGAAAGGTCATACGCCGCTCGGCCATCTGGCGCGGCTCTTGGGGGCGCACCCGCTCGGGCAGGTCGGGATTGGCCGGGATCGGGCCATAATAGGTCTCGGCGAGCTGGCGCACATCCTCGGGGGTGACATCGCCCGCAACCACCAGAATGGCATTATTGGGCGCGTAAAAGGTGCGATAATAGGCAAGCGCATCCTCAAGCCCCAGATCATGCATTTCATGCTGCCAGCCGATGATCGGCACGCCGTAGTGGTGGTTCAGGTACTGAACCGCATTCTTTTGCTCGCGAAACAGGGCCGAGGGATTGTTTTCCACCCGTTGATTGCGTTCCTCGATGATCACATCACGCTCGGTGGCGATGTCGCCTTCACCCAGTTGCAGATTGACCATGCGGTCGCTTTCCATCCGCATCATCAATTCAAGGCGGTCGGCCGCGATGCGCTGAAAATAGGCGGTGTAATCATAGCTGGTAAAGGCGTTGTCAGAGCCGCCATTGCGCGCCACGGTGGCCGAAAACTCGCCCGGCTCTATCGTTTCGGTGCCCTTGAACAGCAGGTGTTCGAGAAAATGCGCCACGCCCGAGGCGCCCGGTGGTTCATCCGCTGATCCGGCGCGATACCATACCATTTGCGTGACGACCGGCGCGCGGTGGTCTTCGATCACCACCACCTCAAGCCCGTTCTCAAGGGCAAAGGTTGTCACCTGATCCTCGGCCATGGCGGGCGCAAGAGGGGCGATGGCAAGCAGAAAACTGGCAAAAAGGCTACGCATATAGTGTCTCCGGTCCATGCTGGGCGTCTGACAATAGATACGCTTTAGCTTCGATGTTTCAAGCGCTCTGACGGGATCGTCAGCGCCCCGAGCGGTTTATTTCGGCGGCGGCGGGCTTGACGGGGTGACGATGCCATTGCGGCGCAGGCGGCGCTCTTCTGCGTAGGCATCAAGCCACTGGCGTTTGTAGGAGTTTGTGTAATCGTCACTTGCCGTGATGCGCAGGATGTTCACGCGGCCATGGCGGCGGCGGACGTCCTTGTCCTCTTCGGCAAGAGTCTGGCGGATATCTGCCGTCGCGCCATAGCGACTGGCATGATTGACCAGCGCGCCATCGCGGGCGCTCGGCGCACCAGCGGTCAGTGCGGCGGGGTTGCCGCCAAGGGCCGCCACGCCATCGGCCAGCGGGTTCTGGTCGGTGCGGTTGGCGCCGCCGGGGGTGGGGCTCGGCAGGCTGGCGTAATCTTCGGGTGCCTGCAAGGGCTTGCCCGGTATGATCGAAAACTCGTCCGGTCCGTTCCCGGTATGGCGAATGCGGGTCAACGTCACATCATCACGACCGCCGCAGCCCGCAAGCACGGTTGCCACAAGAAGCGCCAAAACTGTTTTATGCGGCATCGCCATCGCCACTCTCCTGCAACTTTCGAACAGCCTTATCGCATAGCTGCGCCAAGGTCACGAGGGCTTTTTGCCCGAAGGCAACAGTACCATGCCAAATGCGCCGATGAAAACCGCGATATCGGCGATATTGAAGGCAAACGGATTGTCGATGCCACAGCACGAAACGTTGATGAAATCCGCCACCGCGCCATAGATCAGCCGGTCAATCACATTGCCAAGCGCCCCGCCGACCAGAAGACCGGCGGCGATTTTTTGCCAGCGGCCTGCCGGGTCGGTATGGACCCACCACAAGACGGCGCTGGAAATCACGAGGGCCACGGCGATCAGAACCCACCGCGTCAGCGGATTATCCCCCGCCATCAGGCCGAAATTGATCCCGTAATTCCAGGCCATGCGCAGGTTGAAGAGCGGCGGCCAGACGTCAATCGCACCCAGCTGGCGCAGGCTCAGGGTATGGACAACAAGATACTTGCTGGCCTGATCAAGCAGGAAAACCCAAAACCCGGTCCAAAAGACGATGCGCATGGCGGGGCCCCTAGTGACGGAAATGGCGCATGCCGGTCAACACCATGGCAAGGCCCGCCTCGTCTGCCGCGGCGATCACCTCGTCATCGCGCATCGAGCCGCCGGGATGGATCACGGCCGTGGCCCCGGCCTCAGCGGCGGTCAGCAACCCGTCGGCAAAGGGAAAGAACGCATCCGAAGCCACGACACTGCCCTTAGTCAGCGGCGCGGGCAGGCCAAGCGCCTCTGCCATGTCCTGCGCCTTGCGCGCGGCAATGCGGCAACTGTCAACGCGGCTCATCTGCCCGGCCCCCACACCGACGGTGGCGCCATCCTTGACGTAAACGATGGCATTGGATTTCACGTGCTTGGCAACTTTCCAGGCAAACAGCATATCCGCCATTTCCTGATCGCTCGGCGCGCGCTTGGTCACGACCTTAAGGTCATCCGCTGTGATATGCCCGTTGTCCTTGTCTTGCACAAGATACCCGCCCGAGACCTGCCTCCAGGTCCGTGCCGCCTGTCGCGGATCGGCAAGGCCCTCGGTCACCAAAAGCCGCAGGTTCTTCTTCTTGGCAAAAATACTCATAGCATCGGCATCGGCGCCGGGCGCGATCACGACTTCAGTGAAAATCTGGCTGATCTCTTCGGCGGTGGCCCCGTCAAGCGGCTGATTAAGAGCGATAATCCCGCCAAAGGCCGAGGTGCGGTCACAATCAAACGCGCGGCTATAGGCCTGCGTCAGGGTCTCGCCGCGCGACACGCCGCAGGGATTGGCATGTTTGATGATCGCACAGGCCGGGCCCGCTTCGGGGGCGAATTCACTGACAAGCTCGAACGCCGCATCGGTGTCGTTGATGTTGTTATAGCTCAGTTCCTTGCCCTGGATCTGGGTCGCGGTGGCAACACCGGGGCGCAGGCTGCCATCGGTATAGAATGCCGCTGCCTGATGCGGGTTCTCGCCATAGCGCAGGGTCTGCGCCAGCTTTCCGGCCACGGCGCGACGGCGCGGCGCGGCCTCTGCCAGGGCATCGCCCATCCAGGTCGACACGGCGGCGTCATAGGCCCCGGTGCGCGCATAGGCGGTCAGCGCCAGACGCTGGCGGAAGCCATAGGAGGTCTGCCCGTCATGGGCCTCAAGTTCTGCCAGAAGCGGCGCGTAATCCTCGACATCGACCACGACGTTGACAAAACCGTGGTTCTTGGCGGCCGCGCGGATCATCGCGGGGCCGCCAATGTCGATATTCTCGATGCAGGTCTCGTAATCGGCGCCCTTGGCGACGGTTTCCTCGAACGGATAGAGGTTCACCACCAGCAGATCAATTGCGCCAATGCCGTGCTCCTGCATCGCCGCCTTGTGATCGTCATTGTCGCGCAGCGCCAACAGGCCGCCATGCACCATCGGGTGCAGGGTCTTGACCCGGCCATCCATCATCTCGGGAAAGCCGGTAACCTCGGCCACATCGCGCACCGCGAGGCCCGCCTCGCGCAGGGTCTTGGCGCTTCCGCCGGTGGACAAGAGTTCGATCCCGCGCGCCGCAAGGGCACGTCCAAGATCGACCAGTCCGGTCTTGTCGGAAACAGAAAGAAGGGCGCGGGTGACGGGCGCGAGATCGGTCATGATAGGGCAGTCCTGCGTTTGGCGTTTGCCAGGTTAGTCGTCAGTCGCCGGCTCAAGCGCATCTTCTGTCAGATCGCGGATACCAATCGGGGTGTCCTGCGCCTTTGCCAGTGACCATCTAATAGGGGTCGCATACTCCATCGCGCGGCCAGAGAGAACGATCTGTTTGGTCGCACGCGGTTTGAGGCGCGTTTTTTCAAGATACACACTGGGTTGCAAGGACAAAGCGGCCCGTCCGTCGTTGCGGAAGATCCATATTTCACCGCTGCGCAGCGCAAGCGAGACCGCCGCGCCCCCCAAATCGACCGAGGCGTCGACATCCGGGTGCAAATGAAAGCGGATCTCAAAATTGATGCCATGCAGGCGGACCTGATCCATTACCTGGTCAAACCGGCGCCGGTCGCCGGTCTCCACCGCCAAAAGCATGTCTTCACCGGCAAGACCGCGCCCGTCGGTGGTAAGCTCAAGCCGACGCACATGCGTCAGGCCGTGACTGCGCAGATAGCCGTCATGCGCACCCTCGAACCGCACCCCGTCCGGGGCCTTCGAGAGTTCAACCGGCACCTTGCGCGGCGCCTCGATAAGCCAGTCACTGTGGCGCGGATCATTGCTGAGCCGCGCGCTCGACCCGGCCGCGAGAACAAGGGTGGAATGCGATGGCGTCGCGCGCCCGGCCCGCCGCCATTCGGGGCCAAAGCTCTGCCCCGAGCCGCAATTCACGATCAGGGGCCTGCGCCCCGAGGTCAGCTCGAACGCCAGTGTCGAGGCATGCGCCCCGGCCGAGGCGGCCCCTGTGGGTGGCGGGCTTGCGTCGATGATCACACTGGTGCGCCCGGCGCTGAGCCGCGCAAATCCCATGGCAAGCCCGTCGGCGTGCCGCCCCTTGACGCCGCTGGTGGCAAGCGCGCTGTCAAGCCGCCCCTCAAGCCCGCGCCCGCCGCCATGAAACCGCGCCAGCCCACCATCGGCATGGCGCAGCGTGCGCAGGGTCGGGGCGATCCGTTCAATCGCGCGCCAATGGGCCTCACCGGCGGTTTGGCCTGATTCGCTGAGGGCGACAGCGGCCCAGGTCAGCAAGGTGAACACCTCAAGCAGGTCTTCGGGATTGCGTGTCGGCAAGCCGCCCTGCGCGTCGATCTGGCTGTCGCATTCGCGCGCCAGCGCGGTCATCGCCGGGGCTACATGCGCCTGCATCCCCTCAAGCGAGAGGCCTGCGTAAATCAGCCCGGTCAGCGCCTCGAACCGGGGCAGGCCGGGGCTCGCACTCTGCCAGCGGCGCGCCAGAAAGGTGGTTTGCTGCGCCAGCGAGCGCAAAAACGGCACCGAGGCATCATTGGGTGATCCGCTCAGCATAAAGAGCGCGTGGTTGATCCAGCGAATAAGCCGCCGCCCGGTCAGGTCCGGCGTCCAGCCGGGGCCGCGCCCGTTGCCATAGCGCGTGATCCAGTCCCAGAGCCAATCCTGCGCCCGCGCCCGCGCGGCACCGTCGCCAACCGCCGCCAGATCATCAAGCCAGCCAAAGCCGTGTTGTTCATCGGCAAAGGACGGATCCTTGACCTTAAGATCCCAGATGGATGTCTCGGGGGCGGCCACAAGCCGACCGGCAAAGACGAAATTACCGGCGCAAAGCTGGCGGCCTCGGGCAAAGCTGCCGATGGTGCGCGGTTCGGGTTGTGACAGAAAGGCCGTGGCCGGGCGGCTCAGCGCCGCACGCCGTGCCGCGACACGGTTCAAAAGGCGCGTCCAGCGCGCCGACAGGTTCTCGGGTTTCGACATATGCCGTGCCTCTGGACGCTCTTTGCGGCGTTGATGCAGGCAATATAGACCGGGCGCGCGCGCAAGTCACCGCTTGATTGCAGCGCGCGGCCCCTGTGGCGTTTATCGGCGCAGGCAGGCGATATAAAACCCGTCCATGCCGCCCAGATCGGGCCAGTAATCCGGCCGCAGGCGCAATCCCCCCTCGGGCGTGATCCAGGTCGGGTCGATGCCGGGGCGCTCAAGGGCGTCGCGATCGGTGACAAGGCCGGGATGGCGCGCAAGCGCCTCGTCGACCTGGCATTCGCCCTCGTCGGGCAACAGCGAGCAGGTGCAAAACACCAGCCGCCCGCCGGGTTTCAACAGGGTCAGCGCATGGTCGATCATCGCTGCCTGCAACTCGATCAGCGCGCCGAATTCCGAGCCGTCCTTGGCATGGGGCAGGTCCGGGTGACGCCGGATCGTGCCGGTGGCCGAACAGGGTGCATCGAGCAGAATGGCGTCATAGGGCCCGCCCTCGTGCTCAAGCGCATCGCCCACGACACATTTGGCCGAAAGACCGGTGCGGGTCAGGTTTTCAAGCACCCGCGCCATGCGTTTATCGGACAGGTCAAGCGCCGTGACATCGGCCCCCGCCGCCGCCATTTGCAGGGTTTTGCCGCCCGGAGCGGCGCAAAGATCAAGCACCCGCTCGCCCGGCTGTGGCGCAAGCACCTTGACGGGCAGGGCGGCGGCGGCATCCTGCACCCACCACGCCCCCTCGGCAAAGCCGGGCAGGGCCGAGACCTGGCCCTGATCGCCAAGGCGCAGGGTGCCGGTGGGCAAGAGCGTGCCGTTGAGATCTTTGATGCAGTCTTCGGCATCGGATTTGAGCGTCAGGTCAAGCGGAGCCCCGGCAAAATGCGCCTTTTCCATCTGTCCGACCGCGGCCCCGCCCCAGGCCTCTACCAGCGGATCGCGCAACCATTTCGGCAGGCGCGGCAGGCGCAGGTCATTCCACGAGCGCGGCGCCTCTTCGGCGGTCTTGCGCAGCACCGCGTTGACCAGCCCCTTGTGACGGCCATAGCGCGGGTGGTTGGAGATGATGGCGACGGCCTCGTTCACCACGCCATGCGGCTCGCCGCCCTGGGCAAGCTCGACCGTGGCAAGGCGCAGGATATTGTGAACCGCCAGTGGCGGGGCTTTGCGCAGATGACGACCCAACAGGCGGTCAGCGCGATCAAGCCCGCGCAGGGTGTCGCTGGCAAGGCGCTGCGCGCGGGCGCGATCAGGCGGTGCAAGACGATCCAGAACGCCGCCCGCGATCAGATCAGACATCAGGCGGCCCTCGCCCAGAACCTGATCCAGCAGGTAAACCGCGCTTCGGCGGGCAGAAGAGGGGGGATTTTTCATGGCATGTCCTTGGCGGCGGGCTAGGGGCGGCGTATATCAAGGGCAACACGACAAAGGAAGCCCGAGCATGACCGAAGACACGCCAGACCTGCCGCCTGCCGCGCAACGCGCCCTCGCCGAGGCCGAAGAGCGCCGCAAGCAGGCCGAAAAGATGGAGCTTCCCAAAGAGCTTGGCGGGCGCAAAGGCCCCGAGCCGGTGCGCTATGGGGATTGGGAGAAAAAAGGCATCGCGGTCGATTTCTGATCGCGAACGGGGATAGCGTGGCCTCGCCTTTTAGCGCAGATAAAGATCGGCAAATTGGCCGCTGCCTTGGTCCGAGATAAAACGCAGGGTGCTGCCCTGCACCTTGACCGCCTGACAATTCGGCCCGAGATCGCGCGCCCCCCAGTAAAGATCACGGCAGAAATAGCCCTTGCTCCAGCGCCAGGCGCCAGTCACGTCGCGGCCAAAGGCGCGGCCCGTGATCTGGCCGTCGGGCCGGACAGTCAGGGTAATGCCAAAGCGGGTCAGGTCGCGCCCCTCTATGAGAGACACAAAGCTGTCGCGCTCGGTGATCGGGTCAAACCCCTCGGCCATCGCCGGGGTGCTGATGAAAACGCTTAGGATAAGGGCAAGGATGGCACGCATGGGACGGTACCCTGTCATGAGTGGAGGTTCACTCAGAGTTACGACCCGTCGGCTCCTTTGGATCAGTTTTCGCTCAGGCCCAGCACATCCAGCATGTCATATTCGCCGGGCTTTCGCCCCTGTCCCCAAAGCGCAGCCCTGAGGGCGCCACGGGCAAACACCGCCCGGTCGGTGGCGATATGGCGCAGAACGATCCGTTCGCCGGTGGCGGCAAAGATAACGTCATGTTCGCCCACGATATCGCCGCCGCGAATGGCCGAAAACCCGATGTGACCGCGCTCGCGTTTGCCGGTGATCCCGTCACGCCCCCGGTCAGACACGTTATCAAGCGCCACGCCGCGCCCTTCGGCGGCGGCTTCGCCAAGCATCAGGGCCGTGCCCGAGGGGGCATCGACCTTTTGGTTGTGATGGGCCTCGACGATCTCGATGTCGAAATCCTCATCCAGAGCGGCGGCCACCTTTTTCGTGAGCTGCGTCAAAAGGTTGACCCCGAGGCTCATGTTGCCCGCCCGCACCACCACCGCATGACGCGCGGCGGCGTTGAGGTGCTTGAGGTCGGCCTCGCTCAACCCGGTTGTGCCGATCACATGCACACAACGGGCCTGGGCGCAGAGCGTAGCGAATTCAACGGTCGCGGCGGGGGCCGTGAAATCAATCACAGCATGGGCCTGGGCGATCATTTCAAGCGGGTCGTCGCTGACGTTCAGACCGATCTCGGCGCCACCCATGGCCGCGCCAAGATCGCGACCGATCCAGTCGTGACCGGGCCGCTCAAGCGCGCCGACAAGCCGGGCGTTGTTGCTGTTCAGCACGGTGTTGATCAGCATCTGGCCCATCCGGCCCGAGGCCCCGGTGATCACGATACCCGGCAGGTTGGTCATGTCAGCTCTCCTTTTCGCGGCTGCCCGTTCTTAGCGTGGAGGGGTGAGCGCAGCAAGTGGTTGGCGGTCTTTGCCCGTGACCGCGATGTTGATTGGGGGCCAGCCCCCAAGCCCCCGGAGTATTTGCCGGAACGGTGAAAGAATGTAGAGGTGGATTTCTATGCTTGGAAATTGGCGTCCGAGGGATTAAGTGCGGGTCATGGCAAAGAACAAGTCTCATGACGGGTCCGGCCCGTCGCAACGGCAGCTTCGCGTGGGCGAGCTTATTCGGCGGACTTTGTCCGAGGTGCTTGCACGCGGTGACGTTCATGATTCCGACCTGAACCGGATTTCGGTCACGGTGGGAGAAGTGCGTATGTCTTCCGATCTCAAGATCGCGACCGCTTACGTGATGCCTTTGGGCGGTGAGGGCCAGAAAGACCTGATCGCGATTCTGGCGCGCAACAAGGGTGAGTTGCGCCGTCTGATCGGTAAGCGGCTTGAGTTGAAATACGCGCCAGACCTGCGGTTTCGTCTGGATGAAACCTTTGATCAGATGGATGAGACCCGCCGCCTTTTTGCGCAAGAAAAAGTACGCAGGGATGTCGAGGATTAAGGCCTTTTTGGCGCTCGTCGCCTTGGTGGCCCTAGGCGCGCCCGCACATGCCGTAAGCTGCGCCGTCGAAACATACGCGGGACAGCAGTACACCGTTTGCACGGTTGATCTGGCCGAGGACGATCTTCGGCTTTTCCTGAATGATCGGAAAACCGGCGAGCCGCTTGGCAGTTTTTCCAATATTGACAGACAGTTGGAAACCGAGGGCCGCGCGCTTGTCTTTGGCATGAATGCCGGCATGTATCACGCAGATCGCCGACCTGTCGGGCTCTATGTCGAGGGGGCCGAGGCGGTATCCTCATTGGTGAAGCGTGCCGGACCGGGCAATTTTGGCCTTTTGCCGAATGGTGTCTTTTGCATCCGACAAGGGCGCGCTGATGTGATCGAGACCCTGCGTTTCGAGCAAGAGGCCCCAAAGTGCCGCGATGCCAGTCAATCGGGGCCGATGCTGGTGATCGACGGCGCGCTTCATCCACGCTTTTTGAAGGACAGCGACAGCCGCTATATCCGCAACGGGGTCGGCACCTCGGCGGATGGGCGTAAGGCGTGGTTCGTGATTTCCGACAGCCTGGTCAATTTTCACACCTTCGGGTCGTTCTTTCGCGATCACCTCAAGCTGCCGCAGGCGCTTTATTTCGATGGCAAGGTCTCGCGGCTTTACGCGCCGGGGCTTGGGCGGTTCGATCTTGGCTTTCCGCTTGGGCCGATGGTTGGGGTTGCGGCCCCGCGCGCGGCGCAATGATTGACGCGGGCGCGCGGGTCTACTAGGGGCTAGCGCCTTGGACGCATAAAAAAGGGCCGGGCATGGCACGCAAACGCAAAGGACGCGATATTTCGGGTTGGCTGGTGGTGGACAAGCCCGCGGGCATGACCTCGACCAGCGTTGTCAACAAGGTGAAATGGGCGCTTCAGGCCAAGAAGGCCGGGCATGCGGGTACGCTTGACCCGGAGGCGACCGGCGTTTTGGCCGTGGCCCTTGGCGAGGCCACCAAGACCGTGCCCTATATTACCGACGCGCTGAAGGCCTATGAGTTTTGCGTGCGTCTTGGGCAGGCCACCAACACCGACGATACCGAAGGCGAGGTGATCGCACAAAGTGACCTGCGCCCGGATGATGCAGCGATCAAAGCGGCCCTGGGCGCCTTTGTCGGCGACATCATGCAGGTGCCGCCAAAGTATTCCGCCGTCAAGATCGACGGTCAGCGCGCCTATAAACTCGCGCGCGATGGCGAAGACTTTGAGGTCGAGGCGCGCCCCTTGTGGGTCGAGGAGCTTGTCATGACAGGTCGCCCCGACGCCGATCATGTGCTGCTTGAAATGATCTGTGGCAAGGGCGGTTATGTGCGCAGCATCGCGCGCGACCTTGGCGAGGCTTTGGGGTGTTACGGTCATGTGGCCTGGCTGCGGCGGGTTTGGTCAGGGCCGTTCGAGGCCAAGGATGGGTTGAGCATCGAGCAGATCAACGAGATGGCCCATAGCCCGGACCTTGATGCCCATATTCGCCCGCTGGAAGAAGGCCTGGCCGATCTGCCGATGGTGAGCGCCACCGCAGAAGGTGCCGCGCGGTTGCGCAATGGCAATCCCGGCATGGTGATCGCGCAGGGTATTGAATATGGCGATGAATGCTGGGCCGCGTTTGACGGGCATGCGGTGGCGGTTGGGCGCTATAAAGTCGGCGAATTGCACCCTAGCCGGGTCTTCAACCTGTGAGCGCCGGGGCAGCGCCCGAGCACCTGCACGATCCGGGCGGCAAGGTGCGCCTGCGTCTGCCAGACGGGGTGATTGGCGGGGCGGCCTATTCTGAGTGCGGGCGCTATCGCCAAATGCTGTCGCGCGACTGGACGCCCGAGGGCAGCGCGCCGCGCACGGTTCTGTTCGTGGGCATGAACCCGTCGGTGGCGAGCGCCGAGGTGTCTGACCCGACCTGTCATCGCGAACTTGGATTTGCGCGCGATTGGGGATTTACGCGCTATCTCAAGGGAAATGTGCTGGATTGGAGGGCGACCTCGCCCAAGGACATCCCACGTGATCCCGCCGAGGCATGTAGCGGGCTCAACATTCCGGCGCTGGTCGATATGGCGCAAGAGGCCGAGTTTGTCGTGCTCGCTTATGGCAAGTTGCATGCGCGCTATCAGCCGGTGGTCAGCGAGGCCCTCCGCGCGATTGCGCAAGCTGGTCGGCCGCTGAAATGTCTCGGGTTGAACAAGGACGGATCGGCCAAGCATCCGCTTTACTTGCGCAAGGATACCGCGTTGATGGATTGTCCCGGATTGTGAGGCAGGCGCAGAAAATTAGAAGAATTTTCTGAACCATTTTCTTCGCAGAAGAAAATGCCCCTGCGACGTAAAAGGGCGCTCAAATCGAGCGCCCTTTTATCTTGATCATGGTTTTAATGCCTATTTGTTCTCATCAAGCGGCAGCGCCACAAAGCGTGGCTCACCGGCACGACGTACGAGCAGCAGAAGGGACTTGCGTCCCGCCTCTTTTGCCTCTGCGATGCGTTCGTCAAGATCGCTGATCGAGCTCAGCTTTTGCTGGCCTGCTTCGGTGATCAAATCGCCCGCCCGCATGCCTTTTTCATAGGCCTTAGACATTTCATCGACGTCGGTCACCACAAGGCCGGTGGCATTGCTGTCAAGTTCCAGCGTGCTGCGCAACTCGTCGTTCAGCGCGCTGAAGGTGAGGCCAAGCAGCGACTTTTCGACAGGGGCTTCGCTTTCATCCGGGCCCGGCTGGACCACGGGGATCGCGCCTTCGGCTTCTTCGCGTCGGCCAAGGGTGATCTTGAGGGTCTGGGTCTTGCCTTCGCGGAAAACTACCACGCGGACGGTCTTGCCGACCTGCGTGTTGCCAACCTGACGCACGAGCCCGCGCGTATCGGCGACCTCTTTGCCGTCAAACGACGTGATCACGTCACCCGCCAGCATACCACCTTCGGCGGCAGGGCCTTCGGGCACGTCGGTGACAAGCGCACCGGCGGCTTTCTCAAGCCCGATGGCCTCGGCCACATCCGGGGTCACGTCCTGAATGCGCACCCCAAGCCAGCCGCGACGGGTTTCGCCGAATTCCTGCAACTGATCGACCACGCGCTTGACGACATTCGAGGCCATCGAAAAGCCGATCCCGATCGAGCCGCCAGTGGGGCTCAGGATCGCGGTGTTGACGCCGACCACTTCGCCGTCGAGATTGAACAGCGGCCCGCCGGAGTTGCCGCGGTTGATGGCGGCATCGGTCTGGATATAGTCGTCATAGGTGCCTGAAAGGGCACGGTTGCGGGCCGAGACGATCCCGGCCGAGAGCGAAAAGCCCTGGCCAAGCGGGTTGCCCATGGCCAGCACCCATTCGCCGACGCGCGCGGTATCGCTGTCGCCAAAGCTGACGAAGGGAAGCGATTTGTCGGTCTGCACTTTCAGCAGGGCAATATCGGTCTTCGGGTCGGTGCCAATCACCTTTGCCGGAAGTTCTTCACCCGAGAAAAACTCGATGATGATCTCATCCGCGCTTTCAATCACATGGTTGTTTGTGACGACATAGCCGTCCTCGGAGATCACAAACCCCGAGCCAAGCGCAGACGAGCGGCGCGGGCGCTGTTCACCATCGCCCTGACGGTCGCGGAACTGGCGAAAGAAATCCTCAAAGGGCGAGCCTTCCGGCACGATCGGGCCGGGGCCGGTGCCCTGTGCAATCGTGGTTGAGGTGGTGATGTTCACCACGGCGGGGCTGATCTTTTCGGCAAGATCGGCAAAGCTGTCGGGACGCGCCTGCGCGGCGATGGCCTGTGCCAAGAGCGTGGCCACCATCAGCGCGATCAGCCAGAGGCTGCGCAACGGTCCGGCCTGTTGTCGGGTTGCGGAAATGGTTTGGACGTTCACACCAAGATCTCCTTTGGTTTTTTGATCGGTATGGCGCGTTCGGCACCTGCCTTGCTTATAGATGTAGGTGCGCCTGCGCGGATCGCAAAGGGTGCAACATCATGTCACACTTATGTGAACCGCTTTGCGCGGGATAATTCAAGCGCCAAGCGTCTTGGCGGCCCAAACAAACAGCACCCCGATCACGATAGCAGTCAGGCCCAAAAGGCGGCGGGCATCCGGGGGCAGGGCAGAGAGCGCAATCAACAGCTGGTCAATAAGCGAAGGGGCCAGTGCGTACACCAGCCCCTCGACAATAAGCACCAGGCCGATGGCCAGAAGCGCGGTTTCGATCATTCCGGCGCTGAGCCCGACCGCAGATAGTCGAAAAATTCGCTATCCGGGGTCATGACCATCGAGGAATTGTCGCCTTTCAGCGATTTCTCATAGGCTTCGAGCGAGCGATAGAAGGCAAAGAACTCGGGATCGGCGCCAAAGGCCTCGGCAAAGATCGCGTTGCGCTCTGCATCGGCCTCGCCTCGGATCACCTGCGCCTGACGTTCGGCATCAGACATGGTTTCGGTCACGGTTCTGTCGGCGAGGGCGCGCACGCGCTGTGCGGCCTCGTTACCGCGGGCGATCTCGTCGGTGGCTTCGCGCTCGCGCTCTGCGCGCATCCGGGCAAAGGTGGCCTCAAGGTTCTGCTCTGGCAGGTTGGTTTGCTTGAGACGCACATCGATCACGTCAAGCCCGAGACCTGCGGCGCTGCGCTGTGCGGCGGCCTGAATGCGGCGCATCAGTCCGCGACGGTCCTCGGACAGGATCGTGTCTGATGTGACCTGATCAGCACCCAGAACCTCGCGGATTTGCGCGTTGAGGATCGACGACAGCCGGTCTTCGGCAACCCGCAGACCCCCAACACCAACCGCCTGGCGGAACTGCACCACATCGGCGATGCGGAACCGTGCAAAGGCGTCGACCACAAGACGGCGATCATCCGAGGGTGTGACCTCGATCGTGTCAGTGTCCAGCGACAGGATGCGGTCGTCATAGCGCACGACCTCCTGGATGAACGGGATCTTAAAGGATAGGCCCGGCTCTTCTTTCACCGCACGGATCTGACCGAATTGAAGCACCAGCGCCTTTTCGCGCTCGTCCACCACAAAGACCGATGACAGACCAAGAAAGCCCGCAATGGCCAGGATCGGAATAAGGAATTTTGTTTTACTCATGATCTTAGTTCCCCTGTCCGGTGGTCGAGCTATTGCGACGCAGTTCATTCAGCGGCAGATACGGCACCACATTGTTGCCGCCGTCGCTGCCGACGATCGAACTGTCGAGGATGGTCTTGTCGATACCGCCAAGAACACGTTCCATGGTCTCAAGATAAAGCCGCTTGCGCGTTACCTCGGGGGCCTTGCTGTATTCGGTCAGAACCGAGGTAAAGCGGCTGGCGTCACCAGAGGCCTCGTTGACAACGCGTGCGCGGTAGCCCTCGGATTGCTCAAGGGTCTGGGCCGCAAGACCACGGGCCTCGGCGAGAACTCGGTTGGCATAGGCATCCGCCTGACGCTGCAGGCGATCACGTTCCTGTTCGGCGGCCTGCACTTCACGGAAGCTGTCGATCACGTCGCGGGGCGGGTCGGCCTTTTCAAGGTTGACCCGGACGACCCGGATACCGCTATCATACTCGTCCATCGTGGCCTGGATGTTCTCCATCGCCGTATCGGCGATGACACCACGGTCACGGTTGAGGATCGGCGCAAGGTTGGAGGCGGCGATAATCTCACGCATCACCGATTCAGACACCGCCTGAACGGTTTGTTGCGGGTCGCGGATGTTGAACAGCAACTTCGAGGGGTCAGAAATGTTCCAGACCACCTGGAAATCAATATCGACGATATTGGCGTCGGTGGTCAGCATAAGACCGTCATTTCGCGCGCCTTGTCCGCGACCGATCTCTTCGGTGCGTTCCGATGTGACATTGATCACCTCGGCACTGACAAATGGCCAGGGGGCAAAGTTAAGACCGGGATTGCCGGTCTTGTAATATTCCCCGAGGAAAAGCTCGACCGACTGTTCTTCGGGCTTCACGGTGTAAACGCTGGCAAACACCCAGAGCGCCACCGCGCCAAGCACCGCAAGGCCAATCGTGCCCTTGCCCAATTGCGGGCCGCCATCGCCGCCACCAGAGCCACCGCGATTGCCGCCGCCACCGCGACCGCCCATCAGAACGCGCAGCTGATCCTGGCCTTTGCGGACAAGTTCGTCGATCTCTGGCAATTGCGGTCCGCCTTCTGGCGGGCGTCGCCCACCACCGTTGTTGCGGTTGCGGTCATCATCACCACCCCCGCCCGAGTTTCCGCCGCCGCCCCATGGGCCGCCAGAATTTCCAGCCATGCATCTCTTCCCTTTTTATCCCGTCTTAGACGACGTTGTTATCTACCTGTGCAGTTTAGGCGAGAAATCAACCCGTTCGGACCGGTGTTTTCATTGTGACAAGCTCTTCCGACATGGTCGGATGCACCGCAACGGTGCGATCGAAATCTTCTTTGGTGGCGCCCATCTTGACCGCGATTCCGGCCAGCTGGATCATTTCACCCGCCCCCGGCGCGACGATATGACAGCCCAGAACCTTGCGGGTTTTCTGGCTGACGATAAGTTTCATCAACACCCGGTCGGGACGCTCCGCAAAGGCGGTCTGCATCGGGCGGAACGAGGTCGCATAGACCTCGATCGGCTCTTGCTCGCGCGCCGCTTCCTCGGAAAGGCCGACGGTGCCCATCTCGGGTTGGGTGAAGATCGCGGTCGGGATCAGGTCGTGATCGACCGGCGTTGGCGTGCCGTTGAACACGGTCTCGACAAAGGCCATGCCTTCGCGGATCGCAACCGGCGTCAGGTTGACACGGTCGGTCACATCGCCAATCGCATAGACCGATGGCACGGCAGTCTGGCTATACTCATCTACCAGGATTTCGCCCTTGCGCCCGGTTTTGACACCCGCCGCCTCAAGGCCAAGATCCTCGGTGTTGGGCGCGCGCCCGGTGGCGAACATGACCTGCTCGAACACCTCTTCGCTTCCGTTGGTCGAGGTCACGCGATAGCCGCTCTCCTCTTCGACCATATCGACGATATTGGTGCCAAGATGCAGGTTCACACCCGACTGGATCATCTCCTCGGACACAAGCCCGCGCGCCTCTTCATCAAAGCCCCGCAAGATTTGTGCACCGCGGTAAAATTGCGTCACCTTTACGCCCAATCCGTTGAGAATACAGGCGAATTCACAGGCGATATAGCCGCCGCCGATGATCAGAATGGATTTCGGCAGGCTCTCAAGATGGAAAATATCGTTGCTTGTGATGGCGTGCTCTGCCCCCGGAAGGTCGGGCTTTACCGGGCGCCCGCCGGTGGCGATCAGGATGTGCTTGGCGCTCTTGCGGCTGCCATCCGAGAGTTCGACCGTATGCGGATCGACAAGGCGTGCACGCGCATCGAAACTCTCGACGCCGTTGGTCTTGAGAATGCCGCGATAGACATTTTCAAGCCGGTCCAACTCGGCATGCAACTTGCCTTGAAACACCGACCAGTCAAAGCCGCCCGCATGCACGGTCCAGCCATAGGCCTGCGCATCGGCAATCGCTGCGGGATATTCCGAGGCAAACACCATCAGCTTTTTGGGCACGCAACCGCGGATCACGCAGGTGCCGCCATAGCGGTCTTCTTCGGCCAAGGCCACTTTTGCGCCGCCCTGTGCGGCCACGCGCGCCGCGCGAACCCCGCCCGAGCCGCCGCCGATTACGAAAAGATCATAGTCGAATGTCATGCCGCCCCCGGATGTTAGTCGTTCATATCGGTGAAAAGGTTGTCGGTTTCGACGAAATCCAGACGGTCCTCTTCAACGGTGCCCTCGTTGATGTCGCGCGTTTCCACCCGGCCATCGCCAAACCCGAGGATCACCACATCGCAGATATCCAGGAACAGCCCGTTTTCAACCACCCCCGGCATTTGATTCATCGCCATCGACAATTGATGCGGATTTCCGATGCGTCCCAGATGCAGATCGATGATGTAATTGCCCTCATCGGTGATAAAAGGGCGCTCGCCGTTCATCCTGAGGGTCGCATCGCGGCCCAGCACATCCATCGAAATCAGCAACTCTTCGACCAGCGATTTGGTGGTCTGCCAGCCAAACGGAATCACCTCGACCGGAAGCGGGAAGGCACCAAGGCTTTCCACCTCTTTGCCGATATCCGCGATCACGATCATCTGGTCACTGGCCGTGGCGACGATCTTTTCCTGCAAAAGCGCGCCGCCGCCGCCCTTGATCAGGTTGAGATTGCCGTCAAACTCATCCGCTCCGTCAATCGTCACATCAAGCCATTTCGCCTCATCAAGGCTGATCACCTCGATGCCGACATCTCGCGCCAGCTCGGCTGTGCGCGTCGAGGTCGGCACGCCCTTGATCCGGAGCCCGTCATTGCGCACCATTTCACCCAGGCAGCGCACCATCCAGGCTGCCGTCGAGCCGGTTCCAAGACCGACCCGCATGCCGTCTTCAACATAATCGACAGACCGCTTGGCAGCGACGAATTTTGCCTTGTCGATGGGCGACAATTCTCCGGTCATGAGGCGACTCCTATGCATGTTTGCAGGGGTTATATGAGACTTGGCCATAAGGTGCGAGAGCGAATTGCCGCGCTTTTTTCGGGCCTGCCTTCTTCTTGGAACAAATACTCCGGGGGAGTCCAAGAAAATTCGCCGAATTTTCTTGGATGGGGGCAGCGCCCCCGCTTCTGCCTCACCCACCCGCGGGGGTGAGGATATCGCGCAACAGAGCCACCGGATGCGCCCGAAGCGTCAGGCGCAGGGCAACGTAATCCTCGATTACCTCTTCGCCCTCCGACATCTGCGGCAGATGCGTGAGCGGCTCGTCAATCGCCTCGCCGTCGATATCGCGCGCAAACAGCGGCAGCGGCGCATCCCCCTGCAACGCCTTGGCCTGCCAGAGCGCCTCGCGGCGGCTCAACCCGAGGACGGCAAAGGCATCGGCCTCGGCCAGCCGCGCCAGCGCACTCGGCACCAGTCCGGCGCGCCGCCAGACATCCTCGACCGTGGTATAGCCATTGCCGCGCGCCGCGATAAGCCAGCTGGCATCGTCCTGCGCCAGCCGCCGGATCAGGCGAAACCCAAGCCGAAGCGCCAGCCCGCCGCGCCCGTCGGGTTCCATCACATTGTCCCAATAACTTGCCTGCACACAGACCGGGCGCACGCTCACCCCGTGTTCGCGCGCATCCCGCACGATCTGGGCCGGGGCATAAAACCCCATCGGTTGTGAATTCAGCAAAGCACAGGCAAACAGCCCCGGATGGTGGCATTTCAACCAGGCACTGGCGTAAACCAAAAGCGCGAAACTGGCGGCATGGCTTTCGGGAAAGCCATAGCTGCCAAAGCCCTCGATTTGCGAAAAACAGCGCTCGGCGAAATCCATGTCATAGCCATTGCCCTGCATCCCGCGCAAAAACCGCGCGCGAAACTCGGACACATTGCCGTGGCGTTTGAAGGTGGCCAGCGAGCGGCGCAGGCGGTCGGCCTCTTCGGGGGTAAAGCCCGCGCCGATGATGGCGATCTGCATCGCCTGTTCCTGAAACAGCGGCACCCCAAGCGTCTTGCCCAGCACCTTGCCAAGCGCATCCGAGGGAAAGCTGGTCGCCTCTTCGCCATTGCGCCGCCGGATGAAGGGATGCACCATATCGCCCTGGATCGGCCCCGGCCGGATGATCGCCACCTGGATCACCAGATCATAAAAACACCTTGGTCGCATGCGAGGCAGGAAATTCATCTGCGCGCGGCTTTCCACCTGAAACACCCCCAAACTGTCGGCGCGGCACAGCATGTTGTAAACCGGCCTGTCCTCTTGCGGCAGGCTGGCCAGCGTATAGTGCGCGCCGTGATGTTCGGCCAAAAGGTCGAATGCCTTGCGGATGCAGGTCAGCATGCCAAGCGCCAGAACATCGACTTTGAGAATGCCAAGCGTGTCGATATCGTCCTTGTCCCAACAGATGACGGTGCGATCCTCCATGCTGGCGTTTTCAATCGGCACCAGCTCGTCAAGCCGCCCCTGGGTGATGACAAAACCGCCGACATGCTGGCTCAGGTGGCGGGGAAAGCCGATGATCTCCTGCACCAGGGTCAGGGTCAGCGCGAGGCGGCGATCATCCGGATCAAGACCGATTTCGCGCAGCCGCCCCGGCGTCAGCGCGCCATCGCTGCCAAAGCCCCAGATTTGCGAGGAGAGCGCGGCAATCAGATCGCCCGACAGGCCCATCGCGCGCCCGACCTCGCGGATCGCACGTTTGCCGCGGTAATGGATCACTGTCGCACACAGCCCGGCGCGGTGGCGGCCATAGCGCTGATATATCCACTGGATCACCTCTTCGCGGCGCTCATGCTCGAAATCGACGTCGATATCGGGCGGCTCGTCGCGCGCCTCGGAGACGAAACGCTCGAACACCATGGTGCCGATCTCGGGGCTGACCGAGGTCACGCCAAGGCAATAACAGACCACCGAATTCGCCGCCGACCCGCGCCCCTGGCACAGGATGCCGCGCGAGCGGGCAAAGGCGACCACGTCATTCACGGTCAGGAAATAGGGCTCGTAGCGCAGCTTGCCGATCAGGCGCAATTCGTGTTCCAGAAGGGCGCGCACGCGTTCTGGCGCGCCGCCGGGATAGCGCCACTCCAGCCCCTCAAGCGCAAGACGACGCAGGCGGCCTGCCGGGCTTTCGCCCTCTGCGACCTCGCTGGGATATTCATGGCGCAGCTCATCCAGCGAAAAGGTCAGCCGCGCGGCAAGCGCGCCTGCACGCGCGACGGCCCCTTCACGGCCCTTGAACAGGCGGTGCATTTCAGCCCCCGAGCGCAGCCGTCGCTCGGCATTGCTCAGGGCGTCGCGGCCAAGATCATCCACCCGCGTGCCGAGCCGGATTGCGCTCAGCACATCCGCAAGCCTGCGCCGGTGCCCGCGATGCATGAGCGGCACCCCCGAGGCCAGCGTGGGCAGGCCGAGGGTTTTCGCCAGCCGGGTCAGCCGGGCAAAGCGGGCAGGGTCCTGACTGTCATAAAGCGGGGCGAGGACAAGGTGCATATGCCCGCCAAGGCGGCGCGTCAGCCGTTTCGCCTGTTGCTGCCAGTCATCCGCGCCGCGCGGCATCTGCTGCGTTTGTGGCGCATGTAGCAAAAGGTGAAGCCCCGAGGCCCCCGCCAACAGATCATCAAGGCGCAGCTCGCACCGGCCCTTTTTGCAGCGCAACCGCCCAAGGCTGAGCAAGCGGCACAGGCTGGCCCAGCCCGCACGATCATAGGGCAACGCAGTGAGCACCAGCCCCTCTGTCAGCACCAGCCGCGCGGCGGGTATAAGGCGCGGGGTGGTGGCCCATGCCGGATGCGCGGCGGGGGCCACGGGCGGGGCCGGGCCGATCGGGCCATCGCGGGTCTCGATCTTGTGGCGCTCGCCGACCTGCCGTGCAATTTCGCGCGCCGCGCTATGGGCTCGCACGATCCCGGCCACCGAATTCTCGTCGGCAATGGCAAGCGCCGTGAGGCCAAGCGCGGCGGCACGATGGATATAGTCCTCGGGGTGTGCAGCCCCGGTGAGAAAGGTAAAGTTGGAAATGGCAGAGAGTTCGGCAAAGGACATGGGATCGCGCGAATCTTTCAGGGGTCAGTGGGCTGCCCTGCATTATATTCACGTTTTGTTCTTTTTCGAGTCCTGCCGTGCGGAAAGTGGTCTTCAGGGTGTCACAGGCGCACAAGGCCCGCCCTGGAAACAGGTTTTTACCCGGCCCAGCATCTCGGGGGTCGGATTGGTAAAGCCCATGCCGCCACAGGGATCAAGCGCAAGCACATAACCAGTTTCGCGCTGTTCGAGGAAGCCAAGATAGTCGGTTTCGGGAACTGCGCCTGCGCACCAGGGGCCGAAACATTGCACATCAAGGGTGATGTCGCGTTCAAACGGGTGATCAAAGCGGGTTGGTGACAAGGCTTGTCCGGTGATCCGGGCCGCAATCGGCGTATGAGGCGGCATGGCTTGCTGGTTTTGCCAGTCGGCCTTGGCCGCGCGGGCATAGGTTTTCGCCACATCCGGGGGCGTGCACGACAGCGCAAGCCCCGGTCCCGCCGTCAGGCACAGCGCGCCAGCAAGCGCCGCGCGGATCACAGCAACGGGCCGAACTCGGCCAGAACGCGGGCATAAACCTTGCGTTTGAAGGGGACGATATTGGCCTCAAGATCCTGGGGTGGCAACCAGCGCCACTCTGAAAACTCGGGGTGATCGGTGACGATATTCACATCGCTGTCGGTGCCCAGAAAGCGCAGTAGAAACCATTTCTGCTCCTGCCCGCGATAGCGTCCCTTCCAGAGGCGCGGCACAAGGTCATGCGGAAGTTCGTAGGGAATCCAATCCGCAGTTTCCGCCTCGATCCGCACCTTGTCGGCCGTGACGCCGGTTTCCTCCCACAATTCGCGCAGAGCGGCGTCGCGGGTTGCCTCTCCGGGATCGACCCCGCCTTGCGGCATCTGCCAGGCGGCGGTTTCACTGTCGATCCGTTGGCCGACAAAAACATGGCCCTCGGCATTGGTCAGCATGACGCCGACGCAGGGACGATAGGGCAGTCTGGCAATCTCTTCGGGGGTCATGGCGGGCCTTTTGAGGACAGGGTTGGCAGCAGAGTGCGGCGCGGCGCAGGCAAGGTCAAGCGGTGGCGGGTGCGGGGCGTCGATCGCTTTGAAATCCAGCCTCAAGACGGTTTGATTTGCGCGTGGCGTGATCCCCTTCTATCTTTGGGCTAGGTCTGAAGGGGCCAGGGTATGTGATCTGCGGTCGCGGCGATATGGCCCAGTGAAAAGGAGAGGAAAATGACAGACAACCCCACGCTTTACGGCTTTGACGGGTCGACCTATGTGCGCACGGTGCGCATGGTTCTGGCCGATAAGGGCATCGAATATGATCAAGTGCCGGTCAATGTTCTGGAAGGCGAGCCGCGCCAGCCCGAGCATCTTGCGCGCCATCCTTTTGGCAAGGTGCCGGTGTTGGATATCGACGGGCTTCGCATCCGCGAGACCGATGCAATTTGCCGTTATCTTGAGGATATCGCGCCAGAACCGGCGCTGATCCCCAATGATGCCAAGGGGCGCGCGCACATGAACGAGGCGATTGGCCTGATCGACAGCTATGGCTATGGCGCGCTTGTGGGCGTGGCGGGCTATCACCTGTTTCCTGATTTCATCGGCGGGCAGAACGAAGAGGCCCGCAAGGCCGCGCTTGCGGCGTCGGAAAAGCTTTTGAAACTGCTGATGGAGAACAAGGGCGAGGCCAAATGGCTGGCGGGCGATGCGCCGACGCTGGCGGATTATTTCCTCGGGCCGATCATGTTTTATGTCTCGCTTACGCCGGATGCGGGTGAGGTCATGTCGGTGCCCGGCATCGCCGAGTGGTGGGAGGCCATGCACGCGCACGATACATTTGCCAAGACCGCGCCCGATCTGGGCTGACGACCGGCTGTCACACCTCGCGAGGGCCGACCATGCCCATGATCTCATAGGTCTGGCGCAGGATCGGCGCGGCGATGGCGCGGGCGCGGTCCGCGCCGTTTCCTAGGATACGGTCGATCTCGGACACATCAGTCATCAGCCGGGACATTTCGCCAGAAATTGGCGCCAGCTTTTCAACCGCAAGATCGGCGAGCATCGGCTTGAACTCGGAAAACGCCTTGCCACCAGCCTCGGACATCACCTGATCGACGCTCATATCCGCCAGGGCGGCATAGATATTCACCAGGTTGCGCGCCTCGGGGCGCTCTTCCAGCCCCTTCACCTCGGAGGGAAGCGGTTCCGGGTCGGTCTTGGCCTTGCGGATTTTCTTGGCAATCGTATCGGCGTCATCGGTCAGGTTGATGCGGCTCATATCCGAGGGGTCGGATTTCGACATCTTCTTCGAGCCATCGCGCAGCGACATCACCCGCGTGCCGGTGCCCTCGATCACCGGCTCGGTGATCGGAAAGAAATCAACGCCGAAATCATTGTTGAACTTGGCCGCTATGTCGCGGGTCAGTTCGAGATGCTGTTTCTGATCCTCGCCGACCGGCACATGGGTGGCGTGATAGGCCAGAATATCGGCCGCCATCAGCGCGGGATAGGCAAACAGCCCAAGCGAGGCGTTCTGCGCATTCTTGCCGGCCTTGTCCTTGAACTGGGTCATGCGCTGCATCCAGCCCATGCGCGCCACGCAATTGAAAATCCAGGCAAGTTGCGAATGCTCGGCGACCTGGCTCTGGTTGAACAGGATGGATTTTTCCGGATCAAGCCCCGAGGCAATAAAGCCGGCCGCAAGCTCGCGGGTGGAGTGGCGCAATTCGGCCGGGTCCTGCCAGACGGTGACCGCATGCAGATCGACCATGCAATAAATCGACGGAATGCCCTGGTTCTGTGCATCGGCAAAGCGCTTGAGCGCGCCAAGATAGTTGCCAAGATGCAGGTTGCCCGAGGGCTGAATGCCCGAAAAGACCCGCGGTGTGAAGCCTGCTTCGGTCATATGTCATCTCCGTCTGGATTTCTTCGCCTGCCTCGCTTACCCATGCGTCAAAGCCCCGTCAAGGAGAGCAGGCATGTCAGACCCCGTAAACGAAAGCCCCGTCAACCCGGTTCCGCCGGTTGTGGTGGCGCTTTTCCTGGTGATCGTCGGCGTCGAGGCGATCTTCTCGCTGGGTGCGCGCGGGTTTGTCGGTGGCCCCGAGGCCGTCGGCTGGCGCAGTGCGGCGATCGAGGATTACGGGTTCAACAGCGATATCATGGCGTGGATGCTGCAAAATCAGATCTTTCCCGCCGAGCACCTGCGCCGCTTTTTCAGCTATATCTTTGTCCATAGCAGCTTTACCCACGCGCTGTTTTCCGGCGTCCTGCTTCTGGCGATGGGCAAATTCGTCGGCGAGGTGTTTCGCCAATGGGCGGTTCTGGTGCTTTTCGTTCTCTGCTCGGCCATGGGCGCGGCGGTTTATGGCCTCACAGTCAGCGATCAGCCCTGGCTTATCGGCGCCTTTCCGGGGGTTTATGGCCTGATAGGCGGCTTTACCTACCTGATGTGGCTCCGCCTGGGACAGCTTGGCGCAAAGCAATCGCGCGCCTTTAGCCTGATCGGCATTCTGATGCTGCTTCAACTGACCTTTGCCCTGTTGTTTGGTGGCAGCAGCACATGGATCGCGGATGTATCGGGCTTTGCCACCGGGTTTCTGGCGTCGTTCTTCCTAAGCCCCGGTGGCTGGTCGAAAATCCGCGCCAAGATCCGGCACGACTAGGGCGGAGAGCGGCGCAACCTGCTGCGGATTTCCGACAGGCGGAAAGCGCCGAGCATCTGGCCGAAGGCACCGTAGGAGATCCCCCCTGCCACCAGCAGCACCAAAAGCGCCAGCCAACGCCAGCCGCCAATCGCGAACAGCGGGCCGAGCAAAACGCCGCCGCCCCAAAGCACCACGCCCATCAGGGCAGAGGCCAGAACGATCCGCCAGAGGCGGCGATAGAACTGGGCATCGAACCGCGCCACATCGCCAAAGCTGCGCGCGCCGCGCATCAACTGCCAGACCATGACCCAGCCCGCCAGCGTGGTGGCAAAGGCCGCAGCGATCCAGCCGATCCAGATCGCAAGCCCAATCGCGAGGGCCGCGTTGACGATCATCGCCACAACGGCATAACGAAACGGGCTCTTGGTGTCTTCACGGGCGAAAAACAGCGGTTGCAGGATTTTCTGCATCACGAAGGCCGGCAGGCCGAGGCCGTAAATCGCCACGGCAAGGGCGGTGGCCGCGCTGTCATCGCTGCCAAAGGCGCCGCGTTCAAAAAGCACCGCCACAAGCTGAAGCGGGATCACGATCAGCGCCACGGCGCAGGGCACGGTGAGGGCAAGCGACAGCTCTCCTGCGCGCGACAGCGCCATGCGCGCGCCGCTGTCGTCGCCCGCTTTCAGGCGTCGCGACAAATCGGGCAGCAACACGATCCCCACCGCGATGCCCACCACGCCAAGCGGCAATTGATAGAGTCGGTCCGCAGAATAAAGCCAGCTCACCGCCTTGTCGTAATTCGAGGCGACTTGTTGGCCGACCAGAAGGTTGACCTGCATCACCCCGCCGGCAAGGGCGGCGGGCACGGCGACGCGCACCAGTTGCGACATCGCAGGGGTCCAGCGCGGGCGCACCGGGCGGATATGCAGCCCCGCGCGGCTTGCTGCCTGCCAGACCAGCACAAGCTGCGCCACGCCGGCAAAGGGAATGGCCCAGACAAGCGCCGTGGCAACCTTGCCGCCCATGAGGGCCGCGACGGCCATCGCCGCGATCAGCATCACGTTCAACAGCACCGGTGCGGCGGCCGCGGCGGCAAAGCGCCCGGACGCATTAAGCGCCCCCGACAACAGCGCGGCCAGCGAGATGAACAGGATGTAGGGAAACACGATGCGCCCGAAATCAACCGTGATATCAAAGCGTTGATCGCCGACAAACCCCTCTGCCGTGGCCCAGACAAGCGCCGGCATGAAGACCAGCGCCAGCCCGGTCAGCGCCAAGAGAACAAGCCCCAACCCCGAGAGCGCCAGCGAGGCAAAGCCAAACGGGTCTTCATCCGCCTCAAGCCGCTTGGAAAACATCGGCACAAAGGCCGCGTTGAACGCGCCTTCGGCAAAGAACCGGCGAAACATATTGGGCAGGCGAAAGGCGGCGACAAAGCTGTCCATCATCACGCCGGGACCAAGATAGCTTGCGATCATCACATCGCGGATAAAGCCCAGCATCCGACTAAGCAGCGTCCAGCCGCCGACGGTCAGGATACCGGTAAGCAGGCGGACGGGTTTCATGGGCTGGCCTTTGGCTGGATGCGTCCCCGCAGGCTTAGCGGATCGCACTGACAGGGGAAAGGGGGCGTTGGTATGGCTAGCTGCGCGTCACTGGCATCATCGTGCCGGTCATCATCGCGATATGGGTTTCGGTGCCGCCCTCAAGCGCAAAGACATCCGCGCGCACGATCACAAGGCGGCGCCCGGCCTTTACCACATCGCCGCGCGCGATCAGGCTCTCGCCCTTGGCCGGGGCCAGAAGGTTGATCTTCATCTCGGTGGTCAGAACCTCGAACCCCTCTGGCATGACGGACAGTGCCGCATAGCCCGCCGCGCTGTCGCCGATGGCAAAGGTCAGCCCGGCATGGCCAAATCCGTGCTGCTGGCGGCTCGTTGCTAGGATCGGCGCTTCGATCTCGACATGTCCGGGTGAGACGCTGGCAAGGGTCGCGCCCAGGGTCTGCATCATGCTCTGCGCGGCAAAGCTTTTGCGAATTTTGTCGTCGGTGTCAGGGGACATTCTGGCTTTAATTCCCATTGCTTACGCTGCGTCATTAGGATGACGATAAAGTTATGTGATGTCACTGTCCATTATTGGAATACTGGGTGACGGCTGATACATGCATAAGTGGTAATGTGTGATAAGGGGAATGAGTTGAACTGGTCTGACTTTCGCAACCATTTGGTGGAAACGTTTTCCACGTTGTTATCCTCCGTGACGCTGCTGACGGTTGCGGTTTCTATTGCCGTTGCTGTCATTGCGGGACCTTTTGGCACCTATGAAACCATGCCCCTTGCGGCGCGTGCCACCTATTGGAGCATGGCGATTTTCAGCGGTCTGCTGGTGGCTTATTTAAGTCGTGCCACCATGGCTACGGTGTTCGGCAAGCGGCGTCCGATCCTGTTTGATCTCGGCGGGGGCCTGATGGTGAGTGTCATTCTGGCGCCGCTGATCTGGGGGCTGCGTGCCTGGATGGACCCGGTTCTTAAACTGCAGCAGCTGCGCCTGTTAAGTATTGCGCTCAACATCTTCGTGATTTCCTGGTGCATCTTCATCCTGCGCCGCCAGATCGGCCTTGAACAGCCGGCGGGCTATCGGCGTCGCGATGGGGATGAGGATGTGCCAACGACGCGCCTGCATCGGCGGCTTTCGGATCTGGAGGGTGTCGAAATCATGCGCCTCTCGGCCAATGATCATTTTGTCGATGTCTCGACCGATCGCGGGGTCGAAACCCTGCGCCTTCGGCTTGGGGACGCGATTGATGAAATGGACCCGATCGAAGGCATCTGCACCCATCGCTCGCATTGGGTGGCGCTGTCTGCGGTTGTCGGGGTCGAGCAGGCCGGGGCAAACAAGACATTCGTCATCCTGCGCAACGGTGACCGCGTCCCCGTCAGCCGCAAATACCGCCCGCGTCTCGTAGAGGCAGGGCTGCTTGAGTGACACGCCGGTTGAGCGACACGAGGCAGCCTGTCAGGGCCGAAGAGTGCCCTGGCGCGGCATTGGCGTGGCATGCACCATCGCCCCGGTCAAAATCGCCAGGGCCTCTTGCCGCATGAGTGTGCTCAACACCTCGTCGTGGCTGTAAAGACCGCCCGTATAAGTGCCATAAGCCGGCAGGATCACGCGGTTGCTGTCTACCAGAAACGCCGGACGGCTCAGGCTGCGGCCGCGCAGCGCAAGCCGGACCTTGGGGTGATAATGGCCCGAGATCTCACCGCTCTGGCCGGGACGGGCGATATGGCGAAACACCAGCGGCGGCACCGGCAATTCAGCCAAATGCGCGCCGCCAAGGTCGACCGGGCCGGGATCATGATTGCCCTCGATCCAGACCCACCGCCGCCCCGCCTGAAGCTTGGCAATCCAAAGCTTTTCCGCCTCGGGCAGGGCCGCCGCCGCGGCGCTGTCATCAAAGCTGTCACCAAGACAGATCACTGTGCTTGCCCCGGTCTGGCGCAAATCGTTTTCCAACCGGCTTAGCGTATCGCGGGTCTCATAGGGCGGCAGCGGTGGTTCGCCCAATCGGGCGCGGCGTTCTGCCTTGCCCAGGTGAAGATCCGACACGCACAGCAAATTCCGCGCATCCCAATAGAGCGCGCCCGAGGCCAGCGCCGTCAATTCGGCCCCGGCAAGGGTGAAAGGATATCCGTCCATATCCCCTTGGTGGCGCGATGCGCGCGTCATTGCAAGGGCGGCGCGTCATCGAGCGGGCGCCAGAGGGCAGCGATCACCCCGTCAGCCCCGCCGCCTGCATCAGCCGCGCGGTTTCCTCGGCCAAAAGCCGCTCTTCCGCAGCACCCTTGACCGGGGTGCGCCCTGCCTCAAGAAAAAGCGGCGCGGCAAGCGGGCTTACCCGCGCCAGCCGCCGGTGGGTGATGCGCCCATCCACCCGCGCCAGCATCTCTTCGATGCGGCCAAAATCGACCAGACCGCGCATCGCCTCTTGCCGGGTGATATCAAGCAACAGGTGGCCGGGGTCATATTTTGCCAGCGTGTCATAGAGGATATCCGACGACATCGTCGCCTGTCGCCCGTTCTTGCGCGCGCTCGGGATGTTGCGTTGTATAAGCCCGGCGATTGTCGCCGAGGCCCGAAAGGTGCGTTTCATCACGGCGTTGCCGGCAAGCCAGCTCTCAAAGCCGACGCGCAGGCTCGCGGCGTCAAACAAAGGCGCTGCGTCGGTCACCGCCTCAAGCCCCCAGATCAGCGTGGCATAATCCGTTGCCACAAAACCAAGCGGCGCAAGGCCAAGCTCTTCCATCCGGTTTGTGATCAAAAGGCCAAGCGTCTGTTGCGCGTTGCGCCCGGAAAAGCCATAAATACAGGTCTTTTCGCGCCCGTCATGGGCAAAACTCTCAACCAGCAGATGCCCCGCCTTCGGCATCTCTGACACGCGCCTCTGCAGGTGCAGCCAGTCGCGGATCACCTCTGGCAAATCGGGCCACTCGGGCTGTGCGAGAAGCGCAAGAATACGCTCTGAAAGCTGGGTCGATGTGGCGAATTTGGTGCCCGTGAAGGTCGCGATCTTTGGCTTGCGACCCGCATCGCGGCTGACCTCGACCACCATTTCGCGCAGGCTCTCAAAGCGCACGATCTGGCCGCCGATCAGGAAGGTGTCACCGGGGCTAAGCGTGGCGGCAAAGCCTTCTTCGACCTCGCCAAGGGGCTTGCCGCCGCGCGCGCGTTTCATCCGTACCTTGAGGGTGTCACTGTCCTGAATGGTGCCGATGTTCATCCGGATCAGGCGCGCGCTGCGCGGGTCGCGCAAGTGCCACGCCCCATCGGCGCGCTGCACCAATCGCTGCCATTGGTCATAGGCGCGCAGGGCGTACCCGCCAGTGGCGCAAAACTCCAGGCAGGCGTCAAACTCGGCCCGTGTCAGCCCCGCGTAAGCGCCGACACCGGCGACCTCTTGATAAAGCACACCGGCCTCAAACGCCCCGGCGCAGGCGCGGATCAGGATATGCTGGCACAGCACATCGCGCGGCCCCGGCCCGCGCGCCTCGCCGTCAAGATCATGCGCGCGCACGGCCTCTAGCGCGGCCAGACATTCGACCACCTCAAAGCGGTTGGCGGGCACCAAAAGCGCCTTGGACGGCGCGTTATAGCGGTGATTGGCGCGCCCGATCCGCTGCACCAACCGCTTGACGTTCTTGGGCGCGCCGACCTGAATGACAAGATCGACATCGCCCCAGTCGATGCCGAGATCAAGGCTTCCGGTGCAGACAATCGCTCGTAGCTCGCCGCGGGTCATCGCCGCCTCGACGCGGGCGCGTTGCACGCGGTCAAGGCTGCCGTGATGGACCGCGATGGGAAGGTCGTCTTCATTGGCAAGCCACAGATTGTGAAAGAAAATTTCCGCCTGCGCGCGGGTGTTGTGAAAGATCAGCGTGGTCTTGTGGCGCTTGATCTGATCCAGCACCGCCGGGATCGCATAAGCGGCCCCACCGCCCGACCAAGGCGGCGGTTCGGACACCTCAAGCATGGCAATATCCGGGGCAGGGCCGGGATCGGCCAACAGGATGTCACAGGCATTTTCGCCATGCGCCAGATAGCGCGCAAGCGCGGGCGGGTCCTCGACCGTGGCCGAGAGGCCGACGCGCCGCAGGTCCGGGCAAAGCGCCTCGAGCCGCGACAGCGCCAGCATGAGCTGATCGCCGCGCTTGCTTTCGGCGAGGGCGTGGATTTCATCAATCACCACCCGTTTCAACCCGGCGAAAATGCGCGGCGCATCCTCGTAAGAGATCATTAAGGCGAGGCTTTCGGGGGTGGTCAAAAGGATATGCGGCGGGTCGGCGCGTTGACGGCGTTTGGCGTGGGCCGAGGTGTCGCCGGTGCGATCCTCAACCCGGATGGCAAGGCCCATTTCATCAACCGGGGCGGTCAGGTTGCGCTTGATATCGGCCGCAAGCGCTTTGAGTGGCGAGATGTAAAGCGTGTGGAGCCCGGCATGCGGGCCCTCGGCCAGATCAACCAGCGTCGGCAGGAAACCGGCCAGCGTCTTGCCCCCGCCGGTCGGCGCAATCAGCAGCGTCGCGGGCGCATCGGCACGCGCCAGCATCTCGCGCTGATGCGGGTGAAGGTGCCAGCCACGGGCAGAAAACCAATCGGTGAAACAGGCGGGAAGCGGCGTCATTGCGCTAAGGTAGGCGCGCGGTGCCGCAAAGCAAAGATATCTCCGACACTGCGGCAATCCGTAGGGTGGGTGAAACCCACGCTGCTTGCGGAGAATGCGTGGGTTTCACCCACCCTACAGAGAACCTGCAAGGTTCAGTGAACGATTTCTTCCTCTTTCACGAACATGTTCGCCCAGGCACGATCAAGCAAGTCGGGGGACATCTGATAGGGGATGCCCTCGAACTCACAAATCGAGATCATCTGGTCGATCAAAAAGACCGGCTGATAGTTGGCATAGACATTGTCGATCGTCGGATATTTTTCCTTGATCAGGTGAATCAGCGAGGCCTCATCCAGAGGCATGCCCTTTTTGCGCGCGACCATGGCAAAGATTTTAAGGAAATCCTGCTGGCACGGCCCGTCGATCTTGATCTTGTAGAAAATCCGGCGCAGGGCGGCCTTGTCGAAGATTTCATTCGGGTGAAAGTTGGTCGAGAAAATCACCAGCGTGTCGAAGGGCACTTCGAATTTCTCACCCGATTGCAGGGCCAGGATATCCTTGCTTTCTTCAAGCGGAACGATCCAGCGGTTCACAAGGCTTTGCGGCGGTTCGGCCTGACGGCCAAGGTCATCCACGATAAAGATGCCGCCGGTCGACTTGAGCTGAAGCGGCGCCTGATAGGTGCGCGCGGTGGGGTTATAGACCAGATCAAGCATCGACAGGCTCAGCTCACCACCGGTGATCACGGTCGGGCGTTCACAGCGCACATAACGCGTGTCAAAGGTGCGGCGACGGCGCAGGGAATTGGGATCATCGACCTCGACCTCGGCCGAGGAATGCACGATCGGGTCATAGACGGTGATCACCTGACCGGAATATTCAATCGCCCGCGGCACAAAGATCTTGTCGCCCATGGCGTCACGTATGCCATTGGAAATACTGGATTTACCATTGCCCGGCGGGCCATACATCAGGATCGAGCGCCCGGCGCTGACCGCAGGCCCGAGGTGATCCAGAAGGCTATTTGGCAGGATCAGGTGCCCCATCGCATTGGTCAACTGATCGCGTGTGATCTGGATATTGCGGATCGACTGGCGTTTGACCTGTTCGCGGTAAACCGCCAGGGGCACCGGCATCGCGCCGAAATATTCCGACTGACTCAGGGCATCAAGCGCGCGGGATTTGCCGGCATCGGTGAGCTGATAGCCCATTTCGCCACCGGAATTCGCATTCAACGTACCCGTCGCCTCAAGCAGTTTCTGCACCCGCGCCATATCAATCAATTCCTGCGTCACCGCACGCGGCAGACAGATGGCGACCGCCACTTCCGACACAAGGTCAAGGTTCTTGCGGAACATGGTCTTGAGCAGGATATCCCGCATCATCACCACCGGAAGCTGCATGTCTTCGATGCTGCTCGGGGGCGGGGGGGGCTGAACGCCGGTGCTGACTTGCATGTTCATGTGATGTGCCTGTTCTGCGCCTGATATGCTGCTTTTATCCTGCGCCGCGCGAAAAGCGGGCAGGGCCTGGTCGTAACCATGCCGGGCAAAGGTGCAGAAATTAAGGAAACCCTCGGGCAGGGGTGCGGCAAAGGCGAAGGTTTACGCGCCGCAGAGCACGCCAAGTCCGAGGTAAATCGCAAGGGCGCCGCCAAGCGCATAGCCCATCGGAAACTTGTTGCCCGATGTCCAGCTTGCCCATTCCGGCGCAAGGCGGCGCAGCGGGCTTGCTTTGGCCAGGCGGTGGGTGACGTAAGCCACCACAAGCGTGACCGAAAAGATGATCGCGATATTGCCCGCATCCCCGAGGGGCACAAAGGGGGCGGCGGCGGCAACGAATTTGGCATCGCCCGCCCCGATGGCCCCGATGGCATTGGCCGCGATCCCGACCGCAAGCATCACCGCAAGATGGGCAAAGCGCCAAGCATAATCCGGCATTGGAAGCGCGATAAGCCCGACCACCACGAAGATGCCCGTCAGGGTCAGCACCGCAGTGTTGGGGATTTTCATCCGCCGCAGATCGCTCCAGGCGACCCAGATGCAGACCGGCAAGACCAACGGCAGGAACCAAAGCGCCGACTGGGCGGAAATCTCAAGCGACATCGGCGTGGCCCGGCCTAGTTTGACACGTTCGCTTCAAGGGCGCGCAGGCTGCGCACGGCGTCCTCGAAGTGCTGGGGATGGGTCTCGATGGCGTCACGCAACAGGCCTTTGCCAATCGCGGTATCGCCCTGTTTGATCGCCGAAAGGCCAAGCGTATATAGCAATTGCGCGCGCTCTGACTGATTGGCGGACAACACGGGAAGCGAATATTTCTGTTGCGCACCACGGGCCAGAACAAGGTTGTTCTTGGCGGTGAACAGGGCCGGATCCTGACGGACGGCATCCGAGAAAAGCCGCTCTGCGCCGGGATAATCGCCACGCGTCAGCTTGGAATATCCCCAGTTGTTCATGACGCCGGCGGGCCGCGTCGTCAGGCCAACGGCGATTTCATAAAAGCTGTCGGCCTTTTTCCATTCCTGATTGCTATCGGCAATCATCGCCTCAAGGCGATAGCGCTTGAAGGTCTCAAAGGTCGGCGGGATACCGTCCAGCACCGTGTCGGCACGGTCCCATTCGTTGTTGCGGATCAATGCATCGGCAAAATCGACGCGGTCATCGTTGGTGGCGTCTTTATGCTCGGCCACTTTCGACCAGACGGTCACTGCCTCGGTATGGCGTTTGGCCCGGATCAGGGATTTGCCAAGCCCGCGCAACAGATCAATGCGATCCGGCTTTTCGCCGACGGCACGCTGAAAATACGACACCGCCTCATTTGGGTCGGCCGCCGTCAGCATCACGTCGTTGAGGTTGGTTTCATCAATAACATTGATGCCTTGAAAAGCGCGATCAACATCATTGCCGTTGGGTTTCTCGCACGCAGACAGGGCAAACGCGCCCGTCACGCACAGGGAAATTAGGATAGGGTGGCGCATTTTTGCGTCCTTTTACTGCCGCTGCCTCGTCATGGTATCTTGCGGACCAGATAGTCGCCACTGCCCCGCCGTACCAATTTATAATCTTGCTCTTGCGTTTCATCATAGTAGGAATTTTCAGATTTTGCGAGCGCTAAGCGCAAATTGTCACGAATTGAGTCACTTTCGCCATTATCAAGCGCGTAAGCCCGGCGAAAAACCTGTTCGGCCTCAAGATATTCGCGCTGTTCCACAAGAACGACGCCCAGATTGTTCCAGATTTCCGGCGAACTCTGGTCTTTCTCAACAGCTTTGCGCAGCAACCGTTCGGCCGTGACAAGCCGCCCGAGCCCGAGATTGGCGCTGCCAAGCCCGGCAAGAATATCGGCTGTCATGCCCTGGGTGACGGCGGCGCGGGTATAGGCCTTTTGGGCCAGCTCGAATTCGCCCGCATCCATAAGGCGGTGACCGACAAGCAATCCACCGACCGCCTCAGCGCCGGGCACGAAACCCGGCGCATAAGGCCCCTCTGGTGGCTTGGGCTCGACACAGCCGGCCAATGCCAGGAAAACCGCCAGAAATACCCCCGCCCGTGGTGTCATCGTGCCCCGTTTATTTGCCCGCCATCTCGAAGAGTTTCATAATACCCAGAGCAGACGGTCCAACCAGAATGATCAGCAATGGCGGTACTGTAAGCATCATCGTGGCGAGTGTCATCTTTGTCGGAAGCTTGTTGGCTTTTTCTTCGGCGCGCATGACCCGTTTGTCACGCATTTCCGCCGCATAGACGCGCAGGGCCTCACCGACCGAGGTGCCGAAGGTCTGTGATTGCACCAGAACGGTCACAAAGCTCGAAATATCCTGAACGCCACAGCGTTCGGCCATCTCGTTGAGAACCGAGGCCTTGTCGCGCCCGGCCTTGATCTGAAGCGAGACGATCTGAAATTCGTCGGCCAGAGCGGGATAAGAGGCACGGATTTCGTTCGAGACCCGGATGATGGCCTGATCCATCGACTGCCCCGCTTCGATACAGACCAACATCATGTCAAGGCTGTCGGGAAAGCCATCCATGATCTCTTCCTGGCGCTTTTGCTGGCGCTTGGTGACCCAATATTTCGGAAGCATGTATCCGACGCCGCCGGGGCCTAGGATGTACATGATGGTCTGCTGGGTCGAAACCTCTTCGCCCGATTTGAACAGGACGAAATAGATCACACCCAAAAGCAAGAGACCGATGCCAAGGGCAAACTGGGCAAAGTGGAAATAGCGCACCGCGTCCTTGTCGCGATAGCCCGCCTGCATCAGGGTCAGGCGCATCTGCGACAGTTGCTTTTCATCCTGCGGCTCAAGAAAACTTGCGTATCTATCAAGCTTTTCGTTGCGAGATCCAGAGCGCAGGCGCTCGTTTGATGGCGCCTGGCCCTTCGAGGCAAGGTTCGCCTGCTTCAGCTTATTCAGCGGATCCTGCTTTTGCTTCAGCATGATTGGCAGGACCGCGAGGACAAGCATCACGCCAAGCGCGCCGACTGCAATCACCGGGCCAAAGGGGCCAAGCGCACCGGTCAGGACGTCTGTGATCAGGGTCAGAAGTTTCATGGGATGTTCCTTTTCAGACCTTGATGTCCACAAGCGCGCGCATGACGATCAGGTTGAGCACAAGAAAGCCACCCACGATCAGCGTGGCGGGAATAAAGTAGGGGTGAAGCATCGCTTCGTCATAGTAATCAGGCTTGATCACCTGAATGCCAACCAGAGCCAGGATCGGAAAGCCCGACAGGAATTTGCCTGACCATTTCGCCTCGGCGGTGATCGCCTTGACGCGGCGGAACAGACGAAAGCGTGAGCGGATCACCTTGGCAAGACCGGCAAGGATTTCGGCAAGGTTACCACCTGATTGCTGCTGGATGGCGACGGCGACCGCCAGAAAGCGCAGATCCTGCATATCAAGGCGCTCGGCCATGTCCTTGAGGGCCTCGCCCATGTCGCGACCATAGGCAGCCTCATCGGCGATGATGCCAAATTCGGTCGCCAGAGGGTCAGAGACCTCGGTTGCGACGATCCCGATGGCGGCGGAAAACGGATGGCCCACCCGAAGTGAGCGCACCATGAGTTCGATCGCATCGGGAAGTTGCTCTTCGAGCATGCCCATGCGTTTGTTCGCCTTCATGTTGATCCATGTGAAAATGCCACCCACGCCCATCCCGATTGCCGCTGCGATGCGCACGGGAATTGCGGTTTCGGTACCAATCGTCAGGCCAAGAAACGCAAGCACGCTGACCCCCGCCATCAGCATCATCAGCTGATTTGGCGTAAAGGCGATCGCGGCCTTCTGGGCCTTGGTCGACAGGATCGAATAGAGCGGAATCTTGCGCGCTTTGAGGTGCTGCTGCATCTCTTTGCGCAGCTTTTCCATGACCTCTTCGCGGTTGCCGGTCTTGTCCAGCATCTCAAGGCGGCGGTTGACCCGGTTGTTGAGGCTGATCGAGCGGCCAAATACCGTCAGGTAAAGGCCTTCGACAAGGACCAGCACACCGATGAAGATCAGGCCGTAAATAATTGGTTCTGCGCTGATGGTCATCTGCGTTACTCCGCTGCGATGGGTTCAAAGATATGGGGCGGAAGGTCATAGCCCCAGAGGCGAAACCGCTCTGTAAAGTTCGAGCGCACGCCGGTGCCGGTGAAATGGCCGATGATCTTGTTGTCCGGGCTCAGGCCGACGCGCTGGAAACGGAAGATTTCCTGCATCGAGATCACGTCGCCTTCCATCCCGGTTATTTCGGTGATCGAGGTCATCCGGCGCGAGCCGTCCTGAAGTCGGCTGGCCTGAACGATCAGGTTCACAGCCGAGGCGATCTGAGAGCGCACGGCCTTGAGCGGCATTTCGATCCCGGCCATGGCGACCATGTTTTCCAGGCGGCTGATGCCGTCGCGCGGGTTGTTGGCGTGGATCGTGGTCATTGATCCGTCGTGGCCGGTGTTCATGGCCTGCAACATGTCAATCACCTCTTCACCGCGCGTTTCCCCGACGATGATCCGGTCCGGGCGCATCCGCAGGGCGTTCTTCAAACAGTCACGCGGGCTGACCTCACCTTTGCCTTCCACGTTGGGCGGGCGGCTTTCCATCCGCCCCACATGGATTTGCTGGAGCTGAAGTTCGGCCGTGTCTTCGATGGTCAGAATGCGTTCGTCATTGTCGATGAAAGACGACAGAGCGTTCAGCGTGGTCGTTTTACCAGAGCCGGTCCCGCCGGACACGATCACGTTGAGGCGGGTGGCAACAGCGGCCTGCAAATAGGCGGCCATCTCTTCCGAGAAGGCGCCGAATCTGACCAGATCGTCGATGCCAAGCTTGTCCTTTTTGAATTTCCGAATCGACACCAGGCTTCCGTCGACCGCAACCGGCGGCACCATGGCGTTGAAACGCGACCCATCGGCAAGACGGGCGTCAACGTAGGGGTTGGATTCATCCACCCGCCGCCCCACGGCCGAAACGATCTTGTCGATGATCCGCATCAGGTGCTTTTCATCCTTGAAGGTCACATCACTCAGGCTCAGGATGCCGGCGCGTTCCACGAAAATCTGATGCGGGCCATTGACGAGAATATCGTTGACCGTGTCGTCTTTCAGCAGCGTTTCAAGCGGGCCAAGGCCTTTGACCTCGTCATAAAGCTCCTGCGTGAGGGTCACGCGATCCTCGCGGTTGAGGACGATGCCTTTTTCTTCAAGGATTTCCCCGGCAATCGAGCTGATTTCAGCCCGCAGATCATCCTCAGACGCCGTATCAAGCGCGGCAAGGTTCAGGTTGTCCAGAAGCGCGCGGTGCAGCTCGATCTTGATCTCGCCGATCCGATCCTTGCGCTTGCGTTCTTTATCCGCGCCAACAACCGCAGCGGGTGCGGTTGGCGACGGTTTGCGAAACGACAGCGCGGGCGCCTGTTCAATCGGGGCGGTCTTGGGGGTGTCAACAGCCTGAAGGTTGGCACCCGCCTTGGTGGCCGCAGGCTTTTTGTAACGGGAAAACATTGGTTTTAGACCCTTTCCTATGCGGCTTCTGCATCGCTTTTGCCAAGCTCATGCAAAGAGCTGGCCAGCTTGGCAATTTCACGGCGTAATGGATTCTTGGAAGCCGCCGACGCAAGCGGCAGCCCATGATCCGCACTTTGGCAAACCGCGCGCCCACCATCGGGCAGCAACAGTTCAATGTTGATCTCTAGGCTTTCGGCCATGCGTTTGACGCGGCTTTTGCCATTCAAATCGGTGAACTTCGGGGCGCGGTTCAGACAGAAGCGCAGCTTTTCAACCGGCAGATCTTCGGTTTGCAACGCGCGTTTCATCCGAAGCGCGTTCTGCGCCGAGCGCATGTCCAGCTCTACGGTTGAAAAATAGATCTGCGAGGCGTTCAGCACCGCTTCGGTCCATTGCACCAGGGTGGTGGGCATATCGACGATCACGTAATCGAAATGCCGCCGCGCAACATCAAGGATCTTGTTGACGTCCTCGGATGTTACCATGTCCAGCGGGATCATGTCCTTGGGCGCGGTCAGCACCCAAAGCTTCTCCTCAAAGCACACAAGGGCCTGACGGAAAATGTCGTCGTCCATGGTTTCCGTATCGGACCACATTTCGAACACAACATCGCGGCGCGGCAGGTCAAGGTAGGTGGCGGTCGATCCGAACTGCAGGCTGAAGTCGAGCAAGCACACCTTGGGGGGATTCGCCTTTTCAACATTGGCCAGTTCCCAGGCAAGGTTGACCGCAAGCGTGGTTGCCCCGGTGCCCCCGGCAAGACCCTGAACCGCCAAAAGCGCGCCGGTGCCCTCAGTGGCCCGATCTATCGCGACCGGGGCGGCACTTGGCGCGGGGGCCTGTGGTTTTTGCAGCCGCTCGATGGCAGATTGCAATTCGTTCTCGGGAAGTGGGTAGGGCACGAATTCATCGGCCCCCTGACGCAGCAACTGGTGCAGAGCGGCGGGGCTCACATCTTCGGCGATCAGGATGACCTTGATGCCTTTGCCGCTGGCCAGCGTGATGATTTCGCCCAGCATGACAAGGTCATCTTCGTCGGTTTCGTCAATGGCAACGGCCACGAATTCAAGAGAATTGGCTTCGGGCTGATTGAGAAAGGCCAGGGCCTCGGCAAAGCCAAGGTCACCCCAGTTTTCGCCAAGGGCCGTTTCCATGTCTTCGATCAGAAGGTCAAAGTTCTGGACGTCGCGGCTGATTGTGCAGGCGACGATCGGGCTTGGTTCGGGTTGTTTTAGCACAATGCTGCTCATTTAATCGGTCCTGTTTTTGCCATCGCCATGCCGGGGGGCGGAATTTGCCGCACACATGGAAAAGTCATGAAGTCTGCTTGGCGCCCCTTATGTGAGGGAACACTCATTACTGACTGAAGATGGACTGAAATATTGGCGACATTTAGGCCAAAAGATCGTAATTGTGCGGTCTTAAGACACAAAAAACCCGCCCAATTGGGGCGGGTTTCAGTTGGCCCGGCTATGCCGAACAGGGAGAATTCGCTGTTGCGCTACTCGCTTGTGCCGCCGCCTTCGATTGTCATGAGGGTAGAGGCGGGCACGGCGCTATTGATGTATTCGCGATAGACAACCTGTGCATATTGGCCGTTCATGATGATCGGATCAGTTCCGACAAACCCCGAAACCTCGGTCACTGTGCGCCGGTTGCGGCGTTCGCGGCCCTGCGTCACGATCAGCGGCTGTGTCTCGCCGAATGAGGCAACGGCCTCGAGGCGCGAGCGGCTGATTCCCTGCGACGACAGGAACGAGACAACGGCCTGCGCGCGGCGCATGCCGAGGGTCTTGTTATAGCTGTTGGGGCCGACCGCATCGGTGTGACCGTAAACCCGGAAGCGGACCTCGGGGAACTGACGGATCCAATTGGCCTGCTCGCGCAGGGTGTCACGCGCCCCATTGTCCAGTTGGGCCGAGTTGAAGGCAAAGTTGACCGTGCTCATCACCTCGTTGGAAAACCGGTTCGAGAGGTCGTAGACATAGCTTTTCTCGCCACTCATCACCAATTGGTTGTTCATGGTGGCTTCACCGAAGCTTCCGGTATCCACCAACGACCCAATTTCACCGTATGAACGGTAAAGCTCGCCCTGTTGTGAACAGGCAGAGGCTGCGACGAGACCTGCGATTGCTATAAGATGTTTCATTGACCCAGCCTTTCGATCAATCCATGACGTAGCCGTAAGAGCCGCTGAAATCCTGCTTGGCAACTTCGCCAACCGGTCCTTTGGATTTCGCGCCCTTGGCGACACGGCCATTCAGGAACAAGTCTTTTTCGCTCGGAATTTTCACGCGGTCCGTGGGCAGGGCAAGCGCCTCGCCACGTGTCGGCGACACGAGATGTGCCGAAACGATGATGACCAACTCTGTTTGCGAGCGCTGATAATCGGCGCTGCGGAACAGGGTGCCCAGGATCGGAATGTCACCCAACCACGGCACCTGACCGGCGTTATCACGGAAGTCATCCTGCAAAAGCCCGGCGATTGCAAAGCTGTCACCATCGCGAAGCGCCACGGTGGTTGACGTATCACGGCGACGGAAACCTGCAACCTGGAAGCCGTTTGCGACGATCCCGTTGGCCGTATCAAGCGATGATACCGCTGCGGCGAGTTCAAGATTGATGATCCCGTCATCGACAACGCGCGGAACAAAGTTCAGCTCGACACCGAAGGGTTTGAATTCAATCGACGTGGTTCCGTTGTCCTGGGCCACCGGCACCGGGAATTCGCCGCCCGCCAGAAACTTGGCCTCCTGGCCCGACAGCGCGGTCAGGTTCGGTTCTGCCAAAGTGCGAACAACGCCTTTTGTTTCAAGGGCTTCCAGGAGAATGCCCACTTCGATCGAGCCAACATCAAAGCCAAAGGCAAACGCCGCATTATTGCTATTCGCGGCCGGTACGGCACCCGAAAGCGTATTGAGAATGCTGCCTTGGGTGTTTGTCTGGTTGGTGCCGCCGATGATGCCAAGGCCATTGCCGCTTCGCCCGTCAATCGAGAGCGAGGTGGAAAGAGCCTTTGAAACGCTGCGCTGCATCTCGGCAAAGCGCACCTTGAGCATGACCTGCTGTTTGCCCGACACCGACATCAGGTTCGAGACCCGCTCCGGCGCATAGCGTTCTGCAAGCTCAAGCGCGCGCTGCATGCGCGAGGTGCTGGACACGGTGCCAGACATGACGATCCCGTCATTGGCGGTGCGCACCTCAATGGTTTCGCCGGGCAGGATCTGGCGCAGGCGTTCCTTGAATTCAGAGATATCGGCGCTGACGTGCACGTCGATATTGGTGATCAGTCGCCCGGTGGCATCCAAAAGCGTAAGCGTTGTACGCCCAGGCGCCTTGCCCAGCACATAAATCGTGCGGTCGGACAGGGTTGAGAAATCTGCGATTGCGGGGTTTGCAATGCTGAGTTCAGCAAAGGGCACGTCGCTTTCCACGACGATGGCCCGGTTCATCGCCACACTCAGATTGCTGCCGGTTCCATTGCGAACCACTCGGATAGACTCGGCCTGTGCAGGGGCCGCGAACGGGCCCACGGCAAAAGAGAGTCCGGCCAGAGCCGCCCAGAAATAGCTACGAATTTTCATGTGACCTGCCTTTCCGATCACGCCTCATTTATCGGGTCTTTTCGCCCGTACTTGTGAACACTGTGAGGGAGTTCGGATTTTTTTTCAAGAATCAATGTGTTTTTATGCAGAATAATCCGCGATGTGACGAAATAGCTTCGCCATGACAAAGGGCACCCTGCGAGGGGTGCCCTTCATGATTCGCCCGTTCTCGCCTTAGTTGGTGCAGGGAATCGGAGTAACGATCACCTCGGCACCACGGCGGGTGCGGATACTACAGGACTCTTGCTCAACACGTTCTTCGATGGCGGCTGTGGTGATGCCCAAGAGACGTTTTTGGTCAACTTCAACGGCTTCGGCCACGGTGTCATCAAGCGCGCCGACAAGCGACAATGACAGACGTCCGGAGGATTGAGCCTGTGCAAGGGCCGCAACCTGCTGTGGGCGCAAGGATACGGTGACGGTGCGCGCAATCACGGCTTCGGTCATGTCACTATCCGTGACCTGATCCACCGCGATAAGCTTGACCCCGGTTTCAATAAGCTTGGTCACGGCGCCGGTCGAATTCTCGGCGGTGCGCTGATTGTTCGAGCCAACGTTGCCCGTCCAGTAGATGTCGACCGTATCACCGGGGCGCAGAAAGCCCGAAACGCCGCTTGTCACGTCAACCTTGATGGCAAAGGCGCGCATTCCACGCTCCAGTTGCGAGGTGATCCCGGCCTCTTCGCCCGGTGCCGTGACCTTGACGGCAAGAACCGGCTCGTTCGCTTCCATCCGGCGCAAAACGGTGCGCGGCGTGTTTTCGCCCTTGGGAAAAAGATCTTCCGGCTTGGTGAATACGCCCGCAGGAAGCGATTGCTTGGGGAATGCCGTCATGCGAACCGCGGTCTTGTCCAGCGGCTCGCCATACTTCAGCGGTCGTGTGACCACGTAGATATCAACCGTCTCAATGTTCGGCACGCGCTGCTGACGTTCCAGCGCAAGCTGTGCCTGATAGCGGTCGATATAAGATTTGGCCATGTATACGGCAAAGCCCGCAAGCCCAAGGCCCAGCATAAGTACCAGTCCGAATACCAAACGCATGGTGTTTCCTTTCCGTCGAAATCTATTGTCTGGCCAAATGACCAAACCATCAGGGCAAGACGTACCAATCGATTATGTCAAAAACAGGGAAACAGGGCGGCGCTGCGGCGGTTTGTTTCGCCTGCGCGGTCAATCCCATTCCCGCCAAGCCAATGGCCGGAAATCCAAGGGATTTCCGGCCATCAGTGTAAACGTCGGCCCCTGAAAAAGCCGGACGAGGATCAGGTCATGCCTAGGGCGACGCCCTGATCCGTGTCCCGGTATTAGAGACCTTATAGTGCAGGTTCGGTGGTGCCGGTGGTGCCGGTGTTCGCGATACCCAAGGTACCCAGATCGGCAACGCCCGCACCGCTCAGCTCGGAGCCGATCGAACCGGCAAGACCGGTGATCCCGGTGTTGACCGAAGCCACACCAGCAACGCCCAGACCAACAACAGCGGCGGTCAGAACAACCCAGTCAACTGTTACGGCGCCGTCTTCGTCTTTTACGAATTGGTTGATAAAGTTCATCATTGTGTGTCCCTCCAAAGGATCAGTTTGCTCAGTTTAAACAACCGCTTCGGTGTAGGGCCCGTCGTGTTTTAATGGCCGGCTACCGTCGTGGTATGACCTGATATAGCCAGTGAAATCGGGCGGGAATTAGGCGGCATTAAAGCGATTTTCGTGAAGATTAACAAATGCGAAAGAATTTCGGTAAGTCGTTGAAAGTTAACAAACTAAAAATTCAAAAAGATGAAGCAAGTACTTTTGCGATAGTGAATATGGCGAAAATATCCCCTAGGGGGCTAGCCTTTTGAATACAATACTGGCTAAAAATCCATACTTTTGCGATACTGTGGCCAATCAATCAGAGGCAGAGCAGAGCCCGCAATGAAAATCATTAAAGTTTTTGGAATCGCCGCGATTCTAGTCTGGCCTTTATCGGTGCAGGCCGGTGATCCGCCGCCCTTTCCCGAATTTACCTTCAAACGCCAGAAACCGCCCGCTGCCGGGGTCAAGCGACGAATCAATGTTCAGATCGAACCGCAAAGCGCCGTACCCGCCCCGGCCGCGGCCGACAAAGACAATGCGGCCCCTGCGCCGCGCGTCACAAGTTACAGCTGGTTCTGGGATCTGGTGCCGCCAGAGCTGAGCGCTGATACGCCCGCGCGATTGCGCGCGGCCACGCAACAGCTCAGCAAGCCGCCCTCCGGCAAAAGCATAGGCGCGCCCCGCCTTCAGGTCCTGCAGGAGATCGCTTTGGCCGAGGGGCGTCACATTTTGCGCGAAACCATCGGCACGCGGGTATCGCCCGCCTTGGTGCTTGCGGTCATCGCGGTTGAATCGGGCGGACGCGCTGATGCGATAAGCGGCGCCGGGGCGCAGGGCCTGATGCAGCTCATGCCCGCCACCGCCAGCCGCTTTGGCGTGAGTGACGCGATGCAGCCCGAGCAGAACATCAAGGGCGGTGTGGCCTATCTTGACTGGTTGCTCGGTGAATTCGAGGGTGACGCCCTGATGGCGCTCGCCGGATATAACGCCGGTGAGAACGCGGTCAAAACCCACAAGGGCGTGCCGCCCTATGCCGAGACCCGCGATTATGTGCCCAAGGTTCTGGCCGCTTACGAGGTGGCGCGGGGCCTGTGCAAAACTCGGCCCGAACTGATCACCGATGCCTGCGCTCTTAACCTTGCGATGAACTAAAGCATGTTGCTCAAAAGTGGGAACCGGTTTCGAGCTTCTCGAACATGCGACATGCTCTAGCTCTTTCTCGTCGTTATAAAAAGGCCGGGCCAGGGAAAATCCCGGCCCGGCCAAAGGCGCCTGACAGGCCCCTATATATCCTATATATAATGTGTCGGATCAGACAATTGTCGCCTCGGTTGCGGCGATCATGTCTTCGCGGGTGACGCCCGGGGCCAGCTCCTCGATATGCAGGCCCTTGTGGGTGACGTCCAGCACGCCCAGGTTGGTGATGATCCGGTCGACGACCCCGGTTCCGGTCAGGGGCAGGGTGCATTTCTTGAGGATTTTTGACTCACCATGTTTGCTGGTGTGATCCATCACAACCACCACACGGCCGACGCCCGCGACAAGATCCATCGCGCCGCCCATGCCCTTAACCAGCTTGCCGGGGATCATCCAGTTCGCCAGATCGCCGTTCTCGGCCACTTCCATCGCGCCAAGGATCGCCATGGCGATCTTGCCGCCGCGGATCATGCCGAACGAAAGCGCGGAATCGAAATAGGCGGTCTGGGGCAGTTCGGTGATCGTCTGCTTGCCCGCATTGATCAGGTCGGGGTCTTCCTCGCCCTCGTAGGGAAACGGGCCCATGCCAAGCATGCCGTTTTCCGACTGAAGCGTGACCTCGACGCCCTCGGGGATATAGTTGCTGACCAGCGTCGGGATGCCGATGCCAAGGTTGACATAGGTGCCATCCTCAAGTTCCTGCGCCGCGCGGGCGGCCATTTGATCTCGATCCCAAGGCATTATGCGGCTCCCTTCTGGCGGGTTGTGACTTTTTCGATCCGTTTCTCGTGCTCGCCCTGAATGATCCGGTGCACATAAATGCCCGGCAGGTGAATGTGATCGGGGTCAAGCGATCCGGTCGGCACGATTTCCTCGACCTCGACAACACAGACCTTGCCGCACATGGCGGCCGGCGGGTTGAAGTTGCGCGCGGTCTTGCGAAACACCAGGTTGCCGGTTTCATCGGCCTTCCACGCCTTGACGATCGAAAGGTCGGCAAAGATGCCTTCCTCAAGGATATAGGTCTCGCCGTTGAAATCCTTGTGCTCTTTGCCCTCGGCGATCACCGTGCCGACACCGGTCTTGGTGTAAAAGCCGGGGATTCCACAGCCTGCGGCGCGCATGCGCTCGGCCAGAGTGCCCTGCGGGTTGAACTCAAGCTCAAGCTCTCCGGACAGATACTGGCGCATGAATTCGGCGTTTTCGCCCACGTAGGAGCTTAGCATTTTCTTGACCTGCTTGGTCTGCAGCAGAATGCCGATGCCAAAATCATCCACGCCCGCGTTGTTGCTGGCAAAGGTCAGGTCCTTGGTCCCGGCCTCCTTGATCGCCTGCAACAGCAATTCCGGAATACCGCAGAGACCAAACCCGCCCGCCGCGATCATCATCCCGTCAAATAGCAGCCCGTCCAGCGCTTCTGCCGCCGAGCCATAGACCTTTTTCATGAGTAGCCCTCCTGAATTTCAGTTGCCACGGGTATGGGGTGCTTCGCCCGTCCATGTCAACGCAGGCGCCGCTGCATCGCAGGGAATTAGGGGTTACTACGTATCGCGGCAGGTCATTCAGCAGGGCAGGGCGGGCTATTCGCCCGCCGCCGTCTTCTTGGGGGCCGCTTTCTTGGCCGGGGCCTTTTTCGCCGCGGGTTTCTTGGCAGCGGTCTTTTTGGCAGCGGGTTTTTTCGCCGCCGTCTTGCGACCCTTGCCCGCTTTACCGGCTTTCGCAGCAATCAATTCAACCGCCATATCCATGGTGACATCGGCGGGCTCGGTCCCCTTGGGCAGGGTCGCGTTGACCTTGTCCCACTTGATGTAGGGGCCATAGCGCCCTTCCATCACGTTGACCGGGCCGCCGCTGTCGGGATGCTCGCCAAGTTCACGCAATGCCTTGGCCGCTGTGCGCCCGCGCCCGCCGGGGTTGGCCCGCTTGGCCGCCAAAAGCTCGACCGCGCGGTTCATGCCAACCTCGAACACATCCGCCGGATCCTTGAGGTTGGCATAAACGCCTTTCGCCTCATCCGGGGCCTTGTGGTGAATATAGGGGCCAAAGCGCCCGAAATTGGTGGTGATCATGCCGCCCTCGGGATGCTCGCCCACTTCGCGCGGCAGGCTCAGAAGGGTGAGCGCCTTTTCAAGGTCCATATCCTCGGCCTTCCAGCCCTTGGGCAGGCTGGCGCGGGGCGGCTTCTTGTTCTCTTCGGTGGCTTCGCCGCGCTGAACGTAAGGGCCAAACCGCCCCGAGCGCAGGCTGATCTCATCGCCGCCGTCTTCGCCCAAAACCCGGTCACCGCCATCGGCACTATCGCCGCCAATCGGGCGGGTATAGCGGCACTCGGGATAATTGCCACAGCCGACAAAACCGCCGGTCTTGGAGGTTTTCAAATGCAACTGGCCAGTGCCGCAAAGCGGGCATTGGCGCGGATCGCTGCCGTCTTCGCGCGGCGGATAGAGCGTGGGCGCAAGCGCATCATCCAGCACATCAAGCACCTCGGTGATCCGCAGATCAGAGGCTTCGGCAATCGCCGCCGAGAAATCGCGCCAGAACCGATCAAGCACGGCCTTGTAATTGGCCTGGCCTGCGCTGACCTCGTCAAGCTCTTCTTCAAGGTTGGCGGTGAACTCATAGCCGACGTACTGGCGAAAGAAATTCAGCAGGAAGATCGTGACGATCCGGCCCTTGTCCTCGGGGATCAGGCGGTTTTGTTCCTTGCGGACATATTCGCGATCCTGAATCGTGGTGATCACGCTGGCATAGGTCGAGGGGCGCCCGATGCCGAGCTCTTCCATCTTCTTGACCAGCGTCGCCTCTGTATAGCGCGGCGGCGGTTGCGTGAAATGCTGAAGCGCAAGCACGGCCTCGTTGGCGGCCAGAACCGCCGCCGTGCTGCGCGTCATCGCGCCGCCCGCGCCCTCGACCACATCATCATCCTGATCGCTGGCCTTTGCGAATTGGTCGCGCAGCGAGGATTTGGCAAAGGCGGCTTTTTCACCTTCGGTGATCTGGGGCAGGCGGCGATCATCATCGTCATCGCCCGACACATCATCGCGGCCCTCTTCATAGACCCGCAGAAAGCCGTCGAACATCATCACCTGACCGGTGGCGCGCAATTCGACCTGTTCGTCATCGCTGGCGATATCGACCGTGGTCCGTTCAAGCCGCGCCGCCGCCATCTGACAGGCCAGCGTGCGCTTCCAGATCATATCGTAAAGCTTGCGCTGATCGGCGTCGGTGGTTTTGATCTTGCCGGCATCGCGGGTCATTTCGGTGGGGCGGATACATTCGTGGGCCTCTTGCGCGTTCTTGGCCTTGTTCTTGTACATCCGCGGGCTTTTGGGCAGGTATTCCTCGCCGAACCGATCCTTGATCGCATCGCGCGCGGCCATTACCGCCTCGGGGGCCATGTCGATCCCGTCGGTCCGCATGTAGGTGATATAGCCCGCCTCATAGAGCCGCTGCGCCGCGTTCATGCATTGCCGCGCGCCCATGCCGAATTTGCGGCTGGCCTCTTGTTGCAGGGTCGAGGTCATGAAGGGCGCCGAGGGGTTGCGGGTGCCGGGCTTGGCCTCGACCGATTTGACCGTGAGGGCGCGGGATGTGACCGCCTGAACCGCAAGCTCGGCCTGGGTGGCGTTGCTTAGGTCAAATTTATCAAGCTTCTTGCCCGCCAGAACCGTCAGGCGCGCCTCGTATTCCTGGCCGCGCGGGGTGGTGAACAAGGCCTTGAGCGACCAGTATTCGCGCGAATTAAACGCCTCGATTTCCATCTCGCGCTCGACGATGAGACGCAGACAGACCGATTGCACCCGGCCCGCCGATTTCGCACCCGGCAATTTGCGCCAGAGCACCGGCGAGAGGTTGAACCCGACCAGATAATCCAGAGCGCGGCGCGCAAGATAGGCCTCGACCAGCGGCGCATCAACCTGGCGCGGGTTCTTCATCGCCTCGGTGACGGCAGATTTGGTGATCGCGTTGAACACCACGCGGCTGACCGGCGTGTCCTTCTTGATGATCTTGCGCTTGCGCAGGGTGTCTTCCAGGTGCCAGCTGATCGCCTCGCCCTCGCGATCCGGGTCGGTCGCGAGAATCAACGCGTTGTCGTCTTTCAGCGCGTCGGCGATGGCTTTGACATGTTTGCGGCTGTCGGCGCCGATCTCCCATTTCATCTCAAAGCCGTTTTCGGTATCCACCGAACCGTCCTTGGGTGGCAGGTCGCGCACGTGGCCATAGCTTGCCAGAACGGTGTATCCCGGGCCCAGATATTTGTTGATCGTCTTGGCCTTGGCGGGGGATTCGACAACGACAACGGGCATGGATACTCCTTTTCAACTCTGGACGAGGCTTATGGCGGCGGACCATGTGGGCTGGCAAGGGGAATTGTCAATGCGGCGTGTTTTTGGTGGTGCCTCGGTGCGCCCTAGCGCGCAAGCGACAGCAAACCGCCGGGCTGTCGGGTGATATGCCCGTCAAGCTCGAGGTCCAAAAGCACCGGCGCCACCGAGCGGGCCGGGGCCGAGAGGTCGCGAATAAGCTGATCTTCGGCAAGAGGCGACGGGCCGAGACGGCGCAAAATCTGGTCATGCAGGGCAGCGGTTTCGCGCAGGCTTCGCTCTGGCGGCGCTTTTTGCGGCACCTCAAGCGGCAGGTCGGGCTGAACCTCTGGGGCCTGAACTTCGGGCAGGGCGTCGATGATATCGGCGGCGTTGCGCACCAGATGCGCGCCGTCGCGGATCAGCATATTGCACCCGCTGGCGCGCGCATCAAAGGGGTGTCCCGGCACGGCCATAACCTCGCGCCCCTGATCAAGGGCATTGCGCGCCGTGATAAGCGAGCCGGATTTCGCGGCGGCCTCGACCACCACGACCGCCTGCGCCATGCCGCTGATAAGACGGTTGCGGCTTGGAAAATGGCGCGCTTGCGGGATAAGGCCGATGGGTTGCTCCGAGACGCGCACGCCTGTTTCGGCGATCTGATGTGCAAGCCGGGTGTTCTCGGCCGGATAGATGACATCAACCCCGCCAGCCATCACCGCGACAGTGCCGCCTTCTAGGCTGGCCAGATGCGCGGCGGTATCGACGCCGCGCGCAAGGCCCGAGGTGATGACAAAGCCGCGAGCCGCAAGGTCAGCCGCCAGCGATTTGGCCATCCGAGTGCCAAGCGACGAGGCATTGCGTGCGCCCACTAGCCCGATCATCGGGCGTTGCAGAATGCTGCTATCGCCGATGCACCAAAGCAGCGGGGGCGCATCCGATATCTGTTTCAGAAATTCGGGATAATCCGCATGCCTGCAGGAGATCAACCGCGCCCCCGCTGCCTTGCCTGCGCGCAGCTCGGCCTCGATCACGCCAAGAGGGCAGATTTTGTAATCCTCGACGCCTGCGTCACGGGCGACGCCCGGCAGGGCGTCAATCGCCGCATCGGCGCTGCCGTGTTCGGACATGAGGCGGTGAAAGGTTGCCGGGCCAACCCGGCGAGAGCGCAAGAGGCGAAGCCACGAGACCCGATCATCTTCCGTGGTGGGTGGGAGTGGGGGGTGAGTGGAAGGATGTGTTTCCTCGGACATCATGGCCTCGCCTTCTTGCTGTATTCAGTAGTAGGGCGCGGATGGTTAACGGGCAGTAAACCAAGGACGTTAAAAAGGAAGGTCTTGCGAAAACGAGGTTAAGTATCGGAATTATAATGAAATAATAATTGAAATTACAGATTTGAACCCTTCAAACAGGTCCGCCGCCCGTGTTTTTCTGGGCGGGTATTGTGAAATGAGTATTTGAAGAACGGTGAATTCGGGCAGTGCGACAGGCTGTGCATCGCGTCACGCCGCGTCTAGCCTATCTTGGAATACGGCATGCGCGTGAGCGCATTCCGCTGGATCAGACCGGTTGGGTGCGCCGTTCGCTAGCTGGTGGCCGATCCGCCAACCGTCAAACCGCCGATCAAAACCGTCGGCTGGCCCACGCCCACAGGCACCCATTGGCCCTGTTTGCCGCAATTTCCCATGCCGGGATCAAGCGCCATGTCATTGCCAAGCGCGCGAATCTGGTTGAGGGCGGTCGCGCCGTCACCAATCAGGGTGGCGCCCTTGACCGGGGCGCCGATCTTGCCGTTTTTCACGCGGTAGGCCTCGGTACAGCTGAACACGAACTTGCCATTGGTGATGTCGACCTGCCCGCCGCCAAAGCCAACGGCATAGATGCCGTCCTTGAGCTCGGCCACAAGATCGTCGGGCTCGGCCTCGCCGCCAAGCATATAGGTGTTGGTCATCCGCGGCATCGGCGCATGGGCGTAGCTTTCGCGCCGCCCGTTCCCGGTGGGCGCAACCCCCATCAGGCGGGCGTTCTGGCGGTCCTGCATATAGCCGACCAAAATCCCGTCCTCAATCAGCACGTTCTTACCTGACGGCGTGCCCTCATCGTCAAAGGTGATGCTGCCGCGCCGATCCGGGATCGTGCCATCATCCAGCACCGTCACGCCCGGCGCCGCAATCCGCTGGCCCATCAGCCCCGCAAAGGCCGAGCTGCCCTTGCGGTTGAAATCGCCCTCAAGCCCATGGCCGATCGCCTCATGCAGCAAAATGCCCGGCCAGCCGGGGCCAAGCACCACATCCATCACGCCCGCAGGCGCAGGCTCGGCGCGCAGGTTCACAAGCGCGATGCGCAGCGCTTCGCGGGTCTTGGCCTGCCAATCGGCGGGATCAAGCATACCATCAAGGCCCACGCGCCCGCCACCGCCCGCGCTGCCTTGTTCGCGCCGACCCTGGTCATCGACGATGATCGAGACATTGACCCGCGTCATCGGGCGTGTGTCGCTGACCTCGGTGCCATCTGGGCGCAGGATCGTGACCTCTTGCAAAGATGCCGCAATCGAGGCCGAGACCTGTACCACGCGGGCATCAAGATCGCGGGCGAAGGCGTCAATCTCGCGCAGGGTCTCAAGCTTGACCGGAAAGCTTGCCCCGGCAATCGGATCGGCATCCGTATAAAGGCGGCGGTTGGTCTGCGCGGGCGCCGCGGCCAGCGTGCCGCCGCCTTCGCCAACCGCAAGCCGGGCGGTTTCAACCGCGCGCATCAGGGCGGAGTCGTTGACCTCGGAGGAATGTGCATAGCCCGTGACCTCGCCGCGCACGGCCCGCAGCCCGAAGCCTTCGGAGGCGTCATAAGAGGCGGTCTTGACGCGACCATCGTCAAAAAGAAGGCCCTCGGAGCGGTGCCGCTCAAGAAAAAGCTCGCCATCATCGGCGCCTCTGGTGGCCTCTTGCAGGTGGCTCAGCGCCGTGTCGCGGTCAAGAAGGCTGTCGAATGGGCGAAAAGGGGTATCGGTCATGGCGAAATTTGTCCTATATAGCGGCGTTAAGACGGTGGCGATTAATTTGATCTAAATCAAAAAAGCGTCCGTTTGCCGCAATGGTCTTTCTTGTCGTCTGGTGCAGAATATGGTTTTAGACGGCACTGAGACAATGGGATTCCGCCTTTGGGTGGGTCGACCCGTACAAAGATATATGAACCGCTTCAACCGATCAGGGGTTAAAATGCGACTAACTTCAAGCCTTATGGCCGTTCTGGCCGCCCTTTCCGCCCTTCCTGCCATGGCGCAGGAGGGTCTAGAGATCGTCGGCAAACCCACAGATGGCGAGATGGGGTTCCAACCCGCCGCGACCGAGCTGGCCCGCGATCTGCAATGGCTCGACGGGATGATCAACGTGATCATCATCGCCATCGTGCTTTTCGTGACCGTGCTTCTTGCGATCGTGGCCGTGCGTTATAACCGCCGCGCGAACGCAACCTCGGCGACCTTCACCCACAATTCCCCGGTCGAGATCGCCTGGACGATCATCCCGATTGTCATCCTGGTGTTCATTGGGGCGTTTTCGCTTCCCATTCTGTTCAAGCAACAGGAAATTCCCGACGGCGAAGTGCACATCAAGGTCACCGGCTATCAGTGGTACTGGGGATATGAATATACCGACCATGATTTCGGCTTTGACAGCTACATGATCGGCGCGCCGGCCACCGGTGGTGAAAACCGTATGAGCCCCGAGGTCGAGGCGCAGCTTGTCGAAGCGGGTTACAGCAAGGATGAATTCCTTCTGGCCACCGACACATCGGTTGTCGTTCCGGTCAACAAGGTTGTCGTCATGCAGCTGACAGGCGCAGATGTGATCCACAGCTGGACCATCCCCGCCTTTGGCGTGAAGCAGGATGCGGTTCCCGGCCGCCTGAGCCAGCTTTGGTTCAAGGCCGAGAAAGAAGGCATCTATTTTGGTCAGTGTTCCGAGCTTTGCGGTCAGTCGCATGCCTACATGCCGATCACCGTCAAGGTGGTGAGCGAAGCCGAATATGAAAAGTGGCTTGAGGGCGCGATCGAGGAATATGCCGGTACGCCGCGCTCGGTTAACGTGGCTTCGGCCAACTAAGCCTAAAGGACTGCGCGCACCCTGCGCGCAGTCTCCCCAAATGTGACCCTCAGGGGCCAGCGGAGAGCCAGATGAGCGACGCGACCATCAACACCAGCACCACCACCCAGACGGCGCAGCCCGGCGAGGCCGAGTTCGGCGATTTCTTCGCCCTGCTCAAGCCGCGGGTGATGACGCTTGTTGTGTTCACTGCGTTTGTCGGTCTGCTGGCGGCTCCGGTCGGTGTGCACCCAATTGTCGGCTTGGCCGCGATCCTGTTCATTGCGGTGGGCGGCGGCGCTGCCGGTGCGCTCAACATGTGGTGGGAATCCGATATTGATTCGCTGATGAAGCGGACAAGCAAGCGCCCGATTCCGGCCGGCAAGGTCACCCGAGACGAGGCCTTTGCCTTTGGTGTGACTCTCGCGGTGATGTCGGTCGTGATGCTCTGGCTGGCCACCAATGCGGTGGCGGCGGGCCTTCTGGCCTTTACGATCTTTTTCTACGTGGTGATCTACACTATCGGCCTCAAGCGCTGGACCCCGCAGAATATCGTCATCGGTGGCGCGGCAGGGGCCTTTCCTCCGATGATCGGCTGGGCGGCGGCGACCGGATCAATCAGCATAGAATCGGTGCTGATGTTCGCGCTTATCTTCATGTGGACCCCGCCGCATTTCTGGGCCTTGGCGCTTTTCATGAAAGGCGATTACCACAAGGCCGGGGTGCCGATGCTGACCGTGACGCATGGGCGCAAATCAACACGGACACATATTTTCGTCTACACGGTGCTCTTGGCCATTCTTGCGGTTGGCGCGGCGTTTACCGGGATTGGCGGGCCGATCTATCTTGCGGTGGCATTGGTGTTCAACGCCCTGTTCCTGCGCGACGCCTATGTGATCTGGCGGCGCGACGAAGTCATGGCCGAGGCCGATGAATACCGGGTTGAGAAGAAGGCGTTCAAGCTGTCGCTGTGGTATCTTTTCGCGCATTTCACCGCAATTCTGGCCGAGGCCGCTCTGGCAGGCTTTGGGCTTGGAGGCTGGGTATGAGCTTTCGCGAGGAACATGAACTTCACAAGCGCCGCTTTGGCCGCAATCTTGGCCTTGGTCTTGTGCTGGCGATTTTCGTGGCACTGGTGTTTGGCCTGACCATTGCCAAGGTGTCGAACAACGACTTCAAGGTTCCTGCTAAACAGGGGGCGACAAGCTGATGGCGATGGATCCGAAACTCAAAACCGTGACCCGGCTCGTGGGTGTCGTGGTGCTTATGGGGGGGCTGGCCTGGGCCTCGGTGCCGTTTTACAACTGGTTCTGCCGGGTGACCGGCTTTGGCGGCACCACCGGCGTCGCCGCCGTCGCCAGCGATACCGTGCTGGAGCAGACCATCAAGATCCGCTTTGACGGCAGCAAGGACCGCAACATGCCATGGGAATTCAAACCGGTCGTGCATGAGATGGAATTGAAGATCGGCGAGACCGGCCTGGCCTTTTACGAGGCCTATAACCCGACCGACCGCGTTGTTGCCGGCTCTGCCGCCTATAACGTCACCCCCTACGAGGCGGGTGGGTTTTTCACCAAGATCGACTGTTTCTGCTTCACCGAACAGGTGCTGCAACCCGGCGAGCGGGTGCAGATGCCGGTGACGTTTTACGTCGACCCCGAAATCGTAACAGACAGGGACGCAAAATACGTGCATACGATCACCCTGTCCTATACGTTCTACGAAATTGATCTGCCCGAAGAGACCCAAGCGGCGCTTGTGCAGAGCAACAAAACCGATACACAATTGAACTGAGCCTTCGACGAGGGAAAATACAAAGATGGCACACGAAAAAAATCACGACTATCACATTCTGCCCCCCTCCCTCTGGCCGCTTCTCGGCTCTTTGGCGGGGTTCGTCATGCTGTTCGGCGCGGTCCTTTTCTTCCACGACCATGGTCCGTGGATGCTTTTGGCCGGGGTTGTCGGCGTTGTTTACGTCATGTTCGGCTGGTGGGCCGATGTGGTGAACGAAGGCGAGACCGGCGATCACACACCGGTCGTGCGGATCGGCCTGCGCTATGGCTTCATGATGTTCATCATGTCCGAAGTCATGTTCTTCGCCGCATGGTTCTGGAGCTTCTTCAAGCACGCAATGTACCCGATGGGCCCGCAAAGCCCGCTGGTTGATGGTGTCTGGCCGCCGGCTGGCATCGAGACTTTTGACCCCTGGCATCTGCCGCTGATCAACACGCTGATCCTGCTGTGCTCTGGCTGTGCCGCCACATGGGCGCACCACGCGCTTGTGCATGACAACAACCGCAAAGACATGAAGTGGGGGCTTATCCTTGCGATTGCCCTTGGTGCGCTCTTCACCGTGTTTCAGGTCTATGAATATGGCCATGCGGCCTTTGGCTTCTCGGGCAACATCTATGGCGCCAACTTCTTCATGGCGACCGGCTTTCACGGTGCGCATGTGGTCATCGGCACGATCTTCCTTTTCGTCTGCCTGATCCGTCTTCAGCGTGGTCATTTCACCCCCGAACAGCATGTCGGTTTCGAGGCGGCAGCCTGGTACTGGCACTTCGTTGATGTGGTCTGGTTGTTCCTGTTCGCCGCGATCTATATCTGGGGCGGCTAAGCCAAACAGTCGGCGCGGAATGTGGTTGAACAATCCGCGCGGAACGGCAAAACATCAAGGCGCGCACGAGGGTGCGCGCTTTTCCTTTGACGGAGGCCCGCGGTGCGCCGCTATATCATTCCTGTGATCTTTGGCCTGGCTGGCGCTGCGGTGCTTGTCGCCCTCGGCAGTTGGCAGCTTGACCGGCTGGCCTGGAAAGAGGCGATCCTTGCCGATATCCGCGCCCAGATTTCCGCCCCCCCGACCGAGATTCCTGAAACGCCGAGCATCGACGATCACCGCTATCTTCCGGTGCAGGTCAGCGGCACGGTCGGCGACACGGCCCTGCGCGTGCTTGTCAGCCAGAAACAGATCGGCGCGGGATATCGCCTGATTTCCGCCTTTGATACCGGCGCGCGCCGGGTTCTCTTGGATCGTGGTTTCATCTCGGTGAACGATCCGCTCCCGGCCCCGCCCGTGGGTATTATCGAGGTCACGGGTAACCTGCATTGGCCCGACGAGCGGCTAAGCTCGACGCCGGAAAACGACGTTGCCAAAAATATCTGGTTCGCGCGCGATCTTGCGCCGATGGCCGAGATCCTCAAGACTGAACCGATCTTGGTGGTCGCGCGCAAGATCTCGGTCTCCGAGCCGGGCCTTGCGCCGCTGCCGCTGGACATAAGCGGCATTCCGAACGATCACCTCAACTATGCAATTACGTGGTATTCGCTGGCCGTTATCTGGCTGATGATGACCGGGTTTTTCCTGTGGCGGATGCGGCAGGCAGAGAAAGGCAAAACGACGTGAAATATATCTCGACACGGGGCAATGCGCCCACGCTCAGCTTTGAAGAGGCGATGTTGACCGGGCTTGCGCGCGATGGCGGCCTTTATCTGCCCGAATCGATCCCGGAAATGAGCCCGGCTGATATCCGCGCGCTTGAGGGACAAAGCTATGAAGAGGTCGCCTTTCGCGTGATGCGCCCGTTTCTGGGCGATGCTTTCACCGACGCCGAGTTTCGCGGCATCATCTCGCGCGCCTATGCCGGGTTTGGCCACGCGGCGCGCGCGCCTTTGAAACAGCTTGATAGCGGGCATTTCCTGCTCGAACTGTTTCACGGCCCGACGCTCGCCTTCAAGGATTTCGCGATGCAGCTGATTGGCCAGCTGTTCGAATTTTCTCTCAAGCGGTCTGGCAAGCGCGTGTGCATCGTCGGCGCCACCAGCGGCGATACCGGGTCAGCGGCGATCGAGGCGTTTCGCGGGCTTGATGCGGTGGATGTATTTGTCCTTTACCCGCATGGCCGCGTCTCCGAGGTGCAGCGCCGTCAGATGACAACTCCGTCTGAGGGCAACGTGCATGCGCTCGCCATCGACGGGCATTTCGACGACGCGCAGGCGCGGGTCAAGGATATGTTCAACGATTTCGAGTTCCGCGATGCGGTCGGCCTTGCCGGCGTCAATAGCATCAACTGGGCGCGGGTTCTGGCGCAGGTGGTCTATTACTTTACTGCCGCCGTGTCGCTTGGCGCGCCGGATCGCAAGGTAAGCTTTACGGTGCCGACCGGCAATTTTGGCGATGTCTTCGCGGGCTTTATTGCGCGCCGCATGGGCCTGCCGATTGACCGGCTTGTGGTGGCGACCAATCAAAACGACATCCTGCATCGCTGTCTCTCGACCAGCGAATACAAGCCCGACGGCGTGATCCCCTCGATCAGCCCGTCGATGGATATTCAGGTCAGTTCGAATTTCGAGCGCGCGCTTTATTACGCTTACGGCGAAGATGGTGGCGCGGTCGCTCAATTGATGGACGAGCTTAAGGCCGGTGGTTTTTCCGTGAGCCAGGGCGCCTTGCAGGCGTTGCGCGAAACCTTTGATTCGGGGCGCTGTGACGAGAATGAGACCCGCGCCACGATTTCGCGCACCTGGGCCGGAACCGGCGAATTGCTCTGCCCGCATTCCGCCGTCGGTGTGCATGTCGCCGAGACCATGCGCCAGACCGGCGTGCCGATGATCACGCTGGCCACCGCCCATCCGGCGAAGTTTCCCGACGCTGTGCAAGAGGCCTCGGGTCAGCACGCGCCCCTGCCGGAACGCATGGCCGATCTTTACGACCGCCCAGAGCGCTTGACGCGGGTGGCCAACGACCTGAGCGCCATCGAAACCCTTATCAAGGAACGGATCGCCCATTGAGTGTCCAACTGACCACCCTTCCCAACGGATTTCGCATCGTCACCGAGCATATGCCGGGGCTGCAATCGGCGGCCATCGGTGTCTGGGTTCTGGCCGGGGCCCGCAACGAGCGGGCAGAGCAGAACGGCATCGCGCATTTCCTCGAACATATGGCGTTCAAGGGCACCAAGCGGCGCAGCGCGCTTGAGATCGCCGAGGCGATCGAGGATGTGGGCGGCTATATCAACGCCTATACCAGCCGCGAGGTGACCGCCTATTACGTGCGTGTCCTGAAAGAGGACGTGCCTCTGGGGCTTGATGTGGTGGCCGACATCCTGCGCAATCCGGTGTTTGATACCCGCGAGATAGAGGTCGAGCGGGGCGTGATCCTTCAGGAAATCGGACAGGCCGCCGATACGCCCGACGACATCATTTTTGACTGGCTTCAGGAAGAGGCCTATCCCGATCACCCGCTTGGCCGCACCATTCTGGGCGCCGAAGAGCGCGTGCGCGGCTTTGCGCGCCCCGATCTTGAGGGCTTTGTCGATCAGTATTACCGCCCCGGTCAGATGATCCTGTCGGCGGCGGGGGCGGTCGATCATGACGAACTTGTGCGCATGGCCACTGATATGTTTGGCGACATGATCCCGAGTTCTGTGATCGAGCCGCCACTTGCCAGATTTCAGGGCGGCGAGGCGCGTCACATCAAGGATCTGGAGCAGGCGCATTTTGCACTGGCCTTTGAAAGCCCCAATTACGCCGATCCCGATATCTATACGACCCAGATTTACGCAAGCGCGCTTGGCGGCAGCATGTCCTCGCGCCTGTTTCAGGAAATCCGCGAAAAGCGCGGGCTGTGCTATACGATCTATGCTCAGGCCGGGGCCTATGCCGATACCGGGATGATGACGATCTATGCCGGCACCTCCGCCGATCAGCTTGGCGATCTGGCGGGCATCACGATCGACGAGATGAAGCGCGCCGCCGATGACATGAGCGCCGCCGAGGTTGAACGCGCCCGCGCGCAGATGAAGGCGGGGCTGTTGATGGGGCTTGAGAGCCCGTCAAACCGCGCCGAGCGTCTGGCGCGGATGCTTCAGATCTGGGGCCGGGTGCCGGAGCTTGCCGAAGTGGTCGGGCGGATTGATGCGGTCACCTTAGAGGATGTGCGCCGGATTGCCGAGGCCACGGTTGAACGAGCGCCCTCGGCGCTTGCGCTTTATGGCCCGGTGGAGAATGCGCCAACCCTTATCGGGCTGAATGAGAGGCGCGCCGCCTGATGCTGATGTTGCCACGCCGGAAGTTGCGGATCGAGACCGAGCGTCTGACCCTGCGCCAGCCGGTGATTGGCGATTTTCGCCACTGGAGCGGGCTACGCGCCGAAAGCGCCGATTTCCTCACCCCTTGGGAGCCGCTCTGGGCCAGTGATCACCTTGCGCGCAAGGGATTTTCCAACCGGGTCTATTGGGCGCAACGCTCGATTTCCAACGGAAGCGCGATGCCGCTGTTTCTGATCCGGCGCGAGGATCAGGCGCTTTTGGGGGCGATCACGCTTGATAATATCAGGCGCGGCCCGGCGCAGGCGGGCACGCTTGGTTATTGGATCGGACAGTATTACGCGCGCCAGGGCTATATGCAGGAGGCGATTGAAGGCGTGGTGCATTACGCGTTCGAGCGCCTCGATATCAGCCGGATCGAAGCGGCCTGTTTGCCCGAAAATCATGCCTCGCGCGGGTTGTTGGAAAAATGCGGCTTCAAATATGAGGGTGTCGCGCAAAGTTATCTTCAGATCAACGGCCGCTGGCGCACGCATGTGCTTTATGCGGCGTTGCGGGCGGATCGGCGCGGGCGCACCGATGTTGGCTAAGGCCTGAATCGTGCTATCCTTTACCGGGTAAAGGAGGAATGCCGATGATCCGACTTGTCCTTTTTGTTCTGCTTCTGGCCAGTCATGCCAACGCGCAGGAGCGCGCCCCAAGCCATTGCATCGCCCTCGCGCAGGACGCGCCGGGGGTGAATTATATCCACAAGGCTGGGTTTCGTGATCCTTTGCCCGACCATAACGTGCGGCTGCGTTATATTGCACATGCCTCGTTTCTTATTCAGGCAGGCGACCTTGCGGCGGTGACGGATTTCACCGGCTATATCGGCAATGTCGATTTCATTCCCGATGTGGTGACCATGAACCACGCCCATGAGACCCACTGGACGGCAAGCCCAGATCCGATCATTCCGCATGCCTTGCCGGGCTGGGGCCCTTATGGTGAGGGGATCGAGCATCATCTTGATCTTGGCGCCATGGTGGTGCGCAATGTTTCGACCGATATCCGGTCGTACAATGGCGGGGTCGAACCGAAGGGCAATTCGATTTTCATCTTCGAGGCCGAGGGGCTTTGCATTGCCCATCTGGGGCATCTGCATCACGAGCCGACGGACGATCAATATGCCGCCCTTGGCCGCATGGACGTGGTGATGGCGCCGGTGGATGGTGGATTTACCATGGACCTTGAGAGCATGATGCGCGTGTTGCGCCGGGTCAAGGCCAACGTCGTCATCCCGATGCACTGGTTCGGCGATGTCACCCTGGGGCGGTTTCTGGCCGGGATGGAAAATGATTTAGCGATCAGCATCCCCGGAACCAGCGAGATCGAGCTTTCCCTGCGCAGCCTGCCCGAGAGGCCGACCATCGTGGTGTTGCGTCCCGCCTATCTGCGCGAAGGAGAGTGAGCGATGGCGCAAGGGGAGAGTGTTGGGTTTTGAGTATTTATGGAATGATGAAAGGGCTGGATCGCTTGGACCTGCGTGATAGGTAAGGCGCATGACATTGAATTCCGTGACCCCCGCCTTTGTTGAACACCTGCGCAAGCAATTGCCCGCTGCGGCCTTTCGCGAGGTCGGCCCCGCCTATCTTGAAGAGCCGCGCGGCCGCTGGCAGGGGCGGGCGGGCGTTGTCGTCGCGCCCGATTGCACCGAAGATGTGGCAAAGATCGTGCGCGCCGCGTTCGAGGCCGCCGTGCCGCTTGTGCCCTATGGCGGAGGCACCGGGCTTGTCGGCGGACAGCTTAGCCCCGAGGGGGCGCTGCCGGTGATCCTGAGCCTTGAGCGGATGCGGGCGGTGCGTGGAGTTTACACCGAAGAGAACGTCATGGTGGTCGAGGCAGGCGCCATCCTTCAGGACATTCACGAGGCCGCGGCCAAGGTTGACCGGCTTTTCCCGCTGAGCATTGCCGCCAAAGGTAGCGCGCGGATCGGTGGCAATCTGGCGACCAATGCCGGTGGGGTGAATGTGCTGCGCTATGGCAATGCGCGTGATCTGTGTCTTGGGCTTGAGGCGGTCTTGCCCGACGGGCAGATCTGGCATGGTCTCAAGCGGTTGCGCAAGGACAACACCGGCTATGACCTTCGGAACCTTCTGATTGGCTCGGAGGGCACGCTTGGGGTGATCACCGCCGCCGCGCTCAAGCTTTATCCGCGTCCCGCAGGCGAGGGCACGGCGGTGATGGTTGTGCGAGACCCACGCGCGGCGCTGGATTTACTGGCGCTGGCGCGCGATCACATGGGCGAGGGCGTGAGTGCGTTCGAGCTGATGCATCGTCAGGGGCTGGAGTTTTTGGCGCAGGAATTGCCCGATATCCGCCAGCCGTTTGACACGCACCCCGAGTGGTTCGTGTTGATCGAGGTCGGCCTTGCCCGCGGGCTTGATCCGGCGAGCGCGCTTGAGACCCTGTTTGCCGAGGCGATGGAGGCGGGATTGGTCAGCGATGGCATCATTGCCCAATCCGAGGCACAGCGTCAGGCCTTTTGGGAGGTGCGCGAACAGATTCCCGAGGCCAACCGGCGCGTCGGGTCGGCCAGCTCGCATGACATTTCCCTGCCGATGGGCGCGATACCCGACTTCGTCGAAAAGGGCCGCGAGGTTATTGCGGCTTTGGGCGCGTTCAGGATCAACTGTTTCGGCCATCTTGGCGACGGCAACCTGCACTACAACGTCTTTCCGATGCCCGGAAAGACCCGCGCCGATCATGACGCCGAGCGCGATCAAATCAAGCGGGCACTGCACGATCTTGTGGATGAGATGGGCGGTTCGGTCTCTGCCGAACATGGCATCGGGCGGCTCAAGGTTGATGACCTAGAGCGTTATGGTGATCCGGCAAAGCTATCGGCGATGCGCGCAATCAAGGCCGCACTTGACCCCAAGGGGATCATGAACCCCGGCGCGGTGTTGCGCGCCGTTTAAGGTTATGCGGCCCAGGTCGGGTGAAACCGGCCCGCGGGCGAAAGCGTGAAAATCTCGGCGCCGGTTGCGGTGACCCCTATGGAATGCTCGAACTGCGCCGAGAGCGACTTGTCACGTGTCACCGCCGTCCAGTCATCGGCCAGAACCTTGGTTTCCGGGCGGCCCAGATTTACCATCGGTTCGATGGTAAAGAACATGCCCTCTTCGAGGACCGGACCGGTGCCCGGACGCCCATAGTGCAGAACATTGGGCGGGGCGTGAAACACCCGGCCAAGGCCGTGACCGCAGAAATCACGCACCACCGACATGCGGTGCGCCTCGACATAAGATTGAATCGCGTGGCCGATATCGCCAAAGGTATTGCCGGGTTTGACCGCCTCGATCCCCTTCATCAGGGATTCATGCGTGATCTCGATAAGCCGCTCTGCCTTGCGGCTCAGCTTACCTGCGACGTACATGCGACTTGTGTCGCCAAACCAGCCATCGACAATCACCGTCACGTCGACGTTCAGGATGTCACCGTCTTTCAGCAATTTGTCGCCCGGGATGCCGTGACAGACCACGTGGTTCACGCTGATGCAGCTGGCGTGACGATAGCCCTTATAGCCGATCGTCGCCGATTTGGCGCCAGCCTCGTTGACCTTTTCCTCGATCAGCTTGTCGATCACGCCGGTGCTCTGACCGACGAAAACCTGATCCGCGATCTCATCGAGAATGCGCGCGGCCAGTTCGCCGGCCTTGTGCATGCCTGCGAAATCCGCAGCCTCATGGATGCGAATTCCGTCGCGTGTCAGTCGTCCACGATGTTTTTCGGTCACGCTTGGCCCTCTCGTGCGGTTGTGACATTTTCCCTTTATCTAGGCCCATTTGCGCGAAAGGACCAGAGGGGCAGGTTACCGCAGGGGCAGTCTTTGTGCGATTGTGATCGCTTCGGGGGCAATATCGGTGCCATAGGCCAGAACCTCGACCCCGGCGGCGCGCGCATGATCAAGGGCGGCGGCATAGGCCGGGTCGATATCGCGGGCCACGCCGACGGAGCGCGCATCGCTGCGCTGGACCAGATAGAACAGCACGGCGCGATGGCCAAGACGCGCCATTTCGGCCAGGTCGCCAAGGTGCCGTGCGCCCCGTGCCGTCACGCTATCGGGGAATTCCGCAAGGCCCGGCGCGCGCGCCAGGGTCACTGATTTCACCTCGACATAGGCATCGGGCAAACCCGCGCCCTGCAACAGAAAGTCAATTCGGCTGTTGGTGCCGTATTTCTGTTCGGGGCGCACAGTGTCATAGGCGGCCAGTTCGACAATATCACCCGCCTCAAGCGCGGCGCGCAGGGCGCGGTTCGGCAGGCTGGTATCGACGCCGGTAAAATGGCCATCCTCATGCTCGACCAGACGCCAGCCGAATTTCAGTTTCTTCTTTGGATCATCATTCGGCTCGACCCAGATTTTAAGGCCCGGATCGGCCAGTCCCATCATGCTTCCGGGGTTGGCGCAATGGGCCGTGACCTCGCGCCCGTCCTCCAGCCGGATATCGGCGAGGAAGCGTTTATAGCGACGGATAAGCACGGCAGGCACAAGAGGGGTTTGAAAGCGCATGACAGCAGGCCTATACCGGGTCATGCATCTGTTCAAGGAGGCCCGCAACATGCCGAACCCAACCGCCGCCATGCTTGTCATCGGGGATGAGATCCTGTCGGGGCGCACACGCGATGCGAACATGCATTACCTCGCCCAAGAGCTGACCAAGGCCGGAATCGACCTGCAAGAGGTGCGGGTGGTCAGCGATGACCCAGAGGCCATCGTCGCCGCCGTCAAGGCGCTAAGCGCGGGGTATGACACGGTCTTTACCTCGGGCGGGATTGGCCCGACCCATGACGATATCACCGCCGAGAACGTGGCCCGCGCCTTTGATCGCCCGATTGGCGTGCGCGACGATGCCCGCGCGCTTCTGGCCGCGCATTACGCGCGCTCTGGCCAAGAGTTGAACGAGGCGCGCCTGCGCATGGCGCGCATTCCCGACGGGGCGAGCTTGATCGACAACCCGATCAGCACCGCTCCGGGGTTCAGCATCGAGAATGTGCACGTGATGGCCGGGGTGCCCGCGATCTTTCAGGCGATGCTGGCCAGCATTCTGCCGACCTTGACCGGGGGCGCGCCGGTGTTGTCGCAAACCCTTGAGATCAACCGGGGCGAAGGCGACATTGCCGGGCCGCTTGGCGATCTCGCCGCGCGTTACGACGACCTATCCATCGGCTCTTACCCGTTTCAGCGCGACGGCTGCTATGGTGCCAATATCGTCATTCGCGGTCAGAACGGAAGCCGCGTTGACGCCGCCATGGCCGAGCTTGCGGCGATCTTCCCAGCATGACACCCGATGTGAATACCCTTTACGATGTGGTCGAGGGCACATGGCCGCCCGCCACCATATCCGAGCTTGACGATTGGGTGATCCGCGACGGGCAGGGTGGCGGCAAACGGGTGTCGTCGGCCACTGCGCGCCAGCCGGTCACGGCTGACAAGCTGGCCGAGGCGGAAACCGCCATGCAGGCGCTTGGCCAGGCCCCGCTTTTCATGATCCGCGAGGGCGACGACGCGCTTGACGCGATGCTGGCCGATCAGGGGTATGACATCGTCGATCCGGTCAATCTCTACGTCACACCGATTGGCGACCTTGCCAAGCCGACGCCGCGCACCAGCACCTTTGCCATCTGGGAGCCGCTGGCGATTCAGCTTGATATATGGGCGGCGGGCGGCATCGGGCCGGGGCGCATCGACGTGATGCGCCGCGCGCAGTCCCCCAAAACCACCATTTTCGGGCGCGCCGAGAACCGCCCCGCCGCCACTGCATTCTGTGCCATATATGACGGAATCGCCATGGTTCATGCGCTTGAGGTGCACGCCGAGAGCCGTCGCAAGAACATGGGCCGTTATGTGATGCAGGCCGCCGCCACATGGGCCGCGAGCCACGGCGCCACGCATATGAGCGTGGTCTGTACCCAGGCCAATACGGGCGCCAACGTCCTCTATGCTTCCCTCGGCATGACGCTTGTGGGACAGTATCACTATCGACAAAAGGCATGATGAAAATGAGAAAACCAGACCAGACCACCGCCCTTGACCTGCCCATGGTTGACCCTCTGCCGCCCGCCACGCAGAAATATTTCGATATCTGTCAGGACAAGCTTGGCATGATCCCCAACGTGCTTCAGGCGCATGCCTTTGACATCGAAAAGCTCAACACCTTTGCTGCGCTTTATAACGAGCTGATGCTGGCTGATAGCGGGCTCAGCAAACTTGAGCGCGAGATGATCGCCGTCGTGGTCAGCTCGATCAACCGCTGCTGGTATTGCCAGGTCGCCCATGGCGCGGCGGTGCGTCAGTTGTCGGGCGATCCGGCATTGGGCGAGGCGATGGTGATGAATTACCGCGTCGCGCCGCTTGATGCGCGTCAGCGGGCGATGCTTGATTTCGCCGCCAAGGTCACGACCGCAAGCGCCACGATCGAAGAGGCTGACCGCACCGCGCTGCGTGATGTTGGGTTCAGTGAACGTGACATCTGGGACATCGCCAATGTAGCGGCGTTTTTCAACATGACCAACCGGGTCGCAAGCGCCACCGGCATGCAGCCCAACCCCGAATATCACGCGCAGGCCCGCGAGGGGTGATGCGCGCGCGGGTGGCCCTTGTTCTGGCGCTGGTTCTGCCGCAGGTCGGCGGGGCGCTGGAGCTGTCTCTGCCAAGCAATGCGGTGATGAGCGCAGAGATCGTCGAAGAGGCTGACACCTTTCTTTTGCCCACCGGCCCTTTTGCGGACGCAACCTTGCCGCGCGCCCGGCTTGAGGGGCGCGTCACACAACAGGCCTGGCGGGTCACCGGGCAGGGCCTTACCACGCTTCAGGTTCTGCGGCCGATGCGCGAAGAGCTGGAAGTGGCCGGCTGGCAGGTGCTTTTCGAGTGCAGCAATCAGGACTGTGGCGGGTTTGATTTCCGCTTCAACGCGCCGATTTTGGCCGCGCCGGATATGTTCGTCGACCTGTTCGATTTCCGCTATCTGGCGGCGCGCCGGGGTGATGACGGCGCCGGGCTTGAGTATGTCGCGCTTCTGGTAAGCCGCTCTGGCGATACCGGCTATGTTCAGATCAGCCATATCAGCGCGACCGGGGCCGGGGCGGTGCAAACCCTGCCTGACCTGCCCGTGGCACAGGGCGAAGGCGATGAGGGTCAAGCCACCACGCCCTTGGCGCAGGCCTTGCTCGCAGAGGGGCACGTGGTGTTGGGCGATCTTGATTTCGCCTCGGGCGCGACGGCGCTCGGGCCGGGGCCGTTTGCCAGCCTTGCGACCTTGGCCGCCTTTCTGAACGCCGATCCCGCACGTCGGATCGCGCTCGTGGGGCATACCGACAGCGTTGGTGCGCTTGACGCCAATATCGCGCTGTCGCGTGCCCGCGCGCGGGCCGTGCTTGAACGCCTTGTCACGACCCACGGCGTTACCCGCGCACAGCTTGAGGCCGAAGGTCTTGGCTATCTCGCGCCGATCGCCAGCAACCGCGACCCGGCCACGCGCGATCTGAATCGGCGGGTCGAGGCGGTGTTGCTCGACACCCGTTAACGAGCATTTTATCAATCACGCTGCGTGGATGTGTCAGGCAACCCTGACACCAACCCGACCGTCATCGCGATCTGCTTGAAGGTCGGCAATGCGGGACCAAACAGACATTGGATGTATGTCCGCTGTGAAGTTCTCCTTCATAAACAATCAAAGCGTTGACGGCCTGCTGTAGAACTTTCGTGGCCAAAAGCAGACTAACGTTCGGTCTTTCTGGATCTCTCTAAATAAATATGCACTTATAGAGGGCAATACTCTTAGATCAACGAGGTGACTTCGGTGGAAATAGTTTTCGGTTTCTGATACTTATCGGTATTGTTATTGTGGCCGTTCGCTTTAACCGCTCCGACGATGGTCCGGCAAATTCAAAGCATAATCCTCCGGCGCAACACGAGCCCCTGAAACCGATCCGAATTTCGTCGGCTGGTACTCCAAGAAAACAAACCGCACGGTTCGATGCAAAAAGCGCAGAACATCTGCCTGCGAAGAAAGTCATAGCAGGTGCCGCGTACGTTACCGACGGTGACACTATTACAATAAACAAAACGCAAGTTCGTTTGTTCGGTATTGATGCACCCGAGCTTAACCACCCATACGGCAAGAAAGCCAAGTGGGCATTGGTGAAGCTCTGCAAAGGTCACAAGGTGCGCGCCGAAATAACGGAGAAAGATGACTACGGGCGCACTGTGGCACTGTGTACCTTACCAGATGGTCGAGACCTGTCAGCAGAGATGGTCAAAATGGGTTTGGCTATTGATTGGCCAAAATTTTCAGGCGGAGTATACCAAAAAATGGAAACACCGGACGCCCGCAGGAAACTCTGGCTCGCCGCTGCCCGCCAAAAGGGACACATGCACGTTTGGGAAAAATTCGAAGCAAAAAAGGCCGTAAGTTGATTTCAACCGTTGGCTGCAGCAAATACCAAATGTCAGTTGGCGATTATTCCCTGCTTCAACCGCATACCGATTATCAGGCTTTCGTCTTTCTGAGTATCTTCATGTGACCATGGTCGGGTTAGGTTATGGCCTGTTGTTGGTGGTGCCGAGCAAGCCGGCATTCGCCGCCTTCTGACGAATGAACAGGTTGGGCTTATTTTGTTGAAAAACTCTTCCTTGATCGAAGTCTGAACTGCTGATTCAATTCCTGTAATCGAGGGGGAGGACCGGCGATGATGGGACCGAGGCAGGAAGCGCAACCGGCGCTGTTCTACGAGTTCTCGCTTGAGGATCATGTCCCACAGGATCACCTGCTGCGCTCCATCGACCGGTTCGTCGATCTTGGCGGCATCCGCACGCATCTTGCGGAGTTCTACAGCCACACGGGCCGCCCCTCCGTCGATCCCGAACTGCTAATCCGCATGCTGTTGGTCGGCTATTGCTTCGGCATCCGATCCGAGCGACGGCTCTGCGAAGAGGTGCATCTGAACCTCGCGTATCGCTGGTTCTGCCGCCTTGATCTGAACGACCGCATCCCCGATCACTCGACGTTTTCAAAAAACCGGCATGGTCGGTTTCGCGACAGCGAACTGCTGCGCCATCTGTTCGAGGGGACCGTCGCGCGCTGCATCGCGGAAGGTCTGGTCAGCGGTCAGCGCAAGGCGA
>NZ_FWFJ01000047.1 GCF_900172365.1 Roseovarius gaetbuli
GTCGGCGCGGTGATCTGATCAAGATCATCTGGTGGGATGGTCAGGGCGCATGCCTGTTCAGCAAACGCCTGGAGAAAGGTCGGTTCGTGTGGCCATCGGCGAAAGAGGGCAAGATTGCCCTGACCGCAGCGCAGTTGGCGATGCTGCTCGAAGGGATTGATTGGCGTTTGCCGCAGCGCAGTTGGACACCGCTCAAGGCGGGATAAATGCGCGTGTGGGATTCCCCTCGCGCCGTCGTTTTGCTATGGTTTGACCATGCTGGACGTGTCCAAATCCTTGCCGGAAGACCCCGATGAGCTGAGGCAGTTCACATCGCTGTTGCTGGCTGAGGTGAAGTCGCAGGCCGTTCTGATCGAGAAGCTGCGCCACCAGTTGGCAGGTCATCGCAATCACCGGTTTGGGTCATCATCGGAAAGCATCGAGCAACTGCAACTGGCCTTGGAAACGAGCGAGATCGCGGTCGCCAAGATGACGGCAAAGCTGCGCCTTCCCCCCCTAGCCCCTACCGTGACTGTGAAACAAGAAGCTTCATCAGAGGCTGTGAGCTGGCGCGTGACGCTTGCTATCCCCTCTCACAAGGCCACACACCTCAGCAGGGGGCAACCGAAGTCTGAGAGTCCTCCAAGCGCCTCAGCCATACCGTAGACCATTTGGTTCCTGTTGACGTGACAAGTCCGATGCTGATAGCCCTTGTTTTGCTGGAGCTACCAGTTGAAGAAGTGCCTGTAGGAGGAGCTGAACTACTTCTCCTGGGCACCAAATCCTCAGCTAACCCATTGGTTTAACTCCAGCTTTTAACAGTCGTTAGGAGCCGTAGACCATGTCGGCCCACGTAACTGCCTTCATCCACTTCCTGAGGACGTCCAGCGGGTAGCCTGAGCCGTATCCGTGGCCTACTCCGTCCGTCTGCCAGCCTCCGATCTGGTCAACAATGTCAGCTGGACACTCGACAGCCCTTAGGCGATCCCTCATCGAATGGCGGAAGCTGTGCATCGTGCATCCTTCTGGTACGTGTTCCTTCATCCATTTATTCAGTGCTGCGCTTGCGGCATTAGCGTTCGTCGTGGTTTTCCTGTTGTAGCGAGGAAAAGCGAACTGGGAGGTGGTCTGCTGGTCAAGGATGCTCAAGGCTGCCCATCGTGCCTCTCCTTCGAGTGGAATGTCCCGTTCGCTACCCTTGGTCTTGAGGCGACGCCAAGGATGTGGGCGAACGCGGGCAACAAGAGACCCGTCATCATGGCGGACGATATCCTCTCTGGTCAGCCCTGCCGCTTCAGCCAAGCGCATCCCGGTATCTGAGACCAGCGCGACCAGCCAACGTAGATCATCGTCAATCTCGCGGCACTTGCTCTGGATGGTACTGAGTGTCGTTGCGGGAATGGGATTGCGTTCTGAGACACCAGCCGAGCGATCATAGTAGACGCCAGCAAATGGGTTGTTCAGTGTGAGACCCTGTTCGCTTGCGGCAAAGTTCGTCACAGCCCTGACTGTCCCAAAGACTCTCGTCATGCTGCTGCCAGCTAGGCCACGAGCGATCAAAGAGTCACGGAAAGCGTTGGCATCAGCCTTTGTATAAGTGTCGAGGTGTTTGTCCCCGCAAGCGTCGATAACGTAGCCACACGCCCGCTCAGCTGCCCTATGGAACGTTACGGGGCGGCCCTTGCCCTTCTGTTGGAGGTAGATGCCTACAGCTTCAGACAACAGAATAAATGATGAAGAGTGGACGGGCTGGTGATCAGTAGCACCTCCGGCAGCGGCTCGCTGCAGTCTCAGCATATGCTTTCCCGGCAGTGCCACTTCACGTGATCTCAGGTGATACCAATACTCATCAAGTTGATCGGCAGCTCGTCTGGCTCTCGCTTCAGCGATCTTTGCTGATCTTGTGCGAAGCGAATACGCTATCCGAGGTGATGTGTAATGAGGCTGCAGCTCTTTTGGGATGCGGCGGCTAAAGTAAAAGACCCCATCCTTCACGAAGGTGAACGTGGGCGAAATGGTCTCCGACATGGTCTACGGCTCCTAACGACTGTTAAAAGCTGGAGTTAAACCAATGGGTTAGCTGAGGATTTGGTGCCCAGGAGAGGACTCGAACCTCCACACCCTTGCGAGTACTAGCACCTGAAGCTAGCGCGTCTACCATTCCGCCACCTGGGCAGGTGTCGTGAAGCAGGCGTTTATCCCTCGGTAAAAGCAGTGTCAACGCTGAATTCACTGTTAACCCATATATTGCCATATCACCTTGTCGAAACCGCTTTGGGGCGGTAGGAAAGTCAACAAAAGCGCATAGCCCGGAGGCCTTTCATGACAAAGCTTGTAACCATCTACGGCGGATCAGGATTTGTTGGCCGCTACATCGCGCGGCGTATGGCGCAAGCGGGCTGGCGGGTACGGGTCGCAGTGCGTCGCCCGAACGAGGCGATGCATGTCAAACCCTACGGCGTGGTCGGTCAGGTCGAGCCGGTGTTTTGCAATATCCGCGACGATGCCAGCGTGCGTGCCGTGCTTAAGGGGGCGGATGCCGTTATCAATTGCGTCGGCACGTTTGATCGCAAGGGGCGCAACAGCTTTCAGGCGATCCAGAACGAAGGTGCCGTTCGCATCGCCCGGCTCGCCGCCGAAGAGGGCGTTGCCCAGCTTGTCCAAATTTCCGCAATCGGCGCCGATCTTGAGTCCGACAGCGCCTATGCCCGGAGCAAGGCCCAGGGCGAGGCGGGCGTGATCGAGTATTTCCCGAACGCCGTGATCCTGCGCCCCTCGGTTATCTTTGGGGCCGAGGACCAGTTCTTTAACCGCTTTGCCGGGATGACGCGCTTTGGCCCGATCCTTCCCGTGGTTGGCGCCGAGACCAAGTTTCGGCCGGTTTACGTGGATGATGTCGCACAGGCCGCCGTTCTTGGCGCGATGGGCAAGGCCGAGCCCGGCATTTACGAACTTGGCGGCCCCGAGGTGGCAACCTTTCGCGAGCTGATGCAGCAGATGCTGACGGTGATCCGCCGCCGCCGCCTTATCGTGAACATCCCCTTTGGCATCGCGTCGGTGATGGGTGGGGTGATGGATTTTATCCAGACCGCGACCCTCGGCCTCGTGTCGGCGCAGATCACCAGCGATCAGGTCAAAAGCCTGAGGGTGGATAATGTCGTTGCGCCGGGCGCCCGTGGCTTTGCCGATCTTGGGATCACCCCGGTGGCCGTCGAGGCGGTCTTGCCCGATTACCTCTGGCGATTCCGCCCTGCGGGCCAATACGAGGCGATCAAGGAATCGGCGAAAAACCTGCGCGCGCATTAAAGCGCTCAGAGATAGGCAAATCCCAACAGGGACAGGCCAAGGATGATGCGGTAAATCACGTAGGGCGTAAAGCTGACGCTGCGCAAGAGCCGCATCATCAGGCTAAGCGCGAGCAGGGCTGCGCCAAAGGCAAACAGGGCGGCAATTGCGCCATCGTGCAAAAGCGCCATATCCGCTTTTAGAAAGACTTCGCCGCCCAGAAAAATGCCGCTGGCAAAAATCGTCGGCACCGACATCAGCATCGACACCTTGGCGGCATCGCGGCGCTCATAGCCAAGAAACCGTGCACCGGTGATGGTGATGCCAGAGCGAGACGTGCCGGGGATAAGGGCAATCGCTTGCCAGACGCCAATGACCATCGCGTCCTGAATGTTCCAGTCTTTGGCGGTCTTTACGGTATCGCCGATCTGATCCGACCAATAAAGCAGCAGGCCAAAGACAAGCGTTGTCCATCCGATCACGGCGATTGACCGCATTTCCGCCTCTAGCCCGGTCAGGTGAAGCAAAAGGCCAAAGGCAATGACCGGCACCGAGGCAATCAGCAACAAAAGCGCAAGTCGCGCACCGGTGGTATCGGCGCGCCCGCGCATCAGGTGGGGAAGGCCAAGAATCGCATCGCGCAAATCGGCCCAGAAATAGATCATCACCGCCATCAAAGTCCCGACATGCACAGCGACATCTATCATCTGTCCCTGATCCTGAAGGCCGGTCAGCTTTGGCAGGAGAATCAGGTGACCAGAAGAAGAGATCGGCAGAAATTCGGTGATCCCCTGAACGACGGCCACAAGGAAAATATGAAATAGCGGCATTGCCTGTGTCCTGCTCGGGCTTTTCCTCACCTATAAAACATTGGCTTTCAAAGGCAAACGTCAATAAGGGGCCGGTTCGGACATATATTTTGCGTATTTCGCTGTCATCTTCTGCTGTGCAGCAAAATTATTTTGACAATAGGTCATACTTTATGACTTTTAATTGAGTTTCGACTATTATAAAACCCGCCTCACAACCAGAGTCGGGAGGGCTTGCAGTGGCTAAGCAACCAATGTTGAAATTCATTAGCGTCGACCGGGACATGCCCGAAAAACGCGGGGCCGAGAAACGGCGTGAGGATTTCCATGAAATCTATGCAGAGTTCGCGGATGCCAAGGCCAAGGAACAGGCAAGCCGGTGCAGCCAATGTGGCGTTCCCTATTGCCAGACCCATTGCCCGTTGCACAACAACATTCCCGACTGGCTCCGGCTGACCGCCGAAGGGCGGCTTAGAGAGGCCTACGAGCTTAGCCAGCTGACCAACACCTTTCCGGAAATTTGCGGCCGCATCTGCCCGCAGGATCGCCTGTGCGAAGGCAATTGCGTGATCGAACAATCCGGTCACGGCACGGTCACCATCGGCGCGGTCGAGAAATACATCACCGACACCGCATGGCAGGAAGGCTGGGTCGAGACCATCAAGCCCGCGCAGGAACGGGCTGATTCCGTCGGCATCATTGGCGCGGGCCCCGGTGGTCTTGCGGCGGCGGATGTGTTGCGCCGTGCCGGTGTGCAGGTGACGGTTTATGACCGCTATGATCGCGGTGGCGGCCTGCTGACCTATGGCATCCCCGGCTTCAAGCTTGAGAAGGACGTGGTCATGCGCCGGGTCGAGCAGCTTGAAAAAGGCGGCGTGACCTTTGTGCTCAACTGCAATGTGGGCAAGGACATCACCTTTGATGAAATCCGTGGCAAACACAACGCGGTCATGATCGCGACTGGCGTTTACAAGTCGCGTGATCTGCAAGGGCCGGGCGCCGGTGCAAATGGCATCGTGCGGGCAATTGATTATCTGACCGCCAGCAACCGAACCTGTTTTGGCGATAGCGTTCCGGAATTCGAAAGTGGCGAACTAAACGCCGAAGGCAAGCGCATAGTCGTGGTCGGCGGCGGTGATACGGCCATGGATTGCGTGCGCACGGCGATCCGTCAGGGCGCGAAATCGGTGACCTGTCTTTATCGTCGTGACCGTGAGAACATGCCGGGAAGCCAGCGTGAAGTTCAGAACGCCGAGGAAGAAGGCGTCAAGTTCGAATGGCTGAGCGCGCCCAAGGGTTTTGCCGGTGATCCGGTAACATCCGTAAAGGTGCAAAAGATGCGCCTTGGCGCCCCCGACGCCACGGGCCGTCAAAGCCCCGAGCCGATTGAAGGCGCCGAGCATGACGAGCCCGCCGATCTTGTGATCAAGGCGCTTGGCTTCGAGCCCGAGGATCTGCCGACGCTGTGGAACCAAAAGGAATTGGAAGTGACCCGCTGGGGCACCATCAAGGCCGAGTTCACCAGCGGGCAAACCGCGATGGACGGCGTATTTGCCGTTGGCGATATCGTGCGCGGCGCCAGCCTTGTGGTTTGGGCCATTCGCGACGGACGCGATTCTGCGGCGGCGGTTCTTAATTACCTGAACGCAGCGCAGGCCGTCGCGGCCGAATAGAATTCACGCGCGGGTCATGCCGCGCAAGCACTCGAAACAGGGAAGCGTCCCTGACCCACCGGGTAGACGAAGGGTTAAAGAAAATGACGAAGTTTGATTCTGACTGGGCCGTTAAAGAAGAAGCCAAACGCAAGTGGCTGGCCGAGAATGGCATGTATTCCGAGGAAGAAGAGCATTCTTCCTGTGGCGTTGGCCTCGTGGTGTCGATTGACGGCAAGCCAAGCCGCCGCGTTGTGCAGGCCGGCATTGATGCCCTCAAGGCGATCTGGCATCGCGGCGCGGTCGATGCCGATGGCAAGACCGGCGATGGCGCGGGTATTCATCTGCAAATTCCGGTGCCGTTCTTTTATGACCAGATCCGTCGCACCGGCCACGAGCCCGAACAGGATCGCCTGATTGCGGTCGGCCAGGTGTTTTTGCCGCGCACCAACTTTGGCGCCCAAGAAGCGTGCCGCACGATTGTCGAAACCGAAGTGCTTCGCATGGGGCACACGATCTATGGCTGGCGTCACGTGCCGGTCGATGTGACCTGTCTTGGCGAAAAGGCGAATGTGACCCGTCCCGAGATTGAACAGATCCTGATCACCAACGCCAAGGATATCGACGAGGAAACCTTCGAGCGCGAGCTTTACGTGATCCGTCGCCGGATCGAAAAAGCCGTGAACGAAGCCGGGATCAGCGGGCTTTACATCGCAAGCCTGTCCTGCCGGAGCATCATCTACAAAGGCATGATGCTGGCCGAGCAGGTCGCGGTTTTCTATCCCGATCTGATGGACGAGCGCTTCAAATCCGCCTTCGCCATCTATCACCAGCGCTATTCGACCAACACCTTCCCGCAGTGGTGGCTGGCGCAGCCGTTCCGCATGCTGGCCCATAACGGCGAGATCAACACGCTCAAGGGCAATGTGAACTGGATGAAAAGCCACGAAATCCGCATGGCAAGCGGCGCGTTTGGCGATCTGGCCGAAGACATCAAACCGATCATCCCGCAAGGCTCTAGCGACAGTGCCGCGCTTGACGCCGTGTTCGAGGTTCTGGTGCGTGCCGGGCGCAATGCGCCGATGGCGAAAACCATGCTGGTGCCGGAATCCTGGTCAAAACAGGCCGAAGACCTGCCTGCCGCCTGGCGCGATATGTATTCCTATTGCAACTCCGTGATGGAGCCATGGGATGGCCCCGCCGCGCTTGCGATGACCGATGGTCGTTGGGTCTGCGCCGGGCTTGACCGCAACGGTTTGCGCCCGATGCGCTATGTGGTGACCGGTGATGGTCTTGTCATCGCGGGCTCCGAGGCCGGAATGGTGCCGATTGACGAAGCGAACGTTAAGGAAAAAGGCGCGCTTGGGCCGGGTCAGATGCTGGCTGTGGATATGGCCGAAGGCAAGCTTTACCACGATTCCGAGGTCAAGGATAAGCTCGCCAATGCCCAGCCCTTTGGCGAATGGGTTGGCAAGATCAACGAGCTTGACGAAAAGCTGGCCGTGGTCAGCGAGGCGCCGATCTATACCGGAGCAGAGCTTCGCCGCCGCCAGATTGCGGCCGGCTATAGCATCGAAGAGCTAGAGCAAATCCTTGCGCCGATGGCCGAGGATGGCAAAGAGGCGATTGCAAGCATGGGCGACGACACGCCAAGCGCGGTTCTCTCCAAGCAATATCGCCCGCTTAGTCACTATTTCCGCCAAAACTTTAGCCAGGTGACCAACCCGCCAATCGACAGCCTGCGCGAATTCCGGGTGATGAGCCTTAAGACACGGTTCGGAAATCTCAAAAACGTGCTTGATGAATCAAGCGCGCAGACCGAGATTTTGGTGCTTGAAAGCCCGTTTGTCGGCAACGCCCAGTGGATCGAGATGATCCGCCAGTTCAACGCCGATGTGACCGAGATCGACTGTAGCTTTGGCCCCGGCAAGAACGCCCTGCAAAAGGGTCTGGAACGCATTCGTGCTGAGGCCGAAGATGCCGTCAGAAGCGGCTCTGGCCACCTGATCCTGACCGACCAGAACCAGGGCGAAGACCGCGTCGGCATGCCGATGATCCTTGCGACCAGCGCGGTGCACAGCCATCTGACGCGCAAGGGTTTGCGGACCTTCTGTTCGCTGAGCGTGCGCTCGGCCGAATGTATCGACCCGCATTATTTCGCCGTGCTGATCGGCGCCGGTGCGACCGTTGTTAACGCCTATCTTGCCGAAGACAGCATCGCCGACCGGATCGAGCGTGGCCTGATCGACGGTTCGCTGACCGAAGCAGTCGCCCGCTATCGCGCGGCGATTGATCAGGGCCTGCTCAAGATCATGTCGAAGATGGGCATCTCGGTTATCTCAAGCTATCGCGGCGGCCTTAACTTTGAGGCGGTCGGCCTTAGCCGTGCCATGTGCGCCGAGTATTTCCCGGGCCTTACCAGCCGGATTTCGGGCATCGGCGTAAGCGGCGTTCAGGCCAAGATTGAAGAGGTTCACGCCCGCGCCTATCGCGGCGGGCAGGATATTCTGCCTATTGGCGGCTTCTACAAGGCGCGTAAATCGGGCGAAACCCACGCTTGGGGCGCGCAGACCATGCATATGCTTCAGGTCGCCTGTAACAAGGCCAGCTATGAGATGTGGAAGCGCTATTCCACGGCGATGCAGGCCAATCCGCCGATCCATTTGCGTGATCTGATGGCGATCAAGCCGTTGGGGGCCGCAATCCCGATTGAAGAGGTCGAAAGCGTCACGGCGATCCGCAAACGCTTTGTCACGCCGGGCATGTCGCTTGGGGCGCTTAGCCCCGAGGCGCACAAGACTCTCAACGTGGCGATGAACCGGATCGGCGCGCGCTCTGACAGTGGTGAGGGCGGCGAAGATCCGGCGCATTTCACCCCCGAGGCCAATGGCGACAACCCGTCGGCCAAGATCAAGCAGGTCGCATCGGGCCGGTTTGGTGTCACAGCCGAATACCTGAACCACTGTGAAGAGCTTGAGATCAAGGTCGCGCAGGGCGCCAAGCCCGGCGAGGGCGGCCAGTTGCCCGGCATGAAGGTGACCGACCTTATCGCGCGTCTGCGCCATTCGACCAAGGGCGTCACGCTTATTTCACCGCCGCCGCACCACGACATCTATTCGATCGAGGATCTGGCGCAGCTGATCTATGACCTCAAGCAGATCAACCCGACCGTCAAGGTCACGGTCAAGCTTGTGGCGCAATCGGGCGTTGGCACGATTGCCGCCGGTGTGGCCAAGGCCAAGGCGGATGTGATCCTGATTTCGGGTCATAATGGTGGCACCGGCGCAAGCCCGGCCACCTCGATCAAATATGCCGGCCTGCCGTGGGAAATGGGCCTTACTGAGGCGCATCAGGTTCTGTCGATGAACAACCTGCGCACGCGTATCACCCTGCGCACCGATGGCGGGCTTCGCACCGGGCGTGACATTGTCATGGCCGCGATGATGGGCGCCGAGGAATACGGTATCGGCACCGCCGCACTGATCGCGATGGGCTGTATCATGGTGCGCCAGTGCCAGAGCAACACCTGTCCGGTTGGCGTGTGTACGCAGGATGAGGCATTGCGCGACAAGTTCACCGGCAATGCCGAAAAGGTCGTGAACCTGATCACGTTCTACGCCCAGGAAGTGCGCGAGTTGCTGGCAAGCATCGGCGCGCGCAGCATGGACGATGTGATTGGCCGCGCCGATCTGTTGACGCAGGTCAGCCGTGGGTCGGCGCATCTGGATGATCTTGATCTCAACCCGATGCTGATCACCGTCGATGGTGCAAAGGATCAGCGGTATGACCGGGACCGCCCGCGCAACGAGGTGCCCGATACGCTTGACGCCGAAATCGTCAACGATGCACAGCGGTTCCTGAATGACGGCGAAAAGATGCAGCTGCATTATGCGGTGCAGAATACCGACCGCACCGTCGGCACCCGGATTTCCAGCCATATCGTGCGGAAATTCGGCATGCGCAATAGCCTGCAACCCGATCATCTGACGGTCAAACTGACCGGGAGTGCCGGGCAATCGCTTGGTGCATTTGCCGCGCCCGGCCTCAAGATCGAAGTGTCGGGCGATGCCAATGACTATGTCGGCAAGGGCCTGTCAGGGGGCACCGTCGTGGTGCGCCCGCCGATGTCGAGCCCGCTTGTGGCGGCCGACAACACGATCATTGGCAATACCGTGCTTTACGGGGCAACCGATGGTTATCTTTTCGCCTCGGGGCGCGCCGGTGAACGTTTCGCCGTGCGCAACAGTGGCGCCAAGGTGGTGATCGAGGGCTGTGGCAGCAACGGTTGTGAATACATGACCGGCGGTGTCGCCGTGATCCTTGGCAGCATCGGCGCCAACTTTGGCGCCGGGATGACCGGGGGTATGGCCTATCTCTATGATCCAGAAGGCCGGGCCGAAAACCTGATCAATCGCGAAACACTGGTAAGTTGCGCCGTAACAGAGCCACATTGGGAGGCCGAGCTTAAGGGTCTGATCGAGCGTCATGTTGAGGAAACCGGAAGCCGCAAGGCACAGGATATCCTGCAATACTGGGATATCGAAAAGGCCAATTTCCATCAGCTTTGCCCGATCGAAATGCTCGACAAACTGGCCTATCCGCTTGGTCACGAGAAGCAGGCCGTACCAGCCGAATGATCCAAGCAATCGGGGGCGATGCAATATCGCCCCCGGTTGCGGCCTAAAGCGGGTTTTGCATCGCCCCGCGCGGCGCTATAGCTAATCCATGGCAAAGGCGCGCAAATCATCTTCTTCAAGACGGGTGCTGATGAACCCGCTGGCATGGCTACGGCGGTGGATTTGGCGCTATGCGGTGATTGCCGCGCTTGTCGTGATTGGCGTGATCGCCGCACATCGCGTGATCGCCCCACCCCCCACCTTTTACATGGGCCAAGAGGCGCGGCGCCTTGGCAAGATCGACTATACTTGGGTGCCGATAAACGAGGTTGTTGCGATTATGCCGCGCGCGCTTGTCGCCGCGGAAGACGCGAATTTCTGTCAGCACTGGGGCTTTGATATGTCCGCCATTCGCACCGCGATTGCCGAAGGTTCGGGGCGTGGCGCCTCGACCATAAGCCAGCAGGTGGCCAAGAATACCTATCTCTGGCACGGGCGAAACTGGGCTCGCAAGGCGCTTGAGGCGATGATGACCCCGCTGATCGAGGCGTTTTGGCCGAAGCGCCGTATTCTCGAGGTTTACCTTAACGTTGCCGAATTTGACGAAGGTGTGTTTGGCATTGCCGCCGCCGCCCAACACTACTTTGGTGTCGGTCCCGGCGATCTTAGCGATGTGCAGGCCGCGCGTCTTGCCGCGCTTTTACCCGATCCGAAGGGGCGTTCCGCAAATCGGCCGAGCAAGGCGCTTCGGTCACGGGCGGCCAGTATTCTTGACGGGGCGGCCACCATCCGCCGGGATGGTCGCGCCAGTTGTTTCGAGGATTGAAAAACCCGTGTAATGTGGGCATTGAGGGTCAACCATCTGGACCAAAGGTAAAATCGCACTATGGCCAAGCTTTTTCACGTTCCGCTTTCGCCCTATTGCCGCAAAGTGCGGCTTAGCCTCGCGGAAAAGAGGATTGAATGCGAGCTGGTGGAAGAACGCTATTGGGAGCAAGACCCCGATTTTCTGCGCCGTAATCCGGCCGGCAAGGTACCGGTTCTCAGGATCGACGGCAAAACCATGTCCGAAAGCGCGGCGATTTGCGAATACCTTGAGGAGAAATATCCCGAGCCCAGCCTTATGCCGAAAAGCACCGATGCCAGGTACGAGGTACGCAGGATCGTGGGCTGGTTTGATGACAAGTTTCACAACGAAGTCACGTCCAAGCTTGTCGGTGAGCGGGTGAACAAGAAGGTGATGAAGCTTGGCTTTCCCGATAGCCGCAATGTCAAAGACGGCGCGCGGGCGATCAAATATCACCTCGATTACATGGCTTGGCTCCTGGATCATCGTCGCTGGCTGGCCGGTGATGTGATGACGCTGGCCGATTTCGCCGCCGCCGCGCATCTGAGTGCGCTTGATTACATCAGTGACGTCGATTGGAACCGAAGCGAGGCGGTCAAGGATTGGTACGCCAAAATCAAATCGCGCCCAGCCTTTCGCAGTATCCTCGCCGATCAGGTGCCGGGCTTTCCGCCGCCCGCGCATTATGCTGATCTGGATTTCTGAGTTCGGGGGCGCTGCCCCCATCGCCCAAGGGGCAATTCCCCCCGGATATTTAAGGCAAGAAGAATCATGATCACGCTGAAACAGAGACTTGTTCAGCAGGCCATGTTCGAGGGGTTTGACGCCTGCAAGCTTTGTCGTCCCTGGGATGTGTCACAGGTGCCCGAGCGTCTGGTGGCGTTTATTGATCGTGGGTATCACGGGCAGATGAGCTGGCTTGGAGAGCGTCAGGCCTGGCGCGGCAATCCGGCGGCTCTCTGGCCCGAGGCGCGCACGGTTATCATGCTTGGAGAAAGCTATACGCCAGAGGGCGATCCGATGGCGACGCTGGCGCAGAAGGATGTTGGAACAGTCTCTGTTTATGCCCGAAACAAGGATTATCACGATACGGTCAAGAAGCGGCTCAAGCGGTTGGCGCGGTGGCTTATTGCCGAGGGCGGCGGCGAGGTGAAGGTGTTTGTCGACACCGCCCCGGTGCCCGAAAAGCCACTTGGACAGGCCGCAGGGCTTGGCTGGCAGGGCAAGCACACCAATCTCGTCAGCAGGGATTTGGGCAGTTGGTTCTTTATCGGCTCGGTCTTTACGACCTTGGACTTAGAGTCTGATCCGGCGGAAATTGATCATTGCGGATCATGTCGCGCCTGTCTTGACGTCTGTCCGACAGATGCCTTTCCTGCCCCTTACCAACTCGATGCGCGCCGTTGCATTTCTTATCTGACCATCGAGCACAAAGGTCCGGTCGATGACGATCTGCGCGCGCTGATGGGCAACCGGATTTATGGCTGTGACGATTGTCTGGCGGTCTGTCCCTGGAACAAGTTTGCGGTCGAGGCGCGTGAGGTCAAATACCACGCCCGCGACGACCTGATGGCGCCCAAGCTGGCCGATCTGGCGGTGCTTGACGATGCGGCCTTTCGGGAAAAGTTTTCCGTCAGCCCGATCAAGCGGATTGGACGGGATCGTTTTGTGCGTAATGTGCTTTATGCGGTTGGCAATTCGGGCGACCCGACACTAAGCGCTGTGGCGGGTGATTTGTGCAATGACCCCGATCCAACCGTCGCCGAAGCGGCCCGTTGGGCGATGAAGCGACTGAAAGATGCCGCAAACGGGCTGGCATAAGCCGCAAAGCCGGTTAAACCCGACACAAACGGAAAAAGGATCGGTGGATGACCTTGCTTTTGGGGGTGGATACGGGCGGCACCTATACGGATGCGGTGTTGATCAGGGACGAGCGCGAAGTGATTGCGAGCGCCAAGGCGCTGACCACGCGGCATGACCTTGCATTTGGTATCGGCGCGGCAGTGGCGGCGGTCCTTGCCGAAGGGCAGGTGGATGCTGGCGAGATCGGGCTTGCCTCTTTGTCGACGACGCTGGCCACCAATGCCCTTGTCGAAGGGCAGGGTGGGCGCGTGGGTCTGATCTATATCGGGTTTCGCGAGGCGGATCTTGCGGCGCATGGGTTGGCAGAGGCGCTTGGAGGTGATCCCGCCCTTGTGATCGCAGGCGGCCACAACCATGCAGGTGGAGAATCCACGCCATTGGATAAAGATACCCTTTTGGCATGGTTAGAGACTGATCATGGCATTTCGGCCTTTGCTGTTGCATCGCAGTTCGCCACCCGTAACCCGGCGCACGAGCTTGCCGCTGCGGCGATCATTCGTGAGGTCACCGGGCGGCCGGTGTCATGTTCTCATCACCTTTCGGCGCGCCTTAATGGGCCGAAACGGGCGTTGACGGCGCTGTTGAATGCGCGGCTGATCGGGATGATTGCCCGGCTTATCGACAAGGCCGAGGGCAAGTTGCGCGATCTTGGCGTCGAGGCGCCCCTGATGGTGGTGCGTGGCGATGGCGCGCTTATTTCGGCCGACCAGGCCCGTGAACGCCCTATTGAGACGATCCTGAGCGGACCGGCGGCAAGCATTGTCGGCGCGCGCTGGATGACGGGGGCGGATCATGCGCTTGTGTCTGATATTGGTGGAACGACCACCGATGTCGCCGTGCTGCGTGATGGTCGGCCCGCGATTGACCCGGCGGGTGCGCAGGTCGGGCCGTGGCGCACCATGGTCGAGGCGGTCGCGATGCGCACCTTTGGTCTTGGCGGTGATAGTGAGGTGCATGTGCGCGACGAGGGGCTGGAAGGTGGCGTCACCCTTGGACCCCGCCGTTTGATTCCGATCAGCCTGATGGCGACCGAGGCGCCCGATCTTGTTCATGCGGTTTTGGAAGAGCAACTGCGCGCCGCCGCGCCCGGCGAGTATGACGCGCGGTTTTTGCGCGCCGTGTCCGGGGTGGATGGTGGCGGGCTAAGCGAACGCGAAGCGGATCTGCTTGTTCGGATTGGCGACGGGGTGCATCCGGTGGGGCGCATGCTCAAAACCCGGATGGAAAGCCAGGCGTTGCAGCGCCTCGTGCGGCGCGGCCTTGTCCAGATCGCGGGTGTGACGCCTTCAGATGCCAGTCACGTTCTCGGGCGGCTTGAGGCCTGGGATGGTGAGGCTGCTCAGAAGGCGCTCACCTTGTTGGCACGCAAGCGGACCGGATCGGGAAATGCGCTGGCGCGCACGCCAGAGGATATGGCGCAGATGGTCGTGGATCGGCTAACGCATCAGACGAGCTTGGCCTTGTTAGAGACTGCTTTTTCGGAAGAGGATGTCGATTTTGGCCTTCCGTCCGTGCAATTGGCAGCGCATGTTTTGATGCAAAAGGGCCTGGATCAGCACGCGGGGCTTTTGCGGTTGAACACTGGGCTTGCGGTGCCGGTGATCGGGCTTGGGGCCTCTGCCGCGAGCTATTACCCGGCGGTCGGCGAGCGGGTGCATACCCATATGATCCTGCCCGAACATGGAGGCGTGGCAAATGCAATCGGTGCGGTGGTCGGCCGCGTTACGATCCGGCGCAGTGGCACGGTCACCTCGCCTGCCGAGGGGAAATACAGGGTGCACCTGGAAACCGGGCCCGAGGATTACGCCGCCCCTGAGGTCGCGATGCAGGCGCTTCAATCCGCACTTGAGGTCGAAGCCCGCGCCGAGGCCGAGGCGGCCGGTGCGGCGGATATTCATGTGACGGTCAGTCGGGACGTTAAACAGGCACAGGCCGAAGCACGGCAGGTGTTTTTGGAGGCGGAAATCACGGTTGAGGCCTCGGGTCGTCCAAGAATCGCTGTATAAGGAGGGATGGGGGCGCTGCCCCCGTCGCCCGATGGGCGACTCCCCCGGAGTATTTCCGGAACGGTGAAATAGAATGGGAGAGACCGATGGCGCGCGCATCTAAGCGATTTGACGATGATATTGCCGGGCGGCTTGACGGGCTGCGCGACGAGGGGCTTTACAAACGCGAACGTGTGATTGCCTCGATGCAGGCGGGTGAAATCCGGCTGGCCGATGGTCGTGAGGCGATCAACCTTTGTGCCAACAACTATCTTGGCCTTGCCGACAATCCCGAGATCATCAAAGCCGCGCATGACGCGCTTGATCGCTATGGGTTTGGCATGGCCAGCGTGCGCTTTATCTGTGGAACCCAGGAAGAACATAAGGCGCTTGAGGCGCGCATTGCGGGGTTCCTCGGGAAGGAAGATTGCATCCTCTATCCAAGTTGCTTTGATGCGAATGCCGGTTTGTTCGAGACTATTCTTGGTCCCGAGGATGCGATTATTTCCGATGCCCTCAACCACGCAAGCATCATTGACGGGGTCCGCCTGTGCAAGGCGCAGCGCTATCGCTATGCCAATAGTGACATGGCCGATCTTGAGCGATGCCTAAAGGAGGCGCAGGGCGCGCGGCATCGGTTGATTGCCACGGACGGCGTATTTTCGATGGATGGCTATTATGCGCGTCTTGACGAGATCTGTGATCTGGCCGAGCGGTATGATGCGATGGTCATGGTGGACGATTGCCATGCCACCGGCTTTGTCGGGCCAACCGGGCGCGGGACGCCCGAGATGTTTGGTGTGATGGAGCGGGTTGATATCCTTACCGGGACGCTTGGCAAGGCGCTTGGCGGCGCGTCTGGTGGCTATACCGTGGCAAGCGCGGGACTGGTTGATTGGCTGCGGCAACGCTCGCGGCCCTATCTGTTCTCGAACACGCTGGCGCCGGTGATTGCCGGGGCTTCGATCAAGGTGTTTGAGATGTTGGAAGACGGCGCCGAGCGTCGCGCGCGCCTGTGGGAGAATGCCGGGTATTTCCGCCAGAGAATGGGCGCACTTGGGTTCGAGCTTTTGCCCGGTGAGCACGCGATCATTCCGGTGATGTTGCGCGACCCGAAGCTGGCGCAGGATATGGCGGCGAAATTGGGCGAAAAGGGCGTGTTTGTGACTGCTTTTTCATTTCCTGTGGTGCCTAAGGCTCAGGACCGCATTCGTACACAGATGAGTGCGGGCTTGACCCGCGAGATGCTCGACAAGGCAATTGACGCCTTTGCCGAGGTGGGCCGTGACCTGGGAGTTATCCAATGAAGAATGAGATGAAGGCGCTTGTGAAATCGCGGCCGGAGCCGGGCCTTTGGATGAAATATGTGCCGGTGCCCGAAGTTGGCCCAAGCGACGTGTTGATCAAGGTCCGGAAATCGGCGATCTGCGGGACCGATGTGCATATCTGGAAATGGGACGAATTCAGCGCGAAAACCGTACCCGTTCCAATGGTTGTTGGCCATGAATTTGTCGGCGAGATCGTCGATATGGGTGCCGCCGCCGTGAAATACCGGATCGGTCAGAGGGTAAGTGGCGAGGGCCATATCGTCTGTGGCACCTGCCGGAATTGTCGCGCTGGCCGAGGACAGCTTTGCCGCAATACCAAGGGGGTTGGCGTGCACAGGCCCGGCTCTTTTGCCGAGTATCTCTGTATTCCCGAAAGCAATGTCGTGCCGATCCCGGAAGACATTCCCGATGAAATCGCGGCGATCTTTGATCCCTTTGGCAATGCGGTGCATACCGCGCTTAGCTTTGATCTTGTGGGTGAGGATGTGCTTGTTACTGGCGCGGGGCCGATTGGCATAATGGGTGCGCTGGTCGCTCAAAAGGTTGGGGCGCGCAAGGTGGTGATCACCGATATCAACCCCTATCGGCTTGATCTAGCGCGTAAAATGGGGGTGCAGCATGTGGTCGATGTCAGCCAGGAGCACCTCGCCGATGTGATGGCAGGGATCGGCATGACCGAAGGTTTTGATGTGGGTCTTGAGATGTCAGGTGCGGCCCCGGCGATGCAGCAGATGATTGCGCGGCTCAACAACGGCGGCAAACTTGCGCTTCTTGGGATCGCGCCGACAGAATTTGCCGTCGATTGGAACAGCGTGATTTTCAAGATGCTGAATATCAAGGGCATCTATGGCCGCGAGATGTACGAGACCTGGTACAAGATGATCGCGCTGGTGCAGTCGGGTCTTGATATGTCGGGCCTGATCACGCACCGCATCTCGATTGATGATTACGAGGCCGGATTTGCCGCGATGATGTCGGGCAATTCTGGCAAGGTCGTGATGGATTGGTAGGCTCTATTTCGGCAGGAAAGCTTCAATCGCCTGTGTCACTTTGCGTGACAGGGGCCGGGTCGTTGCCCCATGGGTCGCGGCCACAGTGCCGTCCGGGGCAAGCAGGATCTTGTTGAAATTCCAGCTCGGTTCAAACTGCGCCTCCTCGGCGACCGAGGCATAGAACGGATGCGCCTTTGCCCCGGTTACCGGGGTGATCGTAGTCATCGGCAGGGTCAGCCCATAGTTTATTTCGCAGAACTCCTTGACCTTTTCTTCTGTCGCAAGCTCTTGGCGAAAATCGTCTGACGGCACTGTGAGAACCACAAGACCGCGCGCGCTGTATGTGTCATGCAGCGCCTGAAGCCCTTCGTATTGTCCGGTAAAGCCGCATTGCGAGGCGGTATTGACCACAAGAACCGGGCGACCCGCCCAATCCGAGAGCTTGAGCGTACCACCGTCGATATTGCCAAATTCGGCGTCAAGATTAAGCGCCGCTGCGGGCACGGCCCACAAAAAGGTGAATAGAATCGCAAGATGACGCATATGAGCCTCCGGGTTGTTAAGGGTTATACGCCGAGCGGCCGGTCTTTGGATCACCAATTGTGGTAAATTTCATTTGAATTTCGCCCGCGCGCCCCATCTGATAGGTATGATCACCCCGGGTTAGGAGAATGACATTGAACGACTATACCAAAGACCCGAACGCCATCGCGGCCCTTAACCCTGAAGAGTTTCGGGTGACGCAGAAAAATGGCACAGAACGCCCAGGCACGGGCAAATACCTCGATAACAAAGAGCCGGGCATTTACGTGGATATCGTCAGTGGCGAGCCGCTTTTCGCGAGCTCTGACAAATACGAATCGGGCTGTGGCTGGCCCAGCTTTACCAAGCCGATCGAACCGGCGCATGTGACCGAAATCAACGATTTCACCCTTGGGATGATCCGTACCGAAGTCCGGAGCCAGCATGGCGATAGCCATCTTGGGCATGTCTTTCCTGACGGACCGCGCGACAGGGGTGGCTTGCGCTATTGCATCAATTCCGCCAGCCTTCGGTTCGTGCATCGCGATGATATGCAGGCCGAAGGATATGGCGATTATTTTGATCAAGTGGAGGATGTGACATGAGCGAACGCGCTGTTTTGGCTGGTGGGTGTTTCTGGGGCATGCAGGATTTGATCCGCAAATTGCCCGGCGTGATTTCAACGCGCGTCGGTTATACTGGCGGCGATGTGCCCAATGCCACCTATCGCAACCACGGCACCCATGCCGAGGGGGTCGAGATCTTCTTTGACCCCTCGAAAATCAGCTATCGTCAGGTGCTTGAATATTTCTTTCAAATTCACGACCCGACCACTGCAAACCGCCAGGGCAATGATCTGGGGCTTAGCTATCGTTCGGCGATCCATTACGTCGACGACGCGCAAAAGGCCGAGGCGCTGCGCACCATCGCCGATGTCGAGGCCAGTGGCCTCTGGCCCGGTAAAGTCGTGACCGAGGTTGAACCCGTCGGCGATTTCTGGGAGGCAGAGCCAGAGCATCAGGATTACCTGAAACGGCTTCCGCAGGGCTATACCTGTCATTTTCCGCGGGCCGATTGGGTGCTTCCGAAAACCACGGCTGATAACCCGGCTTAGGCAAGCTCAGGCCGGAATAGTCACTGTTTTGGCCTGATCAAAGGCGCGAAGGAACCAACCCATGCGGCCCCTGACCGGCATCGCGCTCAAACTTATCTCGGTGACCCTGTTCATCACGATGTCGGCGCTGATCAAGGCGGCCTCGGGGCATGTGCCGCCGGGCGAGGCGGTGTTTTTCCGTTCGGCCTGTGCCATTCCGGTGATCCTGATCTGGCTTGCTTGGCGTGGCGATTTGCGCACCGGGCTTCAAGTGGCCTCGCCAATCGGGCATTTCTGGCGCGGTTTCGTCGGCACCGCCGCCATGGGCATGAGCTTTGCCGGCCTCGGCCTCTTGCCGTTGCCCGAAGTGACCGCGATCAGCTATGCCGCGCCGCTTCTGGTGGTGGTGTTTGCCGCCATGTTTCTCAATGAACAGGTTGGCGTTTACCGGATCGGGGCGGTGGCGCTTGGCCTTGTCGGGGTTCTTATCGTTCTTGCCCCGCGTCTGAGCGCGTTGAGCGGGCCGATGGTTGAAACGGCACAGGCGGTGGGCGCGATGGTGGTGCTGACCGGCGCGATTTGTGCGGCATTGGCCCAGATTTATGTGCGCAAACTGGTCCAAACCGAAGAAACCAGCGCGATCGTCTTTTACTTTTCGATCACCTCGACAGCGCTGTCGCTTTTGACCATCCCGTTTGGCTGGGTCCTGCCGTCGTGGTTTGAGCTTGGCCTCTTGGTGACGGCCGGCATCCTGGGTGGCTTGGGGCAGATCTTCCTGACCTCATCCTATCGCTTTGCCGATGCAAGCGTCGTCGCGCCGTTCGACTATGCCTCGATCCTTTTCGCGCTTTCGATTGGCTATTTCGTCTTTGACGAGGTGCCGACGAGGGCGATGCTCACCGGGGCGGCCTTGGTGATCCTGGCAGGATGTTTGATCATCCTGCGCGAACGCCAGCTTGGGATTCAGCGCAACAAGGCCCGCGCCGCGAGAACGCCGGATTAGAGTCTAACCCCGCATCAGCGTCGCGAGCGCATAGGGCGGCCAGAGCATGGCGCGGCGCAGCCGACCAAGGGGCCAGCGGCGCGGCGCGGCCTGCATGATTTTTGGATAGAGGTGCTCGGGCGCTTTTCCTTGAACGAGATCGGCCAGCAACGCGCCGGCATAGCTGCCCATCGCCACGCCATTGCCGTGAAACGACATGGCCGTAAACGCGCCGGGCATATCCGGAATTGGCCCCGCATAGGGCGTCAAATCAGGCGCAAGACTAAGCAGGCCGTTCCAGCTATGGGCGCTTTCCACATGCCGCCATGCCGGGAACATTGCCTCGAAGTGCCGCCGGATGGTGCGATGCATGCGTTTGTCAAAGTTGGCAGAACTGAATAGGCCACCGCGCATGCCAAAAAGCATTCGTTTGTCAGGCATCAGGCGGAAATAGTGAAGAAAAAAGCGGTCGTCATAGCACATCTGATGGTTTGACCAGCCCTGCGTGGAGATCTCCTCATCGTTAAGCGGGCGGGTGACGATCACATTGGATTGCGTGGGCAAATAGCGCGCGCGCATCCAGCCGGGCAGGTCGTCGGATGAATACCCGTTGGTCGCCACGATAAGGCATTTTGCGGCGACCTCTGCCTTTGGCGTGCTCAGGTGAAAGCCGTTCACCTGTTCGATCTTTGTCACTGGCGAGTTTGCAAAAATGCGCGCACCTGCGCGGGTCGCAGCGCTTGCAAGCCCGAGGGCATATTTTAGGGGGTTCAGCGCCACGCCAATCGGCGTCGTCAAAGCCCCATGAAACGGGCCCTGCATGCCATTTTGGGCAAGATCAGAGCCTGAAATCAGGCTGGGTGTCACGCCATAATCCGCCTCGATCTGTTTCGCGCGGGCGGTAAAGTCAGCGGCGGCTTTTGGCGTATGCGCCAAGAGGGTTTCGCCGTCAGAGTGTAGGTCGGCGGCAATCCCATGCTCTTTGATCAAAGCCTTCGCAAACGCTGCGGCTTCGGCCTCGCTCCGGCGGTATTCGCGGCGGGCCTCTTCGCCGTAAAGCTTTCGCAGCATCCCGTCAGAGGCTGCCGATCCGCCAAGACAGCAAAACCCGCCATTGCGCCCGGATGCGCCCCAGCCGGGGGTTTCGGCCTCGAACACACAGACATCCTCGCCCGCCTGTGCAAGGTGCAACGCGGCAGAGAGCCCGGTAAATCCGGCGCCGATGATGGCCACGTCACAGGTGATCTTGTCGCGCGCCTGTGAAAACTCAGGAACCTGCACTGTTTCGGCCCAAAAGCAGCGCTCGCGCGGGCCGTTTCCGTAAGTGTAATCGGGGTAAACGCGGCTCATGCGTGGACTGCTGCGCGCTCATCCGCCTGTTGGCGCAGGCTTGCGCGCTTGGTGATCAGAGAGGCCGTGATCACCCCGACGGCGACAATCGCGATCATGATGGTCGACAGCGCGTTGATCTCGGGCGAAACGCCAAGTCGCACCGCGCTCCATATCTTGATCGGCAGCGTCGTGGACGATGGCCCGGCGGTAAAGCTTGCGATCACCAGATCATCCAGCGACAGGGTAAAGGCCAAGAGCCAGCCCGAGATCACCGCCGGCGCAATGATCGGCAGGGTCACAAGGCGAAACGCCTGAAACGAAGAACACCCAAGATCAAGCGCGGCCTCTTCCAGCGAATCATCAAACGTCACAAGGCGCGACGACACGACGACCGACACGAAGCACATCGAAAACGTGGTATGCGCCAGGATGATGGTGAATATCCCGCGATCAAGCCCGATGCCGATGAACAAAAGCAAGAGCGACAGGCCGGTGATCACCTCTGGCATCACCAATGGCGCATAAACCATGCCGGAAAATAGTGTGCGCCCCGGAAACCGCCCGGCGCGCACAAGCACAAGCGCCGCCATGGTGCCAAGCACGGTCGCGATACTCGAGCTGACAACAGCGACCTGCACCGTGACCCATGCGGCATCCAAAAACGCCTCGTTCTGCAATAGCTCGCCATACCATTTGGTTGAAAACCCGGCCCAGACCGTCACAAGTTTTGACGAGTTGAAGCTATAGGTGATCAGGATCAGCATCGGCAGGTACAGGAAGGCGAACCCAAGCGAAAGCGAGGTGACGTTAAACCAAGTGAGGCGTCTCATCCTTCAAGCTCCCGCTGTTTTTGCTCGTTGCGTTGAAACAGGACAATCGGAATGATCAGGATCAGCAACAACACCACCGCCACGGCGCCGGCCACCGGCCAGTCGCGGTTGTTGAAGAACTCTTCCCAGAGAACCTTGCCGATCATCAGGGTTTGCGAGCCACCCAAGAGCGAGGGGATTACGAACTCGCCGATGGTGGGGATGAAGACCAGGAAACAGCCCGCGATAATGCCGGTTTTCGACAGCGGCACGGTGATAAGCCAGAACGCCTTGAGCCGCGAACACCCAAGATCTTCGGCGGCCTCAAGAAGCGATCCATCCATCCGTTCCAGCGCCGAGTAAATCGGCAGGATCATGAACGGAAGATAGGTATAAACGATGCCGATGTAGACCGCCGTTGGCGTGTTCAGAATGGTCAGCGGCTCGGAAATCAGACCCAAACCCAGCAGGAATTGGTTCAGATACCCTTCGGTCGACAAAATACCCATCCACGAATAGACCCGGATGAGAAAGCTCGTCCAGAACGGCAGGATCACCAGCATCATCAAGGTGGGCCGCCAATGATCGGGCGCGTTGGCCATGCCATAGGCGATCGGATAGCCCACCAAAAGCGTCAGCGCGGTGGCGATAAGGGCGATCTTGAGTGACGAAATATAGGCCTTCCAGTAAAGATCATCGGTAGTCAGGAAGACGAAGTTTTCAAAGTCGAGCCCACGAAAGAACGCCTTGATCCCGGCCCATCCCTCGGAAAAATCAAGCGTCGGGGTATAGGGCGGGATCGCAAGGTCGATATCGCTCAGGCTGATCTTGAGGACGATGATGAACGGCACCAGGAACAGCGCCAGCAACCAGGCATAGGGCAGGGCGATAAGGGCAAACCGGCGCATCACATCATCCTTTCAACAAGATACCGGCGGTATCCGTCCAGGACAGCCAAACCCGGTCTTCCCAGGTAAAGCTGCGCCGCGACAGGCGCGTCGTATTTGCCGTCTGTGCCTTGACGATCTGCCCGCTGGACAGCTCGACGTGATAAGTGGAAAGATTGCCAAGATAGGCGATATCAAGGATTTTCCCCTCAAGCGCATTGCGCCGATCATCGGGCTTTTGCGCCGTAATAGAGACTTTTTCAGGCCGGATTGCGAGGTGGCATTCCTGTCCATTGTCGAACTCGGTATCAGATTCGGCAAAGAGCGTCGGCTGGCCCTCGGCAAAGGTAATTTCATAGGCGCCATCGCCGCGCCGGGCGGTTCCTCTTATGATCGTGACCTCGCCGATGAAATCCGCCACATAGACCGAATTGGGCATCTCATAGATGCGCGCCGGGGTGTCGGCCTGAACGATTCTACCGTCATCCATCACCGCCACGCGGCTGGCAACGGTCATCGCCTCTTCCTGATCGTGGGTGACGATCACGAAGGTGGTGCCGGTGGTTTCCTGAATATCCATCAGCTCGAACTGTGTATCCTGGCGAAGCTTGGCATCAAGCGCACCAAGCGGTTCATCCAGAAGCAAGAGTTTGGGCGCTTTTGCAAGGCTGCGGGCAAGGGCGACACGCTGACGTTGGCCGCCGGAAATCTGGTGGGGTTTGCGCTTGGCGAACTTCTCAAGCCGGGTAAGTTTGAGCATCTCGGCGACGCGTGCGGCGATCTCATCCTTGGATTTATTGTCACGCTTCAGGCCGAAAGCGATGTTTTCCCAGACCGACAGATGCGGGAAAAGCGCATAGGACTGGAACATCATGTTCACCGCCCGCTTGTTGGGCGGGATCGGCGCGATATCCTGCCCGGCCAAAAGGATCATGCCCTCTGTCGGGGCCTCGAAGCCGGCGAGCATGCGCATCATCGTGGTCTTGCCACAGCCAGAGGGGCCAAGTAGGGCAAAGAATTCTTTTTCATAGATATCAAAGGTTTGATTGTCGATCGCGGTGAAATCGCCGAAACGCTTGGTGACGTTCTTGAATTGAATCAGCGGTTTTGCGGTCGGATCATTCCAGGGCTCGAAAACGGTTTGTGACATACCCACCCCTGCCTGCATTGAGAAAACCCGCGCAGGATGCGACCTGCGCGGGTGATTTTCGTGATCCGATCAGGTGCCGGATTTGATCTTGGTCCAAAGGCGGGTCACGACCCGCTGTACCTTGGCCGGATAGGGCGTTGTGGTGAACAGGTTATCCAGAGTGGCGGCGTCGGGATAGATCGCCGGATCGCCGATCACGTCCTCGACAAGATACTCCTGGCTCGCCTTGTTGCCGTTGGCGTAATAGACATAGTTCGACGCCGCCGCCATGTTCTGGGCATCCATGATGAAGTTCAGGAACACATGCGCGCCATCGGGGTTGGGCGCATCGATCGGGATCGCCATTTGGTCAAACCACATCTGCGCGCCCTCTTTGGCGGCGTGATAGACGATTTCCACGCCATTATCGGCCTCGGCGGCACGGTCACGCGCCTGAAGGATATCACCCGACCAGCCGACCGCTACACAGATATCGCCATTGGCCAGACCGTTGATATACTCCGAGCTGTGGAATTTCTGGATATAGGGGCGGATCGCCATAAAGATCGGCTCTGCCTTGGCGATCACCTCGGGGTCATGGCTGTCGGGGTCTTCGCCGATGTACTTGAGAACCATCGGGATCATTTCGGCGGGCGCATCAAGGAAATGCACACCGCATTCGCCGAGTTTCTTCATGTTCTCGGGGTTCAGCACAAGTTCGAGACTATCAAGCGGGGCATCCTCGCCCAGCAGTTCCTTGACCTTGCCGACATTGGCGCCAATGCCGGTGGTGCCCCACATATAGTTGATCGAATAGGCGTTGTCGGGGTCGTACTGCTCGGTCCGGCTACTGACGACATCCCACATGTTGGCGTGGTTCGGAAGCTTGTCCATGTCAAGTTTCTGGAACGCGCCCGCCGTGATCTGGCGTTGCAGGAAAGTGCCCGAGGGCACAACCACGTCATAGCCCGACCCGCCCGCAAGCATCTTGGTTTCCAGAACCTCGTTGCTGTCAAACACGTCATAGATAAGATCAAGCCCGGTTTCGGTCTCGAACTTTTCAAGCAGCGCTTCGTCGATGTAGTCAGACCAGTTGTAAACCCGCACTTCTTCGGCCGAGGCGGTGATCGCCCCTAGCGCCAGAGCGGCGGTGGTGGTCATGATTAGATGTCGCATTATATTCTCCCGTTGGTCGGCATGTCGTCTGCCTTACCGCGGATTTGATCAAAAATTTCCGCTCATGGCAATATGGTAATGTTTTCATGCAGCCGCTAAACTCGCAAGGACAGACATTCAAAGGCATGGTTTGGACGCGCAACAGATGACGACAACCGCACAGAATTTGAGCACCCCAGAGGTCGCCACGCCCCGGCTTCCAGCACATGAGGTGATTTATCGCCAACTGCGCGATCTGGTGCTGTTTGGCGATCTGGCGCCGGGGCAGGCGGTAACCATTCAGGGCCTGTCCGAACGCCTTGGTGCCGGCATGACCCCGGTGCGCGAGGCATTGCGCCGACTCATTGCCGAAGGCGCGCTTGAATTCCAGGGCAACAGGCGGGTCAGTGTACCCCTGCTGAGCGCCGATAACATAAGCGAGTTAATCTTTGCGCGTCAATGGGTTGACCCCCACCTTGCCCTAAGAGCCACAGAGCGTGCAAGCCTGAGCGATCTGGACCAGTTGCGTGCGCTGGACGATGATCTCGACAGTGCCATCGCGCGTGGTGATCTGCGCGCCTATCTCGAGCTGAACTATCGGTTTCACAAGCGTCTCTATGAGATTGCCGAGGCGCCGATTTTGGCGCGCATGGCCGACGGGCTCTGGCTTCGGTTTGGTCCGTCGCTTCGGGTGGTTTGCGGGCGTATGGGCACTCAGAATTTGCCGGACAAGCACAAGGCCATGATAGAGGCGATGCAGGCCCGCGATGCAGAGGCCGCAGCGCGCGCAATCCGAGAGGATGTCATCCAGGGAATGGAGCAAGTGCGCCAATCCTTGGAGCAATCAGGCGCTTTGTGCTGATTCGATTGACAGCGAGTAATTTGATCATATTCTGAGGCAAAGGCTGGCCCGCGCGCCAGCGAGTCTCTTTATTCGCGAAAGGTATGACCATGACGGCAATCACCAACCACATGCCCACGGCCGAGTTGCAGGCGCTTGATGCCGCGCATCACATGCATCCCTTCACCCATAACAATGAACTTGAGCAAAAGGGTGCCCGCATCATCACCCGCGCCAAGGGCGTGACCCTGACCGACAGCGAAGGCAATCAGATCCTGGATGCGATGGGGGGGCTTTGGTGCGTCAACATCGGCTATGGCCGCGAAGAACTTGCCGAGGTGGCGGCACGGCAGATGCGCGAGCTGCCGTTCTACAACACCTTCTTTCAGACCACCCATGTTCCGGTGATCGCGCTGTCGGCCAAGCTTGCCGAACTGGCGCCGGGGGATTTGAACCATGTGTTCTACGCCAGTTCCGGCTCTGAGGCGAATGACACCAACATCCGCATGGTGCGCACCTATTGGGATGAAATGGGCCGACCTGAGCGCAAGGTGATCATCTCGCGCAAGAACGCCTATCACGGGTCAAGCGTCGGCAGCGGAAGCCTTGGCGGCATGTCGGGCATGCATGCACAGGGTGGCATGCCGATCCCCGATATCCACCATATCGATCAGCCCTATTGGTACGGCGAGGGCGGCGATAGAGATCCCGAAGAATTCGGCCTCGCCCGCGCCCGCCAGCTTGAGGAAAAGATCGAAGAGCTGGGCGCGCACCGCGTCGCCGCCTTTATCGCCGAGCCGATCCAGGGCGCCGGCGGCGTGATCATTCCACCGGCAAGCTATTGGCCCGAGATTCAGCGGATTTGTGAGAAGTACGGCGTCCTGCTGATCGCGGACGAGGTGATCTGTGGCTTTGGTCGGACCGGCAACTGGTTCGGAAGCCAGACCATGAACATCCGCCCCGATATCATGACCATCGCCAAGGGGCTTAGCTCTGGCTATGCGCCGATCGGCGGCTCGATTGTGAGCGACAAGATCGCCGAGGTGATCAATGCCTGTGAATTCAATCACGGCTATACCTATTCCGGCCATCCGGTATCCTGCGCGGTGGCGCTCGAGAACTTGCGTATCTTGGAAGAGGAACAGATCGTCGAGCGCGTGGCGCAGGACACCGGGCCTTACCTTCAGGAGAAATGGCAGGCGCTGGCCGATCACCCGCTGGTGGGTGAGGCGCGGATCGTCGGCATGATGGGCTCGCTTGCGCTGACCCCTCACAAGGAAAGCCGCGCCAAGTTTGCGGCGGATGCGGGCACGGCGGGCTATATCTGTCGCGAGCGCTGTTTCGCCAATAACCTGGTGATGCGCCATGTCGGCGACCGCATGATCATTTCGCCGCCCTTGGTGATCACCAAAGAGGAGATCGACACGCTTGCAGAGCGTGCCTGGGCCTCGCTTGATCAGGCGGCCGCGAAGCTCAAGGACGATGGCCTTATGAAGGCCGCCAGCTAACGCGGCCTGTCCAAATAGCGCGGCGGTGCCGCACAGGAGTGTGGGATGAGGGGCGCTGCCCCTCAAACTCCCCGGGATACTTTCGGCAAGAAGAAGCAGGCAGAGCCCCTTTTTTCTTCTGGCTTTAAATATCCCCGCCAGAGGCGCCGATGTGTTTCGCGATCGCGGCGGATTTAGTATCCACGCCGTGGAGCAAACCCTCCGACTTCCAGTCGGACCCGCTTCAGCGTGAAAGAATCGCTTTATGATCGTACCCTCAGAAAAATGAGCCGCAGCCGGGTCGGAGGCTCATTTTTCTGAGG
>NZ_FWFJ01000049.1 GCF_900172365.1 Roseovarius gaetbuli
GATAGAAAACGCAGTGTTTGCCGGTGTCATATTGCATGATCGTACCCTCAGAAAAATGAGCCTCCGACCCGGCTGCGGCTCATTTTTCTGAGGGTACGATCATAAAGCGATTCTTTCACGCTGAAGCAGGTCCGACTGGAAGTCGGAGGGTTTGCTCCACGGCGTGGATACTTAATCCGCTGACTTGTCGTTCAGTCCACCCTATAGACCACCTTTCCCGCGGGGATACTTGGGGTATGTGATGGTGAACTTGCACTCAAAATCTGTTTAGCCACTCAGCGCCACTACCAACCACCAGATTCCTAGCATGCCACCCCCCACAATGGGTTGCGATTTCATCTATTTCGAGGCCAAAGCCTCGGCAAAGCGAATAAGCGCGGCCTTGTCCTCTGGGCTAAGCTTTTGCAGTAATTCCGCTATGCGCTGGTTTTCGCTAGCAGGCGAGGCAAATAAGTCCTCAATTCGTACATCAAGGGCGGAGGCAATAGCGTTAAGGCGCAGCGTGTTGGCTGTGCGGGCTTCGCTTTCAATCATGGAAAGCTGCGACCGGGACATGCGGGATTTTTCCGCTAAATCGGTCTGGGTCCAGCCCCGCGCAAGTCTCAGCTCTTTTATTCTTAATCCCATCGGTCAGATATCCGTTGATAAAGGAGGTAATTGAAAAGCTTCGTTCTCTTCTTTGCCTGGCATCCTAAAATATTGCTGTAGGCATACCAATAAAGTTCTCCTTAACCATTTGGCCCTTACAGCCAAAGCAATGCACTAGGGCGGCCAGCGCCGCCTTAGCCTCGCAGCCCGATTGCGGCATCCCTCATCGCCGCCGTATCCTGTTTATACCTTGGGACACTAACTCATGTCTCGTGCCTCTTTGCCCAGAAACGAGGCCAACCGGCGAATGGCTTCCATCTGCTTCGTCCTGAGGCCATGTTTGTAATTGGGATGGGCTGAACCCGATGGCGCACCACCGCCAGCGCCGTGCAGGCGGCACACGTTCCAACCTTGCTTAGAAGGGCATTGGCATCGTTGCCCTGTGCTCTTGGCCGTAGCGCTGCATCTGGGCGCATCTCTGAGCCAGGTCTAAGGTAAGGTTCGGCAGTGGGATTTTCGCGACATCCACCATCGCACTCGCGGCAACGGTATTGTTTTGATTATGAGCGCTGAGGCACGTAAATGCAGGCGAAAACCTATGCGTTGCTAAGCAAACGAAACGCCAACTATGATTGAGACAAAAAATACGAACTCAATCAGTCCAGTGCTTGCTATTGCTTCGTGCACAAATCGTCTCACCGGCTCCAGTGATACCGCTGCAAGAAAACCTATCATGCCGCACATCATAAGCAGGAAGATCAATATTTCCATCTTGATAGTTTTCTAATCCGGTTTCTCCCTAGACACTCTAATTTTACATTGTGACGGCTTTAGGGGGAAAGTTTGCCGACCGGATGACATCCGAACTGGGGTATTCCGCTTCGTTTGAGCTAATCGATGTCATTGCTAATATCTCGAGCCTCCCTGCTGAGAACTGCAGCCAACCGCCGCAGTTCCTGCATCTGCTTGGTCCTGAGCCCATGACGATAGTTTGGGTGTTCTTCACCAGTTGGTTGCCCACCGCCAGCGCCATGCATTCGGCAGACGGGCCAGCCTCGAACCGCAGGATTTTTGCATGGAAGGCCAGTGCGCTTGGACCGAGCAGCGCATCGCAGCGCCGCATGTGCACTTTGCATGGGGTTAGCGTCACTTTTCATGCTCAGCCCTCCCCCCGGTGGCTTACGTCGCCCACAATCGCCTGTCCGCCGCTCTCAACATTAACGCGCTCGACACGCACCGTTTGCTGGGCCTTGGCGCGATGACGTTTCAGCGCCTCCATCTGGGTCGTGAATGTCCTTGTGAGTTTGGTCATGGCCCGTTCTGCGCTGTCCTTGCCAGCCAAAGACGTGGACGAAAGATACCGCCGCGATGCGTCCAGCGCGCAGATATGAACCGCCGCCATTTGCGCCGCCAGCATCGTTTCAATCTCGCTTTCAGGTTCGATGCTCTTGATAAACGCAATGACGAATTGCAGTGACGCCTCCTGCATCTCTCCTTTGGCCGCAGCTCCAAGCGCGGTGTGCAGAAATGAAGCTCGACGCGGTCTTCGTGGGTATGTCGGACCCAAAGCACCTCATATTGCGTCGGGTCCAGCCCCGCGAAGGCCAGCCGCTCGAACCCGTCCATGACCTCGGCCTGCTGCTCCTCGGTCGGGGCGTCGGTGGCGGCAAAGCTGATCACGCCCGCACGATAGGTCCACTGGTGGCGACTGGCGTCAATCAGGGCTTCAGTGCGGTCGGGATTGCCGCGCAGGACTTCCGGCAAAGGTTCCCGCGTGACGGCCATGGGCTGACCGTCTGCGTCACGGATCAGGTCGCGGTTGTCGTCATAGGCCAGTACCTTGTCCGCGACGAGGTAGCCGACCGGACCAGCGCCCGCGCCTTTGCCGTTGCGAAAGAACTTGATCAGCATCGGCGCGCGGCCTCGACGATCTGGGCAAGCTGGCGTTCGATGGTCAGCAGGCGGCGGGCGACACTCAGCGCGTCGAGGTCAACGCGGCCTGTCAGCATGGCGCGGTTCAGCCAGCGGGCAATCTGGTTGAGGTTGCCGCCAATGCGCCCGACCGCCAGCACGAGCGCCGGATCAACGCGGGGGATGGGCTTGCGGCGACGGGCTTCGGTCAGGCCAAGCGCCTCGCGCAGCAGGGTCGCGGAGGGCAGGCCAGCCGCCTCAGCCTTGGCGCGCAGCTGGGCCTTCTCTGCCGCTGTGCACCGGAAGACGAATGTCTCGGTCAGCGGCTCTTTGGTGCGGGCTTTTCCCGCGCCGGTGGGGTTCGAAGGGGAGGCTTGCCACCCCTCGCAAGGTCCCGTGTCAGCAGCGCCAGCGTATGACATGGGTCGCCTTGCTGTTTGCTCTTCGGTGGGATCGGTTGCGGTCATGATCTGAGGCCTGCGGCTTGGATTTGTGCCTGTGTCACCAGCTTTGAGGCAAGCAACACCGTCACTTGTGGTGCCGTGATGTGTGTGCACATTGGACTGCGATCACTGATCCAACAGGCCAGCCGCGCATGGTGATCTGCGCTTGCAGCTTGGGCTTCCTCCCGCTTGGCGCGGATATCTTTGATGTATCCTTGCCAGCGACGCGACTGGAACCAGTTGTCGGAAAAGCAGACCTTGGAACGGGTGAACCCTGCGCTGTCGGTTGCGTAGGCCTGGACGGCTTTCAGCAAGTCCTCCGGTGCGATCCCGTCCTTCATGGCCTCTTCGATCTGGGCAAGGCAGGCCGCTTTGCCGCGCAGCCGGTCAGGTGGATACGCCGCCAAAATCTTCTCAGCTTCTTCATTCTCCGCCGCCTCGCGCTTGCGCGTAGGTGGTTTATGGATGGTTTTAGGATGGTTTGGGGGCCGTGGTGGCCCCGGTACACCGGCCACAGTGGCCCCCGTACCGGGTCCAGTCTGGACGGGGGCCACTGTGGACCCCGTCTGAATCTTAGGCTCTAACGTGCGTTCAAGTGCCTCAACCTTGCTCAGGTCGATCCGGTAGACGACGGTGAATCCGTTCTTGCAGGTCCGCGCGCCGGTCTCGACAAGGACGCCTTCCTTCAAGAACTCGCGCACCGTCCGCTTGACCGTGGTCTCGCCCAGCTCCGTGTGTCGCTGAATTGTTCCCTTGGAACACCAGATGCCAGACCCATCGTCGCTGGCTTTGTCAGCCAGAAACATGATGATCTGCTTGCGCGTTGCGCTGCCGAACTTTCGTTCCGCGCATGTGTTTGCGACCCGCCAGCTCATTAAAAGGCCCCAAAGTGCGCAAAGACGTGCGAATTTTGTACGAAATTTCCGCTGTTTCCGCCGAATTCGGCCCGAAAGCTCTCGGGAGTTTCTGCAAGCTTCTGCGCAAATCCCTGTAAATAAGCCATATTTTTCAAGTGTTTTTGGTGACCCCGACTGGATTCGAACCAGTAACCTGCCCCTTAGGAGGGGGCTGCTCTATCCAGTTGAGCCACGGGGCCACGCGGGGTTTTCATTACCCCTCCGGAAATGATTTGTCATCGTCCGATTTACCACCACGCACCCGGCGCTTGGCTGACCGCTTGATCAGGGCGTGCTGTTCGCGGTAACACTTGGGAAAGACCTTGCAGGAAAACGACCTTGGCCCAAAAAGATAACCACCCGCTGACCCTGCGCGATGTTTCCGAGGCGGCTGGCGTGTCCGAGATGACCGTGAGCCGGGTCTTGCGCAACAAGGGCGATGTGTCGGACGGCACCCGCACGCGGGTTCTTGAGGCCGCGAAACGGCTTGGCTATGTGCCCAACAAGATTGCGGGCGCGCTGGCGTCAAACCGGGTCAATCTTGTGGCGGTGATCATTCCGTCAATGTCGAACATGGTGTTCCCCGAAGTGATGACCGGCATTAGCCAAATCCTTGAGGAAACCAGTCTTCAGCCGGTTGTGGGCCTGACCGGGTATCGTCCTGAAAAGGAAGAAAAGGTCCTTTACGAAATGCTATCGTGGCGGCCCTCTGGCGTGATTATCGCCGGGCTTGAGCATTCCGATGCCAGCCGCGCCATGCTCCGCGCGAGCGGTATTCCGGTGGTCGAAATCATGGATGTCGACGGCACGCCGATCGATTCAGTGGTCGGCATTTCCCATCGCCGCGCTGGGCAACAGATGGCACAGGCGATCATCAAGGCCGGGTACAAACGCATCGGATTTTTGGGCACCAAGATGCCGCTCGATCACCGGGCGCGCAAACGCTTTGAAGGCTTTACCGAGGCGCTTGCCAAGGCCGGCATCGAGATCGCCGATCAGGAATTCTATTCCGGCGGCTCGGCCCTTTTGAAAGGGCGCGAAATGACCGAAGAAATTCTGCGTCGCACCCCGGATATTGATTTTCTCTATTATTCCAATGACATGATCGGCGCAGGCGGGTTGCTTTACCTGCTGGAAAAAGGCGTGGACATCCCCGGTGAGATCGGGCTTGCCGGGTTCAACGGGGTTGAGCTTCTCAAGGGTCTGCCACGCGAATTGGCCACGATGGATGCCTGCCGCCTTGAGATCGGGCGCAAGGCCGCCGAGATCATCGCGCGCCGCGCCGAGGCCGACGCGCCAACCGATCCCGAGCGTATCGTGCTTGAGCCGAAGATAAGCCTTGGCGATACCCTGCGCCTCGCCTGAGCCCCGAGATTTCTTCGCCCTTTCAGCATTTCGCTTTTGCATTTGTCGCGCGAATCGCAAAAGGCTTGTGCCAACGGCCCCGATGGGGGCGGACAAGCGGGGACAACAAAAATGAAAATCGGATTTATCGGGCTGGGCAATGTCGGCGGCAAACTTGCCGGTTCAATTCTGCGCAACGGGTTTGACCTTACGGTGCGCGATCTTGACGACTCTCTGGTGCAGGACTTCGTGACCCGCGGCGCAAAAAGCGCCAACAGCCCCAAGGAACTGGCCGAGACCTGTGATATTATCATCACCTGCCTGCCCTCGCCCGCCGCCTGCTCTGCGGTGATGGAGGCCGAAGATGGCATTCTGGCCGGGATCAGCGAGGGCAAGATCTGGGCGGAAATGTCGACCACCGATGAAACAGAGGTGAAACGCCTCGCCGGGCTGATAAGCGCCAAAGGGGCCTCGGCGATTGAATGCCCGGTTTCCGGCGGCTGTCACCGGGCCGCCACCGGCAATATCTCGATCTTCGCAGGGTGTGACCGTGACACGTTTGACCGGATGTTGCCGATGCTGACGACGCTTGGCCGTCGCGTTCTTCATACCGGCCCCATCGGAACTGCATCGGTCCTCAAGGTGATGACCAACTACCTGGCCACTGCCAACCTTCTATCGCTATGCGAGGCGATGGTGACGATGAAGGCGGCAGGGCTGGATATGGCAACGACTTACGAGGCGATCGTAATTTCCTCGGGCACGTCCTTTTCCGCCGAAACCGAAGGTCAGATCATCCTGAACGGAAGCCGTGATATCTCCTTCACCATGGACCTTGTCAAAAAGGACATTGGCCTGTTTCAGCAAGTCGCCGATCGCGCCGGCGTGCCGCTTGAAATCAGCCCCCTGATGGTCAGTATCTTCAACGACGGTATTGAACGGTTCGGCGAAAGAGAGCTGTCGCCCAATATCATCAAGCGGCTTGAAGAGGCGACCGGTCTTGATGTTCTCGCACCCGGTTTTCCGGCCGAACTGACCGATGAAGAGCCCGAAGAGCCGGGGTACGAGGTGGTGCCAAAGGGCCGCATCCCGGCGGAATAAGACTGGCGCACTGCGCGCATTAACCATTTATTAAACAATTCATTGCTCGAATGGGCGATTGGTGGCCTTATTCGGCGGCCTATTGTGCCTATAGAGTGAGCGTGTGAAATGTTGTTTCTTGCTAGTCTAATCGGAATGATGGCAGTCGGGGCAGCCACCTTTGTTGGCTTGGACCCGGCCCAAGACGATTCGGAAGACACGGATCGCGGCAACAGCACCACCTCGGAAGACAATTCAGGCGACAATGGTCTCGACACCGCAGAACCCGACCTTGTCCAGCAAGCCTTTGATGGCTTTGAGGGAGGCGAAACAGCGTCTGCTTCACCGGTGGCGTTTGGCCTGTCTCTAGTCGAGCCCGAGGATGACAGCGACGGGCGCGATCATGAGAGTTTCGACGGCGACGACAAAACTGGCGACATCATAAGCGGTGACGATGATCTCAATACTATCGGGGGCACCGTCGGCAATGATCAGATCAACGGCTATGATGGCGATGACACCGTCACCGGTGGCGGCGGCGACGATCAGATGTACGGCGGCTTGGGCCGGGATGACATTCACGGCGAGGATGGCGAAGATACTCTGCACGGGGGTGACGACGAAGACGAGCTTTTTGGCGACGATGAGGACGATGACCTTTTCGGCCATAACGGACAGGATAGTCTTGAGGGCGGCAGCGGCGACGATAGCCTTGTCGGCAGCGCAGGCAATGACCACCTGCGCGGTGACGACGGCGATGATGCCCTGCATGGCGATCTTGATGATGACACGCTGGATGGCGGCATGGGCCAGGACACGCTTTTTGGCGGCTGGGGCGACGATGTCGTGAATGGTGTAACCGACGATGACACCACCGAAGAGGCCGATGATATCGACGGCCGTGATTACCTGAATGGCGGCGGCGATGACCTTATCATTGCCGGGCGCGATGATATCGTAACCGCAGGTGCAGGCGAGGATTCGATCGTGCTCGGCGATTGGCTTTCGCAGGATCATCAGGCCGAAGTGCTTGATTTCTCTGCCGCCGAAGACTCGCTGATGGTGTTTTTCGATGATAGTGATGGCACCGACCCAGAGGTCAGCCTTGAGGCCGATGAAGAAAACGGATCTAATCAGCATATTGTGCTGAACGGCGTGCGCATCGCGATGATTGCCAATGCCGGGGGGCTGTCGCTTGATCACATCACCCTGCTGCCGCAAAGCAGCTTTGGTACGACAAACGGCCTGTAACCGGCTAGCGCGATTCGCGCTTTCTTTTTCGCCAAAATTCCCCTATACGCGCGTATCCTTCGGGCCCGTCCCGAGGCGATCTCTAATGGACCTGGCTGGACGACATCCCGGCCTGTGCCCGCAACATTGACTTAAAAGGAGACCCCGATGTCGATTACCGTAGAAGAAAAAGAACGCGTCATCAAAGAATTCGCAACCAAAGAAGGCGACACCGGCTCGCCCGAAGTACAGGTTGCAATCCTGACGTCGCGGATCACCACGCTGACCGAGCATTTCAAAACCCACAAAAAAGACAACCACGGTCGTCGTGGCCTTTTGAAAATGGTCGCCCTGCGCCGCAAGCTTTTGGACTATGTAAAGTCCAAGGATGAAGGCCGCTACCGCGACCTGATCCAACGCCTCGGTATCCGCCGCTAAGACAAATGCCGCGCCCCTAAACGGGCGCGGTTTTTACATGATCCGATTGTTGCGCTCTACTGGCTTTGCGGGGGTAACAGGATGAAGAAAAGCCGCGGGGCAATGTGGCCCCGGATGCAAATGGGCCCGACGGGATACGCCCGATACGGCCAACTTAGGAAACGTGATGTTTAAAGAGACGAAAAAATCGATGCAGTGGGGGGAAGAAACCCTCACACTGGAAACCGGCAAGATTGCCCGTCAGGCCGATGGGTCTGTCATTGCCACGCTTGGTGAAACCAGCGTTATGGCAAACGTGACCTTTGCCAAAGAGCAAAAACCGGGAATGGATTTCTTCCCGCTGACGGTTCACTATCAAGAGAAATATTATGCGGCCGGCAAAGTGCCCGGCGGCTTTTTCAAGCGCGAAGCACGCCCTTCGGAAAAAGAAACACTGACCGCGCGCCTGATCGACCGTCCGATCCGCCCGCTGTTTGTACCGGGGTTCAAAAACGAAACCCTCGTGATGTGTACCGTTCTGAGCCACGATCTGGTCAATGACCCCGATATCGTCGCGATGATCGCAACCTCGGCCGCCCTGACCATTTCGGGCGCACCGTTCCGTGGCCCGATCGCCGGCTGTCGCGTTGGTTTCTCGGATGGGGAATATATCCTCAACCCCGAGATCGACGATATGCACAACCTGCGCAACAACCCCGAGCAGCGCCTTGATCTGGTCGTCGCAGGCACCAAAGACGCCGTGATGATGGTCGAATCCGAGGCTTACGAGCTTAGCGAAGAAGAAATGCTTGGCGCCGTGGCCTTTGCCCATGAGCAAATCCAACCGGTTTGTGATCTGATCATCTCGCTCGCCGAAGATTGCGCGAAAGAGCCGTTCAACTTTAGCCCGCCGGATTACTCCAACCTCTACGCGGCCGTCAAAGCCGCTGGCGAAGACAACATGCGCGCCGCATTCGCAATCCGTGACAAGCAAGAGCGCACCCATGCGATTTCTGCCGCACGCGATGCGATCAAATCCAAGCTGAGCGAAGAACAGCTTGAAGATGGCAACCTTGGCTCGGCCTTCAAAAAGCTGGAATCAAGCGTTCTGCGCGGTGATGTCGTCAAGAACGGCAACCGGATCGACGGTCGTCGTCTGGATGAAATCCGTGACATCGTGTGTGAAACCGGCCTCTTGCCGCGCACCCACGGCTCTGCTCTGTTCACCCGCGGCGAAACCCAAGGCCTGGTTGTGACCACGCTTGGCACCGGCGACGACGAACAGTTCATCGACGCGCTGCACGGGAATTTCAAATCGAACTTCCTGCTGCACTATAACTTCCCCCCCTATTCGGTGGGCGAAGCCGGGCGCGTTGGCCCTCCGGGACGTCGTGAAATCGGCCATGGTAAACTTGCATGGCGCGCACTTCAGGCGGTTCTGCCTGCGGCAACCGATTTCCCCTACACCATCCGTCTTGTGTCGGAGATCACTGAATCCAACGGCTCAAGCTCGATGGCGTCGGTTTGTGGTGGCTCCTTGTCGATGATGGATGCGGGCGTTCCGCTCAAGACATCCGTTGCCGGCGTGGCGATGGGCCTTGTGCTTGAAGATGACGGCTCTTTCGCGATCCTGTCGGACATCCTTGGTGACGAAGATCACCTTGGCGACATGGATTTCAAAGTTGCCGGCACCTCCGAGGGCATCACCTCTTTGCAAATGGACATCAAGGTCGCGGGCATCACGCCCGAGATCATGAAACAGGCGCTTGAGCAGGCCAAAGCAGGCCGCATGCACATCCTGGGCGAAATGGACAAGGCGCTTTCCGGCGCTGCTGACTTCAGCATCCACGCCCCCCGGATCGAAACCATGCAGGTCCCGACCGACAAGATCCGTGAAGTGATCGGCTCGGGCGGTAAAGTGATCCGCGAGATCGTCGAAGTGTCGGGCGCCAAGGTCGACATCAACGACGAAGGCATCATCAAGATCGCATCCCCGAACGCGGATTCGATCAAGAAAGCCTATGACATGATCTATTCGATCGTGGCCGAGCCCGAAGTTGGCCAGGTTTACGATGGCAAGGTCGTCAAGATCGTTGATTTCGGTGCCTTCGTGAACTTCTTTGGCAAGCGCGACGGTCTGGTCCACGTAAGCCAGATCGAAAACCGCCGCCTGAACCATCCCAGCGATGTGCTCAAAGAAGGTCAGGACGTTAAGGTCAAGCTGCTTGGCTTTGATGATCGCGGCAAAGTTCGCCTGTCGATGAAGGTCGTCGATCAGGAAACCGGCGCAGAGGTTACACCTGAGAAAGCCGAAAAAGACGACGAGTGATCACCGTCTTATTCTAGATCAAGGCCCCGACATTTTCGCCGGGGCCTTTTTTGTGCCCAAGGTTTACGCAACGTCATGCGAAATTTGACCCAAAGGTAAGGTTTTCCATACGGGACAAACGCATGTTTTTTCCCCATGTACGGTGGCGTACACTGTGACAAAAGTGGTTCAGTGACCAGTTGCAGAATTTGCTTTTTGATTGACTGCTGTGCGCCATCACTCACGATACTGCGTACCAGTTGGGGCCCCGGTGGAAACACCGGGGCTTTTGACAGTCTCAGGGGCGTGCATCGGCCAGGATCATATCGGCCGCCTTTTCCGCAATCATGATCGTCGGGGAATTGGTATTGCCGCTGGTGATCGTCGGCATCACGCTTGCATCGACAACCCGCAACCCACCAATCCCGCGCAGCCGAAGACGCGGATCAAGCGGCGCACCGTCGTGCGTGCCCATATGCACGGTGCCGACCGGGTGAAAGATCGTGGTGCCAATATCGCCCGCCGCCGTCATAAGCTCTGCTTCGGTTTGCGCGGTTGGCCCCGGCTTGATCTCTTCGGGGGCATAGCGCTGCATCGGGGCCTGATCCATGATCTCGCGCGCCACCCGGATCGAGGCCGCCGCAACCTGCTGGTCACCTTCGGTCGATAGGTAATTGGGCGCAATCACCGGCGCGTCTTGCGGGTTGGCCGAGGCAAGCGAGATCCGCCCCCGGCTTTCCGGTCGCAGATTACAAACACTGGCCGTCATCCCCGGAAAATCATGCAGGCCCTGACCGAAGGCCTCAAGCGACAGCGGCTGAACGTGAAACTCAAGGTCGGGCGTCACAAGGTCGGGCCGGGACTTGGCAAAGGCGCCAAGCTGGCTCGGGGCCATCGACATCGGGCCGGATCGCTTCAGCATGTATTCCAACCCGATCGCCATCTTTCCAAGCATCGAATTGGCCATGGTGTTCAGGGTCTTCGCCCCGGTCAGACGCCAGGCACAGCGCAGCTGCAGGTGATCCTGAAGATTGCCGCCAATAGCGGGGGCATTGTGGTGCACCTCAACTCCATGCTGCGCCAACTCCTCGCCCGGCCCGATACCGGACAGATGCAAGATCTGCGGACTACCGACCGCCCCGGCGCTCAGGATCACCTCACCCTTGGTGCGCGCCACCTTCACCTCGCTGCCTTGCCGGTATTCCACCCCGACGGCGCGCCCACTGTCAATCAGCACGCGCTGCGTATGCGCCTGGGTTTCAACCTTTAACCCCGGCCCGCATTCCGCGCGCAAAAACGCCTTGGCGGTGTTCATCCGCCAGCCGCCCCGCTGGTTTACCTTGAAATAGCCGACACCCTCATTGTTGCCGGTGTTGAAATCCTCGCTAAGCGGCAACCCCGCCGCCAGCGCCGCATCGCGCCAGTGGTCAAGTACATCCCAATGCAGGCGCTGATTATCGACCCGCCATTCGCCCCCCGCGCCATGCATGTCGGACGCGCCATCAACATGATCCTCGGAGCGTTTGAAATAGGGCAGAACATCATCCCAACCCCAGCCGGTATTGCCCATCTGCCGCCAGCCATCGTAATCCGCCGCCTGTCCGCGCAGGTACAGCATGCCATTGATCGAGCTGCACCCGCCAAGGATCTTGCCGCGCGGGTACAAAAGGCTGCGCCCGTTCAGCCCCTGCTCGGGTGCGGTTTTGAAACACCAATCGGTGCGCGGATTCCCGATGCAGTAAAGATACCCCATCGGGATATGCACCCAATGATAGTTGTCGCGCCCGCCGGCCTCTAGCAAGAGCACCTTTTGCCCGGCCTTGCTTAGGCGGTTGGCCAGAACACAGCCCGCACTTCCGGCGCCGACGATAATGTAATCCCAATCCATGCCTTGCCCTCTTTCAGGGCCTCAGAGTGCTGCAAAGTCACGGAACAGACAAGCGCCTCAGAGCGCTTTGGCGGTCATCGCCGGAATACGCGCCCCGACAATACAGCGCGCCTCTCGATAGGTCAGAATGGGGCGCGCGGCGCGAACGCCCACCTGCCCAAGACCCCTGATCTCGGGCAGGTCTTCTGACATCAGGGTGTCGGCCATATCGCCAAGCAAGAGGCTTTCACAGGGCGCGCCACCCCCGGCATTCAAGATCTCGTGCTGCTCCAGCAGAAGATGCAGATAGGTGATCTCATGGCAGGGCTCTAATCGTATGTCACGTCCATTGATCAACGCCTTGGCCGGGACAAGAACCTCGTGATGGCCGAAGAGTAGCTCGGCCATGGGCGAGGCGACCATCACCCGATGCTGCTGCGACAGGCGCATTGGCCTATGATTGCCAATTGCGCCCGGATCAAAACAGACCGGCGCATTGCGCCCGGCCCCGACCACGGTTTTGCGCCCCGTCCAAAGAATTTCCGGCGCCCATGATCCCGCGTTGAAACATAATCACCAGCAGACAGCGTTTCGATCGGTTTTGGGCCATATGGCGTGCCGATAGTGACGCCCATGGCGAAACACACATAGGCATGGGTATAGGTCGCATTCTGATCAGTAGTGTGAAACTCCGGCGGAACACCGCCGTTGAAATTGTCGAAGTACCAGGATTCGAGATCAAAACTTGGCGTCCAGACGACCTGCGCCAGATCGCCGTTTTCATCCAACCCCTCGAACACGATAACACCGCCACCATCGCTGGGCGCGTCGTCGCTTCGGATCACGGTCGCATCCAAAATCGTCCCGCTGCTCACACCGGACCAGCTTACGGTATAGGTTTCGCCAACCTCAAAAAGGTTCGGGTCGGTGTCACCCTCCTGTGACGTGACCGTCAAATTGGTGGAGCTTGTCGGCGGATAATCGAATTTTGACCGCCCAGGGCTGCTGTTGACATTGCTCCCCGTGGAAACGGCAAATTCATTATCCAGCCCGTTGAATGTCTTGACCATGCCCCAACCTTTCGTTGGGGGGTACAGTCACATCCGGAGGCTGAAAACGTGCTTAACGGCGGCGCAAAATAAACCGCGCATTTGACTTAAACTGGCAAGGCTGTGGTCTTGAACACCGTGCGCAAGGCAAAGCTTGATTGCATCTTGGCCACACCGGGCAACCGCGTCAGGTATTGGCGGTGAATACGGGCAAAGTCTTCGGTATCCTCGGCGACGACCTTGAGGATGTAATCGGCACTGCCGGCGGTCAGATGACATTCAAGCACATCAGGGATACGCGCCACCGCTTTTTCAAAGGATTCAAGAACTTCGTCGGCCTGGGTGTTCAGGGTTATTTCGACGAAAATCGTCGCCGGTACGCCCATCTTGCGGGCATCCAAAAGGGCGACATATCCCTTGATATAGCCCTCTGCCTCAAGCCGCTGCACCCGCCTGTGACAGGCACTGGCCGACAGGTTGATCTCGTCCGCCAGATCCGCATTGGAAATCCGCCCACGTTTTTGCAAAATCGTCAACAAGCGACGATCATTCGAATCAAGTGACATCCGCGCAAGACCTTTCTAATATTTCCCACACAATTCGAATATACTTCACAAATTTCTCTGAATGACGAGCGAAATTTCAACCCTCTTGCTTGCCGCCTTTGACACTGTGGCGACAAAACGCAAACAGGAGAGAGCCCAATGAAGATCGGTTGCCCCACAGAAATCAAGCCGCAGGAATACCGCGTCGGCGTCACCCCCAATGCCGCATTAGAGGCCGTGAGCCAGGGCCATGAGGTCTTGATCCAATCCGGTGCCGGCCTTGGCGCGGGGTTTGACGATGCCGCCTATGAGGCCGCAGGCGCCCGGATCATCGACACCGCCGCGGAAATCTTTGCCAGCGCCGACATGATCGTCAAGGTCAAGGAACCTCAGCCGGTCGAGCGCAAGATGCTGCGCCAGGGCCAGCTTTTGTTCACCTATCTTCACCTCGCCCCGGATCCCGAACAGACCAAAGACCTTCTGGCGTCGGGCTGTACGGCGATTGCCTATGAAACCGTGACCGACCGCTCTGGTGGTCTGCCGCTTCTGGCGCCGATGTCCGAAGTTGCGGGCCGTCTGGCACCACAGGTCGGCGCCTGGACCCTGCAAAAGGCCAACGGCGGTCGCGGCGTTCTTATGGGTGGCGTGCCCGGTGTCGGCCCGGCCCGCGTGATCGTCATCGGTGGTGGTGTCGTTGGCACCCATGCCGCCAAGATCGCCGCCGGCATGGGCGCGGATGTGACCGTGCTTGACCGGTCGCTGCCGCGTCTGCGCTATCTTGATGACGTCTTTGGTGGCACCTTCAAGACCGGCTACTCCTCGGCCGGTCTGTTGGAAGAGCTGCTGCCGCTGGCCGATATGGTGATCGGCGCGGTCCTTATCCCCGGCGCTGCGGCCCCCAAGCTTGTGCGTCGTGATCAATTCCCGATGATGAAACCCGGCGCGGTTCTTGTGGATGTGGCGATCGACCAGGGCGGTTGCTTTGAAACCTCGCGCGCCACCACCCATCAGGACCCGATCTACGAGGTCGACGGCATCATGCATTACTGCGTCGCCAACATGCCCGGCGCGGTCGCCCGCACCTCGACGCTGGCGCTTGGCAATGCCACCATGCCGTTCATGCTTGCCCTGGCCAAAAAGGGGTGGAAACAGTCCTGCGCCGATGATCCTCACCTGCTGAATGGTCTGAATGTGCATGCCGGTCAGCTTACATACGAGGCCGTCGGCGCCGCCCTTGGTATCGACACTGTTGATCCCAAATCCCTGATCTGATCAGAAACAACACCGGGCGGATTTGGCAACAGCCTTTCACCGTTCCAGAAATACTGAACCACTACCGGCTGGCGCCGGTAGGATCAGCGATGTGCTGTTCCAGGTACTGAAGTACGATGTCTTCCGTAATGGCACCGTTGGTGGTTGAAAAGTATCCTCGGCCCCAAAATCGGCAGCCCCAGTAGCGCTTTCGGATGGCTGGAAACTCCCGTTGCACCTTGTGGGACGAACGGCCCTTCATCTTGCGCACCAGATCCGAGATGGCGAGCTTCGGCGGCACCGAGACGAACATGTGGACGTGATCGCTCGACAGCACCCCGCGCAAGATGTCGACCTCGTTCTCGCGGCAGACCTGCCGACAGATGTCGCGCACCCGCAGTCGCAGTGCCCCCGTCAGCACCTTATAACGGTACTTGGTCGACCAGACGATGTGGTAGCGGTGATAGAAAACGCAGTGTTTGCCGGTGTCATATTGCATGATCGTACCCTCAGAAAAATGAGCCTCCGACCCGGCTGCGGCTCATTTTTCTGAGGGTACGATCATAAAGCGATTCTTTCACGCTGAAGCGGGTCCGACTGGAAGTCGGAGGGTTTGCTCCACGGCGTGGATACTCAAGAAAGCGGCGCGCCCCTCAGGACGCGCCGCTTTGGTTTTCACGCCAGAAAGTTCAGGCTTATTGCGATGCAATCATCTCGGCCTGTTTCACGATCACTTCGGCTTGTTTGATGCTGGCGATATCCACCAGACGCCCCTTATAGGTGGTCGCGCCCTCGCCCCGCGCCTTGGCCTCTTCCATAGCTTGCAGGATTTCACGCGCCTCGTTCACGGCCTCGTCCGAAGGCGTGAAAATTTCGTTGGACAGCGCGATTTGCTTGGGGTGAATCGCCCATTTTCCAACCATCCCAAGAGTGGCAGACCGGCGCGCCTGCGCCCGAAAGCCTTCATCATCGCTAAAGTCGCCAAAGGGTCCATCAACCGGCAAAAGCCCATGGGTCCGACAGGCCGCAACAATCGCCGTTTGCGCCCAGTGCCAGGGATCGGACCAATGGCGCTGACCCTCGTGGAGCATGTAATAGTTCTCCTGCGTGCCGCCAATCCCGGTGGTCGACATGCCCATTGAGGCCGCGAAATCGGCGGCGCCAAGGCTCATCGCCTGAAGGCGCGGGCTGGCGGCGGCAATTTCTTCGACATGCGAGATGCCGGCAGCGGATTCGATGATCACCTCAAAGCTGATCGGTTTTTTGCGCCCCTTCGCAGCCTCGATCGAGGTCACAAGCGCATCAACAGCATAGATATCCGCGGCACAGCCCACCTTGGGGATCATGATCTGATCAAGGCGGTCGCCGGCCTGTTCCAAAAGATCGACCACGTCGCGATACCAAAATGGTGAATCCAGCCCGTTGATCCGCACGCTCAGGTATTTCTTGCCCCAATCCACCGTATTGATCGCTTCAATCGTATTCTTGCGGGCAATATCCTTGTCACTGGGGGCAACCGAATCTTCCAGATCGATATTGATCACATCCGCCGCACTGGCTGCCATTTTCTCAAACAGTTTGGTGTTCGAGCCGGGGCCGAACAGCTGACAGCGGTTGGGGCGGGCGGGGGCGGGGGGTTGCAAGCGAAAGCTCATATCGGGTGGCTCCGTGGTTAAGGAAATTGCGTATTTCTCGCGCCATTGGTTATGAAATTGCGCGGGCAATCGCAAGCTGCTTTTCCTGCGGCTAAATCAGCCGCTACATTCGCAATTGGTCGAAGAAAATTCGCAGAATTTTCTTATTCATCGAAGGATCATATGCAAATATGCTTTTTTCCAGAGATTTAGAAAGATAATCGCGCTCAATTCGTAGGAAATTGCCACAAACCAGAGCTCTTGGAAGGACACGCTGTGATCGAGACCCCCTATCTTCTGTTTCTGGGCGATGCGCCCGACATGCTGGCCGCCAAGGTTGCCATCGGCATCCGTGACTGGCGTCCGGAGAACGCCGTGGGACAGCTGCGCTTGCCGGGCTGCGGCGCCGATCTCGGACTGGCGGATATGAGTCTGGACGAGGCCAAGGCGGCAGGGGCAAAAACCCTGGTGATCGGCGTTGCCAACCGGGGCGGGGTGATCAGCAAAGAATGGAAGAAGGTGCTGGTGACGGCGCTGGAAGAGGGTTTTGACTTGGCATCTGGCCTGCATAACCTCCTGCGTGATGAACCCGATCTGCGCGCAGTGGCCGAGGCGACCGGCCGCGCCCTGCACGACGTGCGCGTGCCATCGCTCAGCTATCCGATTGCCGATGGCAAGACGCGTCGCGGCAAACGCTGTCTTCCCGTTGGCACCGATTGCTCGGTCGGCAAGATGTACACCGCCATGGCGATGGAGCGTGACATGATCGCGCGCGGCCTAAAGGCCACGTTCCGCCCGACCGGCCAGACCGGCATTCTGATCACGGGCGACGGCGTGCCGCTTGATGCGGTGGTGGCCGATTTCATGGCCGGGGCGGTGGAATGGCTGACACCGGACAATGACGACGACCACTGGGATCTTATCGAGGGACAGGGCAGCTTGTTTCACGTCTCGTTCTCGGGGGTGACCATGGCGCTCATTCACGGCGGTCAGCCGGATGCGCTTATCCTGTGTCATGAACCCACCCGCAGCCACATGCGCGGTTTGCCAGAGTACACCCTGCCGTCGCTTGAGGCGCTGCGCGACATGGCGCTTCCGATTGCGCGCGTGGCGAACCCCGCTTGTCAGGTGGTCGGCATATCGGTCAACACCCAGCACATGAGTGAAGAGGTCGCGCACGCATATCTGGCCAAAGTAGAGGCCGACATGGGTCTTCCCGCCACTGACCCCTATCGCTTTGGTGCGGCCAAGCTTGTGGATGCGCTTGCGCGCCTTTGATAGGTATGGGCGTGATTGCAGGAAAGGGATTTGAGTATTTTTGGAACGATGAAAGGGCTGGGCCATGCAGATTGACGTAACCCGCGACGTGTTCAAGCTGGCGCAGGTCTTTACCATTAGCCGGGGGTCACGGACCGAGGCGCAGGTTCTGACCGTCAGGGTCACCGACGGGGGTGTAACCGGCTGGGGCGAATGCGTGCCTTATGCGCGGTACGGCGAAACCCTTGAGAGTGTCACCAACGAAATCATGAGCCTGCCCGATCAGATGACGCGTGCGGCGCTTTATGATCTCTTGCCTGCCGGCGCCGCGCGCAACGCGGTTGATTGCGCGCTTTGGGATATTGAGGCCAAGCGAACCGGCCAACGCGTCTGGCAATTGGCCGGCCTGCCGCAACCGGGCCCGGAAATCACGGCTTATACCCTGTCGCTCGACAGTCCCGAAAAGATGCAGGCGCAGGCCGCGCAAAATGCCCATCGCCCGATTTTGAAGATCAAGCTTGGCACGCCCGATGACATGCCCCGCCTTGAGGCTGTGCGCATCGGCGCGCCGCAGACACAGATCATCATTGACGCCAATGAGGGCTGGAGCGCCGAGGTTTATGCAGATCTTGCGCCGCATTTGTTACGCCTCGGTGTTGCGCTTGTGGAGCAACCGTTGCCCGCAGGCGAAGATGACGCGCTTCTCGGAATGGAGCGGCCGGTGCCGGTCTGTGCCGATGAATCCTGTCATGACCGCGCCAGCCTTGGCGGATTGAGGGGCAAATACGATGTGGTGAACATCAAGCTCGACAAGACCGGGGGCCTCAGTGAGGCGCTCGCCCTGCGCGACGCGGCACTTGAGCAAGGCTACCAGATGATGGTCGGCTGCATGGTCGGATCAAGCCTTGCCATGGCCCCTGCGACGCTTGTGGCGCAGGGCGCGATGGTGACAGACCTTGACGGGCCGCTTCTTCTGGCCGAAGACCGTGAGAACGCTTTGACATTTGACGCCGCCGGGGTGCACCCGCCCAGGCCCGAGCTTTGGGGATAACACCATGCGCACTGTTTATGTAAACGGCCAATACCTGCCTGAGACCGAGGCAACCGTGTCGATCTTTGACCGCGGATTTCTTATGGCGGACGGGGTTTATGAGGTGACCAGCGTGCTGGGCGGCAAGTTGATTGATTTCGGCGGGCATCAGGCGCGGCTTGAACGCTCGCTGGCCGAGCTTGATATGAAAAAGCCCGCCGCCTTTGATGACCTGCTGGACATTCACCGCGAATTGGTGCGCGTCAACGAGATCGAAGACGGTCTTATCTATCTTCAGGTCACGCGCGGCAGCGATGGCGACCGCGACTTTGCCTTTCCCGACCCCGAAACCACCGAACCGACGCTTGTTCTGTTCACGCAATCCAAGCCCGGCCTGGCCAATAGCCCGGTTGCGAAAACCGGGCTTCGGATCGTGTCGATCGAGGATATCCGCTGGGGTCGGCGCGACATCAAGACGGTCCAACTGTTGTACCCGTCGATGGGCAAGATGATGGCGAAAAAGGCCGACTGCGATGATGCCTGGATGGTCGAGGATGGCTTTGTCACCGAAGGCACCAGCAACAACGCCTATATCGTGAAGGGCAACAAGATCATCACCCGCGCCCTGTCGAGCGATATCCTGCATGGCATCACCCGCGCCGCCGTTTTGCGCTTTGCCCGCGAGGCGCAGATGGAGGTCGAGGAACGCAACTTTACCATCGACGAGGCGAAATCGGCGGACGAGGCCTTTGTCACCTCGGCCAGCGCCTTTGTGATGCCGGTGGTGGAAATCGACGGCGCATCGGTTGGCGACGGCACGCCGGGGCCGCGCGCCGCGCGCCTGCGCGAGATCTATCTTGAGGAAAGCCTAAAGGCGGGGATCTAAGCCACCTGCGCATTTTTGCACAGAACATGGGCAGATAATGGGAGTTGAGCGTTCAGCGCGCAGTGTCATAGTCTAGGGGCAGATAACGAAAGGCCCCTGACCATGACCCCCGTTCACCCCCAGACCAGCATCGGCCATGTCCACCTTAAGGTGGCAGACCTTGACCGCGCGATTGACTTTTACCAAGGCGTGCTCGGCTTCCAGCTTCAGCAGAAATACGGCACCCGCGCGGCGTTTCTGTCGGCGGGTGGCTATCATCATCACCTTGGCCTTAACACCTGGGAGAGCCTTGGCGGGAAACCCGCGCCCAAGGGGCACACCGGGCTCTATCACACCGCGTTTCTCTATCCCGATCGCGCGCAATTGGCCGATGCCCTGCGCCGCGTGCTGAAGGCCGGGATCGCGATTGAGGGCGCGGCGGATCACGGGGTCAGCGAGGCGATTTATGTCTCTGATCCCGATGGCAACGGGGTTGAGCTTTACCGTGACCGCCCCGAGGTTGAATGGCCGCGTGATGCGCAAGGCGAGCTTGCCATGGTCAACGACCCCATCGACCTTGAAGCGCTTTTGGCCGACGCCCCGCCAGAGCACTAGACGCCCGCGCGCGCCCGGCCTAATCTGCGGCCAACCCAAAAGGAGAGATCTCAGATGGCCACCGGCACCAATATTCGAACCTATTTTGACGGGCGCTGGCATGACGGCGATCTGGCGGTTATTCGCGCGGCGGATCATGGTGCCTGGCTTGGCACGACTGTGTTTGACGGCGCGCGCTTCGTCGATGGGATTACCCCCGACCTTGACAAGCATTGCGCGCGACTCAACGCCTCGGCACGGGCCTTGATGATCACGCCCACGGTTGAACCCAAGCAGATGGAGGCGATTGTTCGCGAGGGGCTTGCGGCCTATCCAAGCTCGGCGGCGATCTATATCCGGCCGATGTATTGGGCGCTGGATGGTGGCGATCTTGGGGTTTTGCCAAAAGAAGGCTCGACCGGGTTCGCCATCAGCCTTGAGGAAATTCCGATGCCGCCAGAGGGGTTCTCCACCACGCTCTGTCGCACCCGGTTTCGCCGTCCGGTGCTTGAGGATGCGGTGGTCAATGCCAAGGCGGGCTGTCTTTATCCCAACAACGCGCGGATGCTGAAAGAGGCGCGGGATCGCGGCTTTGGCAATGCCTTGGTCGCCGATGCCCTTGGCAATGTCGCCGAAACCGCCACCGCCAATGTCTTTGCCGTCAAGGATGGCGAAGTGTTCACACCGATCCCCAATAGCACATTCCTGGCCGGGATCACCCGCGCGCGCCACATCAAGAACCTGCGCGTGGCGGGGATTGCGGTGCATGAGACCGTCATAACATTCGACGATTTCCACGCGGCGGATGAGGTGTTCCTGTCCGGCAACCTGATGAAGGTCACGCCGGTTTCGGCCTTTGAAGACACGCAATATCGCCCCGGACCAATGACCGAGAAGGTACGGCAATTGTATTGGGATTGGGCGCAAACGCCGGGATAAGGCGCGTGGGTTTCACCCACCCTACGGGCCAAGGACAGGTTTGGGAAACGCCTTTAAACCACGACATCCAAGGCCTCTTGATCCCCGACGCCGAACACCCGTTTGTAGCGGGCGATTTCGTCGGCGGGGCCCATCGCCTTGCGCGGGTTGTCCGATAGTTTGACGGTCGGGTGCCCATTGGCCGAGACCGCCTTGCACACAAGAGAGAACGGCGCGAGGGCGTCGTCAGCTGTCAGGCCACGGAAATCATTGGTCAGCAAAGTGCCCCAGCCAAAGGAACAGCGCACGCGGCCCGAAAACTGTTTGTGAAGCGCGATGATCTTGTCAACGTCAAGCCCGTCGGAAAAGATCACCATCTTTTCGCGCGGGTCTTCACCGCGCTCTTTCCACCAGCGGATCGCGGTTTCGGCGCCGGTCGCGGGATCGCCGCTATCAATGCGAATGCCGGTCCACCCGGCAAGCCAATCGGGAGCATCGCGCAAGAATCCTTCGGTGCCGTAAGTATCGGGCAGGATGATCCGCAGGTTGCCGTCGTGTTCTTCGTGCCAGTCGCTCAACACGTCATAAGGCGCACGCTTGAGCGCGACGTCATTCCTGGCCAAAGCCGCATAGACCATCGGCAATTCATGCGCATTGGTGCCAATCGCGGCAAGGTCGCGGTTCTTGGCGATCAGACAATTCGAGGTGCCGACAAAGGCATCGCCAAGCCCCTCGGTCATCGCCTGCACGCACCAATCCTGCCAGAGAAAGGAGTGGCGGCGGCGGGTGCCAAAATCGGCAATCCGAAGATCGGGGATATCGCGAAGCTTTTCGACTTTTTCCCAAAGCTTGGTCATCGCGCGCGCATAGAGCACCTGAAGCTCGAACTTTTTCATCGTGTTGAGAACGGCACGCGAGCGCAGCTCCATCAACACGGCAAGCGCCGGAATTTCCCAAAGCATAACCTCGGGCCAAGACCCCTCGAAGGTCAGCTCGTATTGCCCGTCACGCTTTTCAAGGTGATAGGGCGGCAGGCGCAGGGTTTCGAACCAATCCATGAATTCGGGCGTGAACATCTGGCGTTTGCCATAAAACGTATTGCCGCGCATCCAGGTGCTTTCGCCCCGCGACAGCGACAGCGAGCGGATGTGATCAAGCTGTTCGCGAAGCTCGCCCTCGTCGACCAATTCCGCAAGGCGGATGGATTTGGTGCGGTTGATCAGCGAAAAACGAACCTGCGTGTCGGTCTTGTTGCGAAACACCGATTGGCACATCAGCAGCTTGTAAAAATCAGTGTCGATCAGGGATCGCACAATCGGGTCGATCTTCCATTTGTGATTATGAACACGGGTGGCGATATCGACCATTGGCACGGCTCCGGTAAAAACATTGCTCCGGTTAAATCAAAGGGGGCGCAGGCGCGCAAGGCAAGTGGGCGCTTCAAGGCAAAGTTAGGCTATATTCCGGGGCTTGTCGCCCGCAATGCGGACCTGGCTGTCGTTTGGTGTGCCGATCCTTCTATCCGCTTCCCTCGTATGACCTATGACCACGGCCCCGCCCAACGACGCGATTTGACAATGGTCAATTGACGCGCAACCCTTTGATGTAGTTTCCAATCAACGGGTATTTCCACGCCAGATACAAAGGAGGGGCATCGCCAGCAGATATGCGTTTAAGCCTCCTTAGAGTATTTGGTTATGTGATCGGCGGGCTCTGGACCGCTTGGGGCGGGCGCAAGCGAATTGAAGCCAGGCAGCTTCGCAACCTTCGGCGCCTCGTGGATAAAGCGCGGCGCGACTCCCCCCTTGTTTCATCGGCTGTATGCGGATCTTCCCGCATCAAACGAGATCGAACTCTGCGACTTGCCGGTAACCCAAAAACCCGATCTGATGCGGAACTTCGATGACTGGCTGACGATCCGGTCTCTTTTCCTCGAAAGGGCCCGCGAACATCTGCGAGACATCCAAAAGGTTGGTGTACCAATCGACGGTGTTGCCATTTTTCAGACCTCCGGGACATCCGGCGAACCTGCGGTCGTTGTACTGCCCTCTTCGTTCGTGGAATCCAACTGGTCCAGACCAAAGAGAAGGTTTTCGAGGTGCGACTGAACCACTACCGGCTGGCGCCGGTAGGATCAGCGATGTGCTGTTCCAGGTACTGAAGATGGGGTGGTTGCCGCCCTCCCCTGACGGCATCGCAATGTGCCAAGATGGTGGTCTGTAGACCATCTAACGGAGAGGACGGCAAAATGAAGGATACAATGATTAGTGTAGATCTGGCGAAGAGTATTTTCCAGGTTCACGGGGCATTGCTGTCGGGGAAGGAACAATTCCGCAAAAAACTGACACGGCCCCAGTTCTGGAAATTCATGT
>NZ_FWFJ01000130.1 GCF_900172365.1 Roseovarius gaetbuli
GTGTAGATATGCCGTTACTCGCGAGACATTTCTTTTAACGTCCCAGATTTGGGAAGAAGGAGATGTTCATGAACAAGGATCAACGCGAGATTGGGCGTAAATTACGGATACTGCGATACGCCGAAGAGATCGGCCATGTTGCCAAGACCTGCCGTTATTTCGGGATTGGTCGTGCCAGTTTCTACCGTTGGCGCAAGGCCTATGCAGAACACGGAGAAGCTGGCCTGATCAATGCGCCACCCATCCCTAAATGGCATGCCAACAGGACGCCGCCTGAGCGCGAGGAGAAGGTTCTTTACCTTCGTCGCAAGTACCACCTCGGGCCAATGCGGATCGTTTGGTATCTTGCGCGCTATCACGACATCAAGATGTCTGACGCGACCGTTTCGCGCATCCTTCGGCGTCATGGCCTGAATCGGCTTCCTCGGGGAACCCGCATGCGCAAGGTCCACACCAAGCGGTATCAAAAACAAGTTCCGGGACATCACATCCAGATGGACGTCAAGTTCCTGACTTTCAAAGGTAAACAGGGGGAGAAGGTGCGACGCTTTCAATATACGGCAATCGATGACGCCACACGGGTCCGGGCTCTAAAGATTTACGAAAAACACACCCAGGCCAACGCAATCGATTTCGTCGATCACATTATCGAAAAGTTCCCTTTCCGCATCCGTGAGATACGTACAGATAACGGCCATGAGTTCCAGGCGAAGTTCCATTGGCACGTCGAAGATCTGGGGATCCGCCATGCCTATATTAAACGCGGCACGCCACAGCTTAACGGCAAAGTGGAACGATCGCACCGCTCTGACGGGCAGGAGTTCTACCAACTGCTCAGCTACAAAGGCGATGTCGATCTGGAAGCCAAACTGGACGAGTGGGAGCGCTTCTACAACTTCCACAGACCGCATGGCGCACACAAAGGGAAGACGCCTTACGAAGCACTCAGAGAAAAGCTATAATTAACAAATCTGATGTCTCACGAGCAACCGCACCTTACA
>NZ_FWFJ01000050.1 GCF_900172365.1 Roseovarius gaetbuli
CTCGTAGAACAGCGCCGGTTGCGCTTCCTGCCTCGGTCCCATCATCGCCGGTCCTCCCCCTCGATTACAGGAATTGAATCAGCAGTTCAGACTTCGATCAAGGAAGAGTTTTTCAACAAAATAAGCCGATTCTGTTGAAAAACTCCGCTACGCCAAAATCGCCTCGGAAACTTGGAACACTGTTCTCGTCACAGGCCAATTGACAAACGGTACTTCCAGAATGGCGTTTTAGCGGGACAATATTCTGCTGATCTTGCCCTTTCGAGCGATCAGGCGAGTTTTTCAACGGAATACGCCCATATATGCAGATCCGCCGCTCTCAGTCCAAAGGACACATTGAGTGCACCCTCTGCCCACGAGCATCCCATACAGGAACAATCAGGACTTTGCTAAGTTCTGACCCCGGGCGAGGAATGGCTCAACATCCCGGGACCCACCGACGAAGATTTCCATGGACTGAGCGAAGTCCTAGAAAAACCATAGGGAAGCGATGGGGATGCATTCTGGCGCCGCAGGTTTAGGTTCCAGATCATTGGATTTCGACCTATCTATATATTCATCCGGTTAGCTAAAAGTTGTTGATCTCACGTGTGAGTAGCGCTACACAAACGTGAAAAATGGGTGACCGAGCGATATTTTACGTGCTTTTGACATATGGAACAAAGCCTACAGGCTCGATATCCATGCATCCGGCTGCGCAATCGCAATTGCGTTTTTATAAAAGCTTTTCGTTGCGTAATGGCATTCAAGACACGCGGTTTGTTTGTGATTATTCTCGCAAATCCAATAGTTTGCAATCTTTGCCAAAATTGGCCGCTATATTGAAGGAGCTCAAGAGAAAGAAAGTAGGCAAAGTTTGCATCGATGATGTCGCGAGGCTCTTGAAGGTATGCGAGTTGATGTCCCGCGTGGGGTTTCTCGAAGAATTGCGGGAGTATGGCGCGCAACTTTATTCGCTGAAGCACGGCAAATCGCTTGACGAGTTCTCAGGCGCGATGTTGACGGCTTTAGTTCGAGACCCAGAAAAGTCGAAACTCCCCGGGCAACAACTGCGCTCGAAAGACACGCAAGCAGCGCGCCGCTCATCCTCAGAGGTGAGGTCGAGGAATGCGCTACGGCACGCACAGCCTTTGCTTGATCTGCGCCGAGAACTTGGCGCCTCCAGCGGTCGTGCTACGCTCAAAGAAATCGCGGACGAGGCGACGGTTCGCGGCTTGAAGACGTCAAAGGGAATAAACTGGACGCCACAGAATGTGGCGCGCGCACTTAAGCTGGCAGACATAAATGCAGGTGATTTTTGACCGACTTCCGGGCCGCGTTGGGCCGTTTTTTTTGATAATGGTGCTCAGCGAAGGCACGGCTTAGCCAACCCCTAAGTCTTAATTTTGCGGACTGCGCATCATAGACGTATTCCGCGATGGTCAGCCCGCTGGCCAGCGCGATACGCACCGCATCCTTGCGAAATTCGTCCGTCCGTTTCAGTCCCATAGTCAGTCTCCTTTGTTGCAGTAAATGCTATCAAAGGAGCGGCACCAAACCGCGACAGGTCCAAACGCAGCCTTTACTCTCAACCAAACTTTAAGCTAAATCGTGCCGCCGCTCTCTCCGAGTGGCGCCGCCTTGGCGCGGAATAAGGTGCAGCATCACTGCCGCACCTGAGACGAGTTCGAATTGGTCTGCCAGCACCTTCAGTCGTTTTTCAACCCGACTGAAACCAGTGCCGAGGTCATCAGAGCGCGCATCTCGGCATCCTCAAAGGGAAAGGCCTTGAAAAACATTGCCACCGAGGTGTCAGGCCTTCGCTCCTGCATGGCCTTGGCCCAATATTGTGCCTTTTCATCATCGCCTTTGATCTTGCAGATCATCGCAGCTATGGCCCGGATCAGGAAGTGAGCACCCGGCGCGCGGGCGCCTTTTTCTGCCCAAAGCAATGCATTATCGTAGTCTTCCAGTTGTAGATAGGCCAATCCGCGAGCGCATTGCATCGCATACAAAAGCGGATCGAGTGGACTAAGGGAAATGGCTTGCTCTAGTTGTGCCAGCGCCTCGGCCCCTCTTCCCGCCATGACGTCAGCCCAGCCATGCGCATAGAAACCCTGTGCGAAATTCGGGCTAAGCTCGACGGATCGGTCGATCCAAGGCATCCCCGCCTCGGGGTCGCCCCTGAGCCAGTGTGCCCGACCTAATGTGAAATTACCAAAAGGGTCTACCGGATCGATCTCGACACATTTCTCGGCAAACCGGCGGGCGTTGTTCTCGTCTTCGTTCGTGTCGGTGGTGTACTGCAGAAAGGCTGTCTGAAAACTGGTAAAGGATCGCGCCGCGTAGGCCCGAGCAAAGCCGGGCTCAAGCTGCGTCGCGCGTTCAAAATGACCTGCAGCAATCTGGTTATCGGTCTTGTTGAAGCGGTACATGTGCTGCAAACCAAGGTGATAGATGCCCCAGGCATCCAGGTTTTCGGGCGGACACAGGCGGGCACGCTTGGCCTCGTTCAGTGGTACGTGCAGTTCCAGCGCCGATATCAAATGTGTCACAATATCGTTTCTGGTCTCATTCACGTCACTGACCGTCCCTGAGAACCGTTCGCTCCAAATCACTGCCTGAGTGCGCGTATCCGACAGTTCCACCAAAACCGCGATCACAGCGCCGTAAATTTCTACCAGTCCGGTAAGGCAGTACTTCGCGCCAAGTGTTGCGTGGATGGCGGACAAGTCCGGATCGTCGTGCCGAAAGCGGAAGGTGGATCCGCGTGAAATCACCGTCAGCCAGCGCAGGCGGGAGAGGCAGGAAATCAATTCGGCCGGAATGGCATCGGCGATGGCGCTGTAGGCTTCGGAGTATCCGACCATCCTGAACGGCAGGATGGCAATCGATGGTCTGCCGGTGTCGACCATAGGATCAGCCGACGGCACAAGGGCGTCGGCAGTCCTAGCTTGCGCGGGCACAGTCGGATGCGCGGTCCCGACAAACCGCACCCCGCGCCCGCGCAGAGTTCGGATATACTTTTGAGTAATCCCATCATCGCCGAGGGCCTTGCGCGTCGTCTTGATCACCGTGGAAATGGCCGCTTCGGACACGATCCGCCCGCCCCAGACCTTTTCGACGATCTCGTCCTTGTCGACCATGCGGTCCTGGTTCACCACCAGGAGCGAGAGCAAGTCGAACGCGCGCGGTTCGATCGCCACGTCTTCTCCCGACTTGAGCAGCAAGCCCCGATCCATGTCCAGCGTGAAGGGTTCGAAGTCGTAGCGCATGTGTTCTCCCCGCTCACCCCCGCGCGATTCAACAGGAAAATCTCAAGTTATCCTCAAGCACGCTCCGTCACGATCTGGCAAACGTCATTCATTATCTAACACATCACGGGAGAATTCAAAATGTCGATACCCTCGAAGCTTAGTGCAGGTCGTTGCATCCATGCCATTACAGTCCTGTCCCTTGTCGGCACCACCACGATCGCCGCCGCGGAAACGACCGAGAACAAGATCGCACGGGCGATGAGCGCAGCCCCGTCGGATATCAGTGAGGCCGCCACGATCATGGATGTGGATGGCACGATCCTGCGCGAAGGTTCGAACGGTTGGGTGTGCTTGCCAGGCATCGGTCTGATTCCCGGCGATCAGCATCCGATGTGCAATGATGCGGTCTGGATGAAATGGATGGCGGCCGCCGGGTCAGGCTCTGCCTTTTCGACCGACGTCGTTGGCGTGTCCTACATGCTGATGGGCGACGCCATGGTGAACAACGAAAATCCGATGGCCACGGACCCCAACGACGGTGGCGTCTGGGTCCAGGAAGGACCCCACACGATGATCGTTTTTCCGAACATGGACATGCTCGCGGATCTCCCGCGCGATCCGTTTGCCGGAGGTCCCTATGTCATGTGGGGTGAAACGCCGCTGGCGCATGTCATGCTACCCACCGAGGCCAAGACCGCGCCCTGACAAGAGTAGTGACACGAGGCACGATATCTGAAATTATTGCCCAGCAGAGCGCCAGGCGGGCCAGCGATGCAGCGGATGCATACTGCAAAGTGTCGGTTTCAGGGATCGCCTCGGCGAAGCAAAGCAATGCTCCCCGGCCGCAATGCCGAAGTCTGCGGCCGGAATGCAAACCACGCCCGGGCGCACACAGTGAGAGGACAATCCATGCCAGCCGACGCAGCAATCAGGATCACCAAAGGCCGGGGACGTCTTTACGACAGTGTTCTCGAGACGATCGGCGACACCCCGGTGATCCGCATCAACAACATTCCGAGCCATGGCGCCACGATTTACGTCAAGGCCGAAGCATTCAATCCGGCGGGGTCCGTCAAGGACCGGCTGGCTGTGAACATCATAGAGGCGGCGGAACGATCCGGCGCCCTGAAACCCGGTCAGACAGTGGTCGAGGCGACCAGCGGGAACACCGGGATCGGTCTTGCGATGGTCTGTGCCCAGAAGGGATATCCGCTTGTCGTGACGATGGCAGACAGCTTTTCGGTCGAGCGGCGGCGCCTGATGCGGATGTTCGGTGCCAAGGTGGTTCTGACCCCGCGTGCGGAAAAGGGCCTTGGCATGTACCGCAAAGCGGTCGAACTGGCACAGACGCACGATTGGTTTCTGGCGTCGCAGTTTGAAACGCAAGCCAACGCCGACATTCACGAAAGCACGACCGCACGGGAGATCATCGCGGATTTTGATGGGTCCCGGCTGGACTATTTTGTGAGCGGCTATGGCACCGGCGGCACGGTGACCGGAACCGCCCGCGTCCTGCGCAAGGAGCGGCCAGACACCAAGATCATCCTGACCGAACCTGCCAATGCGCAGCTTCTGGGCAGTGGTCACGCGCAGGAACGCGACGCCAATGGCGCGCCCGCCCTCAGCCATCCGGCCTTTGAGCCGCATCCGATCCAAGGCTGGACACCGGATTTCATTCCGGCGGTACTGCAAGAGGCAATTGACGGCGAATACTACGACGAGTTGATCCCGGTCGCTGGTGCCGACGGAATCAAACATGCACAAGAGTTGGCCAGAAAAGAAGGAATATTCACCGGCATTTCGGGTGGGTCGACTTTTGCCATCTCACTGGCGGTCGCGAAAACAGCCCCCGATGGCGCCGTGATCCTGTGCATGTTGCCAGACACCGGAGAACGCTACCTGTCCACACCGATGTTCGAAAGCATCGAAGAAAACATGGATGACGAAGAGCTTATGATCTCACACTCCACACCCAGTGGCCAGATCGGGTTGGAGTAGCCCCCTGAAAGGGGTCCACCAACTGGGATAGATTTGTCCCGCAATTTAGAGGATCAGCGATACAGTCAGAATTTCGATATGTGTCATAGTGAATTTTCCAGTCACAATCATTATCCAAATCCTTGCATGCGTTTCGCAGTTTCTGTCTCTCACTGGAAAGCGGCTACATATCGCAAGAATTAAGGCGATTTTGGAAACAATGTGGACTCACTTGGAAACAAATGGTTGCCGCGTTCACGGGACTGATGGTGGTGCGCGGTCTGGCTCTGCCCGCCTCAACTATCGTCATGGGTTATGCACGAAACAGATGAAGGAGGTTCAGCGCTTGGCGTCATTACTCCGCAAAGGCGCCCGGGACCCTGTCCACGGAAAGGAGTGCTGGACCCTACATAGCCACTGAGAGCCTCCAGGGCGCGCGCTAGCGTTGTGATCTGCCCTTGGGTCGAATTTGCGTGCAGTCGCCGCCAGTGAGCGCCCCAGCCAGCCCCAGACTCATCTAGGACGTAGGTCCCTGAAACATCGCCACCGTGGCCGGTAGAAGCGCCTATCGACAATATATCATGCGGCGAATAACCGCTACGCCCTACGCCAAGACGGCAAAGACCCGCCGGTGCAAGCTGGCGGGATTTTTCTTTGCTGGATAACGCGCATCCAAGCGTCGGCTTGCTATAGCAGTATCGACAAATACGAGGAATAACATGGCGAAGCGGAAAAGTTCTTTCACAGCGACCGAAATCAAAAGAGCTGTGACAGCTGTTTCCGGCTCAGGTTTGACTGTATTTGGGGTTACGATTTCAACTGACGGAAGCATTCATGTCAGCACGACCGCAAATAGTCAGCGGGGAGTAGACACACCTAAACCGAGCCCTTTCGACCAGTGGAAATCAACACGCCCCACCTCGGATGATCACTGATGCACATCCATTTAAAATGGTATAAACAGCGTCCGCAAAAAGCTGGCCGATGGCTCTGTCCGTGTCTACTACTATGCAGGAAAAGGCGGCCCACGTTTACCTGGGAAGGCGGGTGAGCCACAGTTCATTGAGGCATATCATACTGCAATCCGCGCAAAGCGGGAGAGGCCTGAAGGGACTATGCAGGTGATTCTGAACGCGTATCAGAAGAGCCAGAAATTCGCTGATTTGGCCCCTCGGACACAGCGTGATTACGTTCGGCACATCCGCAAAATCGAGGAAGAATACCAAGACTTCCCAGTTGCAGCACTGGCTGACAGAGCAGCAAGGGGAGAATTCCTGACTCGGCGCGATCGGATGGCCAAAACGTCACGCCGCCAAGCAGATTACACCTACTCGGTTCTGGCTCTAATCATATCATGGGCCCACGACAGGGGGCTGGTGCCCACCAACCCCTGCGAGCGTCCAGGCAAGGTCTATCGGTCAAAACGGATCGACAGCATCTGGACACCGGAAGATGAAGCCGCCTTCATGCAAACGGCCCCTTCGCATATTGGCCTAGCATTCACACTCGCGCTCTGGACCGGCCAGCGTCAAGGAGATCTGCTGCGCCTCCCTTGGGCGGCTTATAACGGCGAGAGTATACGGCTCCTGCAACGAAAAACCGCTGCGCGCGTCGAGATCCCGGTCGGCAAGCCCCTGATGACGCTTCTTGAACAGACACCCAAGACTGCCGTTACAATTCTGGCAACGAGCAGAAATACGCCTTGGACGGAGTCTGGCTTCAGAGCATCATGGCGTAAGGCTTGTCAGAAGGCAGGGGGTGCAGGATCTAACTTTTCACGACCTGCGCGGAACCGCAGTTACGCGACTGGCAATAGCCGCCTGCAGCGTTCCCGAGATTGCATCTATCAGCGGCCACAGCTTGAAACAGGTCACAGCAATTCTGGATGCGCATTACCTGAGCCGGGACTCAGCACTAGGTGTATCAGCAATCCAAAAGCTAGAGGCTCACGAAAAAAGAACAAAGATTCCCAACTAACCTCCCAACTTTCGAAAAGCGTCTCAACGCTTTTCGTGTAAGCACTTGAAAGTGTTGGTAGCGGAGGAGGGATTTGAACCCCCGACACGCGGATTATGATTCCGCTGCTCTAACCAACTGAGCTACTCCGCCAGAACGAGGGCGTAGTTATGCCAGCCCGCGCCGTGCGTCAAGGGCGAAAAAGGCCTTTTGGAAAACGCATCTTGTAGCATGCGCGAGGTTGGCACATGATCCACGCCATGAACACCGACCCCCATAGCGACCCGCTCTTTGAACTGGGCCAGATCATCGGCCCCAAATACGTGCTGACCGGGGCCGATGCCGCGCCCTGGGCGCGCGACTGGACCGGGATTGCAGAGTGGTCGCCGCTTGCCGTGCTGCGCCCGGCCAATACCGCCGAGGTCGCTGCGGTCCTCAAGCTGGCCAACCGCCACCGCCTGTCCATCGTGCCGGTGTCGGGCAATACCAACCTTGTCAAAGGCACCTCGGCCGAGGGTGCGCTTATGCTGTCGCTCGACCGGATGTCGGCGATCCGAGAGATTCGCCCCGAGGCGCGCATCGCCATTGTCGAGGCCGGGGTAATCATCGCCAACCTGCACGGCGCAACGGGCGAACATGACCTTATCTTTCCGCTCACCTTCGGCGCGCGCGGCTCTGCGATGATCGGTGGGGCGCTCTCGACCAACGCGGGCGGCTCGAATGTGGTGCGCTATGGCAATACCCGCGATCTCTGTCTCGGGCTTGAGGTGGTGCTGCCAAGCGGCGAGGTGATGAACCTTATGAGCGAGCTGCACAAGGATAACTCTGGCTATGATCTGCGCCATTTGATGATCGGCGCCGAGGGCACGCTTGGCATCATCACCGCCGCCGTTCTCAAGCTTGCACCGAAACCCCGCGCCTATGCCACGGCGATGGTCGCGGTGCCTTCGGTCAATGCCGCGCTTGCCCTTTTGAACCGGCTTCAGGATGAAACCGGCGGTGCGGTCGAGGCGTTTGAATACATGCCGCGCAGCTTTATTGAGGCCTATCTTGAGCGTTTCCCCGAGGCCCGCCCGCCGTTTGATACCAGCCACGAGGTCAACATCCTGGTTGAGTTGGGCGCGCGTTCCCCGCGCGACACCACCCCCGGCCCCGACGGCAGCGTGCCGCTTGCCGCGCATTTTGAAGGTGTGCTTGCCGAGCTGTTTGAAAACGGCACATTGCTTGACGCGGTGGTCGCGCAAAACAGCGCCCAGCGCGCCGAAATCTGGGCCCGGCGCGAGGCCTCGGCACAGGTGTTGCGAATGCGCAGCCCGGTGATCGACAACGACATCGCCGTGGCGACCGACCGGATGCAAACCCTATTGGAACGGATCGAGGCGCGCAGTACGGCGATTGATCCGGGCATTTTGAACACCGGCGTTGCGCATCTTGGCGATGGCAACCTGCATTATGCGGGTTTTCCCTCGGTCAGTGACCCGGCCTTGCACCGCGCCATTCAGCGCGCGGTCGAGGAAGAAGTCATCGCCCTCGGCGGAAGCTTTTCCGCCGAACATGGCATCGGCCTGTCAAAACGGCCCGCAATGGCGCTTCATAAGGACAAGGCGGCGCTTGGCGTGATGCGCGCGATCAAGACAGCGCTTGATCCCAACAACATCATGAACCCCGGCAAGCTATTGCCCGACGCATAGAGTCAGGCGCGCCAGTCGAAGAACCCGTCACCCGCCCGCGCCAGCAACCGCGCGGCCATCTCGCGGCCAAGCTGTGCCCCGTCCTCGATCAGGACGGTGCCCTCATCGGTCAGGCTCTCGCTGCCGTCGGGGCGCAGGATCTCGCCGCGCAGGCGCAGGTTGCCGCCTGACAGTTCCGCCAAACCGGCAATCGGCGTCTCGCAGGACCCGTCAAGCGCCGCCAGAAAGGCGCGCTCGGCGGCAAGCCGTTCGCCGGTTTCCTGATGATGAATCGCGGCCAGCATATCGGCGGCGCGGCTGTCATCTGCGCGCCGCTCGATCCCGATGGCGCCCTGTGCCACGGCGGGCAACATCACCTCGGGTTCAATCGCGCATTGCGCCACCTCAGAGCGGCCCAGACGGTTCAACCCGGCCATCGCCAAAAAGGTACAGGCCGCAACGCCGTCATCCAGTTTCTTCAACCGGGTCTGCACGTTGCCGCGAAATTCAACGACCTCAAGCTGTGGATAGGCCACCAGAACCTGCGCTTTGCGCCGCAAGGACGAGGTGCCGACCTTGGCCCCTGTGGGCAGATCGGCCAGGTTTTTCACCGAGGGCGACACGAACGCATCGCGCACGTCCTCGCGCGGAAGATATGTATCCAGCAAAAGCCCCTCGGGCTGCAGGACAGGCATGTCTTTCATCGAATGCACCGCGATGTCGATTTCCCCGATCAACATGGCCTGTTCAATCTCTCGGGTGAACAAGCCCTTGCCGCCAATCTCTTTCAATGGCCGGTCGATAATCCGGTCACCCGTGGTTTTAATCACAATGATTTCAAAGGCTTCCTCAGGAAGGTCAAAAGCGGCGGACAGTCGACTGCGCGTTTCATAGGCCTGTGCCAAGGCCAACGGAGAGCCGCGCGTGCCAATTTTGAGGGGTTCGGTCGGGGTGGGTAAATCACGTGTCATGGCAAAGGTTTAGACGCGGGAAACCTGACTGGCAAGCACCAGAGTGCTTGACATCTTGTGCCCCGGGGGTGACCAAACACCAAAATGGAGGAACCCAATGGCCGCTGATAAAACAATCCTCAAGGCGCTGGCTGGCGAAACGCAATCCATCCCCCCCATCTGGATGATGCGGCAGGCGGGGCGGTATCTGCCGGAATACAAGGCCACACGCGCCGAGGCGGGCGATTTCCTTTCGCTGTGTTACAACAGCGACCTTGCGACCGAGGTGACCCTTCAACCGATCCGCCGCTACGGCTTTGACGCGGCGATTCTGTTTGCCGATATCCTGCTCTTGCCTCAGGCGCTCGGGGCCGACCTTTGGTTTGTCACCGGCGAAGGCCCGCGCCTTTCGACCATCACCGATCAGGCCGGGCTTGATGCGCTCAAACCCGTAAGTGACATTCACGAAACGCTCAATCCGATCTATCAGACGGTGCGCAACCTCGCCTCTGCCCTGCCGCGCGAAACCACGCTGATTGGCTTTGCGGGCGCCCCCTGGACCGTCGCCACCTATATGATCGCAGGGCGCGGTACGCCCGATCAGGGGCCCGCCCATGCGCTCAAGGACGAAGACAAGGCGGTGTTCGAGGGTCTTTTGGATCGCATCACCGAAGGCACGATCGAATACCTCTCGGCCCAGATTGAGGCCGGCGCCGAAGTCGTCAAACTGTTCGATAGCTGGGCGGGATCGCTCAAGGGCGCGGATTTTGACAGATACGCCACCGCCCCCACCCAGCGGATCATTTCCGAACTCAAGGCCCGTCACCCGGGCATCCCGATCATCGCCTTCCCGCGCGAGGCCGGGGATAAATATATCGGCTTTCATGCCAAAACCGGTGCCGATTGCGTGGCGATTGACGATTCCGTCAGCGCCGAATGGGCCGCCGAACATGTCCAGAAAGACGGCTGCGTTCAGGGCAACCTTGCCTCGTCGCATATGGTAACGGGCGGCGACGCTCTGGTGAGCGAAACCAAACGCATCGTCAAAGCCTTTGGCAACGGCCCGCATATTTTCAACCTCGGCCATGGCATCACCCCCGACGCCGATCCCGACAATGTGCAGCGCATGATCGACGCGGTGCGCGGCGCCTGACCCGCGCCGCCCTGCGGTTTACGTCAAACGCGACCGTCATTCATGTCGCAATCCGGCGCGCAGCACTCGGGTGATCTTCCCAATCATGGCCTTGAAGGAGAGGCCAATGAACACCCATTTTCGCGACACCCGCAAGATTGACCCGACCCGCGGCACCACCCTGGGCGACAACACACCCAATGATGCAGACCGGATCGAGATCGGCCCGACTCAGCTTGCCTATCGCGAATGGGAGGCGGCGGGGCTCGCGCTTCCGGATCTTCAGGCGATGCGGCGGTTTCGCTGGGAGCGGCTGACTGCCTCGGTTGTGGCGCGCGATTATGCCGGGGTGTTGATGTTTGACCCTCTCAACATCCGCTATGCCACCGACAGCACCAACATGCAGCTTTGGAACACCCACAACCCGTTTCGCGCGGTGCTGGTCTGCGCCGATGGCTATATGGTGATCTGGGATTACAAGAATTCGCCCTTTCTCAGTACCTTCAACCCGCTGGTGCGCGAACAGCGCTCTGGCGCGGATCTGTTTTACTTTGACCGGGGCGACAAGGTTGATGTGGCCGCCGATACCTTTGCCAACGAGGTGCGCGTGCTTCTGGCCGAACACGCGCCGGGCAACAAGCGGCTCGCGGTCGACAAGGTGATGCTGCACGGGTTGCGCGCGCTTCAAGCGCAGGGATTCGAGGTCATGGAAGGCGAGGAAGTCACCGAAAAGACCCGGGCGATCAAGGGCCCTGATGAGATCAAGGCGATGCGCTGTGCCAGCCACGCCTGCGAAACCGCCGTCGCCATGATGGAGCGCTTCGCCCGCGAGGCTGTCCCGCAAGGGCAGACGAGCGAAGACGATATCTGGGCGGTGCTGCATGCCGAAAACATCCGTCGCGGCGGCGAATGGATCGAAACCCGCCTGCTCACCTCTGGGCCGCGCACCAACCCGTGGTTTCAGGAATGCGGCGGGCGGATCGTGCAGAACAATGAAATCGTCAGCTTTGATACCGACCTTATCGGCAGCTATGGCATCTGCGTCGATATCAGCCGAAGCTGGTGGATCGGCGACCGCCCGCCCCCGGCCGATATGGTCTATGCGATGCAGCACGGGCACGAGCACATCATGCGCAACATGGAATTGCTCAAGCCCGGCATCACCATCCCCGAGTTGACGGCGCAATGTCACGTGCTTGACCCGCATTTTCAGGCGCTGAAATACGGCTGCATGATGCATGGAGTCGGGCTTTGCGATGAATGGCCGCTGGTGGCCTATCCCGACAACGCGGTCCCCGGCGCGTTTGATTACGCGCTGGAGCCGGGCATGGTGCTCTGCGTCGAGGCCCTGATAAGCCCCGAGGGCGGTGATTTTTCCATCAAGCTCGAAGATCAGGTTCTTATCACCGAGACCGGTTTTGAAAACCTGACGCGATATCCCTTCGATGATGCGCTGATGGGGCGGGCCTGATCAACTGGCCCCGCGCACGGGTCATCGCGACCGCATGACATTGCCGTGCCAGTCTTCAAGCGCGACGCCGGTGGTATCGGCGGGGTTGACCGCGCTCTCGGGGCTTGGGGCTGTTACCACAAGGGCCGCGAGCGCCAATCCGATAACGGCGACGATGAACCCTGTCGGCAAACCGGAAACACGTTCCGGCGCCGGTTGATTTACACATAGATCCTGGGGCATGAGGTATCCTCTCTCTGAATTAAGCCTTCCGGCCGCCCCAGACATAGGCCCTCAAAAATCATTGAGAAAACGAATTTACAACATGGTCAACATCACATTTCATGATGTAAGTTCAAGTCACTCGGCCGCGGTATTCGCCGGCAACGGGCCCGCATCGCGGGCCGGATCATAGACATAGGCCCGGTCGCGCCCCTCGTGCTTGGCATGATAAAGCGCCCGGTCAGCCTGTTGAATGGCTGCCTCTGCATTGCCACCCGGCGGCAGAACCGCCACCCCGAAACTGGCTGTCAGGCTAAGCGCCTTCTGATCGACAAATACCGGTTTTTGACGCACACGTCGCCCAAGCCGCTCGGCGGCGATCAAACCGTCGGACAAGGAAGTATCGCGCAACAGCACGACAAATTCCTCTCCCCCGAAGCGCGCCACGATGTCATCCGCACGACAGTTCTCGGCGAGGATCGCGGCGAATTGACGAAGCGCAAGATCGCCCGCATGGTGGCCGTATTGGTCGTTGAAACCCTTGAAATGGTCAATATCAGCGACAATCACAACAGAGCTTTCATCGCCAAGTTCGGTCACCCTTTCATGAAAACGGGCGCGCGTGCACACACCGGTCAGAAGGTCGTGATAGACCGCTTGTTCAAGCTTGGCAGCAAATTCGTGAACCTCGAGCATCCGCTGACCGACAAAAAACGCGATCGGCGCGGAAATCATCACCGCCATGAGCGAGCCGGGCAAAATGGTTTCCGCCGCAAGATCGGGCGGCAGGATAAGCACCCGCAACAGCAAACTGCCCAGCAACACGACAAGCGAAACCGCTGCCGCAAAAAAGCGCACTTCCCGCTGAGATTTAACGCGCATGACCATTGAGCATATTACCTATCTACCGGTACAACATCGCTCAGCGCGGTTAATGATCCGTAGCCAGCGAAGAGCGATTTCATTAAACAAAAAACTGAATTTTAATGGTTTCGGGCAAGCCCACCTCACCTTCGCGTGACCCGGCACACCCCAGGGTGGCAGAACAGGCCCTGCGCCCCTAATCTTGGACAACGTCGATCAAAGGATATTTCATGCCCACTGAACGCCTGACTTTCACTGGCCATGCCGGCCACGAGCTTGTCGCCCGGCTTGACCTGCCAGAGGGACCGCATCTTGCGACGGCGCTGTTTGCGCATTGCTTCACCTGCTCCAAGGACATTCCTGCCGCCCGCCGGATCGCGGCGCGGCTGGCCGGGGTCGGCATTGCCGTGCTGCGGTTTGATTTCACCGGGCTGGGCCATTCAGAGGGCGAGTTCGAGAACACCTCGTTTTCCTCCAATGTCGACGATCTTGAACTGGCCGCGCGCGCGCTCTCGGACCGCGGCATGGCGCCGGGGCTACTTATTGGCCACAGCCTTGGCGGGGCCGCCGTTCTGGCCGCCGCCCGTCGAATTGAAAGCGCACGTGCCGTGGTCACCATCGGCGCCCCGTTTGATCCCGACCACGTCACCCACAACTTTGGCAACGCACTTGAGACAATCCAAGCCGAAGGCGTCGCCGAGGTTACCCTCGGCGGGCGCAACATTCGCATCGGCAGGGGTTTTGTCGATGACGTAAAGGCAGAAAACCTGGAAAAGGACATTGCGCACCTGGGCCGTGCCCTGCTGGTGCTGCACGCGCCACGCGACCAGATCGTCGGCATCGAAAACGCTGCCCAAATCTTCAAGACAGCCAAGCACCCCAAGAGCTTTGTAACACTGGACAATGCCGACCACCTGATCACTAATCCCAGCGATGCCGAATATGCCGCGCAGGTGATCGCGGCCTGGGCCATGCACTATCTTGATCTGTCGCCTCCTGCGCCTCCGCCGGGCGCCCCCGAAGGCATCGTCCGCATAAGCGAAGCCGATCCAAAGGGATTCCTGCAAGACATCAATTCCGGCCCCGACCACCACATGCTTGCAGACGAGCCAGAGGCCTACGGCGGCACCGACCGGGGCATGTCGCCCTATGGCTTTCTGGCCGCCGGTCTCGGGGCCTGTACCTCCATGACCATCCGCATGTACGCCCGGCGAAAGGGCTGGCCGTTGACCCACGTTGCCGTAGATGTCTCCCACGACAAGGTACACGCACAAGACGCCCGCAGCGGCAGTGGCGCACAGGCCGACACCTTCACCCGGGTGATCCGGCTAAGCGGCGATCTCGACGCAACCCAGCGCGAGAAACTGCTGGAAATCGCCGATAAATGCCCGGTGCACCGCACATTGGAACGCAGCTCGAAAATCGTAACCCGCTTAGACTGAAACACGTTTCTTCTTGCCGAAAATATCCCGGGGAGTCGCCCCTTGGGGCGGCGGGGCAGAGCCCCAAACCAAAGAATGGCTTTGCGCGCCTCGCGCGCTCAATTCCTGAAACCCTTGCCTGCCCTCAGGCGCTGCGCCCGTAATGCTCCACCATCGCCGCCAAATCTTCGGGCGGGGTATCCGATTGCAACAGGGCACGCGCATTCACGCTAAGCTCAAAGATGGATCCGTCCGAGAAGAACCCGGTGTTCGTCACGAAAATCACCTGCGAATCAGGATACCGATAACAGGCAAGATCGGCCACCGCCAAGGCGCTGCCGCGCTCAAGCACAAGATCCAGAATGATAACATCAAAGGCCTGCGTATTAAGCGCGTTCACCGCGCTGCGCTGATCGTTTGAAAGACAAACATCCATCCCAAGCCGCTGCATGTGGTTCTGCCACAGACCTCCCAGATCAGGCGAGCTTTCAACGATAAGAACTTTCATATACCCTCATGCGGCGCGGCGCATCTGGCCCTTGCCACGCGCTGCCTACCCAATGTCTTTGCCCTCAAACCTTAACAAAGTGTTAATGCCCGCCTGGTCGCGCTGGTTTCGCATCGCCAACCCTTGCAGATTGTGCGGATTTCCGCTTGAACCACACCAAACAACAAGCGAGCCCCCGATGACAAGCTGGATCACCATTTGCGACACCTGCAAAACACCCGACTGGGACGAGACCACAGATTCTCGCCCCCATGGTCAGGACATGGCCGACCTGATTGAAGCGGCCGCCATGGGGCGCGAGGGCGTCAAGACGCGGCGCGTCTCTTGCCTGATGGGCTGCTCTCATGGCTGCAACGTCGCGGTGCAGGGAGCGGGCAAGCTTGCCTATACCCTTGGCAAGTTCGACCCTGCCCCCGAGGCCGCCGAGGCAATCGTCGAATACGCCGCCCTTCATGCCCAAAGCACCAACGGTCAAGTGCCCTACAAGCAATGGCCACAGGGCGTGAAAGACCATTTCATTACCCGTCATCCGCCCCTGCCCGACGCGGCAGAGGAGTAACAGCGATGCTGCGCGATCACGGCGGCGGGCTTGACGCGGCCATCGCCCGCCACGGCGGCGGGCGCGACGACTGGCTTGATCTCTCGACCGGGATAAACCCGACGCCCTACCCCGTCGGCGAGATCGACAGCGGCGCCTGGACGGCCCTGCCGGATCGCGCTGCTCAAGACGCCCTGATCCGCGCCGCCCGCGCCTTTTGGCAGGTGCCCGAGGGCGCCGCAGTTCTCGCCGCGCCCGGTGCGTCGAGCCTGATCGCGCGGCTACCCGGATTGGCACAACCGGGAACAGTCCACATCCCGGCGCCAACCTATAATGAGCACGCCGCAGGCTTTGCCGCCCACGGCTGGAGCGTCACGGCCACCGCTCCCCTGCGCCCTGACGCGCGCGTGATCGTCCATCCCAACAATCCCACGGGGCATTTTTACGGGGCTGACGATCTTGGCACGCCGCTCACCGTGATTGATGAGAGCTTTTGCGATATCGCCCCAGAGCGCTCGCTTGTGGCCCATGCCACGCGGCCCGGTCATATTGTTTTGAAAAGCTTTGGCAAATTCTGGGGGTTGGCGGGGCTGCGGCTTGGCTTTGCCATTGGCCCCGAGCCGCTTGTTGCGCAATTGCAAGAGATGCTCGGCCCCTGGCCGGTTTCGGGCCCGGCGCTTGCCATCGGCGCGCGCGCGCTTGGTGATCAGACCTGGGCGCAACACACCCGCGCCCGCCTTGAGGCAGACGCCGCGCGGCTTGATGCGCTCATGCTGCGCGCAGGCGCCGAAGGGGCGGGTGGCACATCCCTGTTCCGGCTCTACCGGGTCGAAAATGCCCGCGACTGGCAGGATCGCCTTGCCGCTCACCGCATCCTTGGGCGCATCTTTCCCTATGCCGATGACCTGATCCGTCTTGGCCTGCCGACACCCGAGGGCTGGGCACAGCTTGAGAGCGCGCTGTGACGCTGATCTTTGCCATGCTGCTTGATGCCGCTCTTGGCGAGCCGCGCTGGCTCTGGGATCGGGTGCCGCATCCCGCCGTGCTGATGGGGCGCGCGGTTGGCTGGTGCGATGCGCGGCTTAATCGTGGCACGGCGCGGCGGTTTCGCGGGATCATCGCGATGATGCTGCTCGGCCTCTGCGCGATGGCACTTGGCGGGCTGCTGCAAGAGCTTGGGCCGCTAGTCGAAATCCTGGTCGCGGCGATCCTTTTGGCACAGCGCTCGCTGGTCGATCATGTGGCTGCCGTCGGCAGTGCGCTGCGCCTGTCGCTAGGCGATGCACGTCTGGCCGTGGCGCAAATCGTCGGGCGCGATACCGCCGCGATGAAGCCCTCTGACGTGGCACGCGGCGCCATCGAATCCGCCGCCGAGAACCTGAGCGACGGGGTCATCGCCCCGGCCTTCTGGTTTCTGATCGGCGGCCTGCCGGGGCTTCTGCTCTATAAAATCACCAATACCGCCGACAGCATGATCGGCTATCACACCGAGAAATACTTGGATTTTGGCTGGGCGGCGGCGCGGTTTGACGATCTGCTCAACCTCATCCCGGCGCGACTGACGGCCCTGCTGATCGTGGCGACCCACGCGATCTGGTCCGACGGGTCCGCGATCATGGCCGAGGCCCCTCGCCACCGTTCGCCCAATGCCGGCTGGCCCGAGGCGGCGATGGCGCGCGCGCTTGGTGTCGCCCTGTCGGGGCCGCGCACCTATCATGGCGTGCTGACCGATTTTCCTTATGTTAACGAGACCGGGCGCAAAGACATTGGCGCGCCCGAGATCGACGCCACCTGCCGCGCGCTTTGGCGGGTCTGGGCGGGGGCCTTGGGGCTGGCAATCCTGCTGGCGATTGTGTTTCACTGACGCAACCAACAGAAAGGCATGGCACATGCGAGGGATCACGACGGCACTGGCGCTCTGGCTGGCAAGCACAACGATGGCAAGCGCCGAGTGTGGCGGCGGCTTTCAATCCTTTGTTCAGGGCCTGCGCCAAGAGGCGATTGCCAAGGGTCATGATCCGGCCACGGTGGCGCGGTTTTTCGCGAATGCGCGGCAGGACCCCAAGGTATTGCAGGCCGACCGCCGCCAAGGCGTGTTTCAGCTTCCCTTTACCGAGTTCGCCCGCCGTCTGATCAGCAATAACCGCCTGAGCAAGGGCCGCGCCATGGCCAAGCGCCACAAGGCGAGTTTTGATCAGATCGCGCGCAGCTATGGCATAGACGCCGGTGTCCTGCTGGCGTTCTGGGCGTTCGAGACCGATTACGGCGCGTTTCAGGGCGATTTCAACACGCTGAACGCGCTGGTGACCCTGTCGCATGATTGCCGCCGCCCCAGCCTGTTCCGCCCACAGATTTTCGCAGCGCTTGAGCTTTTTGAGCACGGTGATTTTGATCCCGCAACCACAACCGGGGCCTGGGCCGGGGAAATCGGCATGGTGCAGATGCTGCCGCGCGATATTCTTGAAAACGGCGTCGATGGCGATGGCGATGGGCATGTGCGGCTGAAATCATCGCCCGCCGATGCACTTTTGTCCGGCGCCAAGATGCTAAGCGGGCTTGGCTGGCGCAAGAATGAGCCGTGGTTGCAAGAGGTCGCCCTGCCCGCCGGGTTTGATTGGTCGCTCAGCGGGCTTGAGACGGCCAAACCCGCCGCCGAATGGGCGCGCATGGGCGTTACACCGCGCCATGGCAAGATTAACACCACCCTGCCCGCCCGCGTGATCCTGCCGCAAGGCAAAGGCGGGCCTGCCTTTCTCGCCTATCCCAATTTCGACGTTTATTTCGAATGGAACCAAAGTTTTACCTATGTTCTGACCGCAGCCTATTTCGCCAACCGCCTTGCCGGTGCGCCGGTGTTTGATCCGGGCAACCCCGATCCGGGCCTGTCGGGCGATCAGATGAAGGCGCTTCAGAGCAAGCTTGCCAAGCGCGGTTATGATGTGGGCAAGATTGACGGCATCCTTGGCGCGGGCACCCGTGCGGCGGTGCGCGACGTGCAGGCGCGGCTTGGCCTGCCGGCCGACGCATGGCCGACGCGCGCCCTGCTCGACAGGCTCTGATCCTCGCCAGGAAAGTGATAATCTAAAACTATCGTTGCGATTACAAAATGCAACTTAAACCTATGATTTGAATTTGATATGTATCGCGCAGACTTGATCGGGGGGAGAGGGTCCGCCTGTCCGGCCTTATGGCAAATAGGACAGGTGGGCATCATGCTAATCGCTTGAAACCACGGCCCTTTATCAAACACACATTCAGTTAACCAAGCCAGAATCGGAGAGACAGATGGACGGAAACGATATGGGGAAATGCCCGGTCATGCACGGCGGCAATACCGCCACCGGAGCCTCGAACATGGAATGGTGGCCCAAGTCCCTCAACCTTGAGATCCTGCATCAGCATGACACCAAGACCAATCCGATGGGCGCTGATTTCAACTATCGCGAAGAGCTCAAGAAGCTCGACGTCGAGGCCCTGAAAAAGGACCTGACCGCGCTTATGACCGATAGCCAGGACTGGTGGCCGGCCGATTGGGGCCACTACGGCGGCTTGATGATCCGTATGGCGTGGCATTCTGCCGGCTCTTACCGTCTTGCCGATGGTCGCGGTGGCGGTGGTCATGGCAACATCCGCTTTGCCCCGCTCAACAGCTGGCCCGACAACGGCAACCTCGACAAGGCGCGCCGCCTTCTCTGGCCGCTCAAGAAGAAATACGGCAACAAGGTAAGCTGGGCCGATCTTATCCTGCTTGCGGGCACCATGGCCTATGAATCCATGGGCCTGAAAACCTTTGGCTTTTCCTTTGGCCGCGAAGACATCTGGCACCCCGAGAAAGACATCTACTGGGGCGCGGAAAAGGAATGGCTCGCCCCCTCCGACAGCCGCTATGAGAGCGTCGAGAACCCGGCCACGATGGAAAACCCGCTGGCTGCGGTGCAGATGGGTCTGATCTATGTGAACCCCGAGGGCGTCAACGGTCAGCCTGATCCGCTCAAGACAGCCGGTCAGGTCCGCGAGACCTTTGCCCGCATGGCGATGAACGACGAGGAAACCGCCGCCCTGACCTGTGGCGGCCACACCGTCGGCAAGGCGCATGGCAACGGCGATGCCGATGCTCTTGGCGCCGAACCCGAGGCCGCAGAGATCGAGAACCAGGGCTTTGGCTGGGTCAACCCGAACCTTGACGGCAAGGCCACCAACGCGGTGACCTCGGGCATCGAGGGCGCGTGGACGACCAACCCGACCAAGTGGGACATGGGCTATTTCAAGTTGCTGTTCGGCTATGACTGGGAGTTGACCAAATCACCCGCCGGCGCACAGCAATGGCAGCCTATCGGCATCAAGCAAGAGGACATGCCGGTCGATTCAACCGATCCGTCCAAGCGCGTCATGCCGATGATGACCGATGCCGACATGGCGATGAAGATGGACCCGACCTATCGCGCGATCTGCGAAAAGTTCATGGCCGATCAGGCCTATTTCGACGATTGCTTCGCGCGCGCTTGGTTCAAGCTCACGCATCGCGACCTTGGCCCCAAGTCGAACTATTTCGGCCCCGATGTCCCGCAGGAAGACCTGGTCTGGCAAGACCCGATCCCGGCGGGCAACACCGGCTATGATGTCGCCGCCGTCAAGGCCAAGATCGCCGATAGCGGCCTCTCGCTTGGCGACATGGTTGCCACCGCTTGGGACAGTGCGCGCACCTTCCGTGGCTCGGACATGCGCGGCGGTGCCAATGGCGCGCGCATCCGCCTTGCCCCGCAAAAGGACTGGGAGGGCAACGAGCCCAAGCGTCTGGCCGCTGTTCTGGCCACACTCGAAGGCATCGCCAGCGAGACCGGCACCAGCCTGGCGGATGTGATCGTTCTGGCCGGCAATCTGGGTGTTGAACAGGCTGCCAAGGCGGCTGGCTTTGACATCGAGGTGCCCTTCGCGCCGGGCCGTGGCGATGCCAGTGCCGAGATGACCGACGCCGACAGCTTTGACGTCCTGGAACCGTTTGCCGATGGCTTTCGCAACTGGATGAAGGCCGACTATGTCGTCACCGCCGAGGAAATGCTTCTCGACCGGAGCCAGTTGATGGGCCTCAGCGCGCATGAAATGACGGTTCTTGTTGGCGGAATGCGGATGCTCGGCACCAACCATGGCGGCACCAAGCATGGCGTGTTCACCGACAATGAGGGCGCGTTGACCAACGATTTCTTCGTGAACCTCACCGACATGGCGAACACGTGGAACCCGGTTGACAACGGCATCTACGAAGTGCGCGACCGCGCCACGGGCAAGGTCAAGTGGACCGCCACCCGCGCCGATCTGGTGTTCGGCTCGAACTCGATCCTGCGGGCCTATGCAGAGGTCTATGCCCAGGACGACAACAAGGAAAAGCTGGTGCACGATTTCGTCGCCGCATGGACCAAGGTGATGAACGCCGATCGCTTCGATCTGGCCTGAGCCATCCCAAACCACATCCGGGCGCGGCACATCAAACCGCCGCGCCCGGTGCTATCCAAGCCCCGTCGCAGGCGCGGGCGGTAAATCTGACAGGTGTCGCAACCTGACCTTCGCATTGACCCGTTCAATGACATGGCTGACTGCCTATTATGCTAACGACGATTTGCCGACGGATCCAGTAGAGCTGTTCGCAATCGTAGCGGAGGTGCCAGAACTCTGGGAAAACGGCCAAATTGATGATGCGCGCGGCATTCCTGCGATCGCCCGCTTTCTTTCTTCGCTGGTAGAATTCGATCAGAGAAGCTGGCCGCCTCTAGGCTCTGGACCTATAAAACCAAAAACTGATGAATGGCGGTAAAGTGGACGTTGGTGCGCTACGCAGCGAACGGCAGTTTCGAGCCGATTCTGTGGAAAAACAACGTGTTGCTGTTGCAGAAAGTGTGGTTCTGAACAGAGCGCGAGCGCCTTTTCTATCAGGCTTTGCGCGTTTGCTGCGGTGCAGGAAGGATCTTGGCCAGTTTGCGGAGG
>NZ_FWFJ01000103.1 GCF_900172365.1 Roseovarius gaetbuli
TCCGCCTGCTTCAGGATCGTCATGATCTGAGCGTCGCTAAATCGTCCGTTCTTCATCGTAAATCTCCTCAGATATCTTGCCGAGAAAATTCTACTTTTGAACACCACTAATTTTGGGGGGGATTACCTGACGGCCCAAATGGTCATAATCGACCTGTCCGGTAATGAGATCACGGCGCGTGCGTAACCCCAACAAGGCCACGACCCGCGTGTCGATCAACAGGCCGGATACATATGAGCGACTTCCGAGAACATGCCAGAAATCATTTGCGAACAGCAGCCGGTACATACATTTGGGCCGGTCGTGTCGGCCTAACGTTCAAAAGGAATGATGTTTGAATCGCCTCTGACAAAAGCTCGGCATTATGGAGAAAGCTCACCAAATAAGGTTATTTAGGGCGATTGTCTGGATGCACCCAGTCAGCAGGTGGCGCATATTCTCTTGGGCGTCTTGCTGCGGGCGGTCCGATTAAGATTTCCGGCATCACGCAGCGCTCAATGTGATGCCGAGTGAGTTTCAACTTTGCGTCCGCGTGCTTCCCAATATGAACGGAAAAGTTGCGTTCTGGCGGGGCAACCGTTGTGAGCTTTTTATCGGGAAACATCTCCGCAAACATCTTCGCAGTAGCTGACTGGTCAGAGTCTTGCGAAATCAGGTATGCGTGATCAACCTCATCCAAAAACGCGTCTTTCAGCATATGTATGGCGACATTAATGTCGCCAGCTTTCTCGGTTGGCTTTTTCCAAGTGCTGTCGCAAGCGCGGCAACTGGCATCCTCGTAGACGTAGTGTCCGACCTGAACATCTACCCCTTTCAATCTCAGGGCCTGTACAAACTGCTTGTGCCGCCATGTCTTGCGCTCATCTGGATAGTAGGCCGTACAATAACAGACCCGAACAAGGTTCTTAGATTGGCTGGGAATTATGATTTCCCCCAGCCTCCAGTAGTCCGACCACTTGAGAAAATTCTCGCCGAGATCATCGATGGCATGGTACAGATTGAAACCGTCTATATACAAAGCTGCTCTAATTTTTTTAACTCCACTATTGATTTATCGCTCAAGCGTGAGTAGATTTTTCTCATCAACGCGATGCGGTACGCCGCTAGCAAGCCCTCGGCTCCGGCTGGGGGTTCTTCGTTTTAAGAATACATTATTTATAATTCAATGAGTTACAAGCCTGCACTTCATTTATCAATGGGGCGCAATTCTATGTCGAGCGCTGCCATGCACTGCAACAGAAACGCAGAACTGAACCCGCCACGGCTTATCTTGTTCGCCACACCGCCGGAACTCATATCAACGCCTATGGCCTTAAGGCGCTCTGTAAGCTGGTCTACGGTCACGCCTTGGGCCTTCATGGCCTCGCGCACCATGTCCTTTGCTTTGTCCTCGTACTCCGCGTTTACAGGGCTTGCCTTGCGGGCAACGGGTTTCGGCGGCGCTGGTCGTTGCGCCTGATCAATCGTATTCACGCGGTACCTTCTCTAATAACCGAATATGGTGAATATAGGGGTTGACGTGGATTCTGTCTACTGCCATATATGGCTAACCAAATAAGGTTAGTATCGTGTCGCAACACTTCCTCCTCTCCCCAGCCGCCAAGACACTTTCACTTGTGAAGGTCATGCGTATGTCTGAGGAAGAAGCCCGCACAGCGTTTCGCCAAATCCGCTGGACCGAAACCGAAGGGGAGCCAATCTGCCCTGAGTGTGGCTGTGTTGATCACTACGACCTCAAAACCCGTCAGGTATATAAGTGCAAGGGCTGTGCAAAGCAGTTCAGCATCACCTCAGGCACAATCTTTGCCAGCCGCAAGTTGCAGGTTCGCGATATTCTGGCGGCAATCGCCATCTTCATAAATGGCGCGAAGGGCTACAGCGCGTTGCAGTTGTCACGCGAGACGCCATGCTTTCTGCCTGTGGAGATTGTTGAGCGACCTGTGACCGAAGAACCTGGCCCCGCGCGTGCAGCCAATGCCGCATCCGCCCACAGCGCAATTGAGATCGACATCGCGGGTGGCCATCAACTGAGGATTGTTGGTGGCTACGATCCTGAAGCATTGGCCCGGCTGATCCGAGGCCTGTCTGCATGATCCCTGTCCCGGCGAACACGCGTGTCTGGCTGGCCGCCGGTGTGACCGACATGCGGCGCGGGTTCACAACGCTGGCGGCCCAGGCGGAACAGACACTGAAGCAAGATCCGTTCACGGGGCATCTGTTTGTCTTTCGTGGTCGGCGCGGTGATCTGATCAAGATCATCTGGTGGGATGGTCAGGGCGCATGCCTGTTCAGCAAACGCCTGGAGAAAGGTCGGTTCGTGTGGCCATCGGCGAAAGAGGGCAAGATTGCCCTGACCGCTGCGCAGTTGGCGATGCTGCTCGAAGGGATTGATTGGCGTTTGCCGCAGCGCAGTTGGACACCGCTCAAGGCGGGATAAATGCGCGTGTGGGATTCCCCTCGCGCCGTCGTTTTGCTATGGTTTGACC
>NZ_FWFJ01000075.1 GCF_900172365.1 Roseovarius gaetbuli
TCCGACCAAAAACGCTTCTTCTGACCCTTCTTGCCCGCCATATCCGCCCTCAAGATGTCCACTATCAATAGTGGACACTTATCAACACACTCTATGAAATGTCAGAGCAGCGAGGCCGGACGCTTACCATGCTCTAGAGGTTTGAGGCAAAGGAGCGCCTGCGGCGCGCTCTCTTTCGGGTTAAGGATGAGGGGCGCTGCCCCTCAAACTCCCCGGGATATTTTCGGCAAGAAGAAGGGGTTAGCTTTCCATCCAGATGGTGACGGGGCCGTTGTTGATGAGGCTGACCTTCATGTCGGCGCCGAATTGGCCGGTTTGGGTGGCGATGCCATTGGCGGCGATTTGGGCCGTGAAATACTCATAGAGGTGGTGGCCGACCTCGGGTGTGGCGGCGGCGGAAAAGCCGGGGCGGTTGCCGCGGCTGGTGTCGGCGGCGAGGGTGAACTGGCTTATCACGAGGGCCGAGCCGCCCGTGTCGAGGATCGAGCGGTTCATCTTGCCCGCCTCATCCGTGAAGATGCGCAGCTTGGCGATCTTGGCTGCAAGGCGATCGGCATCGGCCTCGCTGTCGCCCTGCATGGCGCAGACCAGGATCAGCAGGCCGGGGCCGCACTGGCCGATGATCGTACCATCAACGCGAACGCTGGCCTCTGAGACGCGTTGCAATAGTGCGCGCATGGGCGGCTCCTCTTTTGCGATTGACCCGCGTCAATGCGGCGATGGCGTTTATAGGCTAGAAGTCAGGCTGATTTCAACACACAGGAGGGCTTTGAAATGGTTGAGAAAACTCAGGCATCAGGTTTGTGGCCGCAGTTTTACGAACCTCTGCGCAATTTCGGTACGCGGATGGCGAATTGGCTGGCGCCGGCCTCGGACGCGTCATCGGACGACGACGCCTATCGCATCAGCATGGAATTGCCCGGTGTCGCGGAGGAGGATATCGATCTGTCCGTGCATGATGGGTTCGTCACCGTGAAAGGCGAGAAAAGCGAGCAGCGCGAGGATTCCGGTGACACCTGGTATTTCAGCGAGCGTCAGTATGGCGCCTTCAGCCGCTCGTTCCGGCTGCCTGCCGATGCCGACGGGGACAAGGTCGAGGCACACCTCAAGGATGGTGTGCTGAATGTGACCGTGCCCCGGCGCAGCGGTGACAGCGCGCAGGGCCGCAAGGTCGAGATCAAGCGCGGTTGATGCCGCTTAGCCGCGCGGATCGTAGATGTCTTCCAGCGCCGCGCGGCTGGTACGAAAGGCGTTGGCCGGATGCGCGGCATCTGGCCAGCCAAAGGAGATCGCGCAGAGGATCAACCGGCTTTCCGGCAGGTTGAAATGGGCGCGGATCATCGGCGCATAGGCCGCGACCGAGGCCTGGGCGATACTGCCGAGGCCAAGCGCCGTCGCGGCGAGTGTTAAGGCGGTGATAAAGCCGCCGGTATCCAGCGCGCCGTAAGGGCCAAGGGCGGCTTCGGAGTGGATGATCGCCACGTGGGGGGCGCCGAAGAAGTGATAGTTTTGCAAGGATTGCTCGGTTCGGGCGGCACGGTCGTTGCGCGCGATGCCCACAGCCTCGTAGAGTTGCAACCCGCATTCAAGCCGACGCGCACCATGGGCGCCGGGATAGCTCTCGGGCCAGGGCAGGTCGGGCGCGGGTTTGTCCTGTTCTACCGCCGCAAGCAGGGCGTCGCGAAAGCGCGCGGTCTCGGCGCCGTGGGTGACGGTGACCTTCCAGGGCTGTGCGTTACACCAGGACGGCGCGCGCCCTGCTGCCATGACGAGGTGTTGAATGGTTGTCTCGGGCACCGGATCGGGGCGAAAGCCACGGCAGGAATAGCGCGCATCAAGCGTCTGGCGCAGGCGGGTGAAATCATCGGTCATTGCGGGGTCTCCTGTGCGCCGGGCCATGTGTCTGACAGGCGATAGCCAAGCGGCCAGGGGTCATCGGGATCAAGCATAAGGTTGTGGGTTCCGGTGATCCATGCCTGTCCCGAGATTTCCGGCAGGATCGCGGCGGTGTCGCCGATTGTTTGCGTCTCGACGATCACGCCGTCAAAGCGAGAGCCGATCAGCGAGGTCGCGCTATAGCGATCGCCGACGCCCATCGCCCCGCGCGCATGCAGCAAGGCCATGCGCGCCGACACGGCCGTGCCGGTGGGCGAGCGGTCGATCTTGCCGGGGCGGATCGCGACCGCGTGGCGCGCTACAAGGCCGGTCTCAATGCGCTCTGGCGCGGTGGCAAACAGGCAGAACGAGATATGGCGCCAATCGGGATTTGTCGGGTGGTGAAAGCCAAGCTGCTCGGTCGCGGCGGCGCTGATACGGGTGCCAAGCTCGGCCAGATGGCGCGCCGCATCTGGCACAAGATCAAGCCCAAGCGCCGGGGCATCGACCACCACGAAGCTGTCGCCGCCAAAGGCGGTATCCACCGTGATCGCGCCAAGGCCCGGCATATCAAGCGTCGCGTCAAGGCGCGCAGCGAAGGACGGCAGGTTTTGCAGGTGAATGCGGCTGACCTTGCCGCCCGCGCATTCGGCGCGCACCGCCACAAGACCGCCCGGTGCCTCAAGCACAAGGTGCGTTTCCGGCTCTGACATCGCAAGGATGCCGGTTTCGAGCAAAACCGTCGCCACGCAGATCGTGTTGGAGCCCGACATGGGCGGGGTGTCGGCCGGTTCCATGATGATGAACCCCATATCGGCGCGCGCATCCACTGGCGGCACCAAAAGGTTCACATGACGAAACACCCCGCCGCGCGGCTCGTTCAGAACGAATTGGCGCAGTTGATCGTCGCGCGCGATGAAGCGCGACTTTTCCCACATCGTGTCACCGGGGGGCGGGGCCACGCCGCCGGTGATCACATCGCCCACTTCGCCGCCCGCATGGGCCGATACGATCTGGATGTTACGGCTCGATCGCATGGCTCAGGACCCTCCCTGGTTAAGAGCCACCACATAGCCCACACCCGCCGCAATAACAGCCACGATCAGCACCGCAAAGGCGATCTTCCAGGCCGAGTAGGGGCGTTCGCCCTGTACCTGCCCAGTGCGGCCATTGACCACGAAGCGATAGGTCTTGCCGCGATACTTATAGGCCGCAAGCCAGACCGGCAGCAGGATATGCTTGAAGGTGACATTGCTCACCTGGGTCTGGATATCGTGGATACGCTGTCGGTCGCCGCCGATGTCAAAACGCACATCGCGCGCGATCACCCGGTCCATCCGGGTGCGCGCCTCGCCAAAGCCGGTCTCAAGCTCGACGGTATAGCCCTCGGCGCGAAACCCGGCGAGATATTCGGGGCGGTAGGGCTCAAGCGCGGCCAGATCCCATGGCTCAAGCGCGTCGGTAAAGCGTTTGGGCAAAGAGGTTGAGGCCAGCACAAGCACGTCGTCAAAGAACCGCGCCACCCGCCCCGAGACCGGCCGCCAGCGGACCTTGGCCACCTTCACGTTATGGGTCTTGCCATCGCGCTGCACGCTTTGATTGACGTAATAGACCGTGCCATGTTCGCCGCGATAGGCGGATTTCGTATCGGCATCAAAGGTCCAGTAGGGCACATAGATGCCCTCCATCGCGCGGCCCTTGCGGGCATAGTCGCGCAGACCGTTGGGGGCAAACCAAAGGCGGCCAAGCCAATCGGTCATCGCCTTGCGCGCGGTGCCTTCGTCAAGGCCAAAGGGCAACAGGGCGCGCGGCTTGATATGGCGATGCGTGCCGGTGCCTGTGACCACGGGCGAGGCACAGAATGGGCATTCGCGGGCATGGGTGGCCTCGTCAAACTCGACCTGCGCGCCACAGCTTGTACAGGTGGTGACGCGGGTTTCCTCGATCTCCTGCGCGGGCAGTTGGGCGTTGATCGCGGCGCTGAAATCAAGCTCACGGATGCCGCCCTGCCATGGGCCGCCCACGTCGATGGCGCAGGTGTCGCCGCAATGATCACAGACCAATTGCCCATGATCGGGATCGAAGCGGTAATCGGCGCCACAGCTTTGACAGGGAAAGCGATGCTCCGCAGTCATTGCCGTGCTCACCCGTTCCAGTTCGCGATGATCGCGTCGGCTTCCAACTCGATCAGCCATTCAGGGTTCACGAAACGATCAACCGCCATGATCGTGTCGACCGGGCGGACATCCGCGAAGTATTCCTTGCGAACGTCGATGGCTGCTTTCCAGTTATCGATGTCGGTCAGGATGACGCGTGTGCGCACCACGTCATGCAGGCCCGATCCGGCCTGCTCCAACGCAGCCTTTATGATCTCTATGCATTGGCGGGTCTGCATCGCGACGTCTCCGATTCCGACGGTCTTGCCGTCCGCGCCCACAGGTGCCGTGCCGCCGACCGAGATGAACGGGCCTACACGCACGGCGCGGCTGAACCCGACGATGCGTTCCATCGGGTTGTCGTTGGAAATAAGTTCGCGGTCAAAGATCATGGTGGGTCTCCGGGTGCAGGGGTGGCTGGGGGCTGTCATCGGTCTTGGATCGCGGCGACCGCGTTCCGCCGCATCAGCTTCAGGCCCCCGGCGGGGGCGGTGGCAGAACGGTGAAGAGCTGGGCAAGCTCGGCCACATCTTCGGCCAGCATCCAGCCATCCTGACCGAGGGTCCAGACATGGGTTTGCCGGGTCAGCTTGCCTTCGCGCGCCATCCGCCCCATCGAGGCCTTGGAAAAAGGGCCGCTGGTCTCGCCGCCCTCTGCGATATGCCAGACATGCTCGACCGGCGGCGGTGGCGGCGGGGTTTGCGAGGTTTGCTGAGAGGTCGGACGAGCGCCCCAGGGGCCATCCTTGTCGGCCATCTGCTGGGCCATCGCCATGCCCATCCCCATGCCAAGACCCGCGCCCATGCCGCCCCCCCCGGCAGGGTTATGGGCGGCTGCGGTCATCGCTTCGGCGGTGGAATACTGCGTAAAGCGGTTCAGATCGCCCGCCACCCCCATCGAGGTGCGCTTGTCCAGCGCCTCTTCCACGGCGGGCGGAAGCGAGATGTTCTCGATATAGAACTCTGGGATGCTGAGACCGTAATCGGCCACCACGGCGGAAATCTCGGTTGCCACAAGCTTGCCGAGGTCGCGTGTGTTGGCGGCCATGTCAAGCACCGGAATGCCGGACCCGGCGATGATGCGCGAAAACGCCTGCACGATGATGTTGCGGATCTGATAGCTTATCTCGTCCATGGTGAACTCGCCGTCGGTGCCGACGATCTCGGTCAGGAACTTCGCCGCATCGCTGACCCGCACGGTATAGGTGCCAAAGGCGCGGATGCGGGTCGGCCCGAATTCCGGATCGCGCAGCATGATCGGGTTCTTGGTGCCCCATTTGAGGTTATTGAACCGCGTCGTGTTGACGTAATAGATCTCGGATTTGAACGGCGAGCGAAAGCCGTGATCCCAATGGTTGAGCGTGGTCAGGATCGGCATGTTGTTGGTCTCAAGCATGTAGAGACCGGGGGTGAAGACATCCGCCAGCTGCCCCTCATGCACGAACACCGCAGCCTGACCCTCTCGCACGGTAAGCTTGGCACCATACTTGATCTCATGCCCCTCGCGCTCGAACCGCCAGACCATCGTGTCGCGGGTGTCGTCGGTCCAGTGGATGACGTCGATGAACTGGCCTGAGAGGAAATCGAAAATGGACATCGGGAAACTCCTGTATCGCGATTTAAACCGGGCCGCCGCTGCGCACGGCGAGCAGGCGGTGGATGATCGGGCGCGCCTGGTCGGCGGTCATGCCCGGCTTGAGAGCGGGGGAATAGAGCAGCCGCAACAGCTCTTCGTCATGGGTGGTCAAAAGCGCAAACTCATCGTCGTCGTTAAAGATCGACGGGCGCGCCTGCGGGCTGTCGTCAGCAAGGCCAAGGCCCTGCGCCAACTCTTCGTGCACGCAGGACTGGCGCATCAGGGGCGGATGCTCAGCGCGGATAAAGGCGATGGCGCGGCGATAGGTGAAATCCTCGCTTTCGCCGGAAAACGCCACCACCAGACAGTGGATGGTGCGCGGCATGTCGCGGAAAATCGAAATCGTCGAAGGGCCGGCATTGGGCACGATCTGACGGATGCGGGCAATCGCCTGGTCGCGGTCATCCTCGCCCATGATCAGCACGTGAAAATTGGGCTTGCTGCTGTTTGCGCTGATCGGGTGGCCGGTGACGCGGGCCAGCCGCGCGGCATAGCCCGAGACCATTGCAGCGTCGTCGGCGCGCTGCGCCTCGGGCACCGAGCGGCCAAACTCAACCGCCATGCGCACCGGTCCCTCCCATTTGCGCAGGCCACCGGCCCGCCCGGACGAGGGGCGAAAGCCGGCGCCCTGTGCGTATTCGTCGTAAAACGCGATCCGCTCGAAATTGCGCGCCAGATCGGTGTCGGTATAGGGCGTGTCCGGCCCGCCGCCATCGCGGCGCAACAACCCGCGATTAAGCAGGTCGGCTTCAAGCCGTCCGTAATACTTGGCCAGGGCCAGGCTATTGGCCGACGGCCCTTGCGGTGCGGGGGGCGGCACAAGGCCCGCCGGGCGCTCGACCGGGCGTGCGGCTGGGGTCGGCGGTAGCGTATCACACCCCGCCAACACCAATAACCCCAGCCCGATAAGCCCCGAACGTGTGACCTCGCGCCACCCCACCTCTCAGGCTCAGCCCTTGGGCACGGAGGTGCCGGCAGTGTCGCCCACACCATCCTTGCGCGCCTTGGCCGAGGCCAGCGTGTCGCGCAATTCGGCCTCCATCTTCTTGAGCTCTTCTTCGGCGGCGGCGCGTTTGGCCTTGCCCTCGTCGGCGATCTGGAGACTTTCCTGAATGGTGCCGATCAGGTCGGCATTGGCCTGTTTGACCGCCTCGATGTCGAACACGCCACGTTCCATCTCTTCGCGGATCATCTTGTTGCTCGAGCGCAGGTTCTTGGCATTCGCCGTCAGCAATTCGTTGGTCAGGTCATTGGCGTCGCGCACCGCAGCGGCGGCCTCCGCCGAGCGCTGGATCGTCACCGCCTGCGCCAGCTGGGTTTCCCAGAGCGGCACGGTGTTCACCAGCGTCGAGTTGATCTTGGTGACCAGCGATTTGTCGTTTTCCTGCACCAGGCGGATCGAGGGCAGCGATTGCATCGTCACCTGACGGGTCAGCTTGAGATCATGCACCCGGCGTTCAAGATCGTCGCGCGCGGCGCGCAGGTCGCGCAATTCCTGCGCTTTCATCACCTGATCATTTTCCGGCGCGGCCTTGACGGCGGCCTCGGCGGCGGGGATGTCCTTGGTGTCGATCTCTTTCAGCTTGGCCTCGCCGGCGGCGATGTAAAGCGCAAGCTCGTCATAAAAGGCGAGGGTCTTTTCATAGAGCATATCAAGCGATTTGATATCCTTGAGCAGGACATGCTCATGGCCCAGAAGATCATCTGTGATCTTGTCGATCTGGCCCTGTACCTGTTCGAATTTCGCGGTGAACTTGGCGAAAGGCGCGGCCCGCCCCAACAGTTTTTCCCACCAGCTGCGCTCGCGGCGCACGTCAAGTTCGCTCACTGCAAAGCCGCGGATCGTGGTGACAATCCCGCGCAGGCTATCGCCCGCCGGGCCGACATCCTTGTTGCGCACGCCCTGAAGCATGGCCTGGCTGATTTCCTGCAACTCGGCCTGCGCGGCCGAACCGAACGAGACGATCGAGTTGGTGTCGCCCATGTCGATCTCGGCCATGCGGCTGGTGATCTCGGCGCTGACCGGGGCATCGGCCTTGTCCAGCGCCACAATCGCGTCGGCCTCTGCGGGTTCGGGCAGGACGGCGCGGCTTACGGCCTCGACATCGGCAAGGGCGGCCTCGGCTTTCTGGCGGATGGTGTCTGACATGATTGGTCCCTTTTACACTAAATCTTTGGTTTCAAGCTGAACGCCTTCGCGCGCAAGTCGATCACGCAACACGCTGATCTCGATATCAAGATCGGTGGTGTTGTCGACCATCAGCGCGCGGGTCTTGGCGGTGAAGTTTTCCTCCAGGTCGCTGAGCAGGTTGAGATAGCTGTCGCGCGCGGCCGGGTTCGGCGCGCGGGCGTGCAGATCGGCGAATTTCACCGTCGCGTCACGCGCGCCCATCAAATAGACGCTCAGGTATTTACGCGCCGCCGTCAGATCGCGCGGATCATCCTCGACGGTGCGCAGCATGTCGCGCACGCTGGCCTGGAAGCGCTCAAGGCGGGCCTCGGCCTGGCGGTCGCCGACGCGGGCAATCGCCGTGCTCATGGCGCCAAGATAGGTTTCGGCCTTGTCGACGATGCGCGCCACGCGGTCGCTTTGAAAGGTGTCGATGCCCTCAAGGCCCTTGTCTTTCAGCGGATCAAGCCCAAAGGCCATGCTGTGAAGCACCGTGCCCAAGACACCGTAAATCAGCGGTTCGATCAGCCCGCCATTGCTGGCAAAGCCGGCAAGCGCAAGGCCAAGCCCGGTGAAAAGCGAGGCCGCTATTTTGCGCGGAAAGGCCGGGCGGCGGGCGATTTTGCGCGCCTCGTAAGCCTCTTGCGCCAGAATTCCGTGCCGGGTGAGCCAGGCCGCCAGCAAAAGCGCGCCAAGTGCTGCGAGGTTGAAGGCAAGGTCAATCGGCCCTGAGCCAAAGGCCCGCGCCGCGAGCGGCAAGGGCGCGAAGAATAACAGGTTGACCCGTCCACCGGCGCGGGTGCGCCGCGCGCCCCTAAAGCTGCCCTGGCGCGCGTCGTGTGCCGATGGCTGCGAAGGCTCGTCGCCCGAGGGGCTGTACTTGCCACCAAACCGCTGCGCCATCACACGCCCCCTTTGGCGGAGACGAACATAATCAGTGCAACAAGCAGGAAAAACGCCAGCTTCTGCAGTCCCGTATCGCTCATTCCACCCCCACGGCCCAATCTACTTGGCATTGAACTTAGGCCATGGCGGGCGGGCTTGCTAGGGGGAAGATGGCCCCGGCTGGCGCATTCCGCGATCCGTGCGACCCGCCGTGAGTGCGGAATTTGAGTATCCACGCCGTGGAGCAAACCCTCCGACTTCCAGTCGGACCCGCTTCAGCGTGAAAGAATCGCTTTATGATCGTACCCTCAGAAAAATGAGCCGCAGCCGGGTCGGAGGCTCATTTTTCTGAGG
>NZ_FWFJ01000134.1 GCF_900172365.1 Roseovarius gaetbuli
TTTCGGGTCTGATCCATCTAACTCATGCGCCCTATTAAGACTCGCTTTCGCTGCGCCTACACCTAACGGCTTAAGCTTGCTAGATAGACCAAGTCGATGACCCATTATACAAAAGGTACGCCGTCACAAGACTGGACACTAATAACAATCTTCATATCGGCTCATGCTCTGTCGCTCTGCTCAGTTGAGCGGAAACGACACCCTGACTTGAAATGTTTCAAGACCGGGGTTGCTGCCGTAAATCCCACCGTTCGAACGGTGATCATAACTGACCGCGTATCGCATTTTGTTGCGTGCCTGATATCCCACCTCGGCGCCTGATCGTATTTCGATCGGCCCACCCAGATCCGCGCCGTTACCCTCGGCATAAAGCCCGGGCATGACATGGAACTGCGCGTACCAGCGCTGGTTCGTTGAGATAAAGTTCACACTCTCACCCAAACCCACCCATGTTTCGCCGTCTGTCGTAACAGAACCGCCATAAGTGAGATTGAACGGGCCGTGGGCTATGGAAGTGGTGTGTCGCAAGTAAATCTCTTCACTTGTCGTGTTCTCCTGAAAGAACACAGGTCCGGCCGAGACGCCAAGATAGGCAGGCACCTCGTTTCTGGCCAGGCAACCGTCGTTGGGGCAATGGTTAAGAACCATGTCGCCCAACCCCAGAAGCAGGGCCGCTACCGCAAATTCACCACCGGGCATATTGTCTCTCCTGTAATCATTTATGATTGCAGTGTTGGCCCAGATTGTCATTAGAGTCCAGTCAAGCTCCGACTGATTGTAGGCGTTCGGTTTCAGGTACTGTTTCACTCCCCTCGTCGGGGTGCTTTTCACCTTTCCCTCACGGTACTGGTTCACTATCGGTCAGTAAGGAGTACTTAGCCTTCGAAGG
>NZ_FWFJ01000079.1 GCF_900172365.1 Roseovarius gaetbuli
TGCCGGTGTCATATTGCATGATCGTACCCTCAGAAAAATGAGCCTCCGACCCGGCTGCGGCTCATTTTTCTGAGGGTACGATCATAAAGCGATTCTTTCACGCTGAAGCGGGTCCGACTGGAAGTCGGAGGGTTTGCTCCACGGCGTGGATACAAAAAAGGAGTCGTCCACAAATGACAGCAACCCTCTGTCGCGTATCAATTGTTTCAGAATCTGGCGACTTTGGGCAGGCGCTGACAAAACTCTTACAAAATTTCGCGCACCTGAACTTCTACAGATACACGAATACATCATAACTCCTTTCACGTCCGGCGCCCGGCGAAGGCCTGGAACCACAGCGCCCCCGCTGGATGAGTTGGTTGGTGAAAGGACCAGACAGATGACGATTAAACTGCTGAAACCATTTTCGAACGCTCTGGCGTGGAACAACAAGAAAGGACTTCCCGGTCTGACCGAGACCGACTTGCAACCAGAAGAGCATACCAGCCTGCTGTCCTACGGGGTCGAAAGCCGCGACACCGTCATCCTCGAAGACGCCCCGGCGGGCGATTATGAGGAGACCGAAGGTCGCGGTCCCGATGGCTCTGACACGCCTGATCGCGGCGACGATCCCGATTCTGTGCGCGGGAGCGATCATGCGGCACCTTCGGTGTCGATCAACTCCAATCTCTTTGCGCGCTTAGATGCAAATCTGGCAGAGCCCGGCTTCCTGATGCCGACGTTCGGCAACGGTTTGAACATCACGCCGGGCACCTTCTGGATCGACTGGAATGGCGATGACGCGTTCCAGGGCACGCAAGGGGTCGACAAGGCCTGGGGACTGTGGGGCGACGATGACATCTTTCTCTATGATGGCAATGACACCGCCTATGGCGGCGCGGGCAACGACCTGCTCCATGGCGGGCGCGGCAATGACGCGCTTTACGGCGGGACCGGCAATGACCTCATCCTCGGCGATGTCGGAAAAGACACCATCGACGGCGGCAGCGGCAACGACACGCTGAAAGGCGGGCGCGGCAATGACATGATCAACGGCGGCGACGGGAACGACCTGATCCTCGGTGAAGAGGGCCGCGACGTGGTGCGCGCCGGTGACGGCGACGACCGCGTCGAAGGCGGAGATGGAAACGACCTGATGTGGGGCGACGCGGGCCGCGATATGATGCTCGGCGGTGACGGCGACGACCAGGTCTTCGGCGGGAACGGGAACGACCTGCTTCAGGGCGGCCTGGGCAACGACCATCTGGAAGGCGGCGGCGGGGTTGATGTCCTGGTCGGCGATCAGGGCGATGACCTGATGAACGGCGGTCCCGCCAACGACATCATGTCCGGCGATGCGGGCAACGACGAAATGAACGGAGGCACCGGCAACGACGATATGGAGGGCGGCGATGGCAATGACATCATGCGTGGCGGCGACGGCGACGACTTCATCTATGGCGAGGCCGGGAACGACTACATCCAGGGGGGCAGTGGCAACGATCACATCTTCGGTGGAACGAATGTTGCTGGCGAGATCGGCGATTACCTGATCGGCGGCGCCGGGTATGACGTCTTCTACTTCGCGTTTGGCGACAGCGGCGGGAATGCCGATCCGCGCGACGTGATCGAGGACTTTGGCGCGGGCGGCAGCGACCTGATGGTCTTCGAGGGCTTCGGCGCGACCACCTGGCGTGGACAGGACGGTTTCTCGAACGGGGTCGGCGCCGAAGCCTACTTCGAACAGACCCAAAGTGACATCTACGGCGCGGTAACAAATGTCTACCTTCGCGACGACAGCGGTCTCGATGCCGATTTGTCGCTAACACTACTCGGCCACATCGATCTCGCCGAAAGTGATGTTTTCGTGATCGCATGACATGACAAGTGGGGGCGGTCTGCGGACCGCCCCGGCCCTTACAAACCGGCGGCGCGCAGGACACTCCCTGCGCGCCGCCTTCTCTTGAGCTGTTTAGAACAATTCAGTCGAAGATGTAGCCGATGCCGCGGACGGTCCGGATCGTCTCCGGCTTGGTCGGGTTCAGTTCGATCTTGCGGCGCAATCGCGAAATGCGCAGGTCGATGGACCGGTCGAAATGTTCCCACCCGCGGTCATGCGCCTGTTCAAGCAACTGGTCCCGAGTCAGCACGCGGCCCCTTTTCTGGGCAAAGACGCGCAGTAAGCTGAATTCCATCGACGTGATGGCGATCTCCTCGCCGTTCTCTCCGAAGAGCCTGGCGCGATCGAGATCGAGCTGGCACATGCCGAAAGGGACGGTTCCGGTCATCCGGGACTTCCGCACGTCCGCCACCTCAGCGAAATCCTGCCGCCGCAAGGCGGCCTTGATGCGGGCTTCCAATTCGCGCAGGTCCACGGGTTTCGCAAGATAATCATCTGCACCCATTTCCAACCCGATGATCCGGTCGACCACTTCGCCCGCGGCGGACAGCATGATGACCGGGATTTTCGAACTGACCCGCAGGGTGCGCAGCGCGGTCAGGCCGTCCGTGCCCGGCATGTTGATGTCCAGCACGATCACGTCAGGCGCGCCCTTTTCAAACGAAGCGAGCATGACGTCCGCATTTTCCGCTTCCACGACGCTGTATCCCCGTTCGCTGAGATACTCCGAAAGCATTTCCCGCAGGTGGTCCTCGTCGTCGCAGACCAGTATCTTTTTCGCTTCGGTCGCGCGCGTCATCCGTTTTCTCCCTGGTCAGCGAGGCGCTCCAGCAAGGACGATAGATCGTCGCGCAGGATCGGCTTCTCGACATGCGGCCGCCCGACCTTTGACAGAAACCGGAAGACGTCCTCCCCCAGAGCGTCGCCCGTCACGAAGCCGATGCGCTCGGCATATTGTGGCAGGTCCGTAAGAATGGCCTCGTAAAAGGCGGCGCCATTCATGCCGGGCATCTTGAAATCGCTCAGCACCATGTCGAAAGGCTCGTGCGAGAGCAGGTCGAGAGCCATCTGCGCGTCAGTGACCATCACCGGTTCGCAGTGCAAATCTTCGAGCATGTCACAGATCAATTCACCCACTGTCTCCTCGTCATCGACAACCAGTACGCGCCTCTGAACCGTGGGCGCCGTCTTGCCTTGCGCGCCATCTTCGAGCCGTCCGCCCGTCTTGTCGACGTCTAGACGCACAAAGAAGCTCGTGTGGCTCCCTTCCACCGTCTCAAGATCCAGCCGACCGCCATGCGCATCGATGATCCGGTGGCTGAAAGCCAATCCAATGCCTGTCCCTTTTCCCACATCCTTGGTCGTGAAAAACGGCTCGAAGACCCGCGCGCGGATCGCTTCGGGGATACCGGGGCCGTTGTCCCGGATCTCCAACACCGATTGATTGCGCGCGGGATCGAAGAACGAGCGGATAATCAGCCTGCCTCCCTGCCCGAGCGGTGCCAGTGCCTGTTCGGCGTTTATGATGAGGTTGGAGAACACCTGCACAAGCTGGTCCGCGTCGCCCGATACCAATGGCAAGTCGTCATCAAGGTCAGACAGGATTTCCGTGCCGTTGCTGCGCATCCCGTATCCCGCGACATCCAGCGCGGCGAGGACGATGTCGTTGAGCGAACAAGGTTCGATCTTTGTGGGCCGCTGCCGTGCCATGGCAAGGAAGGCCCGGACGATCCGGGCGCTGCGGTCCGCTGCTTCAGCGATCCGGTCAACCCGCCTGGACAGAACCTTGTCCTCGAGCCGACCTTCAAGCATCTGTGCATAACCCACGATGATCGATAGCGGATTGTTGAGTTCATGCGCGACGCCGGCAAGCAATTCGCCTAGCGCCGAAAGCTTTTCAGCCTGATGCGCCGCGTCGCGTTGTTGCTGCAATTCTTCCTGCATCTCGAGCAGATCGGAGATGTCCCGCGTCGACGAGACGATCACTTGTTCGCCTTTGTATTCAGTGACCCGCGCGGCGGTGATGCCTTGCATGACCGAGCCGTCCGCGCGGCGAAACTGGACTCGGTAATCGTCAAGCGCGCCGGTCGGCAGCAATGCGTCGAGATATTTCTGACGGTCTTCGGGGTTCATAAAAAAACTGAGCGTCGAGCTTATATTGCCGAAGCGTTCCCGTGATGGCGGAGGGCAGTAGATGATCTTGCCGTCATCGATGCGCGAGACCAGAAAGTTCGCCGGGCATGCATCGACAATCTTGCGCAGAAGCAGGTCCGCTTCGCGCTGCTCCGCTTCGGCGCGCCGCTGCTCGGTCACATCCACGAAAGAGAGCAGATAGCCGTCTCGCTCAGTCCTGTGCGCCGAGGCAAGAAGGATTTTCCCATCGCGCAGACGGATTGTTTCGTTCTGACCCAAGGAACGGGCGAAGTGGTCGAGCCACGCCACGTAGTCCCCGGGCGCCGTTTCCGGCGGCACGCAGATGACCCCTGCGCGCACCAAACGGTCCCAAAGGCTCGAAAGCGGTTCCCCCTCGCGCGGCGCGGCAATCTCGTCGAAGAAAAAATCCTGCCACCGCAGGTTGTCCAGCAAGAACCCGGTGTCACTGTCAAAGACCGCGAGGCCTTCCTCGAGGGACTGGATGGTGTCGTTCAGGGTCTGCAGACTTCTTTCTTCCGATTTCTTGAGCGCGGTGGTTTCGGTCACAACCACGACGCGTCGGTTGCCTTCGGTCACTGCCCGCTCGACAATAAAGTGCCGTCCGTTGCGGAAACAGACATCGAAAGGATGCAAGGTCTCGCGTTGCCTGCGGACGGCATCGCCAAAAAGTTCGGTGCCGCGTTTGCCGACATCCTCGCCCGCGATCGACGCGATCATTGGTGCGAGGGTCACGAAGCGCTCGTCGTCGCTGAGTTTCAGAAACTCCTCGGCCGAGTACCCGAAAGGCCCGGCAAAAGCGTCGTTACAATGAGAGAGCTTCCCCGAGGCTTCCTCAATGGCGACACCCACTGGCAGCCTGTTGACCGCATCCGTAAAAAGCCGCTCGGCCCGAAGTTGATCCGTGACATCCTCCAGGGTCAGCAATTTGCCCTGAAGGTCTGTCTCGTAGACACTACCGACGATCTCCCTGCCGTCGTCGTTAACAAGGGAAAACCCCTTGGCAGAGGTGCGGATCAATTTGTCCACCTCCGCCAGCATTGCCGCAGGCGTAACCCCTTCCGGCGGAGGAAAGGTCCCCGCTCCGATTGCTCTTGCATATGTTTCTCGTAGGAGCACACCAGGTTCCAGAAACTCTCCCGCCGGGTCCGCGACATCACGGTACTTCTGATTGGCAAACACAAGCCGGTCGTCGTCGTCGATCAGCGCAATTCCTAAATCGACCGCGTTGATAGCCTTGTTGAGCAGGTCACGCGCCTGCGCCTCGGCGGTTCTCTGCTCGGTTATGTCCTTGACGTTGGCGACAAGCCCGCCATCACTGAGACGCTTCAGCCTGATTTCCCTTTGCGTACCGTCCGAAACCAGAACCTCGATCTTTCCTCTGTCGAGCGTCTCGAGCCCAGTCAAAAAAGTTGGCATGCCATGTTCGGCACCACGAAGGATCTTGACATGCCCGCTTGCGACGGCCCGGCTGATGATGTCCTGCATCGCTGTGCCCGGCACCAGCAGGTTAGCATGCGGGCCGAGCATCGCGGCATAGCTGCGGTTTGAGAAGATCAGCTTGAGCGCGCGATCGAAGAGCACGAAGCCTTCATCCAGCGCGTCCAGAGCCTCACGCAAAATTGGGCTTGGTTTTCTCGCTTCGATAATCATTTTTACTTCGCCCTTGTTCGTCCCGCCGTCGAGCCTCGCGCTAATTCTGCACCAGACCCGATTTTATCATACCAAGCTGAATCCTAACCGCTTTCGATTTCAGATCATCCTCATCTTTTGTATCAATTGTTTCTGAGTCTAAGAAAGCACTTGAAACCCGAGATGACTTAGAATTTCTACGAAAAGAGTTCCTAGTCCATTCTGGTGGCTATAAATATCTATACGTTTATGCAAAATAGAACTGAACTGTTCTGCGTCCCGTCCAAGGCCTCCTATGGGAGGTTTGAGCGCCCAGACAGCTGCGGCGCCTGAATGCATCCCCATCGCATCCGTGTGGTTTTTCTAGGACTTCGCTCAGTCCATGGAAATCTTCGTCGGTGGGTCCCGGGATGTTGAGCCATTCCTCGCCCGGGGTCAGAACTTAGCAAAGTCCTGATTGTTCCTGTATGGGATGCTCGTGGGCAGAGGGTGCACTCAATGTGTCCTTTGGACTGAGAGCGGCGGATCTGCATATATGGGCGTATTTTGTTGAAAAACTCTTCCTTGATCGAAGTCTGAACTGCTGATTCAATTCCTGTAATCGAGGGGGAGGACCGGCGATGATGGGACCGAGGCAGGAAGCGCAACCGGCGCTGTTCTACGAGTTCT
>NZ_FWFJ01000052.1 GCF_900172365.1 Roseovarius gaetbuli
TGTTCGTTGGATCACAGACCGGTGGTAAAGCTGCCGCCATTGCCTACACCTTGATCGAAACGGCCAAACTGAACGGTATCGATCCGCAAGCATGGCTCGCCGACACACTTGCCCGCATCCCAGACTACAAGATCAACCGCGTCGACGACCTGCTCCCATGGAAAACCGCGCCATAGGGGCGGTCAGACCGGACGCTTACCATGGATTCAAAGTATCGATGAGCGGAAAAGGAAATTGCTACGATAATTCCATGGTGGAAACGTTCTCCAAATCCATCAAGGCAGAGCTGATCTGGCGGAACCGCTGGGAAACCAGACGCCAAGCCGAAGGGGCGATATTCCAATATATCAATGGGTTCTATAATCCACGACGGCGGCATTCGTCGTTAGGTGGCAAAAGCCCCTTGGCCTTCGAACGAAAGGCTGCCTAAATGAGTTGAGAGGCCGGAACGTAAGCGTGACAAGACCAGTATGGAAATCTACACCGATGTCCATTCAACTTGGGTAGATATCACTTGTAAACTGAAAACGGCATAAATGTTGAGAGACGAGCTCTATTACGGCTTTAGGCAAATAACTTGATGATACCGATCATATGCAAACCTCGTGAGTATTTGTGGGTGTAATGCTGATTGAAAATGCAGGGTTTAAGTTTAAGGGGTATAGTCTAGCCGGTGGCACAAATCCTGATAGGTTGTACTTCTTTCGCACATCCCATGGATGTCTTTCGGGACGTCGCGACGTTCGCGCAATTTAAGCGCGATGCCGCTGCGGCCGCTATCCCCTGTCAGGCTGATTCCCGGAGCAATATTTTGCAAGTCGCTGCTGTTAGGAAGATCGAGCAGGCTACAGAATATCGCCATTGTGGTGGTGTGATCGGTGATGAAGTCTTCGTATTTCACGATCTGCTCGTCCGCATAGTTATCCAGAAAGGCCATGTAGCGGGCGGCATAGTCCTCCAGCGCATGCGGCGTGAAATGGGCGAACTTGTTGTGCAGCATCGACAGGTAAGAATCGAGCGGATGGCGCACGGTGACTACTGACAGCACGGGGTAATGTGGCGCTATGATCTGCTTGAGGGTCGGGCGCTCGGGTATCACCCGTCCTGTACAGAAGTGCGAATGGGAATGGTCGCGCAAGATCAATCGTTCTCCTTGGGCTTGGACCCGCGCGTAGATCACCTGGAGGCCTGCCAGAAAAATAGCGATCTGGTCTTGTGCCCTCACCGTGGGATGTGCGTCGCGATACAGCAGCGAGAGGTCAAGCGGGTTGAATTGGCCCTTCGCGAGCGGGCTGAGTGGATCCACCTCGCTGAGCAGGCGCGCATTGGGCGTGGCTGCGAGAAACCGGCTGATCACGGTGCCACCGGTGCAGGCGAAATGGTGGATTGTACGGATCGGGGCTACCGTCTCCAGCGGCTCAAGCGTGGCACGCAGTTGTGCGACAGTATCTGTCAGAAGATGTTTGGCCTCCGGCTCGGAGGTGCTTTGCTGAAGTGTCTTTAGCAGCGCGTCGAGTTTGGATCCTAAGTGTGTTTCATGCTTCATGAAGGGCGCCGTTTTTCAAAGATTTGATACCTGTCATTTTCCGGTCGCTCCCGTCTTGCGGGTGCGCGCTTTGGAAGGCGGCGCTTTTTTGATAGCAGGTTTTGGCGCAGGGACGATCACTTCTAACTTTTTGATTAGCGCCGCGATCAGCGTTCGTTGTGTCGTGTATTTTGTTTGTAGCGCTTCAAAGCGCTCTTGCAGCTCGAGATGGCTGGACTGCAAGCGGGTCTGAACACGCAAAGCCATCACCCGCTCTTGCTTCTCCAATTCAATGACAGCGGCCTGCTCTTTAGTACTTTTCTCTAGCGTCTGATCGCGCTCTGTGGTGAGGGCTGCGTTTTGTACCTCGAGGGCTTCGGCTTTGTCGGCGGCGTCCTTGCGCTGTGCCTCGGCGGCCTCTGCATCTTCTCGCGCCTGATCGCGCTCTGTGGTGAGGGCTGCGTTTTGTGCCTCGAGGGCTTCGGCTTTGTCGGCGGCGTCCTTGCGCTGTGCCTCGGCTTCCGCCCGGGCCTGATCAAGCTCTGTGGTGAGGGCTGCGTTTTGTGCCTCGAGGGCTTCGGCTTTGTCGGCGGCGTTCTTGCGCTGTGCCTCAATCACTGCGTTTTCTTCCTCGATCCCGATTAACCGATAGGCTTGGGGATCAAACTTGTAGTGGTGCAATTGAAAGTCAGCATTCCCAGAGGTCGCAGCAAGAGGTGTTTGCCGGTATCCGGCAGCCTCGAGGAGGGCATCTATCTGTGCGATGTCACGGCTGCCTTTGAAGAGCGCATGGGCGGGTATTCTCACAGACAGATCTGCGAATGCGCCCAGCGTACCGCTGTTGATGAACGCCTCCAGAAGCGCGTGTTCGATGCCGCTGGTCTCCAAGACCAATCTGTGGGGGGCTGCTTCGGGCAAGTTCAAGCGGTCCATCAATCCAGCGGGGGTCAGGGTCTGGACCTGATGCGCGGTTTCAACCACAGCGCCTGGATAGACGTCCAGCAGATCATGCGGTTCCGAAAAACTGCTCAGATCGAAGAAATTGTAAACATCGAGCCGTTGCCGCCCGCCTGCCACCGTCACCCCGCAGGCGAGGTGCTCCACGGTCGCATGGGCGTGGCACAGCTGTGCGAGATCATCCACAAGGCCGGGGTTCGGCTCGACCAGATAGATGCGTGCGGGGTTTGATGCGAGATATGTGTCCAGATCGCTGCACAGGCCGGATCCGAGATATACAATGCTGCCGAGTGTCTTTGTCATGTTTTGCTACCTCCGGAACAACTGGCGGAACCGGCGCAGGGGGCCTGTTAGACGCCAGGATGTTGAAACTCGGATGGCTTCGATATGGGCATCGCGCGCTTCCACGTCACGCTGCAACCGGGTCACCTCGCCCAGAAGGTGGGCGCGCTCTGTGGTGAGCCCGTCGACCTGTTCCATGAGGGCGCGCAGTTCAGTGCGGGTCCACTGGATATCCTTGTGCAGTGCGGCCCTTACTCCGGCATGTTCGACCGTCAGCGCGGCGATCTGTTCTTCAAGCTCGGCGCTGCGGGTTCTGGCGTTTTTTGCCTCGCCTTCCCTGACCTTGACAAGATCGGTCAGCTGCTGGAGGTCCTGCGCCATACCGGTTTGCGTTTTCCGTGCGGTGGCCAGCGCATGATAGACCGTGTCAATGTCAGGCGCTTTGGTTGCGGGCCTGTGATCTGCGGCGCGCGCAGATGCGTTCAACTCGGCCTGGAGTTTGCGCGCAACGGCTGACTTGGCAAAGACATCCATGGCAAAGAACCGCACAGCAGGGTCCGGGGCGGATGCCGCTGGGACCGGAGGTGGCGCATCATTGCGAAACACGCAGCCATAGGTGGTGATCAATGTCGCGCGTAGCGTGTCCGTCTCCTCCAGCGCGAGGTTCAAGGCGACAGGAAAGACCGATGTGCGACGGTCCCGCAGGGCGTTCAGAAAGACGTCCACCCGGGTCAGCCATGCTTGCAAGGCGGCACCGGGGGCGGTGCCTGCGGCGATCCGGTTCTGCAGGTAGGGGACACAGTCCTGATAGACCATTACCGTGATGTGGTTTGCCGGTGCGTTGCTGGCGACAAACTCTTGCGGGGTCCGGATTGTGATGGGGGTGGCGTCCAGCACTCCTAGCTGGGCCTGCACGCGCGAGGCAAATGCGGCCTCCATTCCGACAAACACAAACGGTTTATGGCTCAGGGAACGGGAGGGGGTGGGCCTGCTTGTTGGCATATGAACCTGTTCCTCAACGGATAAACGACCGTTTCAGTGGCCGTGTCTTGATGTTTTGATCGTGCGCTCCAGTTTAGAGGGCGCACTCAGTGTTTGAAAGAGCAAGCTGGCCGCGCCCTCTGGAAAAAGCGGCCCCGAGTGGACAGCCCGTCACCGGTTACTTGCGCCAGAACCTGCTGATCTGGCTCATCTTCCGCAAGGGAGCGGTCACACGAAATGACCTCGAATTATAAATTCGATCTATTTTTCCGAGCAGAAGCGTTTCCTGATGCAGCAGCCGGTCTATCTCGGCCTGCGCCTCACGAAGCCTATGCTCCATTTGCTGGGTTCTGACCTGAAGCTCACGCTCCATTCGTAGAAGCCGACCGTCGTATTCGAACTCGATCTGCGCGAGGTGTTCCGGGGATATCAGGCTGTCGCGTTCGCTCTCGAGACGCTCAACTTCTTTCTGCAGCGCCATGCAGTGCATCAACCGCAGATCCGACAGCATTTGGGCGCGATCAAGCTTGCCGTGCAGGTCTTTTACGGATTCCTCTTTTGCAGGAATATTATCCATGGTCTGGCCTTTCGGAAGCCGTGCCAAAAAGCGCGTCAAAGAAGGATCTGTAGTTCTCCAGCGCCTCGGCCCCGAACGCGGTGAAATAATGCCTGGAGAGATCCGACGGAGTAGGAAAGGCCGCGTGTGCCTCCATCTCGTCTAGGGTTCGGAATTCGCTGTTCTTGGGCAGGTTGATCGCCGGGATATCGCTTGCAAAACGCATCACATGGCATCCCAGCTCAAGCGCCTCGTAAATCATTGTCGACGTATGCCCCACAACCATTTGGGCATCGGTGAAATGCAGCTGCTCGGTCAGTTCGGGATATTTGGCCAGAATATCGGCCTTTGGCAAAGACGGATGGAACCGCACCCGGACATCCAGATCTCTGCGCAGGGCATAGGCCTGAACGATTTCGATCATCTGTTCGTTTTGTGCGTGAAACGGCTTTTGATCCAGAAGGATGGCAATATAGGGCCGTGTCGGCGGTGCGTCGGCAGGGGGATCGGCACTGAAAATAAGAGGCTTTCCGCATTCGACGATTTTGGTGTCCGGATGGTGCCGCCGGATAAGCTCCGACGTGCTCGGACCCCATGACAGGAAATATTCCGAGGGCTGGTGCAGGTAGTTGATCTTGTTGACCGTGTTATAATTTGCGTAGTCTACATAGAGCCCATGCTGCAAGGTGACTGTGGTCACACCGTGATGCCGGAAGTGCCTGCTCAGCAAATGTTCGGTAGGTTGCATATCGGCAAAAAAGACAACAGCCGATGGTTTTGGACCCGCGCGAAAATAATCAAGAATATATTTGTATTTGCATAGTCTAATATAGAGACATGCCTGATCCAGGCTATCCGTGTCCGGAAGGCTGCCTGCGACATCATAAAGGCTTTTGTTCTGAAGCATAAAACGACTTACTTCGATATTCATTCTGGCATCGGGTGAACGATACGCGAAGTCTTCGATGCATAAAGCAGGCGTTGCAGCTTGCTGACGAACCAAAGAAAACATTTCCTTGTAATCATCACGCACCAGACTTCTGAAGAACAAAACCTCGCCGCCAACAAGTTTTGGAAAATTTAAGAAGCCAAACATAAAATCTTTATGCCAGATCTTGAGAATATTACTTTTCTCTGTGGGACTTTTATCCCTCAGATAAAATGCGTCGGCAAAGACGATATCCCTCCAATAATCCACGCTTGAAACCGGTGGTAGACGTTGTGCTGGTTGTTTCGTCATCATGTCTTCTCTGGAACACCAGAATATTTTTCAATAAAGCTCGGAGCGTTCTGAATAAAACCCTTCATGTATCTGCTGTCTTTCATGTGATCACCATCACCGAAAGCGTCAAACTGAATTTTCAGGCATTCAAGGTACGGACGTATGCCTGACTCAGAACTTCCCCCCGCGTAAAAATCGCAAATAATTTCATCCACTTGCTTGAATTTTCGGCCTGCTTTGAACATGGTAACAAACTGATGATAGTCAGCAGCATATCGAAACGTAGTGTTGAATGGTGTTTTCTGCAAAGTGGCCGCTTTATAAAATATTGCCTGGTGGAAGAAAGGCATGCCTTGGGTGATGGCCTCTATCGGCTGTGACTTCTGAATTTTTTTGGTTTCATGATTTTTCCCGTATATATAGTTACGGTGTCCATACACTACGTCGACGTCACCATCGAGCAGGCGTGATGTCTTTTGAAGAGTATCTCTGCTATAGAAAGTGTCCCCAGCATTCATGAATATGCAAAAATCACCAGAGGCCGCAGCGATACCTTTGTTCATTGCATCATAAATGCCGTTGTCAGGTTCTGACACAAGCACATAAATAGGAGCGCCCTGTTCTTTAAGAACTGTTTGCGTAGCCTCATCCGATGCACCGTCTATAACGATATATTCCACGAAAGGATAGGTTTGCTCGTTCACGCTTGCAATCGTGCGAGTGAGGCCCTCTGGATCATTGTAGACGACGGTCAAAACAGAAATCATCGGCAGATCAGCAAGATCTGGTGATGTCACTTCAACTAGGCGTCTGATGGTTGCGTTACCGAAATTTGGCTGTTGGCGATGCTCACGCCAACACCCCACATGCTGCCTATAATACTCTTCTTTATCTTCCGGATAGGCTTTACCCTTCCAGCGCGCAATTAGCTTGGCTCTGTCTTCGACCTTTTTTTGATCGGTATTAGAAGCACGGATCTCAGGTGTTGCCTCAAAGTAGTGTTCAACAAAGGATGCATCCGAAGCGATAATTTTGTAACCTGCAGCCCATAGTTTCAGGCACAAATCTGTATCAGCAAAATAGAAGTGATAACTTTCGTCGCAATAGCCTACTTCTTCCATTGCCGATCTCAGGTAGAGGCCGTGATTTACATAAAGGTTTCCGAGGTTGATCGCGACAGCAAATTTTTTGCGAACAGGATAATCACGAAAATAGAACGCGACCCCGGCGACCTTCTCGCCTTGCTCCAACTGCGCGTCAAACAGATCGACGCCGTTGTTGATCGCGCCGGGCACAATCAGTGAATCGCCGCTCAGCATGCAAACATATTTGCCCGAAGCGCATTTGAAACCGAGGTTCATGAAATAGGCCCAGGGTTTGCGGACCAGCTGCTTGCCGCGCCATTCACCGCGGTTGTGCTGGATGATCGAAATGATGTCTTTTTGCGCTGTCAGCCATTCGACGCTGCCGTCCGAAGACCCGCCATCCACAACAATAATTTCATAGCTCTGGCCTTCCAGTTCCGTGCGGACAGCCTCGATGCACAGCTCGAGTAATTTCAAGCGGTTAAAGCTGCCGATGACCATCGAAATTTTGGGGTAATCCATTGGTATTGCCTTCTTTATTATCTAGGTACATCGATAATGCGTTGTACCGGCCGTAAAGGGTGATCCTTGGTGTAGGTCTGCCAATCGGTATATTCAGTCCATCCAAACACAAATATGAAATCAAGCCCCGCACCTGTAGAGGCCCGATGGTCATAGGTACTGTCGCCCAAAAAAAGTGCAGGCTGGGTGATGGTGCCGCGTTCGAGTTCGCGTGCGAGGATGACCTCCTTTGAATCCGGGCTGCCGAAGATGCCGCCGTCAAACAGCACATCCAGCCCGCGCGCGGCGAAGACCTCGCGCAGCTCGGCCTGATCGCCCCCTGACACAATCAGCCAAGGCACATCAGGAGTCTGGGCGCGCAATTCATGCAACCCTTCGGCGACGGCACATGTCGCCAGACCTTCCCGCACGGCGGCAGCATAGGCGGCAAGCAAGGCATCGAGGCCGGGGCCCTGCGCCCCTTGCGGTACGATATGTTCGAGGAAATATTCGAACTTTTTATACCGCGAGATGCCGCCGTTTGTAACATGCCATTGGACCAGCGCTTCCGCCGCCTTGGCCCCGTAAGGCAGGGCCGCCTGTCGGAATGCGTCTGTCTTGACGCGGTTTGAATCCAGAACGACCCCGTCGCAGTCAAAAACCAGTGTGCTGTATGATCCGACAGTCAAAGCCCCCAAATTCTCCGCAAAGAGGCTTCGACCGGGGCCACGTCCGCCGGTATATCCACCGCCAGATTTCCCGGTTTCGTCTCAACAACCACGATCGGGTGGCCCATCTCGAAGAACCGCAGGATCTCGATGTCCTCGCAGGCTTCGACTTCGCTTTTGCGGCCGAACTTGGCAAAGGCACGCAATTCATCGCGGGTGAAGGCATAGATGCACACCTGCTTTTTATAGCGTGTGGGCGCGCATTTTTCGTCCTTGAAACCGGGCAGTGCTATGCGCGACATATAGAGCAGGCGCCCGTCTTCCGTGGCGACGACTTTCGGGATGTTGCGACTGTGCGGGTCTTCTTCGCTACCGATCCAGCTGAAGCCGTTCACGATGACCGACATATCCTCGGCCTTGCGGGCGGCGATGTTGCGAATGTCCTCGGGGTCCACCAGCGGCTCGTCGCCCTGCAGGTTGATGAATATATCATAGGGTAGCTTCTCGGCGGCTTCGGCCAGACGGTCAGTCCCGGTGAGCGCGGCGGTGCTGGTCATCACGGCCTGAAATCCTGCAGCCTCGACGACATCCACGATGCGCTGGTCTTCGGTCGCCACATAGACATGCTCGCGCCCGACAGCGCGGGCGGCCAGCTCGGCACACCAGAGCACCATCGGCTTGCCCAGCAAATTCACCAGCGGCTTGCCCGGATAGCGGGTCGAGGCGTAGCGGGCGGGGATCAGAACACATGTTTTCATCGGGTTAATCCATAGACAGAATGTGTTGGCAGGATGGAATATCGCGTACGGGTGATCGAGGTGACAGGCGGGATGCCGTCTCCGGCCAGACAGAGCGCCAGCAGATCGCGCATTTCATGATTGCGCGGATCTGCAGAGGTAAATCCGTCAAAGCCCGCCATGTAGATATGGCTCGCCCGCCCGGCCACCGCGACGGCAAGCGCATAGGCCGCCACAAGGCGCGCAGGAATGATGCAATCGGTCTCATGTGGTTCGAACTGGCCCGGCGCGGCGTTCAGGCCATAATTCAGCAAGGGTTTTTCGGCCAGCTTGTCGCGCACGCTGTCTTGCAGCAGGGCAACCGGTGTGATCAGGGGCTTGTCATTCAGCGCGTGCAGGTCGGCATCCGCCAGAAGGCGCATCGGATGACAGGCAATGCGCATGTCGATCAGATCCGAGTTGATGCCATCCTTTGCATTCAGTCCCAGCACCACGGGCTTCAACTTTGCGACAAAGCGTTCGATCTCGGCTTGGTGTTTCTGGACGCTCCGGCCGTTGCCGAGGATCAAAACAGGCCGCCCGGCGATGATCTCTTCGGGCTTCCATGTGCCCGCACTGTGCTGGCCATTCCCCATGGTTCTGGCATTGGACAGAACCGAGCTGTCGAATTTTTTGCCCCCCGCCTGACGCAGATGGTCCAGAACCGACAGCATGTCACTGGTGTTGAAGCGTTGGTCCGCAAGCATTTCCTGAATATAGGTTGGGTGAATGCTGTGTTTGCCGGACAGGTAATAAAACGGGTTCGTTCCCCATCCATAGCGTTCTTTCATCGGGCCAAAATCCTGCAGCACCAGATCCAGAAGCTCCGTGACAACCCCGCCGCGCGCCGGTGCCAGCTCCAGAGCCAGCTCTTCGGTGCGGGCATTTCCCGGCCCCCGGCCCATGCCGGTGACGGTGGAATCCACCCATGTCGCACCGGCGTCGATGGCAGCCAAGGTATTGGACAACGCAAGACCCATGTTGTCATGGGTGTGCACGCCCACCGGACCCGACCATCCCTCCTTGATCCAACCGATGATCCGGGTGGTTTGTGCGGGAGACATGCTGCCCATGCTGTCGGCGAAATACAGCACTTCGATGGGATGTTTCTGGGCTTCCGCTGCAAGGGCCACGATCTCTTCGTGGGTCTGGCCGGTGATCTGCATGATGTTGAAACCGACACGGTATCCGCGCTCGTGCAGCCAGGCGGCGGCAGGTAGCGATGCCCTGAATTCGCGCGCGTGGCAGGCAAAGCGAACAATATCTACCGGTGATTCCGCCGCCGGGGCTGTGAACAGATCCTCAAGCGTCTCGATGACACCTTTGCCCAGAAACAGGTCACCGGCGTTGAGCATGACAGCCACGTCGAGATTTTTGGGGATGACGACAGAGCGCAGGAAGTTATCGGTGGTGAAGGCACAAGGGCCTTTGAAGCCGCCTGTTTTGACAAACCGGAAGCCCATTTCAACGATGTTTACGCCCGCCGCGGCGACTGCATCGAGATACCGCTGCATGAGAACGTGAGAGAAGTCCCAGTCGTTGTAATATCCGCCGTCTCGCAGGGTACAGTCCAAGAAAACAATGTCTTTATTTAAATCAGTCACTGGCCCGCTCTCCGTTCTTAATAATTCTTAAAGTTTAGATCTTCACTTTTAGTACTTGTCAGCGGCGCATTGCGTCCTGATTGCCCACAAACCAATCATAGGTCTCTTGCAGGCCAGTTTGCAGCTCGACCCGTGCGCGCCAGCCCATATCGGCCAAGCGGCTCACATCCATCAACTTGCGCATGGTGCCGTCGGGTTTGGACAGATCGTTAGCGATGCGGCCTCTGAAGCCCGTCACATCGGCCACCATCTGCGCCAGTTCCATGATCGACACATCCGTACCACAGCCCACATTGATATGGCTCAGCATCGGCTCAGTATTGGCGTCATAGGTGGCGCGGTCGAGATCGAGCACAAACAGGCTTGCCTCTGCCATGTCGTCCACATGCAGGAACTCGCGGCGGGGTTTGCCGCTGCCCCAGATCGTCACAACCTCGTCACCCGCCTGAGCGGCCTGGTGAAAGCGCCGGATCAGGGCAGGCAGCACGTGCGAATTATCGGGGTGGAAGTTGTCACCGGGACCGTAAAGATTGGTCGGCATCACGCTGCGGTAATCGGTGCCGTGCTGGCGGTTGTAGCTTTCGCACAGCTTGATGCCTGCGATTTTCGCCACTGCGTAGGGCTCGTTGGTCGGTTCCAGAACACCGGTCAACAACGCATCCTCGCGCATCGGCTGATGCACGGCACGGGGATAGATACAGCTTGATCCCAATTGCAGCAACCGCCGACAGCCCGCAGCAAAAGCCTGATGGACGACGTTACATTCGATCATCAGGTTGTCGTAAATGAAATCCGCTGGATAGGTGTTGTTGGCATGAATGCCGCCTACACGGGCAGCGGCCAAAATCACCACGTCGGGCTTTTCGGTCTGCATGAAATCACACACCGCCTGTTGATTGGTCAGGTCCAGCTCCGCATGGCTGCGGGTGATCAGCGTCAGATCCTCACCTGCGTCCTTGCGCGCCTGCAACCGGCGTGCAATCGCCCCCCCCACCATGCCGCGATGGCCTGCGATGTAGATTTTCTGCATATGCCGCTATCCCTGCTCGACGCTCATGGGCAATTCATAGCCATGCTCTTTCAGCAGCGCATGGCGCCGCGCGGTTTTCAAATCCCCCACGACCATCTCGGCGCACATCTCCTGCGCAGTGATCTCTGGCACCCAACCCAGCACTCTTTTGGCCTTGGCCGGATCGCCCAGTAGGGTTTCAACCTCTGCGGGTCGGAAATAGCGCGGGTCGATGCGCATCACCACGTCGCCGACCTTCACGGCGGGGGCTTTATCGCCCTCAACGCCGGTGACAGTGCAGATCTCGTCCAGACCGGTGCCGGTGAATTCGACTGTGATCCCCAGCTCTGTCGCTGACCAAGTAATAAACTCACGCACAGAATACTGCACACCGGTGGCGATTACAAAATCCTCGGGCGTGTCCTGCTGCAGCATCATCCACTGCATGCGCACATAATCCTTGGCATGGCCCCAATCGCGCAAGCTGTCGATGTTGCCAATGTAAAGACAGGGCTCAAGGCCCTGCGCGATATTGGCGAGGCCACGGGTTATCTTGCGGGTCACAAAAGTTTCGCCACGGCGCGGGCTCTCGTGGTTGAAAAGAATGCCGTTGCAGGCATACATACCGTAAGCCTCACGGTAATTTACTGCGATCCAATAAGCATACATTTTCGCCACAGCATAAGGGCTGCGTGGGTGGAAAGGCGTGGTCTCGGTCTGCGGAATCTCCTGCACCAGACCGTAAAGTTCCGAGGTTGAGGCCTGATAGAAGCGCGTTGTCTTCTCCATCCCCAGAAAGCGGATTGCCTCCAACAGGCGCAGCGTGCCCATGGCATCGACATCCGCAGTATATTCTGGTGCCTCAAAGCTGACGGCAACATGGGATTGCGCACCAAGGTTATAAACCTCGTCAGGGCGCACTTCGCTCAGGATGCGGGTCAGGTTGGAGGTATCGGTCAAATCGCCGTAATGCAGCTTGAACCGGGTGTGATCCGTATGCGGATCTTCATAAATATGATCGACACGCTGGGTGTTGAACGACGAGGCGCGACGTTTGATGCCGTGCACTTCGTAGCACTTTTCCAGCAAAAATTCCGCCAGATAGGATCCATCCTGACCGGTTACACCAGTGATAAGCGCTTTTTTCATTGTGGGTGCGTTCATTGTAAAATACCAACGCGCTTGGGCGCACCATTCAAAATTGTGTATTCTCGGGATGCCTACCCCAACTCCCCCAAGAGATACAGCTAAAAGTTGACGGGGCGGTAAAAAGTCGATTCAGTTTGGGTGCCATTCGGTCTATACTTTGGCATGATTGCATTACGTGACAGACGGACCGGCGATTTGTTTGATCGCTGGTCGGAATTGGGCGAGAAACGGCGTCGGCTGCTGGATCGGTCTTGGGCAGAAGTTTTCAGAAAGCACTTTCTTGAAGACCTTCCGGTTGATGAATTATTTCCTCATTTTGATCAGCGTATGGGCCGCCCATCGAAGCGTGGTCACTATGACCGCGGCTTTTCTTGTTTGCATGCCCGACTCTCGAACTGAGCGAATGGTCCGCCCTTTGTTCGACTTCGCGCGTCAAATCCGAGCCACCCCTGCCGCGCAGGGTCAGCCCGAAATTGCGCCGATGCCTGCTGGATAGGTATCCCGCGCACTTCGCAGGGCGAGCGGTGCTGGGCGCCAAGATTGGTCAGGCTATCAAAGCTTGAGCGTGAATTGTTTCCCACACAGCAAGAAAACTCAAGAAAAACCGCGAAAGGCGTTTTGATCTGCCGTGCGGTGACCCCACTTCTTCGTCAAGGATTCAAACCTTGCGAACACGGTTTCAAAGTCCCGGTCAAAACGCCGGTTTTGGCCAGGAAGCCGGGAATTCTCGGTCACGGGCCGTCATCAGCCCTTTCAGGGTCGATGGACCTCTTATGCTTGCAAAATGGCCATTTCAGCCCCGCCGGTGGCCATTAATTGGTAGTCAGAACAACAAGACAGGAATCCATCCCTCACCCGCACTTGCTATGCCCACAACTACCGCAGGTCATGCAGCCTTCGACCATATGCATGCCAAACTCGCCGCAGGCCGGACAGGCCGGGCCCTTGGGTGCGCCGCCAAGGTTGACCACCTGCGCTTGTGGGTCGGTCTTGAGGCCCATGCCTTCGCCTTCCAGAAACCCGATCTGCACCATGTGCTGTTCCAGAATGCCGCCGATTGCCGCCAGGATTGAGGGCACGTATTTGCCGCTCATCCAGGCCCCGCCGCGCGGATCGAACACCGCCTTGAGCTCTTCGACCACAAAGCTCACATCGCCACCGCGCCGGAACACCGCCGAGATCATCCGCGTCAGGGCGACGGTCCAGGCGTAATGCTCCATGTTCTTGGAGTTGATGAACACCTCGAAGGGCCGACGATGGCCGTTGAGAACGATATCGTTGACGGTGATGTAAATCGCGTGGTTGCTGTCGGGCCACTTGAGCTTGTAGGTCGCGCCTTCCAATTCGGTGGGGCGGTCCAGCGGTTCTGACATGTAAATCACATCGCCACCCTCGCCGGGCAACCCGCCCGGCACCTGTGCGGCGGTCTCGCCGGGGGCGGAATTGCTTGTCTCGCTCACGCTCAGCACGCTACCGGTCACATCGTTGGGCCGATAGGTGGTGCATCCCTTACAGCCCAGATCCCAGGCCTGAAGATAGACGTTCTTGAAGGCCTCAAAGCTGATGTCTTCGGGGCAGTTGATGGTCTTGGAAATGCTGCTGTCGACCCATTTCTGCGCCGCCGCCTGCATTTTCACATGGTCTTCCGGCGGCAGGGTCTGGGCGTTGACGAAATACTCGGGCAACTCGGCATCGCCGAACTTGTCGCGCCACATCCGCACCGCGTAATCGACCACTTCTTCCTCGGTGCGCGAGCCGTCTTTCTGCAACACCTTGCGGGTGTAGGAATAGGCAAAGACCGGCTCGATCCCCGAGCTTACATTGCCGGCGTAAAGGCTGATCGTTCCGGTCGGCGCGATGCTTGTCAAAAGCGCGTTGCGGATGCCGTGTTTGGCCACCGCGTCGCGCACGTCGGCGTCCATCGCCTTCATCGTGCCGCTGGCAAGGTAAGCGTCGCGATCAAACAGCGGGAAGGCGCCCTTTTCGCGGGCAAGCTCAACGCTCGCAAGATAGGCCGCCCGCGCAATCGCGTGAAGCCAGTCCTCGGTTTGCTGCACCGCCTCATCCGAGCCATAGCGCAGCCCGACCATCAGCAAAGCATCGGCAAGCCCGGTGACACCAAGACCGATCCGGCGCTTGGCGCGCGCCTCGGCGGCCTGCGCCTCCAGCGGGAATTTGCTGGCATCGACCACGTTATCCATCATCCGCACGGCGGTGGCGACCAGCCGCGACAGCGCCTCCTCGTCAAGCGCGGCGGCCCCTTCAAACGGATTGCTCACAAGCTTTGCAAGGTTGATCGAGCCCAAAAGACAGGCGCCATAGGGCGGCAGGGGTTGCTCGCCGCAGGGGTTGGTGGCGGCGATCGTCTCGCAATAGGCAAGGTTGTTGGCGGCATTGATCCGGTCGATGAATATCACCCCCGGCTCTGCATAATCATAGGTCGCCTGCATGATCCGGTTCCACAGATCACGCGCATTGACCGTGTGATAGACCCGCCCGTCAAACATCAGATCCCAAGGCCCATCCTCGCGCACCGCATCCATGAACGGATCGGTGATCAACACCGACAGGTTGAACATCCGCAACCGCGCCGGATCGGATTTGGCGGCGATAAAGGCCTCGATGTCGGGGTGATCACAGCGCATCGTCGCCATCATCGCGCCGCGACGGCTTCCGGCGGACATGATGGTGCGGCACATCGCATCCCACACATCCATAAAGCTGAGCGGGCCACTGGCATCCGCCGAAACGCCAAGCACCTCGGCGCCCTTGGGGCGGATCGTGCTGAAGTCATAGCCGATGCCGCCGCCCTGCTGCATGGTCAGCGCCGCCTCGCGCAGGTTGTCGAAAATGCCGCCCATGTCGTCGGGCACCGTGCCCATGACGAAACAGTTGAACATGGTCACCTTGCGCCCGGTCCCCGCCCCGGCGGTGATCCGTCCGGCCGGCAGAAATTTGAAATCTTCCAACGCCTCGTAAAACCGCTCTTCCCAGGTCGCGGAATCGCTCTCGACCTCGGCCAGAGCGCGCGCGATGCGCCGCCAGGTATCTTCAACCGTCAGGTCATGTGCCGCGCCATCCGCCGCCTTGAAACGGTATTTCATATTCCAGATCTGTTCAGCGATCGGGGCGGCAAAACGTGTCATGCGGGCGATTCCTATCGGCTTGGAGGAGACATACCATAGCCCGCCCCCCATATGATTTCCATACGCAACTGCGCCCTCTCTTGCAGTTGTCGGCAAGGACGCTACGATATATGGCGCAGGTCGGGGGAATGCGCATGACATTGCATCTGGTCAAACTCAGCGTTGGCACAAAGTCGGTCGAGGATCTGCTGGACTGGCAGGAAAACCCGCGTGCCAAAGGCACTGACGGCTTGCCGCGTCATGTCACCCGGATGTGGCCCAAACGCGAGGCGGAACTGTTGCAGGGCGGCTCGATCTACTGGGTCATTCAGGGGCTTATCCAATGCCGCCAGTCGATCTTGCGGCTTGACGAGGTGATCGGCGGCGACGGCATACGGCGCTGCGCGATTGTTCTGGCGCCAGAGATCATCCGCACCGCCACCACTCAGAAACGCCCGTTTCAGGGCTGGCGTTACCTGCCCGGCCCCGATGCCCCCCCGGACATCAGCGCCGCGCGCAGCGACGATGACACCCTGCCGCCCGAGCTTTCGGCCGCTCTGGCCGATATCGGCGTGCTCTGAGGGGCACCGACGGCTCCACCCCCTTGTTGGCGAAAAATCAGGCTGGGGTGGCATCCCGCGTGCCCGGCTGCTTTTTCGACAAGGCCAAGGGCCCTCTTTTCGGATCAAGCGTTGCCGCGGTGCAACAAGACCCTGCAAGAACCCGCCCGATCAGCCATTTTTAAGCATTAAGCCGCCGATCACAGGGGTATATACGACCGGATTTTCCCGGACTCTTGTCCCATATCAATCGCACACCAATATGATGGTGTACGGAAAAGCCGCGCCCATGGCGCATCAAACGACGAAACGCGCCTGTGGCATTTATTCACTTCTGAAAGGAGCATTCCATGCTTAAGACAACAACAGCACTGGTCGCCGTGACCGCCCTCTTGGGCGCCCCCGCCTTTGCCGGTTCACCTGCGGCCCCCGCGCCCGATCCGGTCATCGTACCGGCCGCACCGCTGGCACCAAGCAGCCCGAACTGGACCGGTTTCTATGCCGGTGGTCAGCTCGGGTATGCCAATGTCGACACCGATATTCCGGGCGTCGATGGCGACGGCCTGATCGGCGGTCTGGTGCTTGGCTATGACTATGACCTTGGCAACAACTGGGTTGTCGGTGGTGGCCTTGATTACGATTGGGCCGACGTCGACCTCGAGCCCGGTATCAGCCTCGACAACGTCTTCCGCGCAAAACTGCGTGGCGGTTACAAGATCGGCAACGGCCTGCTTTACGGGACCGGCGGTTATGTCTGGGCCGATACCAACACCGTGGGCGACGATGACGGCTATTTCATCGGTGGCGGTTACGAGCACATGGTCACCCAGAATGTCTCGGTTGGCGCTGAGGTTCTGTATCACCAGTTCGACAACTTCGGCACTGCAAACACCGATGTCGATGCGACCACTGTTCAGGCGCGGGCGACGTTCCGCTTCTGATCTGCGCTCTCCTCCAGAGCAAAGAGCGACGGGCGGCCCTTGGGTCGCCCGTTTTTCCGTGTCAAAACCCCGGTAACAGGATCAGTCGAACCCAAGCTTGGCCTTGAGCGCCTCAAGCGTGCGGCGATCCTCGGCTTCCATCGGGGCCACGCGCGATTTGAACAGCGTCGCCTGTGACTTGAGCATCAAGCCGTCATCCAGAATCTTGAGGTGGTTCGCCCGAAGTGTGTCGCCACTCGAGGTGATATCGGCAATCGCCTCGGCGGTTTCGTTCTTGACGGTGCCCTCGGTCGCGCCCTGACTATCCATAAGCTGATAATCGGCAACGCCGTTGTCGCGCAGGAAATCGCGCACAAGGCGGTGATACTTGGTGGCAATCCGCATCCGGAACCCATGCTTGAGCCGGAACGCCGCCGCCGCCGCATCAAGATCGTCAAGCGTGTTCACGTCAACCCAACAGGCCGGCACCGCCAGCACAAGATCGGCCTGACCAAAGCCAAGCTCGGCAAGCTCCTTGACGCGGTTTTCCCAGGCACCAAGCTTTTCGCGCACAAGATCGCTGCCGGTCACGCCAAGATGAATGCGCCCCGCCGCAAGCTCTCTCGGGATTTCGCCCGCCGAGAGCAGGACAAGCTCGACATTGTCGATGCCCTGAACATAGCCCGCATATTCGCGGTCCGAGCCAGAGCGACCCAAGGTGATGCCGCCCTTGGCGAACCACTCAAAGGTCTTTTCCATCAGCCGCCCCTTGGACGGCACCCCAAGCTTCAGGCTCATTGACCATCCTCCAGACCAAGCACCAGACCGGGGCGGATCACCCCACCCACTGCCGGTATTTCGCGGCCACGCCCCAAGTGCCGGGTCAGCGCATCATAGCGCCCGCCACTGGCCACAAGTGGCAGGTCGGGGCGGCCCTCGGCGGAAAAGCCAAACACGAACCCGTCGTAATATTCCATCTGCGTGCGGCCATAGCTCGCCTCGAAGTCAAGCGTTTGCACGTCGATCCCGCGCGCCTCCATCGCGTCAAGCCGCGCGGCAAGCCGGTCAACGGCGGGCAGGATCGCGGGCATGTCGACCGCAATGTCGCGCAGCCGCTCAAGCGCGTTGATGCTGGTTTCGCGCACCGCAAGAATGGCGTCGATCAGGCCCACTTCGGCCCCCGAAATCGGCGCCGCCGCCTCGTCTTCGCGAAGCGCCCTGATCCGCGCGGCAATTTCATCCGGTCCGCGCAAGCCGATCATCGCGCCTGCATTGGCCATCGGATCAGCCGCCGCCAAAAGCGCCTTGCGGGCCTCAGGCACCGGCGCGCGCCCCGAAAACCGGTCAAGCAGCGCGCGAAACCGCCGGGGCCGCCAGATATGACGGCGAAGCGCGGCCTTGCGCCGGTCGGTGGTCTTGAGGCCGTCAACGGCGGCCATCAGGATACCGATATCGCCCGTGGCGGCGCGCAAACCAAGCGGGCGCAGAATGTCGTAAAACAGCGCGAAGACCTCGGCATCCGAGGCCTCGGGCGCGGCCCGCTCGAATATCTCAAATCCCACTTGGGTATATTCATTGCTGCGCGATGCGTCGTCTTCCTGACGGCGAAACACCGCGCCGGAATAGGTATAGCGCGCGGGCTCTGCGCCGTGCTCCATATGCATCTGAACCACCGGCACGGTGAAATCCGGGCGCAACATCTGCTCGCCCCGAAGCGCATCCGAGGTCACATAGGCACGCGCGCGGATGTCTTCGCCGTAAAGGTCAAGCAGCACTTCGGCGGGTTGCAAAACCGAGGTTTCCACAGGCATAGCACCCGCCGCCTCGAACAGGCGGCGCAGGCGCTCGGCCTCGGCGCGGATCGCGGCACGGTTTGGCATCACCCCTGCCCGCCCAGAATTTCGCGCACCTTTTCAACAAGCTGCGCGCGCGGCACCTCGAACTGGCTTGGCCGCTCTTTCCATTCTTCCAGCGTGGCGTTTTCCGCGATCTCAGCGCCAAGGATCAAATCCTTGATCTGCACCACGCCCTTGGCCTTTTCGTCGCCGCCCTCGATCACCGCGACCGGGCTGTTGCGCTTGTCGGCATATTTCAACTGGTTGCCAAAATTCTTGGGGTTGCCAAGATACACCTCGGCGCGAATACCCGCCGCGCGCAATTCGCCGACCATTTGCTGATAGTCGGCCATCCGCTCGCGATCCATCACGGTGACAACCACCGGGCCGGTATCATGCGACTGGATGCGCCCCTTAGCGTGAAGCGCGGCCAACAGGCGATCAACGCCGATGCTGACCCCTGTCGCCGGCACTTCCTGACCGGTGAAACGCTTGACCAGATCGTCATAGCGCCCGCCACCCGCAACACTGCCGAACTGGCGCTTGCGGCCCTTTTCGTCGAGGATTTCAAAGGTCAATTCGGCCTCGAACACCGGCCCGGTGTAATAGCCAAGGCCACGCACGACCGAGGGGTCGATCACGATGCGGTCGGGGCCATAGCCCTGTGCGGCCAAAAGGTCGGCGATCTCTTCAAGCTCGTCCACGCCTTTGCCGCCGATCTCCGAGCCGCCAATCGCGGCGCGCAGGTTGGCGAGCGTCGCGGCGGTGTCATCACCCTTGGAGGTCAGAAACGCCAGCACCGGCGCGGCCTGTTCATCGCTCAGGCCGACACCGTCGATATAGGCGCCCGACGCATCGAGACGGCCCTTGCCGAGCAATTCCCGCACGCCGCTTTCGCCCACCTTGTCGAACTTGTCGATGGTGCGCAGAACCGCGTCGCGCTGCGCCGCGTCGACAAGGCCGGTTGCCTCAAGCACCCCGTTCAAAACCTTGCGATTGTTGACCCGCACGATGTAGTCGCCGCGCGGGATGCCGACCTCTTCAAGGCAATCGGCCAGCATGGCGCAAATCTCGGCGTCGGCGGCCACGGAAGGCGCGCCAACCGTATCGGCATCACATTGATAAAACTGGCGAAACCGCCCCGGCCCCGGCTTTTCATTGCGCCAGACCGGGCCCATGGCATAGCGCCGATAGGGGGTTGGCAAATCGTTGCGGTGTTGCGCGTAAACCCGCGCCAGCGGCGCCGTCAGATCATAGCGCAGCGCAAGCCAGTCGCCGTTGCCGGTCTCATCCGCTTCCTGCCAGGCGAAGACGCCTTCGTTGGGGCGGTCCACATCGGGCAGGAACTTGCCAAGCGCCTCGACGGTTTCCACCGCGCTGCTTTCAAGCGCGTCAAACCCGTAGCGATGATAGACCCCGGCAATCTGGCCCAGCATGGCGGCACGCTGGCTTACTTCTGCGCCGAAATAATCGCGAAAGCCTTTCGGCGTTTCGGCCTTGGGGCGGGGCTGTTTCTTGGGCTTGGCCATGGCTCTGGTCCTTGCGGGTTCTGTCGTGGCGCGGTCTAGCCCAAGGGCCGCGCGGTGGCAAGCCGGGCGTAGAGAGTTGACCGGACGCGCGCACGCCGATAGAGCGGGGGAATGACAGACCTTGAAGAAAAAATCGCGCATCTGACGCGCGCCGTTGATGACCTGTCGGACGTAGTCGCCCGCCAGGACCGCGAGATCGCAACCCTTGCCGCCCGGCTTCAGATCATGATCGAGCGCGAGGCGGCCCGGACGCCTGATAGCGATGGTGGCGTTTATCTTGGCGACGAGCGCCCGCCGCATTACTGATGCGCTGAACCACTACCGGCTGGCGCCGGTAGGATCAGCGATGTGCTGTTCCAGGTACTGAAGATGGGGTGGTTGCCGCCCTCCCCTGACGGCATCGCAATGTGCCAAGATGGTGGTCTGTAGACCATCTAACGGAGAGGACGGCAAAATGAAGGATACAATGATTGGTGTAGATCTGGCGAAGAGTATTTTCCAGGTTCACGGGGCATTGCTGTCGGGGAAGGAACAATTCCGCAAAAAACTGACACGGCCCCAGTTCTGGAAATTCATGT
>NZ_FWFJ01000088.1 GCF_900172365.1 Roseovarius gaetbuli
TTCTTGGCTAAATCTAAGCCGATCGTTGTAACTTGCATTGGGTGGCTCCTCTCGTAAGCGGTTCATAGCAACTGCACTATGGCGCATTGCGACGCCGGGTGATGCAGGAGCCATCCACCCCATCCGCGACTGAGACATCCATGACCGAGGCAGCGAACGTCCGGTTCAGATTTCGGCCATTTTGGCAGTTTTGAACGGCCGCTTTTGGGAAAACATGCCGCACCGCTGCGACAAGCTCCGAATTTTTGTCGTCGAGCGGAGGTCGATCTCGCTGCATCAGCATCAGGCGACTTTGTCCCGCGAAGCAGACGTCCTTGGTGAGCGCAGCAGACGGCTGCTTCGAGACCTTTTTGATCCTTCGTTTTGCGCGGATCATGGCGATGACGTTTTCGGATGCTGGCTGCGCGCATGGGCTGTCGGCAGCCGCCTGGACAGCCCCCATTCCGCCTCGCCAATGGGCCTGTCGGTTCAGATATGGACAAGGTTCGGTTAACCTTGGTCGCCTCTCTCCAAGCGTCCGTCGCGGCCGGTATACCACGCGATGGATGCACAAGGCGCGTTGCCCCCTTTTGATTGACTTATCGAGCTATACGCTGCCTAATCATTTCACGGTTTTTGTGTAGGGAACCTCACGAGGAAAACAAACCAGGCCCTTTTCCAAAAGACCGGACGCAGTTTCGGGTAACTCCGAGGATGGTCGCATCAGCAAGGATCGCAAATGAAATCTCGAGTTCTTATTCTGGGCGCAGGCTTTGGCGGCCTGGAACTTGCCACCCTTCTGTCAGAGGCCCTTGGCGAGGGGGCTGATATCACTGTCATTGATCGAAGGGACAGCTTCGTCTTCGGATATTCCAGAATCGACGTCATGTTCGGCAAGACGACGCTGGACGATGTTTCCTTGCCTTACGCCGCCTTCGAAAAGCCCGGCATACGTCTTGTCAAAGAGACGATCATCGCCATCGACGCAACTGCGAAGCGCGTAACGACGGATGGCGGCACCTATGAGGCCGACTTTCTCGTAATCGCACTCGGGGCGGACTATGACATGGCGGCGACGCCCGGCCTCGCCGAGCATGGTAACGAGTTTTATTCCGACGCCGGTGCCGACCGGCTGAGCGACGTCCTTCCCGGCTTTAGCTCGGGGCCGGTGATTGTCGGGATCTGCGGCTTTCCCTACAAATGCCCCCCGGGGCCCAGCGAATGCGCCCTGACCCTGCACCATTATCTGACAGAACGCGGAATTCGGGAAGATTGCGACATAACGTTCGTCTCGCCACTGTCGAGCCCAATGCCCGCCTCGGCCGAGATGGCGCAGGCGCTAATGGATTCGTTTGAGGAGTTTGGCATCCGACTTCTGAAGCAGCGCATGGTCGTCCGGCTCGAGCCGGGAATGGCGATCCTGGACGATGGGACAGAACTGCCCTTCACGTTGTTCCTCGGCGTACCCAAGCACCAGCCGCCGCAGGTGGTGATCGACAGCGGACTGACAGAGGATGGCTGGGTTCCCATCGACCTGTCGACGCTGGAGACGCGGTTTCCGGACGTCTACGCCATTGGGGATATGGCCGCGACGGGATTGCCCAAATCGGGCACATTCGCCGAAAGTGCCGCTCAATGCGTGTCGACATCCATCCTGGCAAAGCTCAGGGGGAGCAACGCGCAACTCAACACGGGGCAAGGCACCTGCATCGTCGAATACGGCGATGGCCGTGTGAGCTATGCACAGCTCGATTTTCTGACGGGTCCGAAACTTGAAGCGATCTATCATCCGCCCTCTATTGCCGGAAAGCACTTTAAGCAAGGTTTCGACGAAACGCGAAGGTCGCGCTGGTTCAATCTCTAAAAGGCGAGAAAGCAAGATTGTGCTGCCACGGGCTTAGTTTCACAACCAGCCTAGGACGATCGGCGGCTTAGTCCGCACAGCCGACACTCGGCAGGTAAAATTGCTGCAGCCCACGCCCAATGTCCGGAAGCGCGGGCTGCAGCGCGGCATCTGAGCTGGAGATGGACGGCGGCTTTGGGTCGTGAGTGATAATGGATTATTGGCACGGTAGCAGTGTTGCCACAGAGCAAAAAGAGCAAGCCCGGGCCTGCATCCTACGCGGCATCCGCCTTGTTCCCTCTGCTGTCCGTGGCCCCAGTCTGGAACGCGCACCTCAAGTGAAGGTGTCGAAAGACTGCCTGCTATTTGCGACCTGCGCCCATTTTGGCTGCGCCTTGGTCTGCTGTTTCGTCCTTAACTGGCGGACGAAATGGCGTGGAGTAAAATATTCCGGTATCATCCCATGTGAAAGCCTGTCACCTGCGGGAAGGGTGGGATTTCCCACCTTTAGGAGTTCTTCGCGATGGTAAACCCGCTCCGGCTTACATTTGCCTTTGTATTTGTCTCAGGCGTCGCGGCTGCTGAGCCGTTACCCGTACTGAATCTCGAACCCGAAGCGACAACCGTGTCCGGATTGTCCAGCGGGGCATTCATGGCGGTGCAACTGCAAGTCGCCTTCTCGGGTGCCATCTCGGGCGCAGGCATTATCGCAGGTGGGCCATATGACTGCGCGGATCATTCTGTGTGGCGCGCGCTCTATGTGTGCATGGACCCGTTTTTTGTCGACGCCGATCCGGACAGTTCCCTCGAATCGATGAAAGCCTTGGCGGCAGAGAACCGCATAGACCCGCTCCAGGATATCTCGCCCGACAGGCTCTATCTTTTTCATGGCCAGGCTGATGACACTGTGGCGCGATCGACAATGGACGCATTACGTCAAACATATGTTTTGCTGGGCGTGACTGCAGGAAACTTTACCTACGTGACGGAGGTCGATGCGGGGCACGGGTTTGTCACTGAGCAGGGGTCGGTGACCTGCGATGCGACCCGTCCCGATTTCCTCATTGATTGTGATTTCGATCAGGCCGGTGACATTCTGAACCAGCTGTACGAAGACTTGCAGCCTCCGGTTGAGCCAAGAGAACAAGGGTTCGTGACCTTTGATCAGGCTCAATATACCAACGGTGCCGCGGGTATGGACGATATTGCTTTCGTCTATGTTCCGGCTGACTGCGCGGCGGGCGAAACCTGCCGTCTGCACATCGCATTGCATGGTTGCAAGCAAGGTCGACAGGTCATCGGTGAGGACTATGCACGGCTGACGGGCTACAACAGATGGGCAGAGGCAAACAGGATCGTCGTACTCTATCCACAGGCCATCAGGATACCTTCGCCTTGGTACAACTGGTTTGCTGGAAACCCGAATGGGTGCTGGGATTGGTGGGGCTATTCAGGGCCGGACTATTTGAGTCGAACGGCCCCACAATTGTCCGCCGTGGAACGGATGGCAGCCGCAATTGGCGCGCCACTAAAGCAATGAAGTATTTCTCCTTTTGGCCGACCTTGCTGACCGCAAAACGAATTGTCACTTTGTCTGCAGCCCGAGTTCTTGCATCTTAAAATGCTGCGCTAAGCACGAATGGCCGCAATGGCGGGCCGCCCCGCAGCATTGAGAGGTCTTCGCGAAGGTCGGCAATGGACCGTTATCTCAATTATTGAAATGCTTCCCAGCCGCGAAGTCTCGCGCTGGCACCTTTGCTAGATCCGCTTCTGGCTCCGTAGCTATTCCATCATGTAGCTGCATAGCGAAACAGATATGCGCGCTGGATGCGCTGGCGTGAGACTCCCGGACACGTCGATCGGGCGGTCTGGATCTGCTGATGTGGTTGGCCTGACGCTGCCCCCTGAATGAGAACGGGAGTGCCGGAACCCCCGGCTCAAATGGCAAAGGTCATGTGCTGGCGCGTCTGAACGCTCCTGCGCTGGATTGAAACGGGCAGCGCATCAGACCAAGTGGCGTATATCGTCCGGTTTGCTTCGACCTGTTCACTCTAGGCAAAGCAATGCCCTCAACGCTCTAATTCAGAAATAATGCTCTCCGCGCGGACCGACACGCGCCTTGAGCTTCCTATTAACCTAGGCCTGACCCTCTGAACGTGCTGAATTGCCTTGTTTTACAGGGCAGCTTTGATCGCAGGGTTTACATACGCGCCACGAAAAACGCGTTTTGGGGCGAAATTTGTCAACATTAGGTAAACATTTGTCAACATGGACCCTCCCAAAATACCGCTTTTGGGCCCCAAAACCGAGACAAATGTTGACAACATCCGGTGTCGAGACGGGCCGATGTCAACATTTGTCAACATGATGCAACGTGTCCAGCTCTTGAAGGGGATGCGGGAAAGACCGAGTCTGCAGCCATTCCCGCCCCCGATATTGATCACGCCCTCCTGCGCGCACAGAGCCGTCTCAACAGCTGCACACGGCGCAAGGTGACGCCGGGGTCAGTGTCGTTGCTGACGTCGCGCAGGAAGCGCAGCCAGGCGCGCTCGTTCGGTGTCAGATCGTTTGTGTCGTCCATGTGCCTACCTCCCGAAGATCGCCCTGATGGCCACCTGTGACCT
>NZ_FWFJ01000016.1 GCF_900172365.1 Roseovarius gaetbuli
TCTTCGGCGTATCGCAGTATCCGTAATTTACGCCCAATCTCGCGTTGATCCTTGTTCATGAACATCTCCTTCTTCCCAAATCTGGGACGTTAAAAGAAATGTCTCGCGAGTAACGGCATATCTACACAGGCGGAGGCACCAAAACTGCGACACATTGAGCAGGTTGATAGATTTATTGCTCCAAGGGGCTGTGCCGCTCCGATACGCGCCCTATACCCGCCAAAATTCATTTCGGGGACAAAAACGCTCATGTATGAAAGCCTCAGCCTCGCCGCCGACAATCTTTTATCCCCGATCGTATTGTCCTTCGCCCTCGGCCTTGCCGCCGCCCTCGCGCGCTCTGACCTTTCCATCCCCGAAGCCGCGGCCAAGGCCCTCTCGATCTACCTCCTCTTCGCCATCGGCTTCAAAGGCGGGGTCAGCGTCTCGGATCACGGCGTCGACATTCATCTCGGCGCGGCGCTGCTTGCGGGCATCCTGCTCTCGGCATTGCTGCCGCTTCTCGCTTTCGCCCTGTTGCGGATGATGTCGGGCATGGACCGCCTCAACGCCGCTGCCGTGGCCGGTCATTACGGCTCGATCTCGATCGTGACCTTCGTCGCGGCCACCTCTGTGCTGGAAAGCCAGGGCATCGCCGCCGAAGGCTATATGGTCGCCGTCGCCGCCGCGATGGAGGCCCCGGCGATCCTCTCGGCGCTCTGGCTCATCTCGCGCGGCGAGGGCTCGGGGCGGATGGATGCGACCCTCTGGCGTGAAATCCTGCTTAACGGCTCGATCGTCCTCTTGGTCGGGTCTTTCTTCATCGGCTGGATCACCGGCCCCGAAGGTCTCGCCGAAATCAGCAGCTTCATCGTCTCGCCCTTCAAAGGCGTGCTCTGCCTGTTCCTGCTCGACATGGGGCTGGTGGCCGGGCGCGGCCTGCGTCAGGGGCGCGGAACGCTTGGGCTTGGCGCAGTCGGTTTTGGCCTGCTGATGCCCGTTGTCGGCTCTCTGGTCGGGCTGGCTGCTGCGCTCCTGATCGGCCTCTCAACCGGGGGCGTGATGCTGATGATGGTGCTCGCAGCCTCGGCAAGCTATATTGCCGTGCCCGCCGCCATGCGTGTCGCCCTGCCCGAGGCAAACCCGTCGATTTACCTCACGCTCTCGCTTGGCGTGACCTTCCCCTTCAACCTGACCCTTGGCCTGCCGCTTTACCTTGCACTGGCCCAGATGGCGACCGGAGGCTAAGCAAATGCAGACCCACAAAGCCAAACGCGTGGAAATCACCATCGAAAGCGTTATGCAATCGCGCCTGACAGATGCCCTTCGCGATGCGGGCGTCACCGGCTATACCATCCTGCCGGTCCTGGGCGGCTCTGGCCGCTCCGGCGAATGGTCGCGCTCGGGCCAGGTCAGCCGCGCAGGCGGCATGGTTCAGGTCACCTGTATCATCCGCCCCGACCGTCTTGATGCGCTGCTGGATGCGGCCTTTCACGTGGTCGAACGCCACATCGGCGTGGTCTGTGTCACCGATTGCGACGTGCTGCGCGCCGAGCGGTTTTAGAGCATGTCGCCTTCATTCGAATTCACGTGACATGCTCTAAGTATTGATTTCGCATGTTCGATAAGCTCAAAACCGGTTCCCACTTTTGAACAACATGCTCTAGGCTCTACTCGGCCGCGTCCTGCGCGGCGGTTTCCGCCTCGATCTCGGCGGCGCGCTTTTCGACCTGCTCGACGATATGCTCGACCATCTGCGCATTATCCATCCGGTGGCTTTGCTTACCCGCAAGATAGACCATGCCATTGCCTGCCCCGCCGCCGGTAAAGCCGACATCGGTCATCAACGCCTCGCCGGGGCCATTCACCACACAACCGATAATGCTAAGGCTCATCGGCGTCTTGATATGTTCAAGGCGCTGTTCTAGCGCCTCGACCGTCTTGATCACGTCAAAGCCCTGACGCGCGCAACTTGGACAGCTGATGATATTCACACCGCGATGCCTGAGGCCAAGCGATTTCAGGATTTCATAACCAACCTTGATCTCTTCCACCGGGTCCGCCGAGAGGCTGACACGAATCGTATCGCCAATCCCCATCCACAACAGATTGCCCAAACCGATCGCCGATTTGATCGTTCCGCTGGTTAGCCCCCCGGCCTCGGTGATCCCAAGATGGATCGGCGCGTCGGTTGCTTCTGCAAGCTGCTGATAGGCGGCGGCGGCCATGAACACATCCGAGGCCTTCACCGAAATCTTGAACTCGTGAAAATCGTTATCCTGCAAAATGCGGATATGCTCCAACCCGCTCTCGACCATCGCGTCGGGGCACGGCTCGCCGTATTTGTCGAGCAGATGCTTTTCAAGACTGCCGGCATTGACCCCGATCCGCATCGAACAGCCATGATCGCGCGCGGCGGCGATGACCTCTCGCACGCGCTCCTCACTGCCGATATTGCCGGGATTGATCCGCAAACAGGCGGCCCCCGCTTCGGCAGCCTCAATCCCGCGCCGATAGTGAAAATGAATGTCGGCCACGATCGGCACCGGGCTTTCGCGCACGATCTCTTTCAGCGCCTTTGAACTGGCCTCGTCCGGCACGGAAATCCGCACGATGTCGGCCCCGGCATCCGCCGCCGCCTGAACCTGTGCCACGGTGCCCGCCACATCGGTGGTCAGCGTGTTGGTCATCGTCTGCACCGTGATCGGCGCATCGCCCCCGACGGGCACATTGCCCACCATGATCTGTCTGCTTTTACGGCGGTAAATATTGCGCCATGGGCGGATATGGTTCAGCGACATCGCGAAAGCCCCGTCAAATCATGTGAAATCCTACCCCATGACTATCGCGCGCCGCACCAATTCGCAATCTGTCCGCACATCGCCATCACTCATGGGAAACCGCGTTAGTCCTGCGCCGCAAGCGCGGGGCTGGCCGGGGCCAACTGCAATTCGGCGACATAGCGCATCAAATCCTGATCCGCGTTGATATCGGCCACGGCATAGCGCCCCTGAAGCTCTGACGGCGTCAGCGCCAGACCAGAGGTCACGGACCCACGCGGACCGGCGGGGCCGTAATGCTCGCCGTTAACCGCGAAATAAACCGCCCCCGATTCGCCCACCCGCAGGGTCGGCGGCTCTTGCGTGGCGGGCACATCATAGCTTTCGCCGGCGTTCAGGATGCCCTCATAGATCACGCTGCCATCCGCTGCGCGCACCCTGACCCAGGCCGCCCTGACCGCCACAAGGCGCACGTCGGGCATATCGTCGGCCACAACCTGTGGCCGGTTCTGGGTGACACCGCTCACCTCATCAAGCTGCGCCACGGCAAAGCCGCTGTCGCGATCCGCGCTCGGCGTGCCGGGGCTCATCGTACCCACTTCGGCCGGGTTCAGCGTCGAAATCGGTGCATCGCGGGCCACCATCACAGGCACATCAAGCGCCTTGGGGCGATAAAGACGGCTCAACCGCTCATCGCGCGGCGGCTGGAACACACCAGAGGCCTCTGCCGTCGCCGTCGCAGACGGATCACTGACAGAGCCCGCGCTTGTCAGCGGATCGAGATCGGCCAGCACGATGGGGGTATTTTCAACTGGCGCCAACTGAACCTGCTGCACCTGGTTGAGCACGCTCCACCCGCCATAGCCAATCGCCCCGATCAGCGCCACAAGCACAAAGGCAGAGCCGATTGCGCCCGGCTCGATCCGCGACAAAAAGGTGTCCGTCGCCGGCAGAAACGGCGCGTTGGGAGAAATCAGCGGGTCGGATGACTTGGCCGTGACACGCACGGCAGAGGTGCCCGTCTTGCGGATCGACGACGCCTCGGCGGACATGCCATGGGCAATCGAAAAGCCGGATTCCGCACAAAACGCCTTGAACGCCTGATCCGGGTCCATGCCAAGGTAGCGCGCATAAGAGCGCACGTAACCGGGAATAAATCCGGGGGTATCAAAGGCTGTGGGGTCGGCATTTTCAATCGCGGCCACATAGGTCGCCTTGATCCGAAGTTCGCGTTCTACATCAAGAAGGGATTTGCCAAGCGTGGCACGCTCACCCCGCATGAGGTCACCAAGCCGCAACTCAAATGCGTCAAAGCCACGGGCCTCGACGTCTTTGATCTCGGCTGTGCGTGTAAACCGCCGCCCAATCATGCGCTCACTGCCTCTTTGGTTACCTAATGCGTTTTCCCGAACGTCCCGATTCGAGCTTTGCACTTTTCTTTACGCAACCTTAACACAGAGCAAGCGCTATTGCACGTTTTACGGCATTAACCAGCCATCTCGGCGCGATTCAGCGCACAGTGGCTCCAGAGTTCGTCCATCGCATTTACCAGCGCATCCATCTCGTCAGAGCCATGCACCGGCGAGGGTGTAAAGCGCAACCGCTCGGTGCCGCGTGGCACGGTCGGAAAGTTGATCGGCTGCACATACATGCCAAAACCTTCAAGCAACATATCGCTGAGTTTCTTGGTATGCACAGGGTCACCCACAATCACCGGCACGATATGCGAGCCGTGATCGACAATCGGCAAACCCAATCCCTTGAGACGGGCCTTGAGAACTTTCGACTGTGCCTGATGCTGCTCACGCAGTTTTTTGCCCTCGGAGGTCTTGAGAAACGCAACCGAGGCCCTGGCCCCCGCCGCCAGCGTCGGGGCCAGCGAGGTCGAAAAGATGAAACCGGGCGCGTAAGAGCGCACCGCGTCACACATCTTGGCCGAGGCCGCGATATAGCCGCCCATCACGCCATAGGCCTTGGCCAGCGTGCCGTTGATGATGTCCAGACGATGCATCAGCCGATCACGCTCGCAGATACCCGCGCCACGTGGGCCGTACATGCCCACGGCATGCACTTCGTCGATATAGGTCAGCGCGCCGAATTCATCCGCAAGATCACAGATCGCCTCGATCGGGCCAAAATCGCCATCCATCGAATAGATGCTCTCAAAGGCAATCAACTTGGGCGCCTCGGGATCATCGGCGGCCAGCAACTCGCGCAGATGCTCAACGTCATTGTGACGGAAAATCCGCTTGGCACCGCCGTTGCGGCGCACACCTTCGATCATGCTGGCATGGTTCAGGGCATCCGAATAGATGATCAGCCCCGGAAACAACTTGGGCAGCGTGCTGAGCGTGGCGTCATTGGCGATATAGGCGCTGGTGAACAAAAGCGCCGCTTCCTTGCCATGCAGATCGGCCAACTCGGCCTCAAGCCGCTTGTGATAAACCGTCGTGCCGGAAATATTGCGCGTCCCGCCCGACCCGGCGCCGGTGGCATCAAGCGCCTCATGCATCGCCTCAAGAACAACGGGATGCTGGCCCATGCCTAGATAGTCATTGCCGCACCACACGGTGATCGGCTGTTCGCTGCCATCGGGCTTGCGCCAGATCGCGTGGGGGAAATTGCCATTGCGGCGCTCAATATCAATAAAGGTGCGATAGCGCCCTTCCTGATGCAGACGTTCGATTGCGTCGTCCAGCTTGGCAGAATAATCCACTGGCAGTCCCTTCCCTCACCGATGCCGCAGCCCGCCTTTTGCAAAGCGCCCTGCGGGCCGTAGCAGCGTAGCACGCTACTTATTCAATAATACGAATGGATATATAATCCACCCGCTTCTAGCAACAGGCTACAAAATGCCGCCCCCCCCTACCTTGACTTGTGTCAAGTCGCTGGACAGCACCGCAGGGCCTGTTACCCTCGGCTAAAAGCATAAATCAGCATCAAAGGCCAGCCATGTCCCTTTCCGCCGTTCTCGCCCGCATTGACGACCAGCTACCGACCGCCACCGAGCGGTTGATGGGCCTGTTGCGTATTCCCTCGATCTCGACCGACCCGGCCTACCGCGATGCCTGTCAGGACGCCGCCGACTGGCTCGTGGCCGACCTGCAAAGCCTTGGTGTCAAGGCTGAAAAGCGCCCTACCCCCGGTCACCCTATGGTCGTGGGCCATATCGACGGGCCGAGCGATGGCACCGGGCCACACCTGCTGTTTTATGGTCATTATGATGTACAACCCGTTGACCCGCTTGAGCTGTGGAACAGCGACCCGTTTGACCCGCAACTTCAGGACAGCGATCACGGCAAGGTGATCCGCGCGCGCGGTGCCTCTGACGACAAGGGACAGCTGATGACCTTTGTCGAGGCCTGCCGCGCCTATAAGGATGTCACCGGCGCCTTGCCCTGCAAGATCACGTTTTTCTTTGAAGGCGAGGAAGAATCAGGCTCGCCCTCGCTGATTCCCTTCATGCGCGAAAACGCCGACGAACTTTCGGCCGATATCGCCCTGATCTGCGACACCTCGATGGTCGCGCCCGGCGTGCCCTCGATCGCCTCACAACTGCGCGGCATGCTCAAGGACGAATTCACCATCACCGGCCCCCGCATTGACCTTCATTCCGGGCATTACGGCGGCCCCGGCCTGAACCCGCTGCGCGAAATCAGCCGGTTGATCACAAGCTTTCACGACGAAACCGGCCGTGTCGCGGTCGAGGGGTTTTACGAGGGCGTCCACGAGGTGCCCGACGACCTTCTGCGGCAATGGGAAACCTGCGGCTTTGACGAACACGCCTATCTCACCTCGGTCGGCTACACCCAACCGCATGGCGAAAAGGCCTATCCCACCCTTGTGCAGCAATGGGCCCGCCCTACGCTTGAAATCAACGGCCTCTGGGGCGGCTATCAGGGCGCGGGCAGCAAAACCGTGATCCCGTCCAAGGCCCATTGCAAGCTGACCTGCCGCCTCGTCGGCGACATGGACCCGGACGCGCTGCGCGCCAAAGTGCGCAAACACGTCGAGGACCGGCTGTCGCCCGATGTTACAATCGCCTGGGACCAGGATCTCGAAGGCTCCCCGGCTGCGGTGATGAACATCGACCGCCCCGAGTTTGAAAAGGCCCGCGCGGCGCTTTCGGATGAATGGGCGCGCGAAGCGGTCTTTACCGGCATGGGCGGCTCGATCCCGATTGCGGGGTATTTCAAGGAAATCCTCGGGCTCGACGCCATGCTGATCGGCTTTGCCCAGGAAGACGATGCGATCCACTCGCCCAACGAGAAATATAACCTCTCAAGCTTTCACAAAGGCATCCGAAGCTGGGCGCGCGTGCTTGACGCCCTGGCGGGGTGAGCGTGGGTTTCACCCACCCTACAGGTGACCACAAATGACAGTTCCGGGCTTCACCGACCACAAATTCGCCCCCAACGGCGTCGATATCACCTTCTCGCAAGGCGGCTCCGGCCCGGCGTTGCTGATGCTGCACGGCTTCCCCCAGACCCGCGCCATGTGGACACATATCGCGCCGGAGCTTGGCAAGACGCACCGCGTCATTTGCCCCGACCTGCGCGGCTATGGACAATCGGGCAAGCCACAAGACGTGGCTGCCTATGCCTTTCGCGAGATGGCCCGCGACATGACGGCACTGATGGCAGAGCTGGGCCACACCACATTTGACCTCGTCGGCCACGACCGCGGCGCGCGCGTCGCGCATCGCCTTGCGCTTGACGCCCCAAACCGCCTGCGAAGCGTCACGCTGATGGATATCGTCCCGACCCACACCCTGCTCGCCGAGCTGCGCGCCGATGTGGCGCAGGCCTATTACCACTGGTTCTTTCTAGCCCAGCCAGAGCCCTTCCCGGACACCATGATCGCCCATGACCCCGACGCCTTTTATCACGCCTGCCTGTTGGGCTGGGGCGGCGCCAAGCTCACGGATTTCGACGCGGCCCTGCTTGATCACTATCGCCGCGCGTGGCGCGATCCCGACACGATTCGCGGCATGTGCAACGACTACCGCTCCGCTCTGTCGCATGACTTCGCCGATGACGCCGCCGATCTCGACGCGCGCATCGTCTGCCCGACGCTCATCCTCTACGGCGCCGATGGCGCCATGGCGCGGGCCTATGACGTGCCCGCCACATGGGCGCAAAAATGCAGCCAAATGCAGAGCGCCACCATTCCCGGCGGGCATTTCTTTCCCGACACGACGCCGAACGCAACGCTCGCCGCCCTGCGTGCCTTTTTGGCACCCTAGGTTTTCATCGTTCCATAAATACTCAAATCCAAACCCTGCGTCACACGCAGCGCTTGATGGTCTTTAAAAACAAAGGAAAAAATGGCGCGGTTGACGGGACTCGAACCCGCGACCCCCGGCGTGACAGGCCGGTACTCTAACCAACTGAGCTACAACCGCGCATCTTACGTCCGAGGGATAAAAGGCAGCGGTGGCGCGGTTGACGGGACTCGAACCCGCGACCCCCGGCGTGACAGGCCGGTACTCTAACCAACTGAGCTACAACCGCTCACTGCTCGCCCAATCCCTCAGGCGTGTTGCGCTTCTTACGGCGGGCCTGCGCCCCCGTCAAGCGCCCGCAACAGGAAAATTCAACTTTCCCGGCAAGTTCCCATTTCCCCCCGGTTAATGACACTCGGCGCTCGCCGTCAGGTAACGCCCAAGCCCCTCTGGAAGCGCCTCGATTCCAAGCCCCGGAGCATCACTCGCACGCCATTCTCCGCCCTCGCAAACGCCCCCCATCCCGTCAAACGCGCTGCGCAACGGGTTGGGGTTCACATCCACCTCAAGCATGCCATCCCCGCCAACCGCCGCGAGGACCGCCCCCGAGGCCGCAAGCCCTATCCCGCCGCCCAGGAAATGCGGGCAATAACGCCGCCCCTGCGCCAAAGCCCGCTTTGCCACCGCAAAACAGCCGCTTATCCCGCCCCATTTCACCACATCGGGCTGAATCACCTGCAAGGCCCCCGCCGCCGATGCCGCGTCAAACGCCGCCTGCCCCACGATATTTTCACCGCCCGCCAAGGGCATATCCGCCGCGCGCGCAAGCTCCTGCCACTCTTCTTGCGGCGCGAAGACCGGCAAGGGCTCTTCCAACCAGCCAAGCCCTGCCCCGGCGACCGCCTTTACGAAGGCCCGCGCCTGCGGCAAGTCCCAGGCCTGATTGGCATCCGCGCACAGCACCATGCCCTTGGGCAGGGATGCCGCCACCGCCAACAGCTTTTGCGCATCGCCCTGCGCAAAGCCGACCTTGACCTTGAACGCGCCAAACCCGGCCTCCTGCGCGGCGGGGATCAACCGGTCTGCCGCGTCAATCGCGATGCCGCTGGCATAGGTCGGCACCGACGCGGGGGCCCCCTTGCGCAACATCTCGCGCAAGGGTCGACCGGCACGCCGCGCCACAAGATCCCAAAGCGCGATATCAAGCCCCGCAATCGCCTGATCAAACGGGCCCGGTTCGCCGCATTGCACCGCGCGAATGCGGGTCTGGGCACTAAGCCGGTGAAACAGGGCCTCGGGGTCTGCGGCCCTCTGGCCAAGCACCAACCCCGCGATATCGCGCTCGATCAGGGCGACGCGATGCTCGGCACCGGCAGCAGGCCAATTGGCAAACACCTCGCCCCAGCCAAAACAGCCATCGTGATCCTCGACGCGCACAAACACCGCCGGACGGTCGCGCATGACGCCAAAGGAAGTCGCCACCGGCACCTCTATCGGCACCCGATAGGCATAGGCCTCGATCCGGGTGACAGGCGCGGCCCCCTCCTCGTCAGCTCCGGTCATGATGATCCCCCATGGCATGCCTCAAGGGCGCAAACCTGCAATGTCAGGCCGCGCGCCGCAATCGAAAGCGCCAACCTCATCGCACACCTCATGGCGCGCTCCGGCTCTGCTTGGGTGATCGGCCAAATCGCGCGCGGAAACTCTTTGTGAAAACCATCGTCGACGTGAAACCCGATGCCACGGCAACTTCGCTCACCTTCAAATCCGTCTCGCGCAAAAGACCGCGCGCGTGATCAAGCCTTAGATCACGAAAGAACCGATAGGGCGATTTGCCAAGGTATTTGACGAACAAACGCTCCATCTGGCGGCGAGAGCATCCTGCCGCATCGGCCAATTCCTCCATCGTGGGCGGTGCCTCGATCTGCGACTGCATCGCCTTGATCGCGCGCACAAGAAAGGGGTTTCGGGTCTCGATTCCCGTGCTCACCGATGCGCGTTGCGGTGCGTGGTCACTGCGCCGTTGGCTGTAAAGACACATGTCCGCCACGAGACCGGCAAACGCCCCGCCATAGTCGGCCTCGATCTGCTCAAGCATCATATCGGTCGTCCCGACACCACCGCCACAGGTAAAGATCGTGCCATCCACCTCATAGGCGTTCTGCGTCACCTCAATGTCGGGAAATGTCTCCTGAAAGGCGGGCTGATTCTCCCAGTGCAGGGTCGCGCGCCGCCCCTTCAAGAGACCGGCCTGCGCCAGGGCAATTGCACCGGTGCAAATGCCGCCGACGCGGCCCCCGAACCGGGCGTGCTGGCGCAAAAGGCCAAGCAGGTCCTTTGCCCCGGCCCCGACGCGCACGGTCCCGCCACAGACCACAAGATCGGTTTCGCGCGAAAACGGGCCTAGCGATTGGTCGACATTGACCGACATCCCGCAAGAACTTGCCGCGGGCCCGCCATCGCAAGAGGTGACGGTCCAGCGATAAAGCGGCCGCTGTGCCAACTGGTTGGCGATCCGCAACGGATCAAGCGCCGCGCTAAACGCCAGAAGCGTGAAATAGGGCAGCAGGTGAAAGGCAAAGTGGCGGACCGGGCGGACCTCTTTGATTGCAAAAAAGGCCGCGCCTTGCGGGATGATAGCCTCGCGCTGCACCGCCGGGTCACCCATCGCGCAGGACATGAAACCTGTCACGCGCCCACTGCCGGATCAGCGGCTTGCGCTCCCGTCGATCACAACGGGCAGGCGCTCCATGACGTTTATCAACCTTCATCTATTCCCTCGTTTCAGTGTTGCAAAAGACCAGGGCCATGGCACGATCTTATCCCTGTCTCGGCAAAACGCCCATACTCGATCTACGCGATCCGCCATTGGGCATCCGAAACCATGGACGTCCCGCTCAATTGCGCATAGTTTTTCGCTCAATTGCATCGATCGGAGACCAGTCATGGACCAATTCGCGGGCGGTTGCACCTGTGGCGATGTTCGATTTCTGGCCTCGGGGCGCCCCTACCGGGTTGGGCTCTGCCACTGCCTTGATTGCCGCAAACATCATGGCGCACTGTTTTACGCTGCGGCCGTCTTCCCTGCGGATGCGGTGAAAATTGACGGCGCGCCCCGAGAGTACGCCGGGCGGTTTTTCTGCCCGCGCTGCGGATCGTCAGTTTTCGCCCAAAGCGGCAACGAAATAGAGGTTCATCTGGGCGCGCTCGATGCCCCCGACCAACTGACGCCGACCTACGAAAGCTGGGTCATCCGGCACGAGGCCTGGCTGCCGCCGTTTCCCCATCTCAAACAATTCGATCGCGGTCGTGACGACGCAGGGCGCGATGAGGCGTAGGCGAGACGCCGCCCTTGCGCGCGGGCCAGCGGTCACTTGCGGTTCTTGAAAGGGGGGGAATGGTGGGTGATGAGAGGCTCGAACTCCCGACATCTTCGGTGTAAACGAAGCGCTCTACCAACTGAGCTAATCACCCGATTGCGGGCGTCTTAGCCAAGCCCGCCGCCCAGTGCAAGAGGCTTTGTTCACCTTCCTGCAAATCCTTTTGAATTCATCCGTCAAACGCGCATTCAGCGCATCAAAACCACCGGAACCTTGCAGGATCGGATCATCGCCGTGGTGGTCGAGCCGATAATCAGGCTGCGAATGCGGCTATGGCCATAGGCGCCCATCACCAGCATGTCAAAATCCGCCTCTTCCACCAGCTTGCCAAGCGCCGCGTCCGGCTGGCCCGAGACAACGCCGGTCTCGGCCTTGATACCGGCCGCCTCAAGCAGGGCGCGGGCATTCTCAAGGCCTTTCTTGACCTCGGGCGTGGCCGTGCCGACGGTGACCACATGCACCGAGAGCCCCGCGAAAACCGGGCTGCGGGCGATCTGATCCACCGCTTTCATCGCAGAGATGCCACCGTCATAGGCGACAAGCACCTTTTCAATCGGCTCGAATGCGCGCGCGGCCACGACAACGGGCTTGTGGCTGGCGCGCACGATCCGCTCAAGGTTCGATCCCAGATGCCCCTTTGCAAAATCGGCCGCCTCGCCGCGTTTGCCGATCAGGATCATCGCCGCATCGTCCTCGACCTCGGCCACGGTTTCCACGATATCGCCGTGGCGCAGCCGGGTGGTGATCTCGCTCACCCCGGCGCGTTCAAGAATACCGCGCGCATCCTCAAGGATCGCCCGGCCACGATGCGCCACAAGCTTGGCGCGCTGCTCGTCCAGCGCCGCCAGTTCTTCCAGCAAAGCCGTGCGCGCCCCAAGCCGGATCGAACCCGACAAATCGGCATTCTCGGCGCTTTCACGGCGCCCCAGCACATGCAAAAGCTCGACCGGCGCGCCCAAGCGCCCCGCAAGCCAGGCGGCGTGTTCGCAGACCGACGCCGAATAAATCGAACCATCCACAAGCGCGATGATCTTGTCTGTCATGGGTTATCCCCCCTCAATGCGCCATCAACGTATCTATGGCTCCGGGCTTATCATGAATTGCCAGCTTGTCGACGATGGTTTCGCTGGCCTCGTTCATACCGACAATCTCGACCTCGGCACCATCACGGCGGAATTTAAGGACCGCCATGTCGAGCGCCTGAACCGACGAGATATCCCAGATATGCGCCTGGCTCACGTCGATCACCACCCGGTCAAGCGCCTCTTTGAAGTCAAAGGCATTCATGAAATCCTCGACCGAGCCATAGAAAAGCTGCCCTTCCACGCGATAGGTCCGCACCCGTCCATCGCTTGTGATGTCGGTGGTGACCCGGAACAATTGCGCGATCTTGCCGGCAAAGAAGATGCCCGACAAGAGCACGCCCACCAGCACGCCAATCGCAAGGTTGTGGGTGTAAACCACCATCACCACCGTCGCGATCATCACGATCGAGGACGAGCGCGGATGCGTGCGCAGCTCCTTGACCGACGACCAGCTGAACGTGCCGACCGAGACCATGATCATGATCGCCACAAGTGCCGCCATCGGGATGCGGCTTACCATATCGCCAAGCCCGACCACGAGGATCAAAAGGCACACACCGGCCACGAAAGACGACAAACGCCCGCGCCCGCCGGATTTGACGTTGATGATCGACTGCCCGATCATCGCACAGCCCGCCATGCCACCGATAAAGCCGGTCGCCGAATTGGCCAGCCCCTGACCGATGCATTCCTGATTGCGGTTCGATTTGGTGTCGGTCAGATCGTCAACGATATTCTGGGTCATCAGGCTCTCGAGCAGGCCGACAACCGCCACCGCGATCGAATAGGGAAGAATGATCTTGAGGGTCTCAAGGTTGAACGGAATGTCGGGAATCAGAAAGATCGGCAAGGTATCCGGCAAATCCCCCATATCGCCCACCGTGCGCACATCAAGCCCAAGCGCCAGCGTCACCGCCGTCAGCACGATGATCGTCACAAGCGGCGAGGGAATGGCCTTGGTCACAAGCGGGAAAAGGTAAATGATACACAGGCCAGCCGCCACCAGAACATAGGTGATCCAGGGCACAAGGCGCGGATCAAGTTCGGGCAGTTGAGCCATGAAAATAAGGATCGCAAGCGCGTTGACGAACCCCGTCATCACCGATTTCGAGACATAGCGCATCACAAACCCAAGCCGCAAAATACCCGCCCCGATTTGAATGAGGCCAGCAAGAACGGTCGCCGCCAAGAGGTATTCCAACCCGTAATCGCGCACCAGCGTGACCATAAGAACGGCCGTGGCCGCCGTGGCCGCCGAAATCATGCCCGGCCGCCCGCCGGTGATCGCGGTGATCACGGCAATCGAGAAGCTGGCATAAAGCCCGACCTTGGGGTCAACCCCGGCGATGATCGAAAAGGCAATCGCCTCGGGGATAAGCGCAAGCGCCACCACCAGTCCCGACAAGACGTCGCCTCTGATATTTCCCAGCCATTGGCCACGATAGGCATCAAGTGAAATCATGTGAAATCCGTTCCTGACCAAGCCCGCCGCAACCGGCCCTGTCATGTCTGTGCAGTTTTATCGTCGATGGATCGGCGCATTTTAGCGCCGCAAAAGCGCCCAAGGTCACGACCCAGGGGCACCCGTTGATTGGGCGCAGGCTTTAGCCGCCCTGCCCGGCCTTGCCAACCCCATGCGCGCGCATTCCCGCCTTGGCGTGGCCGCAGGGCCGCGCGCCTCAGGCCTTGGGCGCTACCAGATCGGGAATGATATAGGCTTCTTTGCTCAGCCCGCGTTTCTCGGCCGTGGCGCGCACCGCCTCTTGCAGGCTCGCGCTGCGCTTGAGCAGCTTCACAAAGCGCGCCTCATCCAGCACCAGAAGCGTCGAGGGCGCAATCGCGCGCACTTCGGTGCGGCGCGGCTTTTCCATCAGGATCGCCATCTGCCCGAACATATCACCCCGACCAAGCCGCCAGGTCTGGTTCGCGCTCTCAAGCTCGACCGCGCCCGAGGCCACAAAGAACACGCTCTTGGCGGCGGCGTCCTTGCGCACGATCACCTCTTCCTCGTTGACATAGCGCGTGCGCAGCGCCCGCGTCAGGCGCCTGAGGCTGCGCGCATCAAGCCCGCGAAACAGCTTGAACTGGCTCACCAGCTCCGCCTTTTGCACCGCAAGATCAAGCTTGGGGCGCTCTTCGGCCTTAAGACGGCGGGTGTCTATATCCTGAACCAGCGAGGTATAAAGCTCCGAGCCGATCAACCCGTCTTCGCGCATCGCCTCGTATTCGCGCGCCTCAAGGCGCAGCGCGGTGCGCCGGATAAAACGGCGCTCAAGCTCTTCGGCATAGCCGGGATATTGCAGCCGCAGCCCCTCAAGCGCGGTTTCGACACGCTCGACGCGCCGGGTCTGAAGCTCGTGCAGCAATTCAGCCACCCGACGCCCGTGAATGCGCCGGATGCGCTTGTCGATGAACCCGCTCAGATCGCGCAGGATAAGGCGCTGCGACAACAGCACCTCGAAGCGATCCGCCGTCATCCGCGCCAGCGGCCCCGACAGGCCAAGCCGATTGTTGAGGATCACCGCGGCGTGAAACGCCCGATCATAGCGCAGGCTCTTGCGCGCGGCGCGCTGATAGCCGGTGCGCCCGCCACTGCGCGTCGCCTCGATCAAACGATCCGCCTCGCTCAGGATCTGCTCCGAAAGGCGCGCCGAAATCGCCCGCTCGCGGAACCGTGCCAGAATGGTATCGCGCTCGGCCCCCGCAAGCGCAATGAGCCCGAGCGTGATCCGGTCGCGATCCGAGATGGCCGCATCGTCCTCGGCCGCCTTGACCGCGCCATCAAGCCTCTCGCCAAACCGCTTGGCCTCAGAGCGCACGGTTTCCTTGGTCAGCTCGTAATTCTCCGACACCCGCGCCACGTCTTCGCGCACTGTCTGAAGCGCCACCGCGATCACCTGATTGCTCAGCGCGGAATCCAGCGGCGACAGCCGGTCAAGCCCAAGTCGCCCGATCACCCACCGCAGGGTCGTGCCCTGCACCAACAGCGTAAACAGGGTAAAGCCCGTGGCAAGGATGCCGACCAGCCGCTTGGCCTCAAGCGGGACGCGGAAACTCTCGGTCACCGCAAGCGCAAGCGCCAGAGTGACCGCACCGCGCAAACCGCCCCAGAGGATCGCCGCGCGATACGGGCGCTCGACCACCGGCGACAGTCTGACCGCCGACAAAAGCGGCATCAAGCCGAACAGGATAACTGCACGCGCCGCAATCGCCGCCAGCGTCACCACCACGATCAGGATGAAATCGCTCGCCCGCACCTCTTCCAGAAGGCGCGGGATCAACAAGGCCGCAAGGATAAAGATAAGCGCCCCGGCCCAATGCGCCAAAAGGTTCCAGACCTCGCGCAGGTTGGCCCAGGCCTCGGGTGGCAAACGCGCGGGCCCGGTCAGGTTAAGCGTTAGCCCCGCCGCCACCACCGCGATCACGCCCGAGGCGCCCACGCTCTGCTCGGCCCCGATATAGGCGAGATACGGCAGCGCGACCGAGACCGAAATCAAGGCCAGCTCGTAGCGCGCGAAAAGCGCCATGATCCAGACCGCGATCCGCGCCGCCAGCCAGCCCACCACCGCGCCCCCCGCGATCAGGACCGGAAACTGCGCCAGGGCATCGCTGAGCGTCGGGTCGGGCATGCCGAGGCGAACAAAGCCCATGAACAGGCCAAAAAGCGCAATCGCCGCCGCGTCATTCAACAGGCTCTCGCCCTCGATGATCCGCGACAACCGCCGCGGCGCCGAGATCGAGCGGAAAATCCCGACCACCGCCGAAGGGTCGGTCGTGCTGACAATCGCGCCGATCAAAAGACAGGCCGCAATCGGCAAGGTACTTGCCCAGGCAAGCGCATAGCCAACCGCCAGCGTCGCCACCACGACCGCCACCACAGCCAGCACCAGGATCGGCACCCAGTCATCCAGCATCCGGCGCGGGTTGACCCCAAGCGTGACCTGAAACAACAGCGTCGGCAGGAACACGTACAAGAACACGTTCGAGCGGATCGGCAACGCCAGAATCGCCTCGGCCACCGGATTGAGGGCGTCGGTGATATCCGTGCGCAGGAAAAAGATCGCCGCCGCCCCGATCAACATGCCAAGGCAGGCCAGGATCACACTGTAAGGAAGGCGCAGCCGCGCCGCCAACGGATCAGCCGCGGCTATGACAAGAAACAGCGATGCGATGATCGTGGTGACAAGAACAATATCCATAGGCCTGAAATAGCTCAAAAATCAGCGGTATGTAATCACGCTTATAAGGATTACACGCCCGCGCACCCTCGCCTGCGCCGTTTCTCGCCACAGGCACGCAAAAAGGCCCGATCGCCACGCAATCAGGGCCTCCGCGCAGGGTAATCGTGCGGGCACTTAGCGACCAAAGGGGTTAAAATGGTGGGTGATAAGGGATTTGAACCCCTGACATCTTCGATGTGAACGAAGCGCTCTACCACTGAGCTAATCACCCGCCGTGGCCGGTTTCTAGCGTCAGTCCGCGCCCTGTGCAACCTGATCTTTCATGGGATCTTCCTCGCCGCCACCCGGCCCGCTGATCACGCTCGCGCCACCGGCTTTGGGCTGGCGTATCTTGGCGACGATCACCCGCGCATTGGCCATTTCCTTGATCCGGTTCAGCTTGACCTTGCCGAGGGGCTGAAGGTTCAACTCACGACCTTCCGCCAGAGCTTCGCCGAGAATTTCCAACACTGCCTCGACCACCGGCTTGGCGAGTTTCTTTTTGACATCTGTGCGGGTGACGACCTTGTCCAGAAGCTCTTGTTTCTTGAGTTCGGGCCCCGCGTCAGGGGTCATGTTTTCCGAAACGACAACGGGAGTGATGCTCTCTGCTGGATCCGCTTTTGGCGTGGGTGCGGGGGGGCTTGCCTTGGCGCTGGCTTGACGGCTTGCGGTTGTGCTGCGTCGCGTGCTCATTTGATGCCTCAATTGTTTGTTTTATGGAAACAATCTAGCGCGCGAGCGACGAAATTACCAGCAACAGTTGACGAAACGGCACCTTGGGATCAAAATTGTTGCCTAACTTTTCAGACTTGCGGATTGACCATGACAAGGACCATGACCGCCGCCATTATTGGCCTGAGCCTTTTGAGTGCACCCGCCCTTGCCAGCGGTCTTGCCGATCCGGTTGTCGCGCCCGAAGTGGTCGCCGCAGAGGCCACCGCATCCTCCGGTTCACTCGATAGCGCGATCCCGGCGTTGTTCGCCATTCTGGTGCTCCTGCACCTCGCCGGCGCGCTCTAACCACGCCACGCTCGCGCATCGCATGCCACATCTGTCGCCCCCACACGGGCGCCGGAAAAAGACCCGTTTTCGCGCAGCCCTTTTCAAAAACTTCCAAATTTGCCCATCTTATGTTATTTTCAAACCCATCCGTGGGCGGTTTTGTTTTTTTCGACCAATCGTGACAGATTTTGTATTTTTTCCGCCAATGGATTTTTTCTGGGGGAATACCATGAAAAAACTACTTATCTCGACATTTTTTGCCTCAACGCTTGTGCTGACAGGCATGGCGCAGGCGGCGGAAAAGGCGCGTGTCAGCGCCAAACAGGTCCGCAGCGCGGCAACCGTTTCCTCGCAGGGCTCTGTCGGAAGCGCGGGTCCCGAGGTGGTCGTTCTGATCATCATGGCCATCGTCTTTATCACAGCACTCGTTTTCTCAGGCGGCAGCAGCGCAGGGACCTACCCGGCAATGATGAGTGACGAACGCCTGAAAACCGACATCAAACGGGTGGGCACCTCGCCCGATGGCTTTGGGATTTACCAATTCCGCTACAAGGGCCACGCCGAGCTTATCCAAGGCGCCATGGCCCAGGACGTGCAGCGTCTGCGCCCCGGTGCCGTCAGCCGCCACAGATCCGGTTTCCTGATGGTGGATTACGGGCAGATCGACGTCGCCCCGCGCCTAATCGACTAGAGACTGTCACGTTCGCTCAAAAATCACGCGACACCCTCTAACGGAATGATGTCGCAAGTTCGAAAATCTCAAAACCGGTTCCCACTTTTGAGCAACATGCTAACGGAATGATGTCGCATGTTTCAGGGTGGCCTTGCCAAACGAAATGCGGCGCAGGGCCTCCCCTGCGCCGCACCTCATTTTCCTGAACGACCCCGCCTAGTGCGCGGTGGCACCTGTGCCCTCGCCGCCCCGCTTGATCGCGGCCTCGGCTGCGGCGGCCTCTTCGGCGGCCTCGTCCCATTCGACCGGCTCTGGTGCGCGCACCAGGGCCAGCTTGAGAACGTCACGCACGTGATCGACCGGAATGATATCCAGACCCTGTTTGACATTGTCAGGGATCTCGACCAGGTCCTTTTCGTTCTCGCGCGGGATCAGCACGGTCTTGATGCCACCACGCAGCGCCGCCAGAAGCTTTTCCTTCAGCCCGCCGATGGGCAGCGCATTGCCGCGCAGCGTGACCTCGCCGGTCATGGCGATATCCTTGCGCACCGGAATACCGGTCAGCACCGAAACGATCGAGGTCACCATCGCAAGCCCAGCGCTTGGGCCATCTTTCGGCGTCGCGCCTTCGGGCACGTGCACGTGGATATCCCACTTTTCGAACTTGGGCGGCTTGACCCCGATTTCGGGTGCAATCGAGCGGACATAGCTTGACGCCGCATCAATCGATTCCTTCATCACGTCGCCAAGCGTGCCGGTGGTTTTCATCCGGCCCTTACCCGGCAGGCGCAGCGCCTCGATGTTCAAAAGCTCACCACCCACAGAGGTATAGGCAAGCCCGGTGACAACACCGACCTGATCGCTTTCCTCGGCCAGACCGTATTTGTACTTTCTGACCCCAAGGAAATCGCTGAGGTTCTCAGAGGTCACCCTGATCTGCTTGTCCTCGCCCTTGATGATCCGGGTCACGGCTTTGCGCGCCACCTTGGCGATCTCGCGCTCAAGGTTCCGCACACCGGCCTCGCGGGTGTAATAGCGCACCATATCGGTCAGCGCATCATCGCTCAGCTCGAACTCGCCCTTGCGAAGGCCGTTGTTCTTGACCTGCTTGTCGATCAGGTGCTGCTTGGCGATCTCGCGCTTTTCATCCTCGGTGTAGCCCGCCAGCGGAATGATCTCCATCCGGTCCAGAAGCGGCCCCGGCATGTTGTAGGAGTTCGCCGTGGTCAGGAACATCACGTCCGACAGGTCATATTCGACCTCAAGATAGTGATCGACAAAGCTGCTGTTCTGCTCGGGATCGAGCACCTCAAGCATGGCGCTCGCCGGATCTCCGCGGAAATCCTGCCCCATCTTGTCGATCTCATCCAAAAGGATAAGCGGATTGGTGGTCTTGGCCTTTTTCAGCGCCTGAATGATCTTGCCCGGCATCGAGCCGATATAAGTGCGCCGGTGACCGCGAATTTCGCTCTCGTCACGCACGCCGCCAAGCGAAATGCGGATGAATTCGCGCCCGGTGGCGCGGGCCACCGATTTGCCAAGGCTGGTCTTGCCCACACCCGGCGGGCCGACAAGGCACATAATCGGCCCCTTGAGCTTTTTGCTGCGCTGTTGCACGGCAAGATACTCGACGATCCGTTCCTTCACCTTGTCCAGACCATAGTGGTCCTTGTCCAAAACGCTCTGCGCGCGGCTCAGGTCTTTCTTGACCCGGCTCTTCACGCCCCACGGGATCGACAGCATCCAGTCGAGATAGTTGCGCACAACGGTTGCCTCGGCGCTCATCGGGCTCATGTTCTTGAGCTTCTTGAGTTCGGCATCCGCCTTTTCGCGCGCCTCTTTGCTCAGCTTGGTCTCGGCGATCTTCGCCTCAAGCTCGGCCACTTCGCCTTCGCCCTCTTCGCCATCGCCAAGTTCCTTCTGAATGGCCTTCATCTGCTCATTCAGATAATATTCGCGCTGTGTGCGCTCCATCTGGCTCTTGACGCGGGTCTTGATCTTTTTCTCGACCTGCAAGACACTCATTTCGCCCTGCATCAGGCCATAGACCTTTTCAAGACGCTCGCTCACGCTCAGCGTTTCAAGCAGGTCCTGCTTTTTGTCGACCTCGATACCAAGATGCCCGGCCACCAGATCGGCAAGCTTTGCGGGCTCTTCAGAGTCGGTGACGGCGGCGAGCGCCTCGTCGGGGATGTTCTTTTTGACCTTGGCATAGCGCGCGAATTCATCGCCCACCGTGCGCAACAGCGCCTCGATGGTGGTGGCATCGCCCGGCATCTCGGTGAGATACTCGGCGCGCGCCTCGAAGAAATCATCATTCTCAAGGTATTCGGTGATCCGCACCCGCGCCACACCCTCAACCAGCACCTTGACGGTGCCATCGGGCAGCTTCAGCAGTTGCAACACGTTGGCCAGCACACCGGCACGGTAAATACCGGCCTCGTCCGGGTCATCAATGCCCGGGTCAATCTGACTGCTCAGAAGGATTTGTTTGTCGTCCTGCATCACCTCTTCCAGCGCGCGGACAGATTTTTCACGCCCGACAAAAAGCGGCACGATCATATGCGGGAAAACCACAATATCGCGCAACGGCAGCACCGGGTAAGAGGCGTTCAATGGCTCTTGCATCATCATTTCCTGTTCTTGGCAAAAAGGCACTGGCCCTGACTATGCAGCAACCTCGGCCTTCTCCGTTTCACTGATGTTAATTTGGGGCACATCGACCCCGATTTCAACACGCGCTCCCCAGAATGCCCGTCCCGGCCCGCGGGGGCAAGGGCACAATAGGCAGGTTTTATAGCAAATGCCGCGCCCGAGGGTCAGGCGCGGCATGAAAGCGGTGTTATCCCAGGCAGAGCCCGCCCTAGGCGGCCTCAAGGCTTGGGTAATCGGTATAGCCCTCACGTCCGCCGCCATAATAGGTATCGCCATCGCCCTCGTTGAGCGGCGCATTGACGCGCAGCCGCTCGGCCAGATCGGGATTGGCGATATAGGGCCGCCCAAAGGCCACCAGATCGACCTTGCCCGCATCAACCCGCGCCATGGCAAGATCGCGGTCATAGCCGTTGTTGGCCATGTAAACCCCTTTCCAGAGCGCGCGCAGCGCATCAAAGCCGCCCTCACGCTTGCCACCGGTCTGACCCTCGACAAGGTGCAGATAGGCCAGCGGATAGGCGTTCAGCCGCTCGACCACATAACCGAACGTCGTATCCGGGTCGCTGTCTTCGGCATTGTTGGCCGCCGAGAACGGCGAGAGGCGCAGGCCGATCTTATCGGCGGGCCAGACTTCCGTCAGCGCATCAAGCACCTCGAACAACAGCCGCGCGCGGTTCTCGACCGAGCCGCCATAGGCATCCGTCCGCGTGTTGGTGCCATCCTTGAGGAATTCATCCAGCAGATAGCCATTGGCCGCGTGAAGCTCGATCCCGTCAAAACCCGCCTCTTTGGCGCATTTGGCGGCATGCACGTAATCGGCGAGGATGCGCGGCATCTCATCCAACTCAAGCGCGCGCGGCTCCGATGTTGTGGCGGGGCCTTCCTTGGTAAAGGTCGGCGCCTCGGCGCCAATGGCAGAGGGCGCAACCGGCGGCTGACCGTTTGGTTGCAGCGACACATGGCTGATCCGGCCCACATGCCAAAGCTGGATCACGATCTTGCCCCCCTCTTCATGCACCGCATCGGTCACCTTCTTCCAGGCGGAAACCTGAGCAGGCGTGTGAATGCCGGGCGTCGCGACATAGCCCTTGCCCTCGGCCGAGATTTGCGCGGCCTCGGTGATGATAAGCCCGGCACCGGCGCGCTGACGGTAATACTCCACATGCATGTCGGACACTTCGCCGGTGCCATCATCGGCGCGGTTGCGTGTCAGCGGGGCCATCACGATCCGGTTGGCCAGCTCAAGGCTGCCTGCTTTGGCGAAGGAAAATAGCTTGTCTGTCATGGGGACGCTCCTGCGTTTGATCCGTATTGCGCCGGGATGCATGTCTGTATGCCCCCGGCCTTGGATCATACCTAGGCACGACGCGCCCCGGCCCCAAGGGGCAGTCCCTGTCCCCCAGTCCACAGCACGCCTTGCAGAAATGCACAGATCCGACCGCTTGACAGGGTGATCGTGACAAAATGCCAATGATTTAACCCCAAGCCGCCCATAAAGCGCCCAAAACACGCCGCAGACTGTCGTGGTATTTACCGTCTTTGAGGCCCGGTTTCATGTTTGCACGCATCGCCCGCCAATATCGGCGGTTTCTGTTCGGCGGCCTGTTTGTCTCGCTCTTTATGGGGTTGGCCGTGCTCTCGGGCACCGTGGACTGGCCCGCAGAGATGTCCCGCCCGATCATCGGCACGCTGACATGGGGGATCGTGCTTATCCTGATCATCGGGATTCCGATCGTGGTGCTCAGCCTGTTGTTGCCGGGATTGCTGCCGCTGATCGAACTCTGGCTGATCACGATCCTCGTGCTTTGCCTGATCGACCCGCTTGTGCGCCCCGTCATCACCGGGTTCGGCCTGCCCGGCTGGAGCTATTGCATCCTGCTTGGCGCAGCCTTTCTGGTGGTTGAACGCTCGCTTTACGGGCCGTGGCTGGCCAATCTGTGGCGGCGCAACATGAAAGCGCATAGCGCCACCCTCACCGTGCCCGGCACGCCCGAAGAGATCTGGCGCAAGCTTTATCCAGACACCGCCCATAGCGAGAGCTTTTTCTGGCCCGGCGCCAGCTTTCCGCCCGCCCCGGACGGCAGCGACGCGGATATGCTGATGCGCCTGCCGCGTCATCACGCGGCCAAGGATGCATTCTTTGAGCTGCACATCAAAGAAGCCCGCGCGCCCGATCATTTCCTCTATGAGGTCCGCCCCCTGCCCGGGTGTGAAGACCCCCGTCAACGCATCGAGGTCAAGATCACCCCTCTGGACGAGACCCAAAGCCGTGTCACCTATACCCAGCAATTTCTGGACCTCTCCTTTGGCAAGCGGCTGTTCTTTTACCTCCACAACGATTTCCGCGACACATTGGCAAGCCTGCGTGCGCGGCTTTCAGGGCACAAGGACCGCTCGATTCAGGGCAGCCAGATGCTGTGCAGCTAGGCATTCAGAGCAGTTCGATATCACCCTCGGCGCGCCCGGCGTGAAACCCGGCTTCCCACTGGGCAAACGTGCCCTGCGCAATCGCCTCGCGCATGCCTGCCATGATATCCTGAAAGTAATGCAGGTTGTGCCAGGTCAGCAGCATCGAGCTGATGATTTCCTGGCTGCGGAACACATGATGCAGGTAAGCGCGCGAATAGTGGCTGCACGCCGGACAGCTACAGGCCTCGTCAATCGGGCGCGGATCATCCTGATGGCGCGCGTTCTTGATGTTAAGCACACCGCGGCGGGTAAATACCTGGCCGGTGCGCCCCGAACGGGACGGCAATACGCAATCCATCATGTCGATGCCGCGCTTGACCGCGCCGACGATATCATCGGGCTTGCCCACTCCCATAAGGTAACGCGGCTTGTCCTCGGGCAGGAACCCCGGCGCGTAATCGAGCACGCCGAACATCGCCTCTTGCCCCTCGCCAACGGCCAAGCCGCCAACCGCATAGCCGTCAAAGCCGATGGCCTTGAGCGCCTCGGCGCTTTCCTCGCGCAGCTCGGGCGTGACGCCGCCCTGCATGATCCCGAAGAGCGCATGACCGGGGCGATCCCCAAAGGCCTCTTTCGACCGCTCGGCCCACCGCATCGACAAGCGCATGCTTTCGGCGACGGCCTTATCCGTGGCCGGAAGCGCCGGGCATTCGTCAAAACACATGACGATATCGCTGCCCAACAGCTTTTGGATCTCCATCGAGCGTTCGGGCGTCAATTCGTGCTTTGAGCCGTCGATATGGCTTTTGAAGGTCACACCCTTTTCGGTGAGCTTGCGCAGCCCGGCAAGGCTCATCACCTGAAAGCCGCCGCTATCGGTCAGGATCGGGCGATCCCAGTTCATGAACTTGTGCAACCCGCCAAGCCGGTCAATCCGCTCGGCGCCGGGGCGCAGCATGAGGTGATAGGTATTGCCCAAGAGGATATCGGCCCCCGTCGCGCGCACGCTTTCGGGCATCATCGCCTTGACGGTCGCCGCCGTGCCCACCGGCATGAAGGCCGGCGTGCGGATCTCGCCGCGCGGCGTGGAAATCACCCCGGTGCGCGCAAGCCCGTCACTGGCCTGCATCTCGAAACTGATCCGCGCTGTCATAATTTGACCCCTATCTACTTTTACCCCCCCTTAAAGCGATTTACCCCAGCTTGTAAAACGGCCAAAAGCGGCACATCTACAAAAAGGGCCGCAAGCGGCGGGTCGCGTGAAATTTTGAGGTGCTGAATGTTAGAAGACCAAATCATCGACCTGCTGTCGTCCAACCTGCTTTATATCCTGCTGGCCGCGCTGGTCATCATCACCGTGCTGCGCAGCGTCAAGATCGTTCCGCAGTCCGAGCAATACGTGATCGAGCGCTTTGGCCGCCTGCATGCCGTCCTTAAACCCGGCATCAACATGATCGTGCCGTTTCTGGACAAGGCCGCGCATCGCATCTCGATCCTTGAACGCCAATTGCCGACCGCCGGTCAGGATGCGATCACCAAGGACAATGTGCTTGTGCGCGTCGATACCTCGGTGTTTTACCGCATTACCGAGCCTGAAAAGACGGTTTACCGGATTCGCGACGTCGATGCCGCCATCGCCACCACCGTGGCCGGCATTGTGCCCGCCGAAATCGGCAAGATGGATCTCGACGAGGTGCAATCGAACCGCAACGAAATGATCTCTACCATCAAACAGCTGGTCGAAAGCGCCGTCGACGACTGGGGCATCGAGGTGACACGCGCCGAAATCCTTGACGTGAACCTTGATCAGGCCACCCGCGACGCGATGATGCAACAGCTTAACGCCGAGCGCGCCCGCCGCGCGCAGGTAACCGAGGCCGAAGGCGCCAAACGCGCCGTCGAACTTAACGCCGACGCCGAGCTTTACGCCGCCGAACAGATCGCCAAGGCCCGCCGTATCGCCGCCGACGCCGAGGCCTATGCCACAAGCGTCGTCGCCAAGGCCATCGCCGAAAACGGCGTCGAGGCCGCGCAATATCAGGTCGCCCTGAAACAGGTCGAGGCGCTCAATGCGCTTGGCGCAAGCCCGTCATCATCCACCATCCTCGTGCCCGCCAACGCGCTTGACGCCTTTGGCGACGCCTTCAAGATGCTGAAAGGCAAGGCATAATGCTGGGCGGGGTGGCACTCTGGTCGCTCTGGTGGGTCTGGCTTGCCGCCGCCCTTGCGCTTGGCATCTTTGAGGTGCTTGCACCGGGGTTCATCTTTCTCGGCTTTTCCATCGGCGCGGCGCTTGTCGGGCTTTTGCTTTTGACCCCGCTCACACCGGGCTTTGCGGCACTGCTGGCGATTTTCGCGGTGCTTTCGCTGATTGCATGGCTCGTCCTGCGCCGGTTTTTCCGCGCGCCGGGCGGCAACGTCCGCAGGGTCGAGACCGACATCAACGACTAGGCCGCCCCGAAGGCCACGCTTGAATTCCCCCGCCATCCGTGATGTGACTGAGCGCCCAAAGGCGTAACATTCCGCACATCGCGCGCCATGACCTTGCCAAGGAGGCCCCCTTCATGACCACTCCCGAAACTCCGCAGCCGCTGCAATTCGGGTGGGAAGAATGGGTTGCCCTGCCCGAACTGGGCGTGCCCGCCCTCAAGGCCAAGGTCGATACCGGCGCGCGCACCTCGGCGCTGCATGCCTTTGATATCGAGACCTTTGGCCCGGCGTCAAAGCCCAAGGTGCGGTTCACCGTGCACCCGATTCCGGGGCGCGACGACCTTGTGATCCCCTGTTCGGCCACGATCATCGACCGGCGCGATGTGACCTCGTCAAACGGCGAGCGCGAGTTACGCTATGTGATCTCGTCCAACCTTACCGTGGGCGACGACAGCTGGCCGATCGAGATCACCCTGACCAACCGCTCGACCATGGCAAGCCGCATGCTCTTGGGGCGTCAGGCGCTCAAGGATCATATCTCGATCGTCGCCACCGACCGGTTCCTGCAACCCGAGCTTAGCTATGACGTCTATCACACCGCCCGCATGCGCAACGAACAGCCCAAGCGCGCCCTGCGCATCGCCGTTCTCAGCCGCGAAGACAATTACTCGACCCGCCGCCTTGTCAGCGAAGGCGAGGCGCGCGGTCATACCGTCGAGGTGATCAACACCACCCGCTGTTACATGGCGATCAACGCGATGGCTCCCGAGGTGCATTACGACGGCAAGCGTCTGCCCCGGTTTGATGCCGTTGTGCCGCGCATCGGCGCGTCGATCACGCCCTATGGCACCGCCATCATCCGCCAGTTTGAAACCATCGGCACCTATTGCGTGAATTCAAGCGCCGGCATCACCTCGAGCCGTGACAAGCTTTATGCCCATCAACTTATGGCGCGCGCCAAGATCGGCATGCCCAACACCGCATTCGCCGCCTCGCCGCATGACACCTCTAACCTGATGGGCCTTGTCGGCACCGCACCGCTTATCGTCAAACTGCTGGAATCGACCCAGGGCAAGGGCGTCGTTCTGGCCGAAACCAAAAAGGCCGCCGAATCCGTGATCGACGCCTTTCGCGGTCTCAAGGCCAACTTCCTGGTACAGGATTTTGTCAAGGAGGCGGCGGGCGAAGATATCCGCTGTCTGGTGATCGGCGGCAAGGTCGTGGGCGCGATGAAGCGCACCGGCGCCGAGGGCGATTTCCGCTCCAACCTGCATCGCGGCGGCTCTGCCAAGGCGGTGCGCATCACCAAGATTGAGCGCGACACGGCGATCCGCGCGGCGAAAGTGTTTGATCTCAACATGGCTGGTGTCGACCTCTTGCGCTCAGAGGCCGGGCCAAAGGTGCTTGAGGTCAACTCTTCGCCGGGCTTTGAGGGGATCGAGGGCTCGACTGGCAAGGATATCGTCGGCGCGCTCTATGATCTGATCGAATCCCGCGTGCGCCCCGCGCCCGTGCGCCGCCGAAAATCCAGCAAAACCGCCGAAGAGTGAACAGCGTGGCGCGCGCCTCTGGACGAAGCCCGCTATAAACCCTATATGTTTGGTCAGGATAACCCGCAGGACACGATGATGAACAATAGCCCCGAACCCCTTGAAGGCGCCCCGCTGATCGCGCCCTCCAGCACCGATCACCCGCTTTATGATCAGGTGGTCGAGGCCTGCCGCTCGGTCTATGACCCGGAAATTCCGGTGAATATCTATGATCTTGGCCTGATCTACACGATTGATATTGATGGCGAAAACGCGGTCAACATCACCATGACCCTGACCGCCCCCGGCTGTCCTGTGGCCGGCGAAATGCCCGGTTGGGTCGCCGAGGCGATCGAGCCTTTGGCAGGCATCAAGCATGTTGATGTCGCCCTTGTCTGGGAGCCGCCCTGGGGCATGGACATGATGAGCGACGAAGCCCGCCTTGAACTGGGCTTTATGTAATCAATGCAACCGACTGGAAGGCAAACCTGATGTTTGGCATCCCCGGAAAACAGGCCGTGACCATCACCCCGGCCGCCGCCGCACAAATCGCGAAACTGATGGGCCGTGATGGCCATCAGGGTCTGCGCATTGGCGTGAAAAAAGGCGGCTGTGCGGGCATGGAATACACAATGGAATATGTGACCGAGGTCGACCCCAACGACGAAGTCGTCGAAACCGACGGCGCGCGTGTGATGATCGCGCCCATGGCACAAATGTTCCTGTTCGGCACCCAGATTGACTACGAGGTGTCGCTGCTGGAATCCGGGTTCAAGTTCAAAAACCCCAATGTGACCGAGGCCTGCGGCTGCGGTGAATCGATCAAATTCGCGGATATGTAATCCGCTCCTGCTCTCAAATATGTCGGACAACCGTCCCCGACACTTGCATTTTTGCGGGTGTCGGACGACAAGGCTAACCAATTTCAAGAGGGCATGATCATGAGACGCAAACTCGCCGCGGGCAACTGGAAGATGAATGGCACCGCCAGCAGCCTTGCCGAGGTGCAGGCGCTTGTATCTCTCCATTGCGCACCCTCTGTCGATATCCTGATCTGCCCTCCTGCGACCTTGATCGCGCAGGCCGCCGGTCTTTGCGCGAACAGTCCCATCATGATCGGCGCACAGGATTGCCACGCGGCCGCGTCCGGCGCGCATACTGGCGATATCTCGGCGCCCATGTTGGCCGATACCGGCGCCGGGGCCGTGATCCTTGGCCACTCGGAGCGGCGTGAAAACCACAATGAAACCAGTGATTTGGTCGCCCAAAAGGCCGTCGCCGCCCATGCTGCGGGGCTGATCGCGGTGGTCTGCCTTGGTGAATCGCTGGCGCAGCGCGAAGGCGCCCAAACCCTTGACGTCATCGCCGAGCAACTGGCTGCTTCGCTTCCCGATGGCACCACGGGCGCCAATACCGTCATCGCATACGAGCCGATCTGGGCCATTGGCACAGGTCTGACCCCGAGCCTCGCCCAGATTGGCGAGGTGCATGATTTCATCCGCAGCCGCCTGAGCGAGCGCTTTGGCGTGCAAGCGGCAGAGGATTTTCGCCTGCTTTACGGCGGGTCGGTCAAGCCCGAGAATGCCGCGGAGATTTTCGCCACCTCGAATGTCGATGGCGCCCTTGTCGGCGGCGCAAGCCTGAAATCCGAAGATTTCTCGCCTATTATCAGAGCACTGGAAGCCTGAGTTAAAGCGGCAACATGGTGGTCGACTTGATCTCTTCCATCGACAAAAGCGCCGTGACATTATGCACTTTCACCTCTGAAATCAGTGCCTGATAGAACACATCATAGGCGCGCGCATTGGCGACCCGCACCTTGAGGATATAGTCGATATCCCCGGCCAGACGGTGCGCTTCCTGCACTTCGGGGCGGTCATTCAACGCCTTGAGAAACGCTTTTTGCCAGGTCGCGTCATGCTCTGATGTGCGGATCAGCACGAAGAAACAGGCCTCGAATCCCAATGACTCGGCATCAAGCAGATAGGTCTGCTGCTTGATGACCCCAGCCTCGCGCATCTTGCGAATCCGGTTCCAGACGGGGGTCTTGGAACTGCCGACATTCTTGGCAATATCGTCAAGCGACTGCCCCCCGTCCTCTTGCAGCTGCACAAGGATTTTTCGATCCAGTTCGTCCAGACGAACAGCCATTCCAATTTTCCTTCAACGTTGGAACATCCCACCCAAAGCTATCGCAAGAAGAAACGAATGTTCTTATCGACGCCGGTATCTAGCGCATATGCGGGAATATTTCCTATAATGGGGGCGAAGTCAAACCAATCCGAGGGTGCCCGCGATGAAGCATTTCCCGATCTTTCTGGCCGTAGAGGGCCGCCGCATCGTCCTTTCGGGCGGCGGCGATGCTGCCTTGGCCAAGCTGCGCCTGCTCCTCAAGACCGAGGCCCACCTCACGGTTTTTGCCCCCACACCCGCGCCAGAGATCGAAGATTGGGCCGCTGCGGGTCGCCTGCGCCTTGTGCGCCGCGCGATGGAGCCGGGCGATACCCTCTGCGCCAAGCTGTTTTATGCCGCCGATGAGGACAGGGTCGAGGATGCCCGCACCGCCGCCATCGCAAGCGCCGATGGGGCCTTGGTCAATATCGTGGATAATCTGGGGGATAGCCAGTTCATCACCCCCGCCATCGTTGATCGTGATCCGGTCACCGTGGCCATTGGCACCGAAGGCGCCGCGCCGGTTCTGGCCCGCGCCATCAAGGCCGATCTGGAAGAGCGCCTGCCCGCTAGCCTCGGCACGCTGGCCCGCCTTGGCAAGGCGTTCCGCCGCGCGGTCGAAATCCTGCCGATGGGGCGGCGGCGGCGCGATTTCTGGGCCGACTACTATTTCACCTCTGGCCCCCGCGCGCTTGAACAGGGCGGTGAGGATGAGATCAAGATCACCCTCCAAGCCCTTCTGGATAAACATGAAATCAAACCCGAACGCGAAGGTCACGTGGCCTTTGTCGGGGCCGGTCCTGGCGATCCCGAGCTATTGACGCTAAAGGCGCGCAAGGCGCTGGACGCGGCCGACGTGGTGATCCACGACCGGCTTGTGACACCCGAAATCCTTGAACTGGCGCGCCGTGAAGCCGTGCTGATCGACGCGGGCAAAGAGGGCTTTGGCCCTTCGATGAGCCAGGACGACATCAATGCGCTTATCGTGACCCACGCCAAAACCGGCGCGCAGGTCGTCCGCCTCAAGGGCGGTGACCCCACCATCTTTGGCCGCCTTGACGAGGAAATCGACGCCGTGAGCGAAGCCGGGATCGGCTGGCATGTGGTGCCCGGTATCACCGCCGCCTCGGCCAGTGTCGCGGCCATCGGTCAAAGCCTGACGAAACGCGGGCGCAATGCCTCGGCGCGGCTTTTGACCGGCCATGACATGAAGGGCTTTGCCGATCAGGACTGGCGCGCTCTGGCGCGGGTCGGCGAGGTGGCGGCGATCTATATGGGCAAGAAATCGGCGCGTTTCATCCAAGGCAGATTGATCATGCAGGGCGCGGATCGCACCACGCCGATCACCGTCATCGAGAACGCCAGCCGCCCCGATCAGCGCATCCTTGCGACCACGCTCGATGCCTTACCGAGCGCCCTGACCAAGGCAGATTTCACCGGCCCCGCCCTTATGTTTTATGGCCTCAGCCCGCGCGAAACGCAGGCCAGCCTTGCCCAAATTCAGCAACAGGAGCTTGCCTGACATGTCCCGCGACTTCACCCCCAAGGTTATCACCGCAAACGCCCTGATCGAAGGCGATGTCATCTATTTCACCGCCACTAACGGCTGGACCCGTCACCTCGGCGAGGCAGAGGTTCTCACCGATGAGGCCGACGCCGATCTGCGGCTGTTGCAGGCACAGGCCCAACCGCATCTGACCGTTGGCGTTTATCTCGCCGATGTGGCCCCCGGCGAGGACGGCCCCGAGCCGACGCATTTCCGCGAGGATTTCCGCCGCAAGGGCCCCTCGAACCTTTTTCATGGCAAGCAGTCCGAAGGACTGTCCTGGGTTTAAACCGGGACCCCTCAAGACAAGGAAGCAAAAACATGTATTATTACAATGACTTCGATGCCTCTTTTGTGGCGGAACGCAACCGCCAGTTTCGCGCTCAGGTCGAGCGCCGCATCGACGGAAGCCTGACCGAGGATGAATTCAAGCCGCTGCGCCTGATGAACGGTCTTTATCTGCAACTGCACGCCTATATGCTGCGCGTGGCAATCCCCTATGGCTCGCTCGACCCGGCAAAACTGCGGCAGCTGGCCTATCTGGCCGAGCGGTTTGACAAGGGCTATGGCCATTTCACCACCCGCACCAATATTCAGTACAACTGGCCGCAACTGCGCGATGTGCCGGAGATGCTTGATGCCCTGGCCGAGGTCGAAATGCACGCGATCCAGACCAGCGGCAACACCATCCGCAACGTGACCTCGGATCACTTTGCCGGCGCCGCCGCGGATGAGATCGAAGACCCGCGCCCGGTGGCCGAATTGATCCGGCAATGGTCGACCGACCACCCCGAGTTTCAGTTCCTGCCGCGCAAGTTCAAGATTGCCGTGATCGCAAGCGACACCGACCGCGCCGTGATGAAAAGCCACGATGTCGGCCTGCGCATTGTCGAACGCGACGGCGTGCGCGGTTTCGAGGTCTGGATTGGCGGCGGCATGGGGCGCACCCCGATGGTGGCCAAGCGCTTGCGCGATTTCCTGCCGCGCGCAGACCTCCTGCCCTATCTCGAGGCGATCCTTGCGACGTACAATCGGATCGGGCGGCGCGACAACAAGTACAAGGCACGCATCAAGATCACGGTGCATGAAAACGGGCTTGATGAAATCCGCGCCCAGGTCGAGGATGAATTCCCTCGCCGCCGCGCCGTCTTTGGCGGCGAGGATCAGGCGCTATTGGCCGAGATCACCGCCGCCTTTGCCGCGCCTGCGTTCAAAAATACCGATCCGGCGCCCTATTTTGCCGCCCGCGACGCCGATCCGGTGTTTCGCGCCTGGAGCGACACCAATGTGACCGCGCACCGCACGCCGGGCTATGGCATCGTCACCATCAGCCTCAAGGCCCATGGCGCGACGCCGGGCGATGCCTCGGGCGATCAGATGCGCCTTGTCGCCGATCTTGGCGAGACCTACGGTCACGGCGATATCCGCGCCACCCATGCCCAGAACCTTGTTCTGCCGCATGTGCCGCTCGCCGATATCCCGGCGGTGCATGCCGCTCTGAAAACGCTTGGGCTGGCCACCGGCAATATTGGCCTTGCCTCGGATATCATCGCCTGCCCCGGCATGGATTATTGCGCGCTTGCAACCGCGCGCTCGATCCCCGTGGCCCAAGGCATTGCCACGCGGCTTGAAGAGCTCAAGATCGAGCATGAGGTCGGGCATTTGCAGATCAAGATTTCGGGCTGCATCAACGCCTGCGGGCATCATCACGTGGGTCATATCGGCATTCTTGGCCTTGATCGCGCAGGGGTCGAAAACTATCAGATCACCCTTGGCGGCGATGCCTCTGAGACCACCGCCATCGGAAGCCGCACCGGCCCCGGTTTTGCATACGACGAGATCGTGCCCGCCGTCGAGCGTCTGATTTTCGCCTATCTTGACCTGCGCGAAGGCGAGGAAGAGACATTCCTTGAGGTCTATAACCGCGTCGGCATGGCCCCGTTCAAATCCGCGCTTTATGACGCCGAGGCGCGGGCCTATGCCGCAGAGTAACCTTGCAAACCGGGTGAGCGCCCTCAATCACCGCTATCGTCATCATTCGGCGATATCGGTGATCGAGCACGCGCTGCGCGACCCCGAGGCCGGAAAACTGGCGCTCGTGTCAAGCTTTGGCGCGGAATCGGTAGTGCTTTTGCACATGGTGTCGGTGACGCGGGCCGCGACGCCGGTGATCTTCATCGACACCGAGATGCTGTTCACCGAGACGCTTGTCTATCAGCAGGAGCTGGCCGAGCGGCTTGCCCTGCGCGATCTGCGTATCATCCGCGCTGCCCCCGGTGAGATGGCCGCCGAGGACCCCGACAACACCCTGCATCAGCGCGACACCGATGCCTGTTGCGCCCTGCGCAAGGCGGCGCCATTGCAAAGCGCCCTGATTGGGTTTGACGGCTGGATCACCGGGCGCAAACGCTATCAATCAGGCACCCGCGCGGCGCTTGATTTCTTCGAAGTGGAAGAGGGCACAGGACGGATCAAGGTCAACCCGTTGGCCCATTGGACCCCCGAGGACATGCAAACCTACATGGATGAGAACCGCCTGCCCCGGCATCCGCTTGTCGCCAAGGGCTATCCCTCGATCGGCTGCATGCCTTGCACCACCCCCGTGGCGCCCGGCGAAGACCCAAGATCGGGCCGCTGGCGCGATCAGAGTAAAACCGAATGTGGCATCCATTTTGAAAATGGCAAAATGGTGCGAAAAGGAGTGACCGCATGACCGTCATCGTTAGCGACACGGGCTTTGCGCCCGAAGATTTCAACGCCCCGATCACCCCGCTTGCCGAGGCCGAAAGCGCCACGACGGCGCTTGATCTGGCGGTTGACACCAACCCCGCCGAGCTTGGCGACCGCTTGGGCGGCGTGACGATGATCCGCGTCGATTTTCCAAGTTCCGCCGATGGCCGCGGCTTTTCCATCGCGCGGCAATTGCGGCTTATGGGCTATGGCGGGCGGTTGCGTGCGCGGGGTCATGTGATCGCCGATCAATACGCGATGGCGCGCCGCTCGGGCTTTGACGAGGTCGAAATCTCGGAGGCCCTGGCCAAACGCCAGCCCGAGGAGCAGTGGATCTTTCGCGCCAACTGGCAAGCGCATGATTATCAGGCCCGCCTGCGCGGCTAAACGTCCTGCGCCCTTTCCCTGACCCAGATCAATGTTTATGCAGAGGGGCCGGTCTATGTGACTGGCAAAAGAAGCTATGAATGAGATGACCCAAGTGACCGATGCACCCGTAAAGACGGCCAAGACGCCCACCCTGCCCGATGCGCAGAAAGTGACCGAGGTCACCCATTGGACCGACCGGCTGTTTTCCTTCCGCGTGGCACGCCCCGCCTCTTTGCGCTTTCGCTCGGGCGAATTCGTGATGATCGGCCTGATGTCCACGGACGAAAAGACCGGTCGCGACAAGCCGCTTTTGCGAGCCTATTCCATTGCCTCGCCGTCCTGGGATGACGAGCTGGAATTCTATTCGATCAAGGTTCAGGACGGCCCGCTGACAAGCCGGTTGCAGCATATTAAGCCCGGAGACGAAATCATCCTGCGCCCCAAGCCGGTGGGCACGCTGGTGCATGACGCGCTCCTGCCCGGCAAGCGCATCTGGTTCTTTGCCACAGGCACCGGCTTTGCGCCCTTTGCCTCGTTGCTGCGCGATCCGCAGACCTATGAAGATTACGACGAGGTCATCATCACCCATACCTGTCGCGAGGTGGGCGAGCTTGAGTATGGCCGCAAGCTGATTGAGGATATCCGCCAGGATGAGATGCTTGCCGAATTGATCGGCGAAGGCTTTGCCGACAAGCTGCGCTATTATCCGACCACGACGCGCGAACAGAGCCCCAAGATGGGCCGCATCACCGATCTGATGCGTTCGGGCGAGGCCTTTGCCGATCTCGGCGTGCCCCCTCTTGCGCCGGAAACCGACCGCGCGATGGTCTGTGGCAACCTCGCCTTCAACCTTGAGATCAAGGAAATGCTCGAAGGCTATGGCCTGCGCGAAGGCGCAAATTCCTCGCCCAAGGAATATGTTGTCGAAAAGGCCTTTCTCGACTGATCGGCAGGCGGGACAAGATTTTTCGGCGAAAAATCTTGGTCGCTCTCCATAGATATCGCGGGATTTGAAATACACGCCTGGTAATCCTCCCGTTTTTAACGGGACGAGATCGTAGAACTTACGCAGCCATTTTCAGTTTCATTGCGGGTGTGATGCCGCCGATGCCCATGTTCGGGCGGTCGTTGTTGTAAGTCCAGAGCCACTGGGTGGCAAAATGCCGGGCCATCTTGGAACGACCGGCTTGCTTATGGCCGATTGGATCAAGACCCCGCTTGGCGACATGATCGCGATCAGCAGCGCGACGCATCTCCACCTTTTGGAATTCATCGACCGCAAGGCCCTCAAATCCGAGATCGCAACCCTTGAAAAGGCGGTCAAAGGCCGTCTTGGCCTTGGCTCTTATGCCCCGACCAAGCAGATCAGGGAAGAACTTGAGGCGTTCTTTGTCGGCCAATCCGCCAGTTTCGCCACGCCGCTGGCCCTGACTGGCACGCCCTTTGCCCGCGCGGTCTGGGCCGAGCTTCAGCGCATTCCGCCCGGTGTCACCAAAAGCTATTCCCAGATTGCTCAACAGATCGGCCGCCCCTCGGCCACCCGCGCCGTGGCCCGCGCCAATGGCGCCAACCAACTGGCGCTTGTCATTCCCTGCCACCGTGTCATCGGGGCTGATGGGTCTTTGACCGGCTATGGCGGCGGGCTCTGGCGCAAGCAGCGGCTTTTGGAGCTTGAGCGTCATTACAGGGGCCTTGATCAGAACCCCTAGCAGAGGGACCGCGCGCTGTTCAAAGGCGCGGTCCCGAGTGTTTTCTTGCCTGGTCTACTTGTAAACCCGATCAAGGAACTCAATCATCTCGACAGCCATTTCGGGGCCAAATTCCTCAAGCGCGAAATGGCCGGTGTCGAGGATATGAAATTCAAGATCGTCGAGGTCGGCCTTATAGGGATGCGCGCCCTCTTCGGGGAAGATCGGGTCGTTCTTGCCCCACATCAACAGCGCCGGCGGCTGATGCTCGCGAAACAGCGCCTGCCATTTCGGGTATTCGCCGACATTGGTGCCGTAATCGAGAAACAGCTCAAGCTGCACCTCCTGGTTGCCGGGGCGATCCAGAAGGTATTGCACGGTCCAATAGTTATCGGGGCTGATGTTTTCGGGGTTCTGAACGCCTGCGGTGAACTGCCATTTGGTCGCCTCAAGCTCGAAGAAGCCACGCAGAGCATCGCCGTTCTCGGTCGTTGGCGCCGCCCAATAGGCCTTGATCGGATCCCAGAACTCGCGCAGTCCCTCGGCGTAGGCATTGCCGTTCTGGATCACGAAACCCTCCACGCGCTCTGGGTCATCGGCGAACATGCGGTATCCGACCGGCGCGCCGTAATCCATCACATAGGCCACGTAGCCCTCAACGCCTTTTTGATCCAAAAGCGCGGTCATCATCCCGGCGATATTGGCGAAGGAATACTCGAACTCTGCGGCGGGCGGCATCGCAGAGGCGCCAAAGCCCGGATAATCCGGCGCAATCACGTGATAGTCCTGCGCAAGTTCCGGGATCAGGTTGCGAAACATATGCGACGAGGTCGGAAAGCCGTGCAGCAACAAAACGGTGGGATGCGACGGATCGCCCGCCTCGCGATAGGCGATGTCGATGCCGTCGATGCTTGTGCTCCGATACGCCACATGGTCGGGCGACGCCAGATCAAGCGCAAGAGACCGCATCGGCAGGGCCGCGCCAAGGGCAAGCGACACCACAAGCGTGCCGCTTTGCAGCATATATTTGAAAGAGGGGGTCATGGGATTGGCTCCTTTGTGTTTGGGGCTTAGGACGCGGCACCAAGCAGATCGCTCAGCCGCGCATTCTCGGTGGTGAGGTCGGAAATCTGCGCGCGCAGTCGCGCGAGATAGGGTTCAAGCTCGGCCTCGGTGAGGCGCTGCGGAATATGGGCGGGACAGTTCCAGTCAAACGCCTCGACCGTGATCAGGATCGCGCGTTCGGGCCGCCCGACATAATCGGGATCGTGCAGGGCCGGGAGGATTTCGGCGGCGGCTTCGCCTTCGACAACCCGCGACCTGCCCCAGATCTTGATCCGCCTGCGGTTGGGGTAATCCATCAGGATCAGAGAGATACGGCCATCCCCCGCAAGATTGCCAAGGCTCACATACTGTCGGTTGCCGCGATAATCGGCGTACCCGATGGTGCGCGCGTCGATCACCCGCAAAAACCCCTTGGGGCCGCCGCGAAACTGAACATAGGGCCAGCCGGTTTCGGAAACGCTCGCTTGGTAAAACCCGTCGCGGGCCTCGATAAAGGCGGCCTCGGCGGGGCCGAGGTCCGTACCGCCATTCACATCCGGAGACAGGAATTTCTCGTAACCCGCCGCAGACCCAAGGCGGGCCTGCGCAGCGCGCACCCTGGGGGTAAAGGCGATTTCGGCAAAGGCGCGGGGCATGTCATTCTCCTTTCAGGGGCTTAGAGGCCAAGGTCGCTCAGGCCGGGGTGATCGTCGGGGCGCCGCCCCTCGGGCCAGTGAAACAGCCGCTCGGCCTCGGTGATCGCAAGGTCGTTGATGCTGGCAATCCGGCGGCGCATGCGACCGTCCTCGGCGAATTCCCAGTTCTCGTTGCCGTAGGAGCGAAACCACTGGCCCGCTGCATCGCGCCATTCATAGGCAAAGCGCACGGCGATCCGGTTGGTCGTCCAGCTCCACAGTTCCTTGATCAGGCGATAGTCCTGTTCGCGCGCCCATTTGCGGGTGAGGAAGGCCTCGATCTCGGCGTGACCGGTCAGAAACTCGGCTCGGTTCCGCCATTGGCTGTCGGGGGTGTAGGCCTGGGCGACAGCCTTGGGGTTTTGACCGTTCCAGCCGTCTTCGGCGGCGCGGACCTTCTGGATGGCGGTACTTTCGGTGAAGGGTGGAAGCGGTGGGCGGCTCATGTCTGGCTCCTTGGGTTCAAATGATTACTGATCGGTACACCTTGTTGCTCTTAAATGTACAGATCGGTAACTGTTGTCAAATATTTTTTGACCCCTTGATCCATAAAAAAGGTGCCATATCCTCATTACATATTGAAATTAGAAGATTTTATTTTTCTGGAGACTGCGCGCGCCCTGCCCTATATTGTGAACCAGTCAGTACACAAAAAGGCACTCCATGCGACCAAACAAACGAGACGAACTGGTGCGAAACGCGCTTGAGGTGTTCTATCGCGACGGCTTTCACGCCACCGGGATGGACAAGCTTGTCGCACAAACCGGCATCTCGAAAACCTCAATGTACAAACATTTCCGCACCAAGGAAGAGATGATCCTTGCCGTGCTCAGGCTGCGCGACGAGCGGTTTCGCAACTGGTTCTGTCGCCGCGTGGAAGAGATTGCCGTGACCCCGAAGGCCCGCCTGCTGGCGGCCTTTGACGTGCTCCACGAATGGATCGCATCGCCCGAGTTTCGGGGCTGTATGTTCATCAAGGCGGTGTCGGAATTTCAGGATCCAAAGGACCCGATCCATATCCAATGCGCGACCCATAAACGGATGCTGCTTGAATATGTTCAGGAAATCGCGACCGAGTCCGGGGTCCGTGATCCGGCGGCGCTGGCGCGCCAGTTGATGCTGCTCAAGGAGGGGGCGATCGTGACCTCGGTGATGCTGGGCAATGCCACCCCGGCGCTTGACGCCAAAGCCGCCGCAGAAGTGTTGATCGAGGCCGCGGCCTGTCGCCAGACATAAAAAAACCCGCGCCGGATAGGTCCGGCGCGGGGTGGTGTTGTGCCTTAGCCTTAGGTCGGTCGGCTGATCAGTAGCCAAGCGCGCTGCGAGCAGCCTCAAGCGCTGATTTCAGCAACTCGGGATTGTCCTGCGCCTTTTGGATGGTTTGCAGCAGAAGGGTCTTCTGCATGGCCCCAAGATCGGTGCCCTCAATGAGGCTCTTGGCGCTTTCCATGTTGAAACCGTCCATGGTCAGGGCTTCGGGCGCTTCGGCTGTTCCGGTCGCGGCCTCGACAGCGGCTTGCGCCGCATCGCCGGTTTCAGCGGCAACATCAGCCGCGCTTTCGCCAGTGGCGGCCTCGACGGCCTCTTTGGTGGCGTCCTGCGCGGCGTCAACCCCATCCTGAGCGGTGTCGGTCACGGCCTCGGTGGCGGTGTCAGCCGCCTCGGTGGCGGTGTCCGTCGCGGCATCAGCCGCCTCGCTTGCCGTATCGGCCGCAGCGTCTACAGCCTCGGCAGCCGTGTCGGTGGCACCATCTGCGGCGCCGGTTGCAGCCTCAACGGCGCTTTCGACGGCCTCTGACGCGGCATCCACGGCCTCAGCAGCGGCATCAGCCACCGCATCGGCGGCCTCGGTCGCGGTATCGGCGGCGGCCTCTGCGGCTTCGCCAACCGCTTCGCTTGCATTTTCAAGCGCTTCGGGGGCCTCGACCTCATTTGCGGTCTCGCTGACCGTGTCGACAACCTCTGTCACCGATTTTCCGGTAAACAGCATATAGCCACCGCCAAGAACGACGGCAGCCAAAACAATCCATAAAAGGTTCTTCATAAACCCCTCCCTCATACATGCGGGTCCGGCAAATAACGCCATCCCTTCGCTTCTTGCTCTCAGATGGAGCGCAAAAAGGAAAGGTACAAGGGGGAATAACCCTTAAATCGGCTCAGATCAGCCTATTTTGGCGCTTGAAAGCTGCCCCGGCCAGGTTTACGTTGCACCTTCGAATTCACCACAAAACCAAAACGATTGAAGGAACAAAGCCATAGCCCGCAGACCTCATAACGCGCCCCCGCAACGCGACACCGGCCCTCGTATCAATGAACGTATCCGCAATGACGAAATCCGCCTGATTGGTGCGGATGGCGAAAATGTTGGCGTGGTCACACCGGACCGGGCAATGGAAATGGCCGCAGAAGCCGGGCTTGATCTGGTTGAAATCTCGCCGAACGCCAATCCGCCGGTCTGTAAGATCATGGATTTCGGCAAGTTCAAATACGAGACCCAGAAACGCGAGGCCGAAGCGCGCAAGAAGCAAAAGATCATCGAGGTGAAAGAGGTCAAGTTTCGCCCCGGCACCGACACGCATGACTACGACGTCAAAATGCGCAACGTGGTCAAGTTTCTTGAAAATGGCGACAAGGTAAAGATCACCCTGCGCTTTCGTGGCCGCGAGATGGCCCACCAGGATCTGGGCCGCCAGCTTTTGGAACGGATCGCCGGCGATATCAATGGCATCGGGCGCGTTGAAAACATGCCCAAGATGGAAGGCCGCCAGATGATCATGATCATCGGCCCCGGCCCGAAATAACGCGAGTTTAGATTTCAGACGTTCCATGACCCCCGGCCTTATGGTTCGGGGGTTTTGCATGCCCCCTTGCGCCGGGCGGTCAGTCGCGTAGGATGATCCGCTCTGACAAACCCGGAAGGTTCCATGACCGTTTACGAATACAAGGTTGTCCCCGCCCCGACCCGTGGCCGCAAGGCCGCCGGTGTCAAAACGCCCGAGGCCCGCTTTGCCCTTGGGTTTGAAGAGGTACTGAACGAAATGGGTCGCGACGGTTGGGAGTATCTGCGCGCAGATATCCTGCCGAGTGAAGAGCGTCAGGGGCTGACCTCAAGCCATACGGTCTATCGCTCGGTGCTGGTCTTCCGCCGCGAAATCGCCGCGTCGGAACGGGTTGTCGAGGGCCTGCGCGCCGAGGCCGCGCGCGCCGTGAGCCCGCCTGTTACGCCCCCTCTGAAAGCCCAGAGGCACGACCCCGCCGATGAGACGCCGGAAAACGACAAGACCTAGACGCCCCAAGACCGTTCTGCTTTTCATAGCAAGGGGTTAGGCATTCGACCCCTCGCCGGTCCGCGCAAGAACATCGCGCAAAGGTGAGGTGATTTTTTTTGCTGCGCCCCCTTCAATTTGCCGCGTTTTGGCATACACTCTCGTCTCCGACTCGAAAAGGTGAGCCCCATGTCCAAGTCAGATCCCTTCGGTTTCGATATGTCCGTGTCTTCGGCCAAGAAGAAAAACCCGCGTGGCCGACGCGGCATGTCGGGCGCCTCCGAAACATCGGTGCGGGTGTGCGAGCATGAAGGCTGCACCGAGGCCGGCAAATTCCGCGCGCCCAAGGCGCCGGATGTGCTGGATGATTATCTCTGGTTCTGCCAGCAGCACGTGCGCGAGTACAACCTCAAGTGGAACTTCTTTGACGGCACCACCGAGGCCGAGATCAACGCGCAGGCCTCAAAAGACAAGGTATGGGAGCGTGAAACCCGCGCCTTTACCGATCCCGAAACGCGGGCCTGGGCACGGCTTGGAATCGAGGACCCGCATCAGGTTCTGGGCGGCAATGCCACGCAGAATCCCGGCAAGAAACGTGGCGGAAGCCGCAAATTGCCCCCCACAGAGCGTCGCGCCGTCGAGATTCTCGAGGCCGAGGATACCTGGACCAAGGCCGATCTGCGCAAATCCTACAAATCGCTGATCAAGGTGCTTCATCCGGACATCAATGGTGGCGATCGAAGCCAGGAAGAACAGCTTCAACAGGTGGTCTGGGCCTGGGAGCAGATCAAGGACAGCCGCAATTTTAGATAAATTGCGGGCTTTGTGACCTTATCACCGACGGCACCGCCCGGACGGCATATGCTTGGGCTATCACATGCCGGTCATGTCGACCGGATCAATTAAAGGTGTTGTCATGCTTAAGAAAAATGTCGGGTCGTTGGACCGCGCGCTTCGTATCATCGTCGGCCTCGCCCTGCTGGCGGGCTTTGCCCTTAACCGCGACGGGGCCTATAGCTGGCTCTATCTGATCGGGATCATCCCGCTGGTGACCGGGCTTATGTCAAGCTGCCCGCTCTACACGATCCTCGGGTTGCGCACCTGTCCTCTGGACAAGCCCGACGCCTGAGCGCGCGACCGGGGTTTTCAGACAAATCGCCTAAAACTTTATGCAAAAGGCGGTGGCGCGCTGCGCCGCCGTCAACGGTTTGTCCGATATTTGCCCCTATCCCTTGAGCGGTATCCATTCCGCGTAAGGGGCAGCCATGCAAACCGATCCACAGATTTCCCAACTTATCCCTCAGGTCACCGGGGTCGCGGGGCAATCCGGCGATGTGATGATCAACACCGCCCTCGAATTCGTGCGCACCCACCTGAACATGGAGGTGGCCTATCTGTCTGAATTCATTGGCGATGATCTTGTCTTTCGCGCCGTAAGTGCGCCGGGATTCGAGGATATGTGCCATGTGGGCGGCTCGATCCCGCTGGATCAGGTCTATTGCCGCCATATCCTTGCCGGGCGCCTGCCCGAGCTTATCCCCGACACCGGCGCCGAAGACATCTGTCAGTCGCTGGCGCTGACCCACGCGATTCCGATCAAATCACACGTCAGCGTGCCAATCCGCCGCCGAGACGGCTCGCCCTGTGGCATGTTCTGCTGTCTCAGCCGCAGCACCCGCTCTGACCTGACCGAGATCATGACCGGGGCCAAGTTCGAAATGGTCTATCAACCGATCATGGACGCCAATGATCGTCGCCCCAAGGGGTTCGAGGCGCTCTGTCGCTTTCGCTCTGATCCCTATCGCCCGCCGAACCTCTGGTTTGATGACGCCGAAAGGGTTGGCATGCAGGCCGACCTTGAAATCGCGATGATCGAAGTTGCGCTGAAGGCTCTGAAGGTTCTGCCGTCTGATATCTACCTGTCGGTGAACGCCTCGCCCGCCACCGTGGCCTCGGGGCGGCTTCCGGCTGTCTTCGCGCCCTACCCCTGCGAGCGTATCCTGCTCGAAGTCACGGAACACTCCAAGATCGACAACTACGACGCCCTGCTGAGCGAGCTTGCCTACCTTCGCTTTTCCGGCGTGCGCCTTGCGATTGACGATGCCGGCGCGGGCTATTCCGGTCTGCAACATATCATTCAGCTGCACCCGGATGTGATCAAGCTTGATATGTCGCTGACCCGCGATATCGACAAGGATCTGGTGCGCCGCTCTCTGGCTGCGGCCCTGATGCGGTTTTCCAGTGAAATCGACGCACAGATCGTCGCCGAAGGCATTGAAACCGAAGAGGAGCTTGCCGTGCTGACCGACCTTGGCGTGCCGCTGGCGCAAGGTTACCTTCTGGCCAGACCCGGAGACCTGGCCGCAGCCATGAAGTGGTTTGACGGCGAGACGGCCCGCTCGATCGCCTGAGCGGGGCGCCTAACCTATTCGGCGGCCACCCGGCGCGCCGCCAGCATCTCTTTGAGGTAATGCCCGGTATGGCTGCGCGGTTCCTGCGCGACCTTCTCGGGCGTGCCCACGACCACGACCTCACCGCCGCCGTCGCCCCCCTCGGGGCCGATATCGATGATATGATCGGCGGTCTTGATCACGTCAAGGTTATGCTCGATCACGATCACCGTATTGCCGCCATCCACCAGCTCGTGCAGCACTTCGAGAAGCTTTTTCACATCCTCAAAGTGCAGCCCCGTCGTCGGCTCATCAAGGATATAGAGCGTGCGCCCGGTCGATCGCTTGGCCAGCTCTTTTGAGAGCTTCACACGCTGCGCCTCGCCGCCCGACAGGGTCGTCGCCTGTTGGCCTACCTTGATATAGCCAAGCCCGACCCGCGCCAGCGCATCCATCTTGTCCCGGATGCCCGGCACCGCCTTGAAAAAGCTCTGAGCATCTTCAACCGTCATATCAAGAACGTCCGCTATGCTCTTGCCTTTAAATCGAATTTCAAGGGTCTCACGGTTATAACGCGCGCCCTGACAGGTCTCGCAGGTGACATAGACATCGGGCAGAAAATGCATCTCGATCTTGATCAACCCATCGCCCTGACAGGCCTCGCAGCGCCCGCCCTTGACGTTAAAAGAAAACCGCCCCGGCTTGTACCCGCGCGCCTTGGCCTCGGGGAGCCCGGCAAACCAGTCGCGGATCGGCGTGAAGGCCCCGGTATAGGTCGCCGGATTGGATCGCGGCGTGCGCCCGATGGGGCGCTGATCAATGTCGATCACCTTGTCCAGATGCTCAAGCCCCCTGATGGTTTCGCAAGGTGCCGGTGTCTGGCGCGCCCCGTTCAGCCGCATGCTTGCGGTCTTGAACAGGGTCTCGATGGTCAGGGTCGATTTTCCGCCACCCGAGACGCCGGTCACACAGACGAACTTGCCAAGCGGAAACTCGGCCGTCACCTCCTTGAGGTTATTGCCCGTCGCCTTGACCACCTTGAGCTTTTTGCCATTCCCCTTGCGCCGCTTGGCGGACACAGGAATTTCGCGCACACCCGACAGGTACTGCCCGGTGATTGATCCCGCATCGGCGGTCACCTCTTCCGGCGTGCCGTGGCTGACCACCTGGCCGCCATGAATGCCGGCACCGGGGCCGATATCGAACACGTAATCGGCGGTGCGGATGGCCTCTTCGTCATGCTCGACCACGATCACCGTATTGCCCTGATCGCGCAGATTGCGCAGCGTGGTCAAAAGCCGCCCATTGTCGCGCTGATGCAAGCCGATGCTTGGCTCGTCCAGCACGTATAGCACTCCGGTAAGCCCCGAACCGATCTGGCTCGCAAGTCTGATCCGCTGGCTTTCGCCGCCCGACAGCGTGCCGGAATTGCGGCTAAGCGTCAGGTAATCCAGACCGACATTGTTCAGGAACCCAAGACGTTCGCGGATTTCCTTGAGGATCGCACGGGCAATTTCATTCTTCTGTTTACCAAGGTGATCAGGCACGGTTTCGCACCAGGCATAGGCCTCGCGGATCGACATCTGGACCACCTGCCCAACATGCAAATCGGCAATCCGAACCGCCAATGCCTCTTGCCGCAGACGAAACCCACCGCAGGTGCCGCAGGCGCGATTGTTCTGATACCGCTCGAATTCTTCGCGGATCCAGTTGCTGTCGGTCTCGCGATAGCGGCGCTCCATATTGGGGATCACCCCCTCGAACACGCGGCTGACCTGATAAATCCGCCCGCCCTCGTCATAGCGAAACGGGATTTCCTCTTCGCCCGAGCCATGCAGGAACACCTGTTTCACATGCGCCGGAAGGTCCTTCCAGGCGGCATTCTTGTCAAACTCGTAATGCTTGGCAATGGATTGAATTGTCTGGGTAAAATAGGGTGACTTACCCTTTCGCCAGGGCGCAATCGCCCCATCGCTGACCTTGAGCGCCTCATCGGGCACCACGAGCCGTTCGTCAAAAAACCGCTCGGCCCCAAGCCCGTCACACTCGGGACAGGCCCCAAACGGCGCGTTGAACGAAAACAGCCGCGGCTCGATCTCGGGGATGGTAAAGCCGCTGACCGGACAGGCAAACTTTTCCGAGAACGTCATCCGCTCCGGCTCGCCCTCTTTTGGGGCGGTTTCAAGGATCGCGATCCCATCCGCCAGATCAAGCGCGGTGCGGAAACTGTCGGCAAGCCGGGTTTCAAGGCCTTCCTTGATCACCAGCCGGTCGACCACAACGTCGATGTCATGGCGGAATTTCTTGTCAAGCGTGGGCGGCTCGTCAAGCTCGTAAAACGCGCCATCAACCTTGACCCGCTGAAAGCCCTGCTTGCGCAGCTCCAAGAATTCCTTGCGGTATTCGCCTTTGCGGTCGCGCACGATCGGCGCCAGAAGAAAGGCGCGCGTGCCCTCTTCCATCGCCATCACCCGGTCGACCATATCCTGCACCTGCTGCGCCTCGATCGGAAGGCCGGTGGCTGGCGAATAGGGCGTGCCGACGCGGGCAAACAAAAGCCGCAGATAGTCGTAAATCTCGGTCACAGTGCCGACGGTTGATCGGGGGTTCTTCGAGGTGGTCTTTTGCTCGATCGAAATCGCCGGGCTCAATCCGCTGATGTGATCCACATCCGGCTTGCCCATCATCTCGAGAAACTGGCGCGCATAGGCCGAAAGCGATTCGACATAGCGCCGCTGCCCTTCGGCATAGATCGTATCAAACGCGAGGCTCGATTTGCCCGAGCCGGAAAGCCCGGTGATCACAACCAGTTGGTCGCGCGGAATATCCACGTCGATATTCTTGAGGTTATGCTCGCGCGCGCCGCGCACCTCGATATATTTGAGATCGGCCATTCTGCCCCCCGGGGTTCACGTGGCTTACAAATAGGTGAGAGTGGCCATAGTTCCAAGTCAAATTTGCGAACATTCCGTGAACAAGAGGGATCGGCCGCCTATTTCTGCGCAAGCGCCCAGGAACAGATCGGGAAATCCGGCTCATCCGTAAGGTCGTCGGTTTCCGGGTCATAGACCGGCGGCCATTCGCCCTCAAGATTGCGCCGCGCCGCATGGCGGTTGCCCCATTGACGCGCATTGATCTTGCTCTCGTCAAATCCCGCCTCGATCAACAGGTTCTTCAGCCCCCGCGCCGTCCAGCGCGAACAATCCACCGGATCGCCGTGATAGGGAATGAAAAACGGCACCGCGACCCAGAAATACCCGCCCGGGCGTAACATCTCCAAAACATGGCGCGTCGCCGCATAAGGCCGGTCAAGATGCTCCCAGACCTGGTTGGCCAGAACCAGATCAAAGCTCAGCGTGTTGCCCTCAGCGTCGCGATAAGGCCCCTTGCAGATGTCATATTTCGGATAGCGAAACCGCTCATAGCTCTTGAACGCGAACCGCCGCCCGTATTTCCCCGACACTTCGGCCGCATCCATCGTCGCGGGCTCAAGTGCTGCCATCCACCGGCGCGAGGATTTCTGCATCACGATCCGGTTGATACTTGCCACTGGCCTACCCCTTGCTACGCGCTCCCATTGTGACGGGACTACAAAAAAGGCGCAAGCGTCACCCGCCCGCGCCCTCATGTTTCTTCTTGCTCTAAATATCCCGGGGGAGTCGCGTTTTCGCGACGGGGGCAGCGCCCCCATTTCGCCTAGATATGAATCGCCCGGCCATAGGCCTCAAGCACCGATTCATGCATCATCTCGCTTAGGGTCGGATGCGGGAACACGGTGTTCATAAGGTCCTCTTCGGTGGTCTCAAGCTGGCGCCCGACCACATAGCCCTGGATCAATTCGGTCACCTCGGCCCCAATCATATGCGCGCCCAAAAGCTCGCCGGTCTTGGCATCAAAGATGGTTTTCACAAGGCCCTCGGGCTCGCCCAGGGCAATCGCCTTGCCATTGCCGATGAACGGGAAACGCCCGACCTTGATCTCGTATCCGGCGTCCTTGGCCTTGGCTTCGGTCATGCCGACGCTGGCCACCTGCGGATGACAATAGGTACAGCCAGCGATGCTCTCGGGCTTGACCGGATGCGGATGCCCGCCCGCGATCAACTCGGCCACCATCACGCCTTCATGGCTGGCCTTATGCGCAAGCCAGGGCGCGCCGGCGATATCGCCGATGGCATAAAGCCCCTCGACAGCGGTGCGGCAATATTCATCCGTGACCACATGGGTGCGATCCACGGTGACGCCAAGCGCCTCAAGGCCAAGGCCTTCTACATTGCCGACAATGCCCACGGCGGAAATCACCGTGTCGAATTCTTGCTTTTCGACCTTGCCGCCCGTTTCGATATGCGCGGTGACCTTGCCCTTGCCGCGATCAAGCTGCTTGACCATGGCCTTTTCCATGATCTTCATGCCCTGTTTGACAAAGGCCTTCTTGGCAAAGGCGGAAATCTCGGCGTCTTCCACCGGAAGCACGCGATCCATCACCTCAACCACGGTCGTATCGGCGCCAAGCGTGTTGTAAAAGCTGGCAAATTCGATGCCGATCGCGCCCGAGCCGATCACCAATAGCTTTTTCGGCATCCTTGGCGGCACAAGCGCATGCTTGTAGGTCCAGACCAGATCGCCATCGGCCTCAAGCCCCGGCAATTCACGCGCCCGCGCGCCGGTGGCCAGCACGATATGCTTGGCCGTCAGCTCCTCGGTGCCCTTGTCGGTCTTGACGGTGACCTTACCCTTGGCGGGCACTGTCGCCTCGCCCATGATCGCCGTCACCTTGTTCTTCTTGAGAAGATGCCCGACGCCACCGTTCAGCTGTTTGGCCACCCCGCGCGAGCGTTTGACGACCGCATCCAGATCATAGCTGATCCCCTCGGCCTTGAGGCCGAATTCCTTGGCGCGATGCATCAGGTGAAACACTTCGGAGCTGCGCAGCATCGCCTTGGTCGGGATACAGCCCCAGTTCAGACAGATCCCGCCCATATGCTCGCGCTCGACGATGGCCACGTTCAGGCCAAGTTGCGCCCCCCGGATCGCGGCAACATAGCCCCCTGGACCCGCCCCGATTACGATCATGTCAAAAGCCTTAGACGCCATGCGGCCCTCCGTTTTCAAATTTAGTTTGGTATTAAACTATTTTGAAACGGACCACAACGCAGCAACGCGAACCGGCTGCGCAAACACCCAGTGACGATGTGGTCGACGTCAAATCCTGGAAAATTCCGCCCGGAATATCAGGCGGCTTCCTTGAACCGGCGCAGCGTCGCGCCATACCCACCCTCGGCCACATAGTCGCGTTCCACGGCCGTGGAGGGGCGCGAAAGCGCGGCATTGCGATAGGGAAAGCGGCCAAACTGTCGGATCACTTCGCGATGCGCACGCGCATGCAAAAGGTTGTCCGGTCCATGCACCGGCATCCGCTCGCACATCAGGCGCACACAGCGCTCCTGATCACAGAGGTTCTCGGAGTGCATCAGGGGCAGATAAAAGAACTGTCGCGCCGGCTCGTCAACCTTCAGATCCCAACCGCGCTTGATCGCGATCTTGGCCGCCGAAAGCGCCGGATGATCCGATGCAAAGGCCTGCGCCTCGCCGCGGAACATGTTGCGCGGAAACTGATCCATGAGGATGATATAGGCGAGCGTTCCCGTCGGATAGGTCAGCCACAGACCATAGGCCCCCTCCTGCGCCCTGTTCCACGCCCCCTGAAAGCGGTCGCGTACAATCTGATCAAGTTCGTCAGAGGCTTCATACCACCTCTTCGGTCCAACTTCATCCAACCAAAAACTCAGTACATCTTCGGGCGCAACCATAGGGAGAACTCCTCATTTTCCTATGATGTTCATCTCAAGTTAACGGCAAAAACGCCATTTTTCACAGTAACTTATTACTACAAAAGGGACACAAACCAAGCCTATCAATCGTTTTGCGCCTCTTGAGCCGTCTCGATGGCGTAATCTTGCGCAAATTCCACGGCCATTGGTGAAGAAGAGGGCGAAACCGGTGTGTAGCTGTCGGTGTCGCTCACCGAAGGGGCCGCGCGCTGTGTCATCCGGTAGATGGCGTAAGCGACCAGCATGAACATCAGGACAGCCATATAGAGGAAATACCCCCCCGGCCCCATTGCCCCCATCATCCAGCCCACCAAAATCGGGCCGGCAATTGCGCCAAGGCCGTTGATGAACACCATGCCCCCGGCGGCGGCGGCCATATCGTCATGTTCAAGAAAGTCGTTAGTATAGGCAATCAGCAGCGAATAGAGCGGGTTGGACGTGCCCCCCACCAAAAAGGCCGCCACCAGAAGCATCCAGAAATTCACCCCGAACACCATGCCGATCAGCGCGCCGATCCCGGTCACCAGCGACACGACGGCAATCAGTTTGCGGCGATCCATCCGGTCCGACACCCACCCAAGCGGATATTGCACGAGCATCGCGCCGATATAAAACGACGCCACAAAGGCGGAAATCTGCCCGATGCTCAGCCCCACCTCGGAGCCGTAAACCGCCGCCATGCCGAACTGCGCGGCAAAGACGCCACCGGTCAGGAACATGCCGACACAGCCAAGCGGCGAAATCTTCAGGATCTGCAGAAGCGACAGCGGCTTGGTGGTGTCAAAGGCCGGTGTCGGGCTGACCGAAAGCAAAATCGGCGCAAAGGCCAGCGACACGAGAACCGAGGGAATAACGAACAAAACATAGCCCGCCGGATCGGCCATCACCATGATACCCTGTGCCGAAACGATGCCGATCATCTGCACGATCATGTAAAGCGACAGCGCCTTGCCGCGCGTCTCATTGGTGGCCGAATTGTTAAGCCAGCTTTCAGCCGTCACATAAACGCCCGAAAAACAGAAGCCGATCATCACCCGGCCAACGGCCCAGGCCCAGGGGTCTGCAATCGTCGGATACATGATCAGAACCGCCGAGATCAAAGAGCCAAGCGCGGCAAAGACCCGCACATGCCCGACCCGGCGGATCATCTCCGGCGCCATCCGCGACCCGGCCAGAAAGCCAAGGAAATAAGAGGACATGACAATCGACATCTGAAAGGTCGAAAACCCTTCCAGTGCGCCGCGCACACCCAAAAGAGTGCCCTGCATGCCATTGCCGACCTGCAACATCATCATGCCAAGCAAGAGGGCCCATGACCCCGACAGCACCTTGAACATCGCACGTCTCCTGTTTCTTTATTTCACCCTAACAGACCACCTCGTGACCGCAGGGTCAAAGGCGACTCAGTTTCGCCCCTGCGCGGCCCCCGTGACAGCGTTTCACCGGGGGATCAACAAGGAAGCATCACCATAGGAGAAGAAGCGATAATTTTCAGTGACTGCATGCCGGTAAATCTCGCGCAGGCGATCCTGGCCGACAAGCGCCGAGACCAGCATCATCAGCGTCGATTTCGGCAGGTGAAAGTTGGTCATAAGCGCATCGGTCACCCGAAACTCAAAGCCGGGATAGATGAAAATATCGGTTTCACCCTGCCACGGCGCAATCTCTCCGGTGGCGCGCGCGGCCGTCTCGATCAGGCGCAGCGCCGTGGTGCCGACCGGAATGACACGCCCGCTCGCCGCGCGCGTTGCGGCGATTTCGGCGGCGGCCTCGGCGCTGACCTCGCCCCATTCCGCGTGCATTTTGTGGGTCGTCACATCCTCAACCTTGACCGGAAGGAACGTCCCCGCCCCCACGTGTAGCGTGACATGGCTGAAGGTCACCCCCATCGCGGCAAGCTCGGCCAGAAGAGCCGCATCGAAATGCAGCGAGGCCGTGGGCGCCGCAACCGCCCCCGCGTGGCGCGCCCAGACGGTCTGATAGTCGGTCTTGTCCTGCGCATCCGCCGGGCGCCGCGCCGCGATATAGGGCGGCAGGGGCATCGCGCCGGCCTCGGCCAGGGCGGCATCGAAATCCTCGCCCGCAAGGTTGAAGCGAAGCCGCCCCTGCCCGTCTAGCTTGGCCTCAAGCGTCGCCGAGAGATCGGGCGAGAACACGATCACCTCGCCCTCGGAAATCTTCTTCAACGGCTTCAAAAGCGCGCTCCAACTGCCATCGGCGGCAGGGTCAAGAAGGGTAACCTCGATGCGCGCCGCGGTCGCCCCCTGCGCGCCAGTGCGGTGACGCTCCCCGCTCAGGCGCGCGGGAATGACCTTGGTGTCATTCAGCACCAGCCGATCCCCGGCGCAGAGCCAGTCCCCAAGCGCGCTTACCCGCGTGTCGGTGATCGCATCGCCATTCGCCACCAACAGGCGCGCCGACGTGCGCGGGCGCGCGGGCCGCGTGGCAATCAGCGCCTCGGGCAGTTCGAAATCAAAATCACTTAGCTTCATCTGTCCTGTCTTTGATGGGCCGGGGCCTCTTCCTGTGTGCTTTGTGCCGGATCGGATGCGGGCGCATCCCCTAGCGTCGGCGCCGGCTTGCGGAAAATGTTGCGCAAGATCCCCGGTGCCAGGGCCGAAAGCGGGTTGACCGAAACACGCGGATCAGAGGCAACCCCCTTCAGCTTGTAGTTAAACCCGATCAAGCCCTCACCCGCGCGGTTGAAAATTCCCCCGATCGAATTCACCAGATAGACCGGAGACACAACCCCCTGCATGTCCATTCGCCCGCTATCCATGTAATAAAATCCGTCCATCGACACGCCAAGCGCGGCGCCGACCGCGCTGCCTTCCAGGAGGGTCAGGCGGTCTGGCGTCAGGCGGAATTTGGCATCGACCCGCGAAAAGTGAAGCCCCTCCCCGTTGAGTTGCTCCAACAGGCCGACCACGCTGATCGTGTTCAAAAGCGCGGCAAGCGCCGGGGCCTCTTTGATGCGGAATTGTTCGATGACAAGCTTGCCGTCATAGCTTCCGGGTTCGGGGGCCGGGGTGAGAACAAGATCCATCTCGCCCTTGCGCGCCTGTTTCAAAAGCCCGGCCGAACGCAAAACGCCGCCCGCATCCGTCGACTGAATGCGAAACGCGCTGCGCCCGCTCATCGGCACCACCCGCCCGGTGACGGCGGTAAAACCGTTGACCTTGCCGGTGAAATTGCCGTCCGTGCCGCCCGCCGTATCAAGCTCTGCGCGAAAATCCATCAGCGCGATCCCGTCCGAGACCTGCAGGCGGTCAAGTTGCAACGACACCGGCCCCCCTCCAGAGCCGTCTGCGGCCCCGCCGCCGCCCTCGCCGCTCAGAGAGGTCTGGCGCAGATCAATCGTACCGCCGCGCACCTCGACGCGCGGGCTTTGCCCGGCGCCAAGCCCGACAAGTGTCACCGGCGCATTCAGCCAATCGCCGATTTTGACGCTGCGAAAGGCCGCGCGATCGAGATCGCCGCTGGCGCTCAGGGTAACGCTGCCGCGCGCCTCAAGCCCGCCGCCGGTGAACTCAAGTCGATCAATATCGGGCGGCTCGCCGATAGTGCCCGCAACCTCAAGGCGCCCGGTGGCGGCCTGCGGCAAGGCCCAGCTCAGCTGTTTCAGGCTAAGCCCGACCCCCGCAAGGCCAGAGCTTAGCTCGAAGCGCGGCGGCTGGTCCTTGGCGAAGTTGATCGTGATATCCGCAGGCCCCGCCCCCGAGATGCTGCCCGGCGGCAGGCCGATGTTGAATTCGTCGGCAAATTGCTCTGACAGCTCGATCACCCCCGACACGCTGCTGTCTCCAACCGCGCCATTACCAAGCGGCAAACGCCACGCACCACTGACCGGCACCCGCCCGATGCGCGCGTCGCCGCCAATCTCGATGCCGGTATTGCTGGCGCTCACCGTCAATTCACTGGCCGCCAGAACCCGGTCCCTGACCAGCGTTTCGCTGCGCACCTCGGCCAGGGTTCCGGTCACGTCATAGGCCACCTCGGCGGGGGTGAGTTTGGGCTTGAGCAACAGATCAAGCTGCCCCTTGAGGGTCGCGCGGCCATCGGCCAGCGTCACCGGCTGCCCGGCCTTGGTCAGAAACCGGAACGGCTCTTCATCAAGCAGCGACAAGGCGGCTGTTACGGTGCTGTCGGTCTGCAAAAGCACGCGGGCCGGCCCGCTTTTCAGGCGCACATCGGGGATAATGAAACTGGTGCCGGAAATATCGACCTTGCCGCCCTGTGCGGCCACCACGTGACCGCTCTGCGCGCTGATCACAAAGCGGTTGTCATAGATCGAGGCATGGCCAACTCCCTCCGAGATCGGCGGCACACCCTTGAGAAAGCGGGCTTGCAAGCCCTCGAAATCGAACCCCAGAAACACGTCCGGGCGCGCATTGGGCGTGGCGCGCAGGGCAAGCTGAATGTTCTGCAGATCGGCCTTCTGCACGTTCTGGGAAATCCAGTCCCGTGTTTTGGGTTTCAGGGCCAGCGGCCACAATTCCATAAGCCGCTCTGGCGCAAGCGCCCCCATCCGACCATTGAGCGCCATATCCCAACCATCCGATTTACCGCGCACGACGCCATCAAGCACGAAATGCTGGCCCTGATCCTCAAGGCTCAGCTCGCCCACCGAAAGCACGAAGGGATCAAGCTGAAGCCGGATATCGGCCGCCGCCCGGTCAAGCAGGATCGGCTCGGGGTAAAACTCTGCCGGGTCGGCGCTGATGTCACTGACGCGGACCTGCGCCTGTAATTCGCGCGGCCAGCCGTTCTCCATCCCCACCAGAAAGGCGGTGCCCTCGGCGCGCGCCGTGACCCATTTGCTATCGACGGAAAGTTCCGAAAAGCGGATTTCATCGGCGGAGGGATCATAGGTGAAATAGCTGCGCGCCGATTGAAACGCGATCGGCGCCGTGGCCGGGGTCGGCTGCAACACGCCGGCGCCGATCTGAAGCGTCGCACTCAGCGGCCCAAGTCGGCCCTCGCCATCAACCGAGGCCCGAAGCGCCCCCGAAATCGGCGCATCCAGCGCATCAAGCCAGGCCAGGGCCGGTGATTGCCCGGAGATGTCGCCCGAAGGCATATCATCGAAATTCACCCCGAACTCGACCTGTTTGCGACCGATTTCGCCGCTATAGCTAACCTCGAGCGTGGTGGCGTAATCGCGCGCGCCCAAAAGCGCGACATCGCCGCGAATGCCGATCTGCGCGCCGTCCCGCGTCAGCAAGACGCGCCCGCCATCAACGCTCCAGGCGCGGCCCGCGCGGGCATCTTCATAGCGCAGCGTCAGATTGCCGGCCTCGACGCGCGACAGGGCGGCAAATTGCGGACGGCTGAAAATCGCGTCGATCTGATCGGTGAGGTTGGCAAATTTCGCTCCCTCCCGCGTGCCCGGCCCCTCAAGCGCAATCGCAAGATCGCCCTCGGCGCGCCGCCGCAGGATAAGACGCAGGCCCGACAGCCGGATCGACGAGGCCTGAACCTTGCCATCAAGGATCGGCTTGGGCGCGACGGTAATCTCAAGCTCCGAGAGATTGGCCACCTGCCCGCCATCGCCCGCCCTGAGCGCCACATCGCGCAGCAAAAGCCGCGGCACCAGATCCTCGCTGACCACCATCGACATATCGCCAAAGGCAAGCTGATAGCCCGGCAGATCGGCATTGATCCGCTGTGCAATCCGCTGATGAAGCCAGTCCGGCGCCGTCAGCCGGGTGCCGATCGCCAGCACCGCCGCAACCGCCACCGCCAGAACCAGCGCGCAGACACAAAAAGACAGGCCCAGCCAAAATCGCCTAAGCCGCCCTTTTCGCGTGACTTCCTTGTCCTTATTGCTCATCTGACCCGTTTGGGGTGGCTTTGCGCCGCCCGATGCTGCCTCTTGCCTTTATTCTCGCCTTTTGAGTCCTAATATGGAACTCACATTTTCGCATCACAAGGAGCGCCCATGCCCGACACATCCGATATCGCCCCCGATTTCACCCTGCCGCGCGATGGCGGCGGCACCGTTACCCTGTCCGCGCTGCGCCCCAAGGCGGTGGTCCTGTTCTTTTATCCGCGCGACAACACCCCCGGCTGCACCAAAGAGGCCATCGCCTTTTCCGGCCTCAAGGACACCTTCGAGGCCGCTGGCGCCACTCTGCTCGGCATTTCCAAAGATAGCGTTGCCAGCCACGAAAAGTTCCGCGACAAACAAGCGCTTACTATGCCGCTCGTGTCCGACGCCGAGGCCGAAACCTGTGAAGCCTACGGCGTATGGAAGGAAAAAAGCATGTATGGCAAGACATTCTTTGGCATCGAGCGCTCGACCTTCCTGATTGACGGCAAAGGGCGCATCGCGCGGGTCTGGCGCAAGGTCAAGGTGCCGGGCCACGCAGAAGAGGTGCTTGAAGCCGTGAAATCGCTGTGAGCGTGCAAACCCTTTCGCAAATGGCCGTCGAGGTGCTGACCACCGCCGACGGCCGTGAAAAGGCCGCGTGCTCGCGGGCGCATGCCAAAACCTGGTTTACCGCCCGCGCCGCCGGTCAGGACATTCCCCTGGGCAACACCGCCCCGCCGATGCAACCGGCCCGCCCTGCGCGCCCCGAGCTGCTTGATCCGCGCGATGTGCCGCGCCGCCGCCCCGGATCTGAAAAGGGCCGGATTGCCATGCTGCACGCCGTGGCGCATATCGAGCTCAACGCGGTTGATCTGCACTGGGACATCATTGCGCGCTACACCGACACCGAAATGCCGATTGGTTTTTACGACGACTGGGTCAAGTCCGCCGATGAAGAATCCAAACATTTCAATCTGATAAGCGACTGCCTTGAAGCGATGGGGAGCCATTATGGCGACCTGCCCGCCCATGCCGGCATGTGGCGCGCCGCCGAGGATACCGCCGATGATTTCATGGGCCGCCTCGCCGTGGTGCCGATGGTGCTTGAGGCGCGCGGCCTTGATGTGACCCCCGGCATGATCGCGCTGTTTACCAAGGCCGGAGACACCGCCGCCGTCGAGGCGATGCAGGTGATCTATGGCGAAGAGGTGGCGCATGTCGCCTTTGGCTCGAAGTGGTTTCACTTTCTGTGCGGGCGTCACAACCTTGACCCCAAGGACGTGTTTCACGACCTGGTGCGACGCTATTTTCACGGCTTTCTCAAGCCCCCCTTCAACGAGGAAAAGCGCGCCGAGGCCGGAATACCCCCGGATTTCTATTGGCCCCTGACCGAAATACCCTCTCCAAAAGACTAGCCAAGCCCTTGGATATCGGCGGTTTTTCGCCACTAAAGCGAGAAACAGCCCAAAATACCCCCTCATTTGGTCAAAATTCTTGCCCAAACGTTAAGCACTGGCTAAGCACTCTGGAGGACGCCGGGATCACAAAAAGAGCGTCAGCCGTTGCGAAGGGTTAGATAGGGACGAGACCGCGTGAGAACACGACTAGCGATCAAAATGGACGCCATATTAGAGCGCTACTTTCCCGAACGTCGGGTCTTTTTGCGTTCCGACACCGACACTCGGTTCATCCGGCTGCGCCCCGCCACTCAGCTGATTGCCTTCTCGGGCGCCGCGGCGATCGTCGCCTGGGCGATCATCACCACCTCGATCCTGTTGATGGACAGCATCGGCGCCGGCAATTTCCGCGAACAGGCCAAGCGCGATCAGCGCACCTATGAAAACCGTCTGAATTCCCTGTCGCATGAACGCGACAAACGCGCCGAAGAGGCGATTGCCGCCCAGGAGCGCTTTAGTTCCGCTCTCTCGCAGATTTCGGTGATGCAATCGGAATTGCTTGCCTCAGAGATCCGCCGCCGCGAGCTTGAAACCGGGATCGAAGTGATCCAGACCACCCTGCGCCGCACCATGACCGAACGCGAAACCGCGCGTGAAGAGAGCGTCGCCCTGGCGCTCGCCCTCGAAGAAGACGGGGCATCGGACGGCACAGCCAGCGGCAACTCGTCCAGCGACGACACGCTGAATTTCCTCACCGCCGCGCTTCAGGACGCCGCCCAGCAACGCGATGACACCATCGCCAACGCCCAGGATGCCCTGATCCACGCCGATGAGATGGCCCATCAAATCCGTTTGATGCAGGACCAGAATGAACAGATCTTCAGCCAGCTTGAAGACGCGATGACAATCTCGGTCAAGCCGCTCGACAAGATGTTCCGCGACGCAGGCCTGAGCACCGACAGCCTGATTGAAACCGTGCGCCGGGGTCATTCCGGCCAGGGCGGCCCGCTGACGCCGCTGTCGTTTTCCACCCGAGGCGAGGCCCCCTCGCCCGATGCCGAGCGCGCCAATCGTATCCTGGGTGAAATGGACCGGCTGAACCTCTACCGGATTGCCGCCCAAAAAGCGCCCTTCTCGATCCCGGTCAAGAACGCCTTCCGCTATACATCCGGCTATGGCATGCGGTGGGGCCGGATGCATCAGGGCACCGATTTCGCCGCCGCCCATGGCACACCGATCTATTCAACCGCCGATGGCGTCGTCATTCATGCCGGCTGGCTCTCGGGATATGGCCGCTTGGTCAAGATCCAGCACGAGTTCGGTATTGAGACCCGTTATGCCCATATGTCGAAAATTCGCGTTGAGGTCGGGCAAAGAGTCTCGCGCGGACAACAGATTGGTGATATGGGGAACTCTGGACGTTCAACGGGCACGCATCTACACTATGAAATCCGCGTCGGCGGCAAGCCCGTCAACCCCATGATATATATCAAGGCTGCAAACAATGTTTTCTAAGAGCAAAATCAACGAACCCGCGCAAAAGCCGACCGAGGCAAAAACGACCCCGACGGAAAACCGTCTCGATGCCGCACGCCCCGACACCTCGGGCGTATCAAGCACGGAATTCAAGGCCTCGGCCCCCAAGGCCAAACCGCCTGCTTCGGTGCTCTCGTCGGATCTGCATGTGACGGGCAACCTCAAGACCACCGGTGACATTCAGGTTGAAGGCACAATCGAGGGTGACATTCGCGCCCATCTTCTGACCATCGGCGAAGGCGCCACCGTCAAGGGCGAAGTCATCGCCGATGACGTGGTGATCAATGGCCGCATCGTGGGTCGCGTGCGCGGCCTCAAGGTGCGCCTGACCTCAACGGCGCGGGTTGAAGGCGACATCATCCACAAAACCATCGCCATCGAATCCGGCGCTCATTTTGAGGGTTCGGTTCAGCGTCAGGATGACCCGCTCAGCGGCAAATCCAACACGCCCAAGCCGGTCGCCGCAAGCAGCGCGCCCCCGGCATCGGGCGCCGCCAAACCGGCCTAAGCCGAAGCGCCGACGAAACCTTATCGCAAAAGGCGCCCTGCCCTGCGGCAGCGGCGCCTTTTTCACATCCGTAGGGTGGGTGAAACCCACGCCCCTCTAGGCATCAAGCTCTGCGTCCCAATACAGGAAATCCATCCAGCTTTCATGCAGGTGATTGGGCGGAAACTTACGCCCCATGTTGCGAAGCTGTTCCGCCTCGGGCGGGCGCGGCGCCTTGCGCAGGCTCATCCCCGCTTGCCGGAGGCTCTTGGAGCCCTTGCTCAGGTTGCAGGGGCTACAGGCCGCGACCACGTTTTCCCAGCTGGTCACCCCGCCACTGGCGCGCGGCACGACATGATCAAAGGTCAACTCGCCCTTCGCACCGCAATACTGACAGCGAAATTCATCCCGTAGGAATAAATTAAAGCGCGTGAAGGCCACGCGCTTTTGAGGTTTTACATAGTCTTTCAACACGATGACGGAAGGTATCCGTATTTTCATGCTCGGGCTTCTGACGCAGTGATCATACTCCGCCACGATATCGACCCGGTCAAGCCAGGCCGCTTTGACCGCCTCCTGCCAAGTCCAGAGCGATAGCGGATAATAGGATAATGGCCGGTAATCGGCATTCAGGACAAGCGCCGGATACCTCCGGAGCGCGGCCGGTTCTCTTACAAATTCCGTTCTGAAATCGCCGTCCATCTGACTGACTTCCCCTCACCCGGATCGCGGTTGCAACAGGTCCAAGGGCGGGCGCCCCCGCACCTTCTTAATATTTACTATATATCGCGTTTAAAAACTGGCAAGTGCGATATGTAGCGCTCTATTTTGACTTATACATAGCCGCAGGGCGCAACGCCTTTGTGACAGATCGCTCTTAGGCCGCGACCTCATCCTGTTCGCGCGCCTGACGCTGCCAGAGGCCGGCATACCGCCCCTGACGCGCCAAAAGCTCGGCGTGGCTGCCCTCTTCGACCACTTGGCCCTCTTCCAGAACGACAATCCTGTCAGCATCGGCGATGGTCGAGAGGCGGTGCGCGATGGTGATCACCGTGCGCCCCTCGGCGGCCTTGGCAAGCGCGCCCTGAATGTCACGCTCGGTCTGCGTATCAAGCGCGCTTGTCGCCTCGTCCAGCAACAGGATCGGCGGGTTTTTAAGCAGGGTGCGCGCAATCCCGACACGCTGTTTTTCGCCCCCCGAAAGCTTGAGCCCGCGCTCGCCGACCGTGGTCTCATAGCCATCCGGCAGGCTTACGATGAAATCGTGGATCTGCGCGGCGCGCGCCGCCTCTTCAATCTCGGCCTGGGAAGCGCCGTCGCGCCCATAGCCGATGTTATAGCCGACCGTGTCGTTGAACAGCACCGTATCCTGCGGCACGACGCCGATCATCGCATGCAGGCTCTCTTGCGTCACGTCGCGCACGTCCTGGCCATCAATCAAAACCGCCCCAGATTGCACGTCATAGAAGCGAAACAACAGCCGCCCGATGGTCGATTTCCCCGAGCCCGACGGGCCGACCACAGCCACCGTTTGACCGGCGGGCACATCGAGGGTAACGCCTTTCAAGATCGGCCGTTTGCTGTCATATCCAAAGTCCACGGCCTCAAGTCGCACCGATGCGCCTTTCACTTTTAGAACATGGGCGTCCTTTTTATCCTCAACATCTGGCGGTTGCTCTAGCAATTCGAACATTTCCCCCATATCGACCAGGGACTGCCTGATCTCGCGATAGACCGTGCCCAGAAAATTGAGAGGCATGGTTATCTGGATCATATAGGCGTTGACCATGACGAAATCGCCCACGGTCATGGCCCCGCTCTGCACGCCGAGCGCCGCCATCACCATGACCGCGACTAGCCCTCCGGTGATCAGAAAAGATTGGCCGAAATTCAGGAAGGCCAGCGAATAGGAGGTCTGCAACGCCGCCCGCTCATACCCGGCCATCGCCGCATCATAGCGCATCGCCTCGCGTCCCTCGGCCCCGAAATACTTGACCGTCTCAAAATTCAAAAGACTATCGACTGCCTTTTGATTGGCGTCGGTGTCCTGATCGTTCATCTCTTTGCGCAAGCGCACGCGCCATTCCGTGACCTTGAAGGTAAAGGCCACATAGGCCGCAATCACGCCCATCACCACGGCCAGATACCAGATGTCGAACAACACCCAGAGGATGATGCCGATCATCAGCAGCTCAAGCACCAGCGGGCCGATGGAAAACAGCAGAAACCGCAACAGGAATTCAACGCCTTTGACGCCCCGCTCGATAATCCGGCTAAGCCCGCCGGTCTTGCGTGTGATATGATAGCGCATCGACATCGCATGGATATGGCGAAACGTCGTAAGCGCAAGCGAGCGCAGGGCCCGCTGTGCAACGCGCGCAAAGATCACGTCGCGCAATTGCTGAAAGCCGACATTCATAAGCCGCGCCACGCCGTAAGCCACGGTAAGCCCCACCGCCCCCGCGCCAAGCATCCAGGCCGCCGACTGGCCCTCACCGGCCAGAGCATCCACCGCCGCCTTGTAGAAAAACGGCGTGCCGACCGCGACGAATTTGGCCACGAAAAGCGCGATGACCGCCAGCACGACGCGATGCTTGACCCAAGGCTGATCGGCGGGCCAGAGGTATGGGGCCACGCGCCGAATAGTGCGCCAGCCGTTTTTGGGCATTTCAGAAGTTGTCACCTGGGCGTGGCGCATGGGCAAGCCTTTTCAATCACTTGCCCCACACATAGGCCGCGCCCCGGTCAATTGCCAGCCCCACCCTATTGCGGAAGGGCAAACACCTGGCCGGGATAGATCAGATCGGGGTCGCGGATCCGGTCGCGGTTGGCCTCGAAAACCCGCACATACATGACGCCATCGCCATAAGCCTCACGCGAAATCGCCCAAAGGGTCGAACCCGGCTGAACCGTGACGGCGCGCACGCGGGCGGATGGATTGGCATCGTCCTGCGCCAGCAAGACCGCCTGATCTTCGCGCTTGAAGGGCGTTTCGACACGCGACACGACGGCGCCCTCGGGGCTTACCTCATCGACGCGCAGGGTATAGACCCCGGTATCGACCTCTGGAAGTTCGCTGTTCCAATTGCCATCCGCCGCCACAGGCGAGGTGGTGACAGGCGTGTTATCAAGATAAATTCGCACGAAACCGCTGCCCTCGGCACGCCCCGAAAGCTCTACCTCGCCGTCATCGGAATAGGTGATCGCATCAAGCGCAACGCTGGACATGACCTCGGGCGCATCGGTGTCGGACGTCGGCGCCTGAAGCACCCGAACGCCGGCCTCATCAGCCAGAAGAACAGTCTGCGACACGGCCGGAAGCGCGGACACGGCGGCGGCACTGACTGTTTCAGCGGCCCCCTCGGCCATCTCCACCACAGGTTTTGCGGGTTCTGTCGGCTCTGGCTTAGCCTCGGCGGTTTGTGTCCCCTCGGCCTCTGTCGCATCGGGTGTCGGCACCGGCTCGGATTGGGCCGCTTCAACCGCAGGCTCGGGCTTCGGCGCAGCGGCGACGACACGCGGGGTGGGCGCGATGATGATCTCATCGACCGAGGCCAGCGTCTGACCGCCGTCGCCCGACGCCATGCTCAGCGACAGGATACGCGGTTGATCGCTGGTCGGAAGATCAAGGAACTGCACGAATTTCCCTGCGTTATCAGGGGCCACGCTGGCAATCGCGATGCCATCCAGCAGGATCGAGATCATCCAGCCCGGCGTGCCTTGTCCGGCGACAAGCATCTGCCCGTCGGGGTCAAGCCGGAAGGTGTCAACCGAGGGCGGATCGGGCATCGCGGGGGCGGGTGTCACCTCTGCCGTGACCGGCGCGCTTGGCGTCTCCGCCGTGTCGGGGTCTTGCAAAACCGGCTGGGGCTCGACCATGACGGTCTTCTCTGGGCCGGGCGGCGTTTCGGGATCAAACAAACCGCCGAAATACATCGCAAGACCGGCAAATCCGATGACCACGGCCCCCGCTGCGCCAAGCGCGGGTCCAGTTCCTAAACCGGCGAACTTGCTCATGTTTTTCCTTCCGTCCCCAACACGGTGCCCTGTTGCCGCACAATAGCAACAAGGCTATCACGGGTCAAAGCAACCATTTCTCAGCTTGGAGTGATTTCATGACAGTCCTGTCCGTCTGTGTCTTTTGCGGCGCACGTCCCGGCAAGAACCCACGGTTTGGCGAAGACGCGACCGCCATGGGCGAGATGTTGGCAGACAACGGCTGGCGGTTGGTCTATGGCGCGGGCGATGTCGGGCTGATGGGGGCGACCGCGCGCGCCGCTCAGGGCGCGGGTGGTGACACCTTCGGCGTGATCCCCAAACACCTGATGAGCCTTGAGGTCGGCAAAAAGGACCTGACCCGCTTCGTGGTGACCGAAAACATGCACGAACGCAAAAAGGTCATGTACATGAACTCGGATGCGATCGTGGTTCTGCCCGGTGGCGCCGGATCGCTTGACGAGTTTTTCGAGGTTTTGACATGGCGCCAGCTTGGCCTGCATGCAAAGCCGATTTTCCTTTTGAATACAGAGGGCTATTGGGCGCCCTTGATCAAACTTATGGATCACGTGATTGAGCAGGGCTTTGCCGATGCGTCTCTTAAGGACTTCATGCAGACCGTTGATAATGTTCAGGATTTGATGATCGCACTGCGCGCCGCCCTGTCCTGACGCAGGGATGCGGTGGTATAGATCGCAAGCGCCGTCCAGATCATCGCAAAGGCAATGGCGTGCCAAAAGCTGAAGGCCTCGCGAAAGATCAGCGTCGCCACCAGGAATTGCAGGCTGGGATTGAGGTATTGCACCAATCCCACCGTCGCCAGCCGGATGCGCTTGGTCGCATAGCTGAACATGACCAGCGGGACCGCCGTCAGCGGGCCGGAAAACGCCAGCAACGCACTATCACGCCAAGAGGTGCCGAAGGCGCCATGCCCGTCCGAGTGAAACCAACACAGAACCGCCAAGGCAATCGGTGACAATAGCAGGACCTCGGCGGTGACCGACACCACCGGACCGACAGGAAGCCCTTTCTTTACAAGGCCATAAAGCCCGAATGACGAGGCTAGGATAAACGCGATCCATGGCGCCACGCCAAGACCAATGGTCAGCGTCACCACCGCCGTGACCGCAAGCGAGACCGCCACCATCTGGGCCCGGCCAAGGCGCTCGCCAAAGGCCACTGCGCCCAAAAGAACCGCCACCAGCGGGAAGATGTAATAGCCAAGCGAGGCCTCGACCGCGCGCCCGACCTGGATCGAGGTGATGAACACGAACCAGTTGGTCGAGATCATCAGCGCCGCAAAGCCGATCAGCAGGATCGAGCGGCGCACCCGAATCGTTTGAAACAAAACGGAAATCCGCCCCTGCAGCAAAAGGATCAGCGCGAAGAAGACACAGGACCAAAGCGTGCGATGCGCAAGGATCTCAATCGGCGGGATATGCGCCAACAGCTTGTAATAGATCCCCGAAAGCCCCCAGACCGTGCAGGTAGCGACCATCGCGATGATGCCTTTTGTCTCGTCGCGCATTGGGGCTCCTGTCGGGGGTGTGGGCTATCAAAGTGCTGCCTGATCCGCCGCGTCAAGGCAAGGCGATAGTGCCAATTTCACCGCGTGGCACAAAAAGCCCCGCTGACGCGCGCCAGCGGGGCTATTCTCGGGGGCGATCGTGCCCCAATATCGCTCGGGTTACATCCGCGAGGCGACGTTTTCCCAGTTCACCAGATTGTCGAGGAAATTGGTGAGGTAGGCCGGACGCTTGTTGCGGAAGTCGATGTAATAGGAATGCTCCCACACATCACAGCCCAAAAGCGCGGTCTGACCAAAGCAAACCGGGTTCACGCCGTTCTCGGTCTTGGTGACCTTGAGGCCGCCATCGGTGTCTTTGACAAGCCACGCCCAGCCAGAGCCGAACTGACCGGCACCAGCGGCCGAAAACTGCGATTTGAACTCGTCAACCGAGCCAAAGCTGTCGTTGATGGCTTTTTCAAGCTCGCCGGGCATGCCGGTCTTGGTCGGGCTCATCATTTCCCAGAACTGGTTGTGGTTCCAGAGCTGGCTGATGTTGTTGAAAATGCCGTTTTGCGCCACGGCGCTCTTGTCATACGTGCCGACAATGATCGCTTCAAGCGACTTGCCGTCCCACTCGGTGCCGGAAATCAGCTTGTTGCCGTTGTCGACATAGGCCTTGTGGTGCAGGTCGTGGTGGTACTCGAGCGTTTCGGCGGACATGCCATGCGCGGCAAGCGCGTCATGGGCATAAGGAAGATCGGGAAGTTCAAAAGCCATTGGGTTATCCCCCTGTTCTGTGCGTTCAAATCAGATGCCCCATACATGGTGGCCTGATCCGTCAAAGGTCAACCCCGCTTGACGGAGTTTTTCTGTCGGGTTTGTCGGCGTCAGGCGAAATAACCCACTTCGCCGCCCGGTTTTGCCGAGGTTTTCAACAGGTTGAAGGCGTAATCCGCAATCGAGCGGAAACAGACCAGATGAAACGCGCCTGCCTCGTCAAGCCAGAAGGCGGCCGGCACCTGCGCCATGCGGGTGCGGCGGAACATGCCGGGGGTAAAGGCCTCGGGCGAGAGATCGACCGGACAGACCTTGGCCAGAACCTCGCGCGCGCCCGCGCCGCTGATGCGCAGGAAGGTGCGCGCGTCAGAGACGTTGACGGCCAGGAAATGCTGCCCCTTGAGCGCCGTTTCGATCTTTTCGATCACCGACGCAACGTCACCGTAGGGGCACATCAACAGCAATTCATCCGGCGACATCCAGAGCGCGGCGGTGTCCTTGCCGCTCAGCGCCTGACGCTGGCCGGGCACGGCCAACCCGGTGGTCGCCTTAACGACCGCCTTGACCTCTTTGCTGGCAAGATCCCCGCGCAGGGTGATCATCCCGCGCAGACCCTGATCCTCGATCCGGGCAAAGCCATCATAGCTGGTCCCGGCCAATGCGCTGACTGCGTTAGACATTCTGCTTCTCCCCGTCCTTGTCGAAGAAGATCGGATCGACGATCTTCGCCTTGACGATCCCGCCATCCACCTTTGGAATCTCGATCACATCGCCCATCCGGTCGGGCCCATCAAGCACAAGGCCCATGGCAATCCCGCGCCCGAGGGTCGGCGAATAATAGGTCGAGGTGACCCGCCCTTGGGTTTCACGCTGGCCATTGGCGTTGTGCCCCGCAGCCGTGGCATAGGCGCCATCGGGCAGCACCGAGCCATCAAGCGTCTCAAGTCCGACCAACTTCCAGCGTTTGGGATCGGCCATATGGCTGCGCTCTTGCGCACGCTTGCCAAGATAGTCGTCCTTCTTCTTGGAAATCGCCCACTGCATGTTGAGATCCTGCGGGATCACCGTGCCGTCGGTTTCGTCCCCGATCATGATAAAGCCCTTTTCGGCGCGCATCACGTGCAGGCCTTCGGTGCCATAGGGCATCACGCCGAATTCCTCGCCCGCCTCAAGCAGGGCATCCCAAAGCGCGCGGCCATAGCTTGCAGGCACGGCGATTTCATAGCTCAGCTCGCCCGAGAACGAAATCCGGTAGGCACGCGCGGGCATGCCCGCCAGCGTCAGATCCTTCCAGCCCATAAAGCTCAACCCGTCGGCGGAAATGTCATCCGAGGTCAGCTTTTCAAGAACCGTGCGGGCCTTGGGGCCGACCACGGCGACCTGAGCGTATTGCTCGGTCACATTGGCGGTATAGACCTTCCAATCCCACCATTCGCATTGCAGCCAGTCTTCCATGTGGCCATGGATCGACTCGGCGCCGCCGGTGGTGGTGTGGCAGAGGAACGTATCGTCGTCGATCCGCGCGACCACGCCGTCATCCATCAAAAAGCCGTTCTCGCTGCACATCAAACCATAGCGACAGCGGCCCGGTTTGAGCGTGCTCATCATGTTGGTGTAGAGCATGTCGAGAAACTTGCCCGCATCCGGGCCCTTGACGATGATCTTGCCAAGGGTCGAGGCATCGAGCAGGCCAAGCGCACCACGGGTCTGGTTGATCTCGCGGCTGACCGCGTCGCGATGGCTTTCTTCACCTTTCGGGAAGCAATAGGGCCGACGCCATTGGCCGACCGGCTCGAAATGCGCACCGTTGTCTTCGTGCCAGCCGTGGATCGGCGTCTTGCGCAACGGTTGGAAAATCTCGTCGCGCGCTTCGCCACCGATGGCCGCAAGGGAAATCGGCGTATAGGGCGGGCGGAAGGTGGTTGTGCCGGTTTGCGGAATGGGTTGGTTTAACGCATCGGAAAGGATGGCCAGGCCATTGATATTGCTCAACTTCCCCTGATCCGTCGCCATGCCGAGCGTGGTATAGCGCTTGGCGTGTTCAACGCTCTCAAAGCCTTCGCGCGCGGCCAGTTGCACATCCGACACCTTGACGTCGTTCTGATAATCCAGCCAGGATTTCATCCGCAGATTGATGCCCGCGCCCTGCGGCATGAGCCAGACCGGCATCAGCGGCGCCTCATCACTCGCCGAGCCTTGCGGCACGGCAGCGCTTTTCGGCTTGTGCCCGGTGGCCTTGGCCGCAGCCTTGCCCGCAGCGTCGGCGTCCGCCAGCGTCGTGGCCAGATCGGCCGCGCCATTGGCCGCACCGGTCGCGATGACAAAGCCCTCGCCACTTGCGCCGAGCGGCGGCTTGGTCGGGTCAGGACGGAAATGAGCGCGCTCGGCGTCCCAGGTCAGCTTGCCACCGCAATGCGACCACAGGTGCACCACCGGCGACCAGCCGCCCGACATGGCGACCGCGTCGCATTTGATTTCCTCAAGCACGGCGCCTTCGCCGGCCTGCGCACAGATCGCCACGCCGGTGACCCGCTTGCCGCCTTTGACCGAAGAGATCGCCTTGCCGTTCTCGACCCGGATGCCAAGCGCGCGCGCCTCATCGGCAAGCGCCCCGCCGCCCGAGGCGCGGGCGTCCAGGATCACCGGAATATCGAGGCCAAGCGATTTGAGCGTGATCGCGGTGCGGTAAGCATCGTCATTGTTGGTCACGACAACCGTGCGGTCGCCGATCGAAACGCCGTAGTTCACCGCGTAATCGCGCACTGCCGAGGCCAGCATGACGCCGGGGATATCGTTGCCGGCAAAGCTGAGCGGGCGTTCGATGGCGCCGGTGGCGGTGATGATCTGAGCGGCGCGGATGCGCCAGAGGCGGTGACGCGGCGCGTCAAGTTCAGGCGCGTGATCGGTGATCCGCTCATAGCCAAGCGCATAGCCGTGGTCATAGACCCCCGCACCCATGCAGCGATTGCGCAGGGTGACATTTGGCATGTCCTGCAATTTTGCAATGGTGGCGTCGATGAAGGCCTCGACCGGCGCGCCATCAACAGTGCCGCCGTCAACCGGAGCACGACCGCCCCAATGGGCGGTCTGCTCCAGAACCATGACCTTGGCACCGGTTTCAGCCACGCGCAGGGCAGATTGCAGCCCGGCCACACCGCCGCCGATCACCAGAACGTCGGCAAAGGCATAGAAATGCTCATAGCGGTCGCCATCGCGGTCTTTCGGCGCCTTGCCGAGGCCGGCAGCGTGGCGGATGAACGGCTCGTAAACATGCTTCCAGAACGGGCGCGGATGGATGAACATCTTGTAATAAAAGCCCGCCGGCATGAAGCGGCCAAGTTTCGCGTTCACGGCGCCGACGTCGAATTCGAGGCTCGGCCAGTGGTTCTGGCTTGTCGCCGAAAGGCCGTCGAACAGCTCGGTCGTGGTGACCCGCTGGTTCGGCTCAAAGCGCGCGCCGGTGCCGAGGCCGACGATGGCGTTCGGTTCTTCGGCGCCGCTGGCGACGATCCCGCGCGGGCGGTGGTATTTGAACGAGCGCCCGACCAGCATCTGGTCGTTGGCCAGCAGGGCCGAGGCCAGCGTATCGCCGGCATGGCCGCGCAAGCGCTTGCCGTTAAAAGTGAAATTGACGGCGCGGGCCTTGTCAAGAAGGCGGCCGCCGGTGGCCAGACGTGTGCTCATGGGTTAGACCCTCGTGCCTGTGGCTGCGGTGAGAATTTGAGTATTTTTGCCAAGAAGAAGGATCATGAGAAGTCTCTCCATGTCCAGCCGGGGCGTTTGGCGGTGATCGCATCGCGGATGTGTTTTGGCGGCTCAAGGGTCTGGGCGGAATAGGTGCCGAAGACCTCGAGTGTCATGGTATCGCGAGCCGCGAGGAACCACTTGCCGCAGCCATTGTTATGGCGCCAGCGTTCAAAGTGCACACCCTTGGGGTTTTCCTTTGAAAACAGGTAGGTGTGGAACTCATCATCGGTCGAGCCGGGGCCGAAGCGCTTGAGGTGCGCCTCGCCACCGCCGTGAAATTCGGTTTCTTCGCCGCGCACGCCGCAGCAGGGGCATTCTAGGATCAGCATGGGTTTCCCTCCTTAGTGCGCGACGCCGGCGGCGACGGATTCATCGATAAAGCGGCCCTGGTGGAAGCGATCAAGGCCGAAGGCGTCGGTCAGGGGCGAGTGGCCCTTGGCAATCAGTTCGGCAAAGCCCCAGCCCGAGCCGGGGATCGCCTTGAAGCCGCCGGTGCCCCAGCCACAGTTGATGAACATGCCATCGACTGGCGTCTTGCCGAGGATTGGCGAGCGGTCGCCGGTGACGTCGACAATGCCGCCCCATTGGCGCAGCATCTTGAGGCGGCTGACCATCGGGAAGGTCTCGATCAGGGCGCGCACGGTTTCCTCGATATGGTGGAACGAGCCGCGTTGGGTGAAGTTGTTATAGCCGTCGGTGCCACCACCGATGACCATTTCGCCCTTGTCGGATTGCGACATGTAGCCATGCACGGTGTTGGCCATCACGACGCAATCCATGCAGGGCTTGATCGGCTCAGAGACAAGCGCCTGAAGCGCGACGGATTCAATCGGCAGGCGGAAGCCGGCCATATCGGCCAAATGACCCGAATGGCCCGCCACCACGACGCCAAGCTTGTCACAGGCGATATCGCCGCGATTGGTGCTGACGCCGGTGACCTTGGCGCCGCCGCGGGTGATGCCGGTGACTTCGCATTTTTGCAGGATGTGCATGCCCATGTCAGAGCAGGCCCGCGCATAGCCCCAGGCCACCGCATCGTGGCGCGCCGTGCCACCGCGCGCCTGCCAGAGGCCGCCGAGCACCGGATAGCGAGGGCCGTCGAGATTGATGATCGGCACGATCTCCTTGACGCGGGCGGGCGAGATGAACTCGGTCGTGACCCCTTGCAGGGCGTTGGCATGCGCCGTGCGCTGATAGCCGCGTACCTCGTGTTCGGTCTGCGCCAGCATGATCACGCCACGCGGCGAATACATGATGTTATAGTTCAAGTCCTGGCTCAGCGTTTCATAGAGCGAGCGCGACTTTTCATAGATCGCCGCCGAAGGGTCCTGAAGGTAATTCGAGCGGATGATCGTGGTGTTGCGCCCGGTATTGCCGCCGCCAAGCCAGCCCTTTTCAAGCACCGCCACATTGGTGATGCCAAAGTTCTTGCCAAGGTAATAGGCCGTGGCCAGGCCATGACCGCCGGCCCCGATGATGATGACATCGTATTTCTTTTTCGGCTCGGGCGAGGACCAGGCCCGTTCCCATCCGGTGTGGTGCCGAAGGGCTTCGCGGGCGATGGCAAAGGCGGAATAACGTTTCATGCGCGGCCTCAGGTCTAGTGGATTCGCAGGCGATGCTGCAGCTCAGACCGTAATGCGCCGCGCCGGGCTTTGAAAGGATACTCTGGGCGGCGATTTGCACGCTAATTGCGACATTGCGACACCTGGGCGCCGTCTGGTGACGGGGGCGTGACGACTTGGCCCTTTTTTCCGCGCGCCAGCGACGTTACATGGGACGCACAAGAGGGGGAAAACCATGGGTTTCTGGATCATTGTCGCGGCATTGGCCATTGCGATCGGGGCGGTTCTGGCGCTGACGCTGTTGCGCGGGCGTGTCGGGGATGCGCCGCCTGCGGCCTATGACCTTCAGGTCTACCGCGATCAACTCAAGGAGGTTGATCGTGACCTTGCGCGCGGCGTGATTGGCGCGGACGAGGCGCAGCGCCTGCGCTCTGAGGTGTCGCGCCGGGTTCTGGCGGCGGATGCGCAATTACGCGCGGGCGGCGAGGATGGCGGCCAGCCGCGCCTTGCCGGACGTCTTGCGGCGGGTCTTATCGTCGCGGTGATCGCGGGGGGCGGTTTGCTGATCTATCGACAGGTCGGCGCGCCGGGCTATGACGACCTGCCGATTGCCAAGCGGATTGCTGCATCCGATGCGGCCCGCGCCGAGCGCCTGTCGCAGGACGCGGCAGAGGCCCGCCTTGGCCCCGTCGAAGAGAGCATACCTGACGGTACGAGCCAGGATTACCTTGCGCTCATCGAACAGCTTCGCAAAACCGTGAAGGAACGCCCCGAGGATCAGCAGGGCCTGCAATTCCTGGTGCGCAGCGAGGCGGCGCTTGGCAATATGGCCGCCGCGCGCCGTGCCCAGCAACAGCTTATCGCGCTCAAGGGCGACGCGGCCAGTGCTGCCGATCAGGCGATGCTGGCCGATCTGATGATCAATGCCGCCGTCGGCTATGTCTCGGCCGAGGCCGAAACCGCCCTGCGAGAGGCGCTCCGGCTTGATCCGCGCGAACCCAGTGCACGGTTCTATCTTGGTCTATACCTTCTTCAGGTGGATCGCCCCGATGGCGCGTTTCGCACCTGGCAAGCGCTGCTTGAGGAAAGCACCCCCGACGCGCCCTGGGTCGCGCCGATCCGTGCCCAGCTCGAGGAATTGGCGGCGCGCGCCGGGGTGAAATACACCCTGCCCCCCGTCGGCGACCTGCGTGGACCTACAAGCGAGGACATGGAGAACGCTGCCGGGATGAGCGCCGAGGGCCGTCAGGACATGATCCGGGGCATGGTGGCCGGGCTGGCCGAGCGGTTGTCGACAACCGGCGGGACCGCCGAGGAATGGGCGCGCCTTATCAACGCTTACGGCGTGCTTGGCGATGCCGACAAGGCCAAGCAGGTCTGGGCCGAGGCGCAGGTGGTGTTTGCGGCCAACCCGGCGATGCTTGACACCCTGCGCGCCGCTGCTGCCAATGCCGGGATTGCCGAATGATTATCGAGGACATTCAAGAGCTTGGCGCCGCGCTGCCAAAGGGAAAGCCGATCATCGGGCTGGACCTTGGCGAAAAGACCATCGGTGTGGCGATCTCGGACCGGCTCTTGTCGGTGGCCAGCCCGCATGAAACGGTTCAGCGCAAGAAGTTCGGCCTTGATGCCGCGCGCCTGCTTGAGATCACCGCAAGCCGCGAAGTGGGCGGGATCATCCTTGGCCTGCCGCGCAATATGGACGGTTCCGAAGGCCCGCGATGCCAGTCAACCCGTGCTTTCGCGCGCAATCTGGAACGGCTGACACCGCTGCCTATTGGCTTTTGGGACGAGCGCTTGTCGACCGTGGCCGCCGAAAGGGCGCTCTTGGAGGCGGATGCGACCCGAAAGCGTCGCAAGCAGGTGATCGACAATGTCGCCGCGGCCTATATCCTTCAGGGAGTATTGGATCGTTTGCGACATGTGAGGGCCGCCCTATGACCGATGAAACCCCGTGGAAACGCAATGAGGTCGACTCGCCCTGCGTCAAGGTCTGCGTGGTGCATCCCGAGGCGCGGATTTGCACCGGCTGTTTGCGCACAATCGACGAAATCACCCGCTGGTCGAAGATGCCCCCCGAAGAGCGGCGCGAGATCATGACCGCCCTGCCCGACCGCCAATCGATGCTGCGCAAACGCCGCGGTGGACGTGCGGCGCGCTTGTCACAAGGGTGAGGTCTTTGGGATAAGATTTTTCGACGAAAAATCTTAGGGTTGCGAGAGCCAAGAGGGCTGTTTCAAATCCTCGAATTCAGGACGGAAATAGGCAATCATGCGCCCCTCAGGCGGGGCATCGGCGCCCTGTCCCCAAGGTGCCACACCGTGCAAAGCCAGCCGGTGCACCAGGGACACCCCGCCAAGCGGCACCGGCAAGGTCACGCGCGTGCAGGTTTCAAACACCTCGCGCCGTGTGGCCTGATAGGTCTCGGTCAGGTCCACCTCGCCCCAATCCTGTGGCGCCACCCCGCCGAGCGCCCGCTCAAAGGCGCGGCGCATGATGTGATGGCTGCCCTCCCAGACCACAAGCGGGCTTGCCTCGGGCGCGCAATCGGTGAGTGACACCCCAAGGATATAGGCGTGGCGCTCGCGCAGCATCCGGCGGCGCTCGGGACCAATCGCCAAAAGCCCGTCCACATGCGCCGCGTCGCGCGTGAGGCGAAACCGGAACGCCGCCTCGCTTTCGCCCGCCCGTGGCCGGGGATAGCCGGGATAGATCACCGACACCTGCGCGCGATGGAGCGGCAAGGCCCCGTAGAGCGCGCGCACCACGCCGTACCCCACGACCGTCAAGGGACCGCTTTGCGCCACCGCACCGGTCGCGTCATTCCTCAGGCAATCCACCCCGACAAACCACGTCCCCTCGCATTGCTGGCTTTTGGCCGCCTCCTCGGGGTCGCTGATCCGCGCCAGGGCCGCCACCCGCGCCGAGGCCGCCCAGCTCAGCACGCCCTGGTCCGGTGCAAAGACCGCCCAGCCCTTATCGAACAACGCCTTCACAGGCCAAGCGCCTTGCGCAGCATGTTGAGCGCCACCAGCGTCAGGAAGACCGCGAAGACCCGCTTTAGAAGCTTGCCATCCATCGCATGCGCAAGCTTTACCCCCAAAGGCGCCGTGATCAGCGTCATCGCGATCACCACGCCGAACGCCACCAGATTGACCGCCCCCACCGTAAAGGGCGGGCGGTTGTCGGCGGCCACATCGAGAAACAGGAACCCGATCACCGAGGGCACCGCGATCGCCATGCCAAAGCCGGCCGCTGTCGCCACGGCCCGGTGAATCGGGCTGTTGTAGAGGGTCATCATCGGCACGCCGAAGCTGCCGCCGCCGATGCCCATGAGCACCGACAAAAACCCCAAGATCGGCGAGAGGATCGCCCGCTTCACGCCTTTCGGCATCTCAGACCCCAACCGCCACGTGGCCCGCCCAAAGCCAAGGTAGAGCCCAATGAAAACACCAAGGCCGCCGAACAGCGCCTGCAGGAACGTCGAGCTGAGATTGGCCGCGACACTCACCCCGGCGAGCGCCCCTATGGCGATGCCCGGGGTCCAGCCCCTCAGGATATGCCAATCCACCGCGCCCCTCTTGTGATGGCTCAGAACCGAGCGCAGCGAAGTCACGATAATTGTGGCCAGCGAGGTCGCAAGACAGACCTGCATAAGCTGTGGCCCGCCATAGCCGAGCGTGGTGAAAACATAAAAGAACGAGGGCACTAGAACGATGCCGCCCCCCACGCCAAGGGCCCCGGCAAGCACACCGGCAAAGCCGCCGGTCGCCATCAGCATCAGCGTCATTTGCACCAAAAGGCTCGTATCGGGCATGGGGACAGACATCATTGCGCTCCGCAGTCAGGATAGGCGCGGCCTACACCGACGCGACCCGTGACGCCAGTTCGATTTCCACCAGGGCCTGTTCGAGCAACCTCGGCCCCGCACCGGGGCGATGCGCGCCCTCCGACAACATGCGCCGCCATACCCGCGCACCGGGGCGCCCGGCAAAAAGCCCAAGCATATGCCGGGTGATCTGGTTCAACCGGCCGCCCGCCACAAGATGCGCCTCGATATAGGGCAGCATGGCGCGCACCGCGCCCTCGGCGGTAGCATCCGGGCCAGTCGTGCCAAAGATGCGCCGGTCGGCCGCCGCCAGGATATCCGTGGGCTGATGATAGGCCGCGCGCCCCACCATCACCCCGTCAAGCCCCGCGTCAAGAAAGGCCTCGACCTGATCCAGCGTGGTAATCCCGCCATTGACCGACAGGTGCAGCGCCGGAAACAGCCCGCGCATCTGTTGAACCAACTCATAGTCCAGCGGCGGGATATCGCGGTTCTCCTTGGGGCTCAGCCCCTGAAGCCAGGCCTTGCGCGCATGGATGCTAAAGCGCCCCACCCCGGCGCTGGCCACCCGCGCCAGAAACTCGGGCAACACCTCCTGCGGCTCCTGATCATCGACCCCGATCCGGCATTTCACCGTTACTTCAAGCGGTTGCGCGGCGATCATCGCGGCGCAGCACTCGGCCACAAGGCCGGGGCTCTTCATCAACACCGCCCCGAAGGTGCCCGATTGCACCCGGTCGCTTGGGCAGCCTACATTGAGATTGATCTCGTCGTAGCCTGCCTCAAACCCAAGCCGCGCCGCCTGCGCCAGTTCCTTTGGATCCGATCCGCCAAGCTGCAACGCAACAGGATGCTCCTCGGGCGCGTGATCGAGCAAATGGAGCGCATTCCCCCGCACCAAAGCCGGCGCCGTCACCATCTCGGTATAAAGCAACGCCCGCCCCGACAATTGCCGATGCAAATACCGGCAATGACGGTCGGTCCAATCCATCATCGGCGCAACGCTGAGGCGGCTTGCGTCGAAAAACCCTTTTTGTATTGATAAATCAGACATATATAGAGCATCTCACTGGGACGTATTTGGTGCTATTTTGGCATAGTTTGACCTATACATCCTCATCAGTAGCCCACAGGATCACCAAATTCTTGTTGAGGACTACTGAAATGGGCTCAATCGTCGAACGTAAACTCAAGGATGGAACAGTCAGCTATCGCGAATAGACCATTATAAAGTCGAAGGGACGGATCGTCCACCAAGAGTCGTCAAGCTTTGATCGGTCGACGACAGCTAAAGCCTGGCTGAAACGTCGGGAAAAGGAACTTGCGACACCTGGTGGCCTTGACGCTGCGCACCGAAAATCAGGATCAGTTGGTGACGTCATTGATGACGACCTGAAATCCACAGGTGGCGACATCGGTCGCACCAAGGGCCAGGTGTTGCGCAAAATCCGTGACGACTTTTCTATCAGTGACATCCCCTGTGATGAGCTGCGCGCAATGAACCTTCAGCCACATCGTAAGGGCAGGATTTTCCCCTGTAATTTGGATGCGGTCAGCACCCGGTTTACCCGTGCCTGCAAATTCCTCGAGATTGAGGATCTGCATTTCATGATCTCCGCCATGAAGCGGTCTCTCGGCGGTTCGAGATGGGAAAGACCATACCGCAGGCTGCAGCAGTGTCTGGCCACCGCAACTGGCAGTCTCTGCAGCGATATACCCATCTGCGGAAAACGGGGAATAAGTTTGAGGACCTGCACGGCTGGGTCTTGCTGGAGCATGGTAAAAAGTGACTTTGATTAAGCGGTTCCGAAATCAATGGTGGTTGCGGAAGCTCGCTTTCAGAAATACTTGCCTTTGTATACCACGCCGAGGGTAGATCACGTTCACTATGCCACGTCTTAGCCGACGGCTGGCACAAAGGGCTTATTTTGTTGAAAAACTCTTCCTTGATCGAGGCGTGCATCACTGATTCAATTCCCATATTGATCGGGGGATTTTGCCATGTTGGGACCGAGGCAGGAAGCACAGGCGGCGCTGTTTTATGAGTTCTCGCTGGAGGATCACATCCCGCAAAATCACTTGCTTCGTTCGATTGACCGGTTTGTCGATCTGAGCGGCATCCGCCAGTATCTGGTTGAGTTTTATAGCCACACGGGCCGTCCTTCCATCGATCCAGAGTTACTGATCCGCATGCTTTTGGTGGGCTACTGCCTTGGCATCCGGTCCGAACGCCGCCTGTGTGAGGAGGTGCATCTGAACCTCGCGTATCGCTGGTTCTGCCGTCTTGATCTGAGTGGCCGCGTGCCTGATCACTCGACGTTTTCAAAAAACCGGCATGGTCGGTTTCGCGACAGCGAACTGCTGCGCCATCTGTTCGAGGGGACCGTCGCGCGCTGCATCGCGGAAGGTCTGGTCAGCGGTCAGCGCATGGCGA
>NZ_FWFJ01000053.1 GCF_900172365.1 Roseovarius gaetbuli
CGAGTGGGAGCGCTTCTACAACTTCCACAGACCGCATGGCGCACACAAAGGGAAGACGCCTTACGAAGCACTCAGAGAAAAGCTATAATTAACAAATCTGATGTCTCACGAGCAACCGCACCTTACAAGCGATACCGCGATCCGCGAGGATGAGATTGAGGCCGGGCGTTATGACGGGGCCGAGGTACGTGCCTGGTTGGTGAATTGGGCCGATGTGGACGCCCGCCAATTACAGTTTCGCGGCACGATTGGCGAGCTCAAGCGCGCGGGTGGCGCGTTTGAGGCCGAGTTGCGCGGCTTGACCGAGGCATTGAACGTGCCGCTTGGGCGTATCTATCAGAAAAGCTGTAGCGCGGTGTTGGGAGATGGGGAATGCACCTTTGATCTTGATACCCCCGGCTATGTCAGTGCGCGGGCCGCAGAAGTGGTAACCGATCGGCGGGTCTTTCGCTTTGCCGATATGGCTGGGTTTGCGCCGGATTGGTTTCGTCATGGCGTTTTGAAGGTTCAAAGCGGTGTGGCAAACGGTCTTCAGGGGATGATCAAGCGCGACATCGTTGAAGGCGATGCGCGGGTGATCGAGCTTTGGCATCCCTTGGGCGCCGAGGTGGCCACCGGTGATCTGCTTCGGATTGAAGCGGGATGCGACAAGCGCATGCCGACCTGTCAGTTCAAGTTCAACAACCTTCTGAATTTTCAGGGGTTTCCGGATATCCCCGGCGATGACTGGACGATTTCAGATCCCACCCGTTCGCCGCGCCTTGATGGCGGGAGCCGCCGGTGATGGGCGGTCAGGGAGAGCGTATCGTCGTGGCGGCGCGGGGCTGGATCGGCACGCCCTATCTGCATCAGGCGGCCTGCAAGGGGGCGGGCTGTGACTGTCTCGGGCTGATCCGGGGGCTTTGGCAAGAGGTGCTTGGCGCCGAGCCAGAGCGCCCGCCTGCCTATTCGATGGATTGGTCAGAACCGGCGCGCATCGAGGCGCTTTGGGAGGCGGCCAAGCGGCATTTGCGCCCCAAGGATCTCGCCGATGAGGCGCCCGGCGATGTGCTTTTGTTTCGGATGCGCGACGGGTCGGTTGCCAAGCATCTCGGGGTTGCGGGCCGGATCGGTGCGCAGGCCACATTCATTCACGCCTATTCGGGTCATGGCGTGGTCGAAAGCCCGCTGAGCGCGCCTTGGCGGCGCCGCATCGTGGCCCGGTTCGAATTTCCGCAGGAGGGCTAAGCCATGGCGACCATCCTATTATCTGCCGCAGGGGCCGCAATTGGTGGGGCTGTTGGGGGCACGGCACTTGGCCTGTCGTCGGTGGCGATCGGGCGTTTTGCCGGTGCTGTCATCGGGCGCTCGATTGACCAGCGGTTGCTTGGACAAGGCTCTGACGTGGTGGAAAGCGGGCGGGTCAACCGGCTGCGCCTGACCGGTGCGGGCGAAGGCGACGCGATTGCACAGGTCTATGGCCGGATGCGGGTCGCCGGTCAGCTTATCTGGGCGACCGAGTTTCGCGAAGAGGTGACGGTCACTCCGGGTAGTCGCGGTGGCGGCAAGGGCACGCCGCGCCCGGCCACCCCGACCGCCCGGCAGATCAGCTATTCGGTCAGCATCGCCCTTGCGCTCTGTGAAGGGGAAATTTCCAATCTGGCGCGGGTTTGGGCCGATGGCACCGAGATTGCCCGCGATAGCCTTAACATGCGGATCTATCGTGGCACGCGTGATCAGGTTCCTGACCCCAAGATCGAGGCGGTCGAGGGCGCGGGCATTGTGCCCGCGTATCGTGGCACCGCCTATGTGGTGATCGAGGATCTCGATATCGGGGCCTATGGCAACCGCGTGCCGCAGTTCAGCTTTGAGGTTTGCCGCCCCTCTCAGATTGAAACGCCTGGCGCCGAACTTGATCCGACGCATGCGGTACGCGGTGTGGCGATGTTGCCCGGATCGGGCGAATATGTGCTGGCCACCACGCCGGTCAAGATGAATTTTGGCCCCGGATCGGCGGGGCTCGCCAATATCAACACGCCTTCGGAAAAGTCCGATTTTTCCACCTCTCTTGAGGCGCTGACCGCTGAATTGCCGACCTGTCACGCGACCTCGCTTGTGGTGAGCTGGTTTGGCGATGATCTGCGCTGTGGGGCGTGTCAAATTCGCCCGCGCGTCGAGCAAAAGCAGTATGAGTCCACGAACATGCCCTGGCAGGTGTCTAGCCTGAGCCGGGCCACGGCGGGCACTGTGCCGCTCGATGCCGAGGACCGCGAGGTTTACGGCGGAACGCCAAGCGATCAGTCGGTGATCGAGGCGATTCTGGCCCTGCAACAGGCCGGGCAGGACGTTCTATATTATCCATTTATCCTGATGGAGCAGATGCCGGGCAATGGCCTGCCTGATCCTTACAGCGATGCCGAGCATCAGGCGGTTTTGCCCTGGTGCGGGCGCATCACCACGGCCAAGGCTCCGGGGCAAGCGACGAGCAGCGATGGCACGACCCTTGCCGAAGCCGAGGTTGTGGCCTTCTTTGGCACCGCGCGGGCGGCGGATTTCACCGTGACGCCGGTCAATGCGCAGCCGCAATCCACCCCCGGCACCGGCGCGCTTGACCTGCTGAGCTTTGGTGGGGCGCTCAAGCTAAGCCCGGTCAGCTATCACGGGCCTGACGAGTGGTCCTATCGGCGCTTTATCCTGCATCAGGCGGCGCTTTGCGCGGCCGTAGGCGGAGTTGAGAGCTTTTGCATCGGCTCTGAAATGCGGGCCCTGACCCAAATTCGCGGCGCGGCCAACAGCTTTCCGGCGGTGGCGCAATTGATGGAATTGGCGGGCGAGGTGCGCGCTCTATTGGGGCCGGACGTCAAGATCGGCTATGCCGCCGATTGGTCCGAGTACTTCGGCTATCAGCCGGGCAATGGCGATCGGTTCTTTCATCTTGATCCGCTGTGGGCCGATGACACCATCGACTTTATCGGCATCGACAACTACATGCCGCTGTCGGATTGGCGCGAGGGCGATGATCATCTGGATGCCGATTGGGGCGCGATCTATGATCTGGATTACCTGCAATCCAATATCGAGGGCGGCGAGGGCTATGACTGGTTCTATCACTCGCCCGAGGCCCGCGCGGCGCAGATCCGCACGCCAATCACCGATGAGACCTATGACGAGGCCTGGATCTGGCGGTTCAAGGATATTCGCAACTGGTGGCAGAACCTGCATCATGAGCGGGTGAACGGCGAACGTCAGGCCGAACCGACGGTCTGGCTTCCGCAGTCCAAGCCGATCCGCTTTACCGAATATGGCTGTGCGGCGGTCGACAAGGGCACCAATGAACCGAACAAGTTTGTCGACCCGAAATCGTCGGAATCAAGCCTGCCCCGGTATTCCACCGGGCAGCGCGACGAGCTCATTCAGCTGCAGTACCTGCGTGCCACGGTCGGCTATTGGGAGGTGGCGGAAAACAACCCGCTGTCCGAGAAATATGGCGGACGGATGATCGACATGGACCACGCCTATGTCTGGGCCTGGGATGCGCGGCCTTATCCGTTTTTCCCTGCCAATACCGGGCTGTGGTCGGATGGGGCCAACTATACGCGCGGGCATTGGATCACCGGGCGCACAAGCACGCATCGGCTGGCCTCGGTTGTTGAAGAGATTGCCGCGCGCACCGGATTGCGCGATCTTGATACCAGTGAGTTGCACGGCTGTCTGCGCGGCTATCTTGTCGATCAGGTGTCCGAGGCGCGCGGGTCTCTGCAGCCCCTGATGCTGCGCTATGGGTTTGACGCGATCGAGCGCGCCGGTCAGCTTCAGTTTCGCCTGCGCAACGGTAAGACGGATCATGCCGTTGATCTTGATCTTGTGGCGCGGGATGCAGAGCTTGGCGGTGTCATCGAAGAAACCCGCGGTAGCGATATCGAGCTGGCCGGGCGCGTGCGTCTGCGGTTTCTTGAGGCGGATGGCGATTACGAGGCTATCTCGGAAGAGGCGATTTTGCCCGATGACGTGACCCATGCGGTGGCGACCTCGGAAATGCCGCTGGCGATGACCCGGTCCGAGGGCCGCCAAGTGGTTGAACGCTGGCTCTCGGAGGCGCGGGTGTCAATCGACACCCTGCGGCTTACGCTGCCGCCGTCGCAATTGCGCGCCGGGGCGGGGGATGTTCTTGCCTTGCCAAAGTCTGAAGGCGGTGGCCGGTTCCGCATCGACCGCGTGGATCAGATGGGCAATGCTCAGCGCATAGATGCGGTTCGGATCGAGCCGGAAAGCTATCGCCCGATCCTGATTGAGGATGCGCCTGCGCGGTTGCGCCCCTTCACCGCGCCAAACCCGGTGGCGCCTTTGTTCATGGACCTGCCGTTGCTGACTGGCGAAGAGGTGCCGCATGCGCCCCATATCGCGGTGATGGCCGATCCATGGCCGGGCTCGGCGGCGCTTTATGCGTCTGATCAAGATGCCAATTATGCACTTGATTCGATCATAGCAGCGCGCAGTACGGTTGGCGTCACGCAATCGCCGCTTGCTCCTGCCTGTTCGGGGGTGATTGATCACGGTCAGGGCCTGGTCCTGCGCATGTTGAACGGCACTCTTGAAAGTATCACCGACGCGGCCCTGCTTTCGGGCGGAAACCTCTGCGCCATTGGCGACGGCACCCCTGACGGATGGGAGCTGTTTCAGTTCCGCGATGCAGAGTTGGTTGACGCCAACACTTATATCCTGCGTCACCGTTTGCGGGGGCAGCTCGGAAGTGAAGGCGCCGGCGTAGAGGTCTGGCCACAGGGCTCTTATGTTGTGCGGCTGAACGGGGTTCCGCAGCAGATCAATCTTGGCGAGGCGCAGCGCGGGCTGGCACGCCACTATCGCATCGGGCCGGGCGGGCGGCCGGTGGATGATCCCTCATTCGGGCATGCAGTGCTGGCCTTTGACGGGCTTGGACTGCGCCCCTATGCGCCGGTGCATCTGCGCGTGGCCGAAGAGGCGAGCGGCGATCTGGCGGCGTCCTGGATCAGGCGCACCCGGATCGGCGGGGATCGCTGGGATACCCCCGAGGTGCCGCTTGGTGAGGAGAGTGAAAGCTATCTGTTGCGGGTGATGCGCGGTGCCGCGATCCTGCGCGAGGTGATCCTGCCAAGCCCTGCCTGGATCTATCCGGCCGCTGCGCGTGCGGCGGATGGACCAGAGGCTGGCAAGCGGATCGAGGTGGCGCAGATTTCGGCAAGCTTCGGTCCCGGCAGCTTCGCGCGTCGAAACCTCTGAAACGCCCCGCGCTTTCATCTTTCCAAAAATACTCCCGCCGGAGGCGTCCGGCGGGATCGGAATGTTCAGGCGCCTTCGGAAGGCGCAGATCAAGCGTTTCTTAGGGTTTATTGCGCTTCGGTGGGGTGCTTCCGCCAAAACCCGGACGGCCCTTGGGCGCGCCGCCCTTGCCGGCTGGCTTTTTACCCGGACCTTTGCCAAACGGCTTGCCGCCGCCCGGTTTTCCCGGTTTTGCGGGCATGCCCGGTGGAGTAAAGCGTCGGCTGGAATCGCTGGCCGGGTTGTGCTTGGGCTTGGCGGCGGGGTCATCGGTCTTGGCATAGGGCTTGCCAGCCGGTTTTCCGCCGGGTTTGCCAAAGGGTTTTCCCGCCGGTTTCGCACCCGGTTTACCTGCGGGCTTGCCAAACGGCTTTCCCGCCGCCTTGTCATAGGGCTTGCTCGCCGACTTGCCCTTGGGCGCCTCTGACGGCTTGCTGTCCCAGACCTTTTTGGGAGCCTTATGGGCGGGTTTTTCGCCGGATTGCTTGCGCAACGGCGTGACCGCGCCGTCTTCGACCGCTTTTGTCATCGGCGTCGATTTCGGCTTGGCAAAGCGCGACTTTTCGGCGTGGGGCTTATCATAGGATTTTTCGGCGTATTTTTCGTCGGCGGGTTTTTTATAAGCCGGTTTTTCGTAAGTGGGCTTGGGTGCAGGGGCTGCATCCGGAGCTGGCTTATAGCGCGCGCTGTCGCCATCGTTGTCGCGGGGCGGGCGCGCATCGCGGCGCGGGCCACGATCATCGCGCGGTGCGCGCGGCGCAGAGCTGCGGCCGAGATCGGGCGCGCCTTCGACGCTGCGCACGCTCACGCCATCCTCAAGCTTGCCATCGGCACCAATCGCGGCCCAAAAGCCGGTTGCGCTTGCCTCGGTCAACTCAACAAATGTCTCGGTCGGCTGAACGCGGATCGCGCCGATGCAATCCTTGTCCAGATTGCCGGCACGGCACAACAGCGGCAACAACCAGCGCGCCTCGGCCCGGTCATTGGCCCCGACCGAGAGGGCAAACCAGGCGCTTGGGCCGAAGGGTTTGTGCTCTTTCGCGGGCGGGCGGGCGTCGGGCGGGCTAAGCTCTTCAGGCGCTGACCAGCTTGACTGATAAAGCCGCAGATAGGCCGCCGCGATCCGCTCGGGGCTGTGCTGGGCCAAAAGCTGTTCGGCAAAGGCGGCCTCGGTGGCAGAGGGCTCTTCCGACCAGACCGGATCGGACAACAGCCGCTCGTGATCGCGTGCCTCGATATCCTCGGGCGTCGGCGGGGTGGTCCATTCGGCGGTGATCTTGGCGAATTTCAAAAGGCGCTCGGCCTTTTTTGCGGTCTTGGCCGGAACGATCAGCGCCGAAATGCCTTTGCGCCCGGCCCGCCCGGTGCGGCCCGAACGGTGCAAAAGCGCCTCGGAGTTGCTTGGTAATTCGGCGTGAATGACCAGTTCAAGATTGGGCAGGTCAATGCCGCGTGCCGCCACATCGGTGGCCACGCAGACCCGCGCGCGCCCGTCGCGCATCGCCTGAAGCGCGTGGGTGCGCTCGGTCTGGCTCAGCTCGCCGGAGAGCGAGACAACCGAAAAGCCGCGGTTGGCAAAGCGCGCCGTGAGACGCGCCACGGTGGCGCGGGTATTGGCAAAGACGATGGCGTTTTGCGCGTCGTGATAACGCAGAAGGTTGATCACCGCATTTTCGGCGTCCTGCGGAGCGACACGCAGGGCCTGATAGGTGATATCGGCGTGTTGCTTGTTGCCCGACTGGGTGCTGACGCGCACGGCATCGCGCTGAAACTGTTGGGCAAGCTTGGCGATCATCGGCGGCACTGTGGCCGAGAACATCAGCGTGCGCCGGTCCTCGGGCGCGGCGGCCAGCATGAATTCAAGGTCTTCGCGAAAGCCGAGATCGAGCATTTCATCGGCCTCGTCCAGCACCACCGCGCGCAGCGATGTCATGTCGAGCGAGCCGCGCTTGATGTGATCACACAGCCGCCCGGGCGTGCCGACGACGATATGCGCGCCCCGGTCCAGCGTGCGGCGTTCGTCGCGCATATCCATCCCGCCGACACAGCTTGCAACCCGTGCACCGGCCTCGGCATACAGCCAGCTCAGCTCGCGCATCACCTGAAAGGCAAGCTCGCGCGTTGGCGCCACGATGAGGGCCATCGGCGCGGCGGCCGGGGGCAGGGTTTCACTCTCGCCCAAAAGGGTCGGCGCAATGGCAAGCCCAAAGCCCACCGTCTTGCCCGAGCCGGTCTGGGCGGACACCAACAAATCAGACGTGGCAAGGCCCGGGTCCGTGACCGCCTCTTGCACAGCTGTCAGGGTGTCATAGCCGCGTGCGGCAAGGGTTTTGGATAGGCTGGAGATGATCATAGGTTTGGGTCTGCTTTGGTAGGGGGGAGGGGCGCGTATGGGCGCAAGCCGCGACCCATACCCGACCTCGGCGCGGATGTATATGGGCAAATGCCTACAGCTCGACGCGCCCCCTTGCCGCAGCTGCGCGAATGCGCCACGCTATGGGCAACTTTGCGACTATATCAGGAGCCATGCGCGATGCCCGTCAAGAACCGTTTCGCCGAATTACTCGATGAAATCACCGCCGTGCGGCGCGATATTCATCAACATCCCGAAATTCTCTATGAAACCCATCGCACAAGCGCGCTTGTTGCCGATAAGCTTCGGGCGTTTGGCTGTGACGAGGTGGTGACCGGGATCGGACGCACCGGGGTGGTCGGTGTGATCAAGGGCAACAGCACCGGATCGGGCCGGGTCATCGGGTTGCGCGCGGATATGGATGCGCTGCCAATTCACGAGGCGACCGGAGTGGATTATGCCAGCAAGACGCCCGGCGCGATGCACGCGTGCGGGCATGACGGGCATACCGCGATGTTGCTCGGCGCGGCGCAATACCTAGCGGAGACCCGCAATTTCGATGGCACCGCCGTGGTGATCTTTCAGCCCGCCGAAGAGGGCGGCGCGGGAGCGCGTGAAATGTGCGAGGATGGGCTGATGGAGAGGTTCGGCGTGCAGGAGGTTTACGGCATGCACAACTGGCCCGGTCAGCCGCTTGGGTCATTCGCCATCCGCCCCGGCAGCTTTTTCGCCGCCACCGATCAGTTTGATATCGCGCTGACCGGCAAGGGCGGGCATGCGGCCAAGCCGCATGAGACCGTCGATACCACGGTGATGGGCGCGCATATGGTGAGCATGCTTCAGACCATCGCCAGCCGAAATGCCGATCCGGTGGATCAGGTGGTGGTCTCGGTCACCTCGTTTCAGACCTCGTCGAATGCCTTCAACGTGATTCCGCAGGGCGTTCACCTCAAGGGCACAGTGCGCACGATGAGCGCAGAGATGCGCGATATGGCCGAACAGCGGCTCAAGGCGATTGTCGAGAGCGTTGCCAACGGGTTTGGCGGGCGCGCTGAGGTGAGCTATTACCGGGGCTATCCGGTGATGGTCAATCACGCCGAACAAACCGATTTTGCCGCCCAAGTGGCGCAAAAGGTCAGTGGCACGTGCAATGAGGCGCCGCTTGTGATGGGCGGTGAGGATTTCGCCTTCATGCTGGAAGAGCGACCCGGCGCCTATATCCTGATCGGCAATGGCGACACGGCGATGGTGCATAGTCCGGATTACAACTTCAACGACGAGGCGATCCCGGCAGGCTGTAGCTGGTGGGCGGGGATTGTCGAAGAGCGGATGCCCGCAGAACGGTGAGGGCGGGCAGGGGGCGCTGCCCCCATCCAAGAAAATTCGGCGAATTTTCTTGGACTCCCCCGGGATACTTTTGGCAAGAAGAAGAGCGGGAGCTTTAGCTCGTGGTTTGCTTGACGCAGGATTTGGAGCCTGGATCCCAAGCATGACCGTCCGCGCAGGATTGGGCCTGACTGTGGCCGCTGAACGGACAGCCTGCGGCCAGGGGCAGGCTGGGCAGGGCGGCGAGCACAAGGGCCATGATACCGGATTTCAGTTTCATATTGGATCTCCTCACAGAAAACACCTGTGAGGAGACTAGCATATTTTGTGCGTTACGGAAATTCAGGATTTTCCGAAGACGCGGGCAAAGATCGTGTCGACGTGTTTGGTGTGATAGCCAAGGTCGAATTTTTCTTCGATCTGTTCGGCGCTTAGCGCCTTGAGGACATCGGCATCGGCGAGCAATTCGGTCTTGAAATCCTTGCCCTGTTCCCAGACCTTCATCGCGTTGCGCTGCACCAGTTTATAGGAATCTTCGCGGCTGACGCCGGCTTGCGTGAGGGCCAGAAGCACGCGTTGGCTCATCACCAGGCCGCGGAACTTGTTCATGTTTGCCAGCATGTTATCGGGATAGATCACGAGCTTGTCGATCACATTGGTGAGCCGTGTCAGAGCGAAATCAAGCGTCACGGTGGTGTCGGGACCGATGGCGCGCTCGACCGAGGAATGCGAGATGTCGCGCTCGTGCCAGAGGGCGACGTTTTCCATGGCGGGCACCACCGACATGCGCACCAGACGGGCCAGACCGGTCAGGTTCTCTGTCAGCACCGGGTTGCGTTTGTGCGGCATCGCGGAAGAGCCCTTTTGACCCGCCGAGAAGAACTCTTCGGCCTCAAGCACCTCGGTGCGCTGCATGTGGCGCACTTCGATGGCGACGTTCTCGATCGAGCTTGCGATCACGCCGAGGGTGGCGAAAAACGCCGCGTGGCGGTCGCGCGGGATTACTTGCGTGCTGATCGGTTCGGGGGTCAGGCCCAGTTTGGCGCAGACATGCTCTTCGACCGCCGGGTCGATATTGGCGAAAGTGCCGACCGCGCCCGAGATCGCGCCGGTGGCAATCTCTTCACGCGCGGTTTTGAGGCGGCGCAGGTTGCGATCCATCTCGGCGTAAAAACGGGCGAATGTCAGCCCCATCGTGGTCGGCTCGGCGTGGATGCCGTGGCTGCGCCCGATGCGTACCGTGTCTTTATGTTCCAGAGCGCGGCGCTTGAGGGCGGCCAAAAGCCCCTCCATATCCGCGATCAGGATATCGGCGGCGCGGGTCAGCTGAACGTTGAAACAGGTGTCGAGCACGTCCGAGCTTGTCATGCCCTGATGCACAAAGCGCGCCTCGTCGCTGCCGACATGTTCGGCAAGGTGAGTAAGGAAGGCGATCACGTCATGCTTGGTCACGGCCTCGATTTCGTCAATCCGGGCCACGTCAAAGGTCACGTCCTTGGCCTTCCAGACCGCCTCGGCATTGGCGCGCGGGATCACGCCGATATCGGCCATCGCGTCGCAGGCATGGGCCTCGATCTGGTACCAGATGCGGAACTTGGTTTCGGGGGACCAGATGGCGACCATGTCGGGGCGGGAATAGCGGGGAATCATCGGCGATCCTTGCAAATAACTGTGGAAACGGGGTTCGTCGCGCTTGTAGTGCGTCAGGCCGTGCGCGGCAACCCGAGCGTTGTGCGGCAAAGCGTGCGGGCGTGCTGTTTGGGGATGCGGGCGCGCATTGACTTGGCTAAGTTTGCGCCATGACCGAGATTTTACAAAAAAGCCTGCCCTATGATGTCGCGACCGGACGGCCCTTGCCGGGGGTCGCGCCATTGACGCTGGCTGACTGGCTTATGGTGGATGAGGCGTTTGGCGGCCAGATGGCAGAGCGCGCGCGCCTGTTGCGCGATCAACGCGAGGATGTGCTGGCGGTGACACCAGAGGGCGCGGCAGCGGCGCAGGAATTGCTGGAGTATGTCCTGCGCTGGTTGGCCGATCATGCGCCGGGCTACGTCCTGCGCGACGAGACCGTCACGCGCCCGGACGGGGTAGAGGTCAAGCTGGATCGCGGCGATCCGATGGGCACGCTCGGGCATCTGGTGCAAGAGGATCTGTGCCTGATGGAAAAGCAGGGCGACGAGCATGTTCTAAGCGCCGCCGTGCTGTGTTTTCCCGCCAGTTGGCGGCTGGCCGAGAAGATCGGTCGCCCGCTGACCTCGATCCATGTGCCGGTGGCGGAGTATGACGCGGGGCTTGCGCGGCGGGTGCAGCGGCTTTTTGACGGGGTGCAGGTGGATCGCCCGCTTTGGCGGTTCAACGCGCTACGCTATGGCGACCCAACGCTGCATCAGCCTCGCTCGCGCGTTCAGCCAAGCACCAAGGGCGGGGCGGATTATCCGTATTTGCGTTCCGAGCGGCAATGCGTTTTGCGACTGCCCAAGACACGGGCCTGTGTGTTTTCGATCCATACCTTCGTGATTGACGTTCGCGCGTAGAGCATGTTGCTCAAAAGTGGGAACCGGTTTTGAGCGTCGACAACATGCGACATGCTTTAGGTGGCAAGCGTGCTAGCCTCGCGCAGAAACGTATAGGTCAAAAGCGCGGCGCCGATGGGGGGGGCGTGCAGGAACAGCGTGACCCCGAGGGTCACAATCGTCAGGCGCATCGGCACCGTGGCCTCGGGGAGGACAAGCTCTGCCTCTTGAGCGTCTTCGGTGTTGCGGTGGCTCGGGCCAGGCTTTGCCTTTGCAGGGTGCGTCGGGTTTGGCGTGCTGCGGTCCTTGGCGGGTGCTGTACGGCTGGCCCGATCCTGCGCGCTATCGCCCGCACTATGCGCCAGCAACTCGAAGGTGTCATCCATCAGGGCGCTGCCAACCGGGCGATTGGCCTCGCCGCGCAGCACCGCATCAAACGGCATAAAGCTGCGCACCCGGTTAATGATGCGTCGCAACAAAACCTCATAGGCACTTGCATCAAAGCCTGCGCCGCCCTTCGTCGTCTTGGCCCCGACCGCAATCACAAGGTAAAGCGGCGCATCGGCATCGACCGGCGGCAACCAGCCAAGGGCGATGCGCACCGCTTCGCGATCAATCAGGGCAATGTCCTCGCCATCCCAGGTCAGGCTGCGCACCTGTGTCGAGATCTTTTGCATCGCGATATCGAATTCCTCGACGATGTCGGGAAATTCCATCTCTGGCGGGTCGTGATATTCCAAAGCGGCAATCTGGCCGTGGATGTGTCTCTGCATGGTGTGGCCTGTTGATCTTGGGGTTGAACAAGGGAAACCGGTCAAACGTGGCACAAAACGGTGTGTGGTGGGACAGGGCGCAGGGCGCCCCACCCGGTAAGGGGGCTTAGCCCGCGTCGATCCGCGCCGCCATGATCGCAATCGCCTTTTGATAGACGCCTGCAGCATTCCATTGCTGGATGACGGCGAAATTGGGTTGGCCCTCTTGATAGCCCTTGCCGGGTTTCCAGCCTTTTTGGCGCAGGAAATTCGCGGTCGAGGCCATGGCATCGGCAAAGTCATAGAAATCCACCCGCCCGTCGCCGGTGGCGTCAACGCCATAGGCTAGCGCGTTGCCCGGCAAGAACTGGGTATGGCCCAACTCGCCATGCTTGGCGCCTTTGGTGGCTTCGGTGATGCTGCCGTTGTCGACCAGCTTGAGCGCGCCAAGCGCATGCGGGCGGAAGAAGTCAGTGCGGCGGCAATCATAGGTCAGGGTGACAATGGCCGAGACGACCGCGCTGTCGCCCATGAAGCCGCCAAAGCCGGTTTCCATGCCGTGAATGGCAATCAACACACCGGCGGGCACACCGAAACGCTGTTCAAGCGAGGCGTAAAAGGCGGCGTTGCGGGCCTTGCGTTTGCGGCCCTGCGCCACAATCGTATCGGCGCCGCGCACCTTCATGAACTTGTCGAGCGAGTAGCGAAAGCTCTTCTGATTGCGATCCGCCGCGATGGTGCGGCTGGCATAGCTGGCGCTTGCCAGGGCCGCCAGACCGCGTTGCCCGACGCCTTCGCGTGCGGCCTCTTTGGCAAAGGCGGCCTTCCAGGCGGAAAAGCCGTCTGCCGTGTTGCCACAGGGGGCCGCCGCGACGGCGCCCGCAAGGCCAAGCGACAGCCCAAGCGACAGGGACAGCCCCCTCAGAACGGCAGGTACTCTGGATTTCGGCGACATTTGAACACTCCTGTAAAAACCAATTATCAGGAGTCTAGCCGATTGCCGGGGTCGCTCAAAGGCTCTGCTAGGGGGAAAGGCCGACATCGGTTAGCCCAACATGCTCTGAAGGGCCGACATCGCGCTTGCGGTGGTGCCGAAGGTCTGAAACGCGATAAAGGTGCCGGTCAGTGCCGCCGTTTGCGACGTAAGCCGGAGGTTTTCACCGCGAAGCAGGTTGAACACCGTCAGCGCAGCCGCCATCGGCAGGGCAAACAGCCCCAGCGTGATGGTCAGCAACCAGACCGTGAGCCGCAAGGGCGTGGTCTTTTCGCGGATATCATCGGTACTGATACGCGGGGCCGCCTGATTTTTGCGAAAGGTTGCGCGCAGGGCGCCCTCGACCGGATCACCGGACCTGAGACGCGCCTGAAGCATGAGGTTGGTTTCCTCGATACTCGGCAGGATGTGGCGGCGCGACATGATTTTCGTGGCCCCGGCGCAGTCGTCGCAGCTCAGCTGTTCAAGCATCGGCTCCTCCTCGGGCATGGTTGTGGCCATCTCGAAATCGGCGCTGCTCAAAAGGGCCAGCGGGTCGATCCACTGGACGTAATCGGGCGAAAGACTGCGATGCAGGGTCTGAAGCACATGCGCCATGATCGACTGGTTGCAGGGCCCGTCCTCTTCGCCGGTCGGTTCAAAGCGCGTCAAGGTCAGCGCCAGAAAATGGGCCGCAGGTCGCTCAAGCGTGGCGACGTGGAAATCGGCCTTGTTGTCGATGCACAGCTCGAAATCGGGCGTGCGTATCGTGATCCTGTCATCGGATTGGACAGAAAGTCCGCCGATCTGCGCGCCGAGCCTGTCCAATGTGGTGCAGACCCGATTGCCGATCATCACGATGTCGAATGCTCTCATACCGAGAAATACTAGCCCTGACGTAACCCTGTGAGTGGTCCTGGTCATGGTGCGATCCGTTCATAGTTTATTACCTAACTATTTGATGACCGCAAAAGTTGTGTCTGGCGTGTTTCAATTATGAATAGTTTGGGGCAATCGGTCGATTTTGGCGTTTTTGGATTAAATTCGGTAACAGTGCCTGAAAAAAGAGAGAGCGCCCCGTAATGGAGCGCCCTCTGGTTGTGTTTTCGCGGCGAAATTGAGGCCGCGCGCCGCTTTAGCAGCTGTAGTACATGCCGAACTCGACCGGGTGGGGCGTGTGCTCGTACTGGTGCACTTCTTCCATCTTGAGGGCGATATAGCCGTCGATCTGGTCTTTGGTGAAGACGTCACCGGCCAGCAGGAAGTCGTGATCGGCCGCAAGACACTCCAGCGCTTCGCGCAGGCTGCCGCAAACGGTGGGGATATCCTTGAGCTCTTCGGCGGGAAGATCGTAAAGGTTCTTGTCCATCGCTTCGCCGGGATCAATCTTGGATTTGATACCGTCAAGGCCAGCCATCAGCAGAGCCGCGAACGCCAGGTAGGGGTTGGCCGCCGGATCGGGGAAACGGGCCTCGACGCGCTTGGCCTTGGGCGATTCTGTCCACGGGATACGCACGCAGCCCGAGCGGTTACGGGCCGAATAGGCACGCAGAACGGGGGCCTCGAAACCGGGGATCAGACGCTTGTAGCTGTTGGTCGCCGGGTTGGTGAAGGCGTTCAGCGTTTTGGCGTGCTTGAGGATACCACCGATGAAATAGAGCGCTTCCTGGCTCAGGTCGGCGTATTTGTCGCCTGCGAAAAGCGGCTTGCCGTCTTTCCAGATCGACATGTTGACGTGCATGCCAGAGCCGTTGTCGCCATAGATCGGCTTGGGCATGAAGGTTGCCGACTTGCCATAGGCGTGGGCCACGTTGTGGATCACGTATTTGTACTTCTGGATCTCGTCGGCCTGCGTTGTCAGCGTGCCAAAGATCAGGCCAAGCTCGTGCTGACAGCTGGCCACTTCGTGGTGGTGCTTGTCAACTTTCATGCCAAGGCGCTTCATGGTCGAGAGCATTTCTGCGCGGATGTCTTGTGCGTCATCCACCGGATTGACCGGGAAATAGCCGCCCTTAAGGCCCGGACGGTGGCCCATGTTGCCCATTTCATACTCGGTATCGGTGTTCCAGGACGCATCAACCGCGTCGACCTCGTAGGACACCTTGTTGATCGAGTTCGAGAAACGAACGTCGTCAAACAGGAAGAACTCGGCCTCGGGGCCAAAATAGGCCACATCACCGATGCCGGAGGACTTGAGATAGGCCTCGGCCTTTTCGGCGGTGCCGCGCGGATCGCGGGGATAGGATTCGCCGGTGTCGGGCTCGACAACCGAGCAATGCACGCAGAGTGTCTTTTCCGCGTAGAACGGATCGACATAGGCGCTGTCCGTGTCGGGCATGAGTTTCATGTCCGAGGCTTCGATCGACTTCCAGCCTGCGATTGAGGAGCCGTCAAACATAAAGCCTTCTTCGAGGAAGTCTTCGTCGACCAGATCGGCGACAATGGTGACGTGCTGCAACTTGCCGCGCGGGTCGGTAAAGCGGATGTCGACATATTCGATGCCTTCATCCTTGATCTGCTTGAGAATCGCGTCCTTGCTCATTCTCTTGTCCTTTTCTTACTGGAGTAGGGATTACAGCGCGTCCGAACCGGTTTCGCCGGTACGGATACGGATGGCTTGTTCGACCGGGCTGACAAAAATCTTGCCATCGCCGATCTTGTCGGTTTTTGCCGCGTCGATGATCGCCGCGATTGCGGTATCGACCTGATCGTCGTCAAGCACCACGTCGATTTTAACCTTGGGCAGGAAATCAACGACGTATTCTGCGCCGCGGTAAAGCTCTGTGTGGCCTTTCTGGCGGCCAAAGCCTTTGACCTCGATAACCGAAAGGCCCTGAATGCCTGCATCCTGCAAGGCTTCTTTGACCTCGTCGAGTTTGAACGGTTTGATGATCGCTTCGATCTTTTTCATCGGCTCGGGCCTCCTCGGCTGTCGTTTCGCAATGTGCAGACCACTTCTCAGGGGTATGCTCAATCGGTTAGGGTCGGGAATGCGGGGGCAAATGGCGGTGACAATCGCATGTGCCTAAAAAATGGGCGAATTGCACGGTTAATGTGCGAAATTGAATCGAGAAGGTTTAGGAATGAGCGAAGTATTGACCGCGGCCCAAATGCGCAGCCTTGAGATGGCGGCGATTGAGTCGGGCGAAGTGACGGGCCTCGAGCTTATGGAGCGCGCCGGTCGGGGTGTGGTCGAGGCGGCGTTCGAGGAATGGCCCGACCTTGCGGCGACCTCGCACCGCGCGATCGTTCTCTGCGGGCCGGGCAACAATGGCGGCGATGGGTTTGTCGTGGCGCGATTGCTCAAGGATTGGGGGTGGGAGGTTTCGGTATACCTTTATGGCGACCCTGCAAAACTGCCGCCTGATGCGAAGGCCAATTACGAGCGGTGGCGCGCGATCGGCGAGGTCGCCGCGTGGAATGACCACGCGATCGAGGATATCCTGGATGAGCGCCGCAACGACCTGGTGGTGGACGCCCTGTTTGGCACCGGTTTGACGCGACCGACGCCGCAAGACACCCTGAGGACTTGGCACGGTTTTGTCCCCAACGTCACGCATAACGATTCTGCAACGCGTCCGAAGTATGTGGCCATTGATGCCCCGAGCGGGCTGTGCACTGATTCTGGTGCCAATTTCGGGGCATTTCCGACTGATCTGACCGTCACGTTTCACCGGGCCAAGGTGGGACACTTCCTGATCCGGGAGGGCCACTATGGCGGTGGACCGGGGTTGAGTGGAAAACTCGTGGTCAAGGATATCGGCCTTGAAGGCCCCAACGGCAGGGATATCGTGAAGGTGCTGGAAAAACCGGTGGCGCTGCGCCCCAAGTGGACGAACGAGCATAAGTTTTCCCATGGGCACGCGCTTATCCTTTCGGGTGGTGCGGGCCAGACCGGCGCGGCGCGGCTGGCGGCGCGCGGGGCGCTGAGGGTCGGGGCAGGGGTTGTGACGCTTGGCGTGCCGGGGTCGGCGCAGATGGAGGTCGCGGCGCAGATCACGGCGGTGATGTTAAAGCGGATCGAGGATGGCGGAGCGCTTGGCGAGGTGCTTGAGGACAAGCGGATCAACGCGCTTTGTCTGGGGCCGGGATTGGGTGTCGGAGAGCGCGGCATGGCATTGGTCAGGGCCGCGTTGGAGCCACGTGGGTTTCACCCACCCTACGACGGCCGGTCGGTTGTGCTTGATGCGGATGCGTTGACGCTTATCAGTCGCGATGCGGCCCTCTTCGCGATGCTCCACGAGCGTTGTGTCCTGACGCCTCATGCCGGAGAGTTCGCGCGCCTTTTCCCCGATATCAGCGAGCGGCTCTGTCAGGAGCCGTCGAGCGGTCCGGCCTATTCCAAGGTGGATGCGACGCGCGAGGCGGCGAGGCGGGCGGGTTGTGTCGTGCTGTTCAAGGGGGCCGATACGGTGATTGCGGCGCCGTCGGGGGCGTGCAGCATAAACTCGGCCCAGTATGAGCGCGCGGCGCCTTGGTTGGCAACGGCAGGATCTGGCGATGTTTTGGCCGGGTTTGTCGCGGGGCTTTTGGCGCGGGGGGTGGCGCCGATACAGGCGGCAGAGATCGCCGCCTGGCTTCATGTGGAATGCGCGCTTGAATTCGGCCCCGGCCTGATCGCAGAGGATCTGCCCGAGGTCTTGCCGACGGTCTTGCGCGCGCTTGACGCTTAGGCGGCTTGCGCCAATGGGGTCAGGGTTTCGCTGGCCAGTTCAAGGCCGTCCACATAAAGCACATGCGTGCGATCAAACCCGAGGGTGTAAAGCACCATTTCGCACTCTTCGATCAGGGTGACGAATTCGCCATCTACCAGTCGTGCAGCGGGCACCATTGCCTGTGCCGCGCCAAACAGAGCCTTCGCGCGCCAATCGCGCACCAGAATCTGTTGATCGGCCGGCAGCGTCACGTCGCGCTCGGGGCGGGTATGGCCAAGCGATCCGGCCTTGATGCGCACGGCGCGGGTGGTGATGGTCTGGGTGTCGACATGTTTGACAACGGCCATGCCACTATCGCGGGTGATGACCCGGTCGCCGGGGCGGATATCGCCAACGCGCTTTTCACCGTCAAGCGTGAGAATGATGCTATCGGCCGCAAGGCCTGCTGGATTCAAAGGGGCCATGACGGCAATTGTGCCGTCTGAGCGCCCGACCGTTTTCGGTTTCATGGCGTTTCTCGCTTTATTACTGCCTCAGTTTTGACACCATAATATGGCAAGAATAGGTTAATGTCCTGCCTTTTTTCGCCTTACTCTGATGACGCGCGACGGGCATTTTTCCCTCGCATCCGGTGAAAGGCTTTGCTAGATACCGCGCCAGTGCGGGTGTGGCGGAATTGGTAGACGCACCAGATTTAGGTTCTGGCGCCTATGGCGTGGGGGTTCGAGTCCCTTCACCCGCACCACTCTACCCCTTTGAAATCAAATAAAATCCTTGCAAACAAAGGCGTTTGTCCATCCTTGTGGTTACAAAAGGTTGTCGTCATGGCAGGCAGGGTTAGAAACATGGTGTATCGCAACGGGCGCTATCACGCCCGGCTGGTAGTCCCGAAAGACTTCCGCGGAATTGTAGGCAAGACCGAGTTGCGCAGCCCTTTGGGTGGTGACAACCGGCAAGCGCTCAAGCTACTGCCCGGCGCGTTGGCGCAGCTTCAACACCAGATCGCCCTTGCCGAGCAAAAGGCCGGGGCAGGGCGACTACAAACAGCGCCGGCACGGTATCCCCTAGCACCGTACCAGATCGCATACAGCCATTACATGCAGCGGCTGGCCTTTGATGATGAGCTGCGTAATGATCCGCGCTGGCCTTCGGTGGGCATTGACGATCTTTTGGTGCAACAGTTGCGCGATGCTATCGCAGACCGTGCAAGCAACGAGGAACTAACTGCGCTGGTTGGGCGGGAGATCGAAAGGTTCCGGGCTGTTGGGAACCTTGATGCAGACCCGGGCAGCGAGGAATGGCGCGGGATCGCCCGTGCCCTATGCCATGCCGAGCTAGAAGCGCTGGCACGGGTTGCAGAGCGTGATGAAGGTGACTTCACGGGCCCAACCCGCCGCACCGATCATCGTGAACGCACAGCCCCCAGAAAAGGCCGCTGTATCGGTCAGTCTGACGGGCCTGTGGTCTGATTATGTGAGCAGCCGGGTGCAGGCTGGGTTCATGCGCGGCGGCGGCAAGCGACAGCGCCCGGTTATTGAGAGCCTGTGCAAGTTCCTCAAACTGAAGTGGTCCTGCTTTTTAGGACAGTTTTGCGGCTTGTCTAAGATGCATCAGATTTATGTTCATGCCGCTTTTCGTATCTCTGCTTGCTCGAAGTATGCCGCGTCTGGGGTGCGTTTGTCGAGCGCGGTGTGGGGGCGCTCTGTGTTGTAAAAGCCGATCCAGCCGTCAATGATCCGTTTGGCTTGGCAGCCGTTTGTGATCTCGTGCAAATAGACTGCC
>NZ_FWFJ01000109.1 GCF_900172365.1 Roseovarius gaetbuli
ACGGCAGCGTGCAGATCAACAACGACGGCACGCTGAGCTATACGCCGGATGCCGACTTCAACGGCACCGACACGATCAGCTACACGGTCTCGGACGGTCAGGACGTCGACACGGCAGAGGTGACGGTGACGGTGACCCCGGTGAACGAAAACTCGGGTAAGGACGATCCGGATATCGTGAACGGCACCGAAGGGGATGATCGATTGCTGGGCGGAGCCAGTGCAGACCAAATAAATGGCTTGGGCGGTAATGACCTAATAAAAGGTGCGGCGGGTGAAGACACGATTTTCGGAGGCGAGGGCAATGATACGTTAGAGGGTGGCTCAGGCGACGATTATCTTGCAGGTGGGGCCGGGGTGGACTCGCTCAATGGCGGTCAAGGCGATGACGGTCTGGAGTGGGGTGGTTCAGAGGATGTATATAACGGTGATGTTGGACGCGACGTTTTGGTTGTGGCTACCGGCAGCAACGTCGGCTCCGATCTGCTTCCTACATTAAAAGGTAGCGACATCGAGGCAATTGATTTGGAAAATACATCCAGTGAAGCACTCAATGTTACTTTTATGGATATAATTGAGCTTTCCTCCAAATCCGACACCCTGTTGGAGCAACTTCTGGGAAAGAGTGCAGCAGAGAGCGCGACGATCTACGGAGACGGTAGTGACACCGTGAATTTGGCGGGTGACTCTGCCGGAACATGGTCGTTGAGTGAATCCGTCAATGACGGTGTTAACGATTTTGACGTTTACGAGTTCGTCGATGGGTCTAGTAATGTGCTGGCGACGTTGGCAATTGACGACGATATTTCGGTCACGCTTCCAGTTGCTTGAGTTGGAGGACCTTCATTTCAGCGCGAGTTGCGGAGATCACCTTGCCAAGACTTACCTGCAATATTTTCCTCGGGGAGGAAATCTGAGTACGCCTCTTTTTTGAGTCGTAACACGCGCATGCTATTGGAGCGTCTGAGCAATTCCGGCACATTTTAGCAAAAGCAGAGCATACGATGATTGTCACGCTGGTTGGTCAGAAAACCATCCGCGAACGACTTGTTACCTGAGCCATGCAACCGGAAGATTGGTTGCATTACATCGTGGCGCCTTTGACCCATGACATCGGTTTCTGCGTTGGCGATACCGACAATGACGTTGTGATCAACGAGGTAGCCGACCAGATCTGCCCGCCTCGCGGTGCGCCCGTTGCCTTTCTCGCCTCGCATCACATTGACCGCGGCAAGATTTATGCCCGTCACCACTTTTTGAATTCCGACCTGATTGACTGAGAGCGGATTGCCCAGGCCATTGAATACACCTGGTTTCCCACGCCGGATGATCCGTTTTATGCGTGCACCGAAAGTGAACCCGTTTGTAAGCGTTTCCTGGCCCGCACCTTCCCAATTCTCACCTGACCTGAGATTTCGCACCTGACGGAGATTAGGGCAGGAGTTTCGCGATGGCGACTACGGTGGGGTTTCTCAGGGGCTACGGTGTG
>NZ_FWFJ01000102.1 GCF_900172365.1 Roseovarius gaetbuli
TGTTGATTGTCACTGAGAACTGACCCGGGATTGTCACCGAGACTTGACCCACCCAGTTGTTATGTTCTTTGCGTCATGATGGCGTCAATGCTGCTGTCTCCTTTCGTTTCTTTTTCGCTGTCTCGGAGCTGGCCTTGAACCGATAGCTGTCATTGCCGGTCTCCAGGATGTGGCAGCGATGGGTGAGACGGTCGAGTAGCGCGGTGGTCATTTTCGTATCCCCGAACACGCTGGCCCATTCGCTGAAGCTCAGGTTGGTTGTGATGATGACGCTGGTGCGCTCGTAAAGTTTACTGAGAAGGTGGAATAACAACGCGCCGCCTGAAGCGCTGAACGGCAGATATCCCAGCTCGTCGAGGATGACCAAGTCGGTTTTGACCAGTGCCTCGGCGATTTTCCCAGCCTTGCCTTGGGCCTTTTCCTGCTCCAGCGCATTGACGAGTTCGACCGTCGAGAAGAAGCGCACGCGCTTGCGATGATGCTCGATTGCTTGGATGCCGAGGGCGGTGGCGACATGCGATTTCCCGGTTCCGGGGCCTCCGATCAGCACCACATTCTCAGCCGCGTCCATGAACTCGCATCGATGAAGTTGGCGGACCAAGGCTTCACGGACTTCGCTGGCAGCAAAGTCGAAGCCAGAGAGATCCTTGTATGCCGGGAACCGTGCTGCCTTCATGTGATAGGCGACGGAACGCACCTCGCGCTCGGCCATTTCGGCCTTGAGCAGCTGTGACAACATGGGGATCGCTGCAACGAAAGCGGGCGATCCTTGCTCATGCAGGTCCTGCACGGCTTGCGCCATGCCCGGCATCTTCAGGCTGCGCATCATGATGACGATGGCAGCACCGGCGGGATCATGACGCATGACGTGTTCCTCCCGTGGTGCGCAGCCCATCATACCGTGCGACATTGGCCTCGGGTTCCTTGCTCAAAGAAAGGGCTGCGGGCGGGGTCACATCGGGCTGGTCTATCGGTGTGCCGTCCACCAGCCTGTGGAGCAGGTTCAGCACATGGGTCTTTGTTGGCACTCCTGCCTCCAGCGCCATTTCCACAGTACAAAGCACGGCCTGTTCGTCATGGTGGAGCACCAGTGACAGGACATCGACCATCTCGCGATCGCCACCGGGCCTGCGCAACATCTGATCCTGCAGCTTCCGGAACCCTTCTGGCATCTCAACGAAGGGAGCACCGTTCCGTAATGCGCCCGGCTTGCGCTGGACCACGGCGAGGTAATGGCGCCAGTCATAGACGACGCGCCCCGGCTGACGGTGCGATCGTTCAATGATGCGCTCATGCGTGCAGACCACATGCCCTTCGGCGACGATGACCAGCCGTTCGGGGTAGATGTGCAGGCTGACGGGCCGGTTTGCGAAGCTGGCGGGCACTGAGTAGCGATTGCGATCGAATGTGATCAGGCAGGTGGGCGACACCCGCTTGCTCTGCTCGACAAAGCCGTCAAACATTGTGGGCAGTGGCATCAGCGCGGGCTTTTCGGCCTCCCAGACATCGGCAATGCTGCCAGGTAGGGTGCCATGCGCAGTCTCCGCCCACAGGAGCTTGCAGCGATCTTCCAACCAGATGTTCAGCGCATCCATATCCGGAAAGGCGGGCATGAGCTGCCAGAGCCGGTGGCGGGCATCGCGCACATTCTTCTCGACCTGACCTTTCTCCCACCCTGCCGCTGGATTGCAGAACTCGGGATCAAAGACATAATGGCTGGTCATCGCCAGGAATCGTGCGTTTACATCGCGCTTCTTTCCGACACCAACCCGGTCGACGGCTGTCTTCATGTTGTCGTAGATGCCGCGCCCCGGAACACCCTCAAACACCCGGAAGCCATGCCAGTGAGCGTCGAACAGCATCTCGTGTGTTTGCAGCAGATAGGCCCGCACCAGAAAGGCACGGCTGTGCGACAGCTTGATATGGGCCACCTGGAGCTTGATGCGCTCGCCGCCGACATAGGCCCAATCCTCGCTCCAATCGAATTGAAACGCCTCGCCAGGCTGGAAAACCAGCGGAACGAAGACCCCGCGGTCAGTCGTGTGATACGCGCGTTGCCGTTCACCCTTCCAGTCCCGCACAAAGGCCGCGACCCGCTCATATGAGCCATCAAAGCCAAGCTGCACCAGATCGGCATGCATCTGCTTGGCAGTCCGCCGCTCCTTGCGTGATTTGCGCTGCTCAGACAGCAACCAGGCTGTCAGCTTCTCAGCATACGGATCCAGCTTGCTCGGCCGGTCCGGTCTCTGGAACTCGGGCTCGACAATCCCGGCCCGCAGATACTTCTTGATCGTGTTGCGAGATACGCCTGTTCGCCGCGCAATCTCGCGAATGGGCATCTTGTCTCGCAGCGCCCATTTCCGAATAACCCTCAAAAATCCCATGTCTACCACTCCAATAGCCCCCAGCTGAATCAAGCAGGGGTAAGGTTGCACATGGGTCAATTCTCAATGACAATTTCTGCAGTTGCCGGGTCAGTTCTCAGTG